>CAZIXE010000048.1:0-25781 GCA_964543235.1 uncultured Rhizobiaceae bacterium | reverse complement strand
CAAATGCAACTTGACTCCTCAGATAGTCGCTCTCCCCCGGCGGGGGAGAGGGGAACGTTTCCGGCTTCTGCAGCGGTCGTAATTGAGGTGGCTCGCCGACGGCGAATACCCGTGTCAGCACCAAGCCAACGTGCCCTCATCCCCTCCGGGACTCTCTCCCTGCACAGGGTGCAGGGAGAAGGAACAGGAAAGGCGTGGACGAAAGGGCTAGCCGCTTTCACTTTCATCCATTAGAAGCCTCTCGCGTTTCGAGAGGGAGATGATGGCTGCCAGAGACCAGCGACCGAAGGCCCGGCTGGCCAAGGGGTTTCGCGACATCGGCCCGGAGGAGATCCGGGGCGTCCGGCAGATGCTGGCGAAAATCCAGGAGGTCTATGAGGCCTATGGCTTCGAGCCGGTGGAGCAGCCCTTCATCGAATATACCGAGGCGCTGGGCAAGTTCCTGCCCGACCAGGACCGGCCGAACGAAGGCGTGTTCTCGTTCCAGGACGATGACGAGCAGTGGCTCAGCCTGCGCTATGACCTGACCGCGCCGCTGGCGCGCTTCGTGGCCGAGAACCAGCAAACGCTGCCCACGCCCTATCGCAGCTACCGGCAGGGCTGGGTGTTCCGCAACGAGAAGCCGGGACCGGGCCGCTTTCGGCAGTTCATGCAGTTCGATGCCGACACGGTAGGCTCGGCCTCGCCGACGGCCGATGCCGAGGTGTGCATGATGGCGGCGGACACGATGGAAGCACTGGGGATCAAGCGCGGGCAGTATGTGATGAAGGTCAACAGCAGAAAGGTCCTAGATGGTCTGCTACAGTCTGCGGGCCTTGACGTTCAGGAGAATGCCGCAACCCGTCTTGTCGTGCTCAGAGCAATTGACAAGTTGGATCGCGTAGGTCTCCAAGGCGTCCGACAGCTCTTGGGAGAAGGTCGACGAGACGAAAGTGGGGATTACACTAGAGGAGCAGGCCTTTCAGGCCGCCAAATTGATATCATCGTAGGCTTCTTGGAAACCGCGTTAACAGAACACGCAAAGGCTAATCAAGGTACTTACTTTCAGACGGGCTTCCAGGCCGCCGCAGACGAGGACTACTACTTAATCGATGAACTCATGTCCTCCTTTCATAGCGACTCCATGATGATGGAGGGCCTTACTGAACTATCCAAGGTCCATTCTCTCGTTAGAGCAGCTGCCTACGGCAGAGAGAGGGTCCGTATTGATTTATCCGTCGTCCGCGGGCTCGAGTACTACACGGGCCCCGTCTTCGAATGCGAATTGCTGATGGAGACGAAGGACGAGGACGGCAGGCCGGTGCGCTTCGGCTCGGTGGGCGGTGGCGGACGCTACGACGATCTGGTTGCCCGATTCACCGGCCAGAAAGTTCCGGCCACCGGCTTCTCGATCGGCGTGTCGCGGCTCTATGCGGCGCTGAAGCTCGTGGGCAAGGCTGAAGAGTCAGCGGTGCTCGCACCCGTCGTCGTCACCGTCATGGACAAGGATCGCCAGGGCGACTACTGGCGCATGGTGCAGGCGCTGCGCGCCGCAGACATACGGGCTGAAATGTATGTCGGCACCGCCGGCTTCAAGGCGCAGATGAAATATGCCGACAAGCGGGGCGCGCCCCTCGTCATCATCCAGGGCGGCGATGAGAAGGCCAGAGGCGAGGTCCAGATCAAGGATCTCAGGCTCGGCAGCGAACTTGCCGCCGGTATCACGAGCCGCGCGGAATATGCCAGCCAGCGGCTCGCGCAGTTTTCGGTGCCGGAAGCCCAGCTGGTCGAGGCGGTGAAGAAGGCGCTGGGCCGGTGAGTGCTTGGCCCTCACCCCCGCTTCGCGGACCCTCCCCCATGCTGCGCATGGGAGAGGGCAAGTCGCTCTCTCCTCCCTTCTCCCGCCGAAGGTGGGAGAAGGTGCCCGAAGGGCGGATGAGGGCCTGCGCACGCCATGCCCGGTAGGACGCCAGACGAACGGCTCGCGATCGAGCGGATCGAGCGGGCGGTGATGACGGTGTTCGAGAGCGCGGGCTTCGCCCATATCGCTCCCGACATTCTTCAGCCGGCTGACATTTTTCTCGAACGCTCGGGCGAGGACATCCGCTCGCGCACCTATGTGTTCACCGATCCCGGCGGCAGCGAGATGTGTCTCCGGCCCGACCTGACGGTGCCGGCCTGCCGTTATCACCTGAGCCATGCGGCAAGGCCCGAGGCGGAGGCGCGCTATTGCTATTGCGGACCGGCCTTCCGTTATCCGAACGAAACCGCGAGCCCCGGTGAATTCGGCCAGGCCGGCATCGAATGGTATGCCGCTCCGGAGCGCGAGGCGGCGGAAGCACGGGTGCTCAAGCTCACCCTCAACGCGCTCGAGACGGCGGGGGTCACCCGGCCCAAGGTGACACTCGGCGATCTCGGCCTGTTCCAGGCGCTGCTTGCGGACACGCCGATGCCGGAACGCTGGCGGCGGCGGCTCCGGCGGCACTTCTGGCGGCCGCGCGCTTTCCACGATCTTCTCGAACAGTTTGCAGCACCGCAGGCCCGCAAGCGCACCAGCATCTCGGGCTTCGTCGACCTGGTGGCGGGCAAGAGCCTCGCGGCGGCGGTCGCCAGCCTCGAGGATATCGGTGAGGAAGGCGGCCGCAGTGTCGAGGAGATTGCCGAACGGCTGCTGGAAAAGGCAGCCGACCGCAACGAGGCGCCGATCGCCAGGGAGCATGTGGAACGGATCAATGCCTATCTCGGCATAGCCGGCGAGCCGCTCGCCGTCACGCCGGCGCTGGCGCGGCTCGGCGGTGGCGAAGCCTTCGCGGCGGCGGTCGAAGCATTCGGCCAGCGGCTCGAGGAGATGGAAGAGCTCGGCCTCAATCCGCGACGGTTCCGCTTCGCGGCGACATTCGGGAGAAACCTCGAATACTACACAGGTTTCGTGTTCCAGATCGAAGCCGGCCAGCACCAGATCGCGGGCGGCGGCCGCTATGACGAGTTGTTGTCCGACATGGGCTCGCCGGTGCCGGTGCCGGCGGTGGGCTGCGGCATCCATATCAACCGGGTGCTGGCGGTGATCGGCGGGCCGGCATGACACCGCTCACCTTTGCCATGCCTTCCAAGGGGCGGCTGATGGAGGCGGCCCTGGAACGGCTGGACAGGGCCGGCCTCGGCATGTCGCGCAACGGTTCGGACCGGCTCTACCGCGCCAGCCTGAGCGGTCTCGAAGGGGTCGAAGTGGCCCTGCTGTCGGCTGCGGAAATCGCCAATGCCTTGCGGGACGGCAAGGCCGATCTCGGCATCACCGGCGAGGATCTGCTGCGCGAGACGCTGACGCCCGAAGACGCCGATGGTGCGGTGCTGGTCAGGCTCGGCTTCGGGCCCGCCAATGTCGTGGTGGCGGTGCCGGAGGCCTGGCGCGATGTCGCCACCATGGCCGATCTCGACGAGGTGTCGGAGGGCTTCTACGCGCGGCACGGGCGAAGGCTCAGGGTTGCCACCAAATATCTCAACCTGACCCGAAGGTTCTTCGCCGAGAAGGGCGTCGCGGGCTACCGTATCGTGCCAAGCCTCGGTGCAACCGAGGGAGCGCCGGCGGCGGGCACGGCCGAAGCCATCGTGGACATCACCACGACGGGGGCGACGCTCGCGGCCAACCGGCTCAAGGTGCTGGATGACGGGCTGATCCTGAAATCCGAAGCCGTGCTGGCGGGACGTCCCGGCCTGGCACGCGACCCGCGCGTGCAGAAGCTCCTGGACAAGCTCAAGCCGCCAGGTTCCGGATGAGATGACCGCGCACCCGATTGTGGGCGCATTTCCCCGGACACTGTGGCGTGTTCGAGGGAGGGTCCGGTCATGCGATCGCTGCTTTGCACCTTGTGCCTGCTGTTGACCGCAGCCGTGGCAGGGCCAGCGCGCTTTGCGCTGGCAGTGCGCACCAAGCTCATCCGGGAGATCGCCGGCGGTGCGCCGATCCGGCGTGGCATCGAACGGACGACGCAGCGCGAAACGGGCCAGACCGTGCGCCGCTGAGACGGCCCCGAATAACATTAACGCTTGCGGGGGCCCCCAAGGTTTCAGGCGCTTCCAAAAATCTGGCGGCAATTCATTGTGATGTCGCGCGAGGCATCCGGTGATGCGGCCATCCCGTTCTGAGCGGTGTCACCGGGCATTACGCCCATCAGCACTATCCTACAGGAGGGACAGCCATGAAGTCCTACACGTCAACGCTCGCATCCATTGCCCTTGCCACGGCCGTGGTTGTCACCGGCCTCACCGGTCTCGACCCCAGCGGCTCCTTTACCGCGGCAACGGCCGAGGCGCAGGGCGACAGTCCGGCAGCCGATCTCCGGGTGGCGCTCAATCAACTGCTTGCCGAACACGCGACACTTGCCGCATCCGCCACGGGCGCGGCGCTGCGCGGCCGCAAGGTCGAGTTCGGCGCGGCTGCCGAGGCGCTCGACATGAACAGCCAGGACCTCGCCAAGGCCATCGGTTCGGTCTATGGCGCGGAGGCCGGCGAGGCATTCCTGCCCCTGTGGCGCAAGCACATCGGCTTCTTCGTCGACTACACCATGGCCAAAGCGGAAGGCTCGAAGAAGAAGCAGGAAAAAGCCGTGAATGATCTGCTGCAATATGCGGAGGATTTTGGCGCCTTCCTCAATTCCGCCAATCCCGGCCTGCCGAAGGAAGCGGTCGCCGAGCTGGTGAAAACCCACATTGTCAGCCTGAAGGAGGTCGTCGACGCCCAGGCGGCCAAGAATCCGAAGCTCGCCTACCAGAAGATTCGGGCGGCGGCGCACCACATGCAGATGATCGCCGATCCGCTGGCGGCGGCCATTGCCAGCCAGTTCCCCGAGAAGTTCGCTGCGAATTGAGGCTTGGATATGAAGGGTCCCGGCAAGGGATGGGTGGCGCTGGCCATGCTGGCGCTGACCACCGCGCCATCGGCCGCCGAGGACATCGAGGCCGAGATCAAGCTGTTCCAGTTCAAGCCCAAGGTCCTTGAAGTCAGGGCCGGCACAAAGGTGACCTGGAGCAACCGTGATGCCATCGAACACTCGGTGACGGCGGGGGCGCCCGGCAAGGAAAGCGGCACCTTCGATTCGGGCTATTTCACCCAGGGCCAAGTGTGGTCGTACCGGTTCGACTCGCCCGGCACATACGCCTATTTCTGCAAGCGGCACCCGAGCATGCGGGCGACCATCACGGTGTTGCCGTAGCAGGGAGGGGACCGGGCTTCTTGTGGCCCGGTCCTGCCCTGAGGCTGGCAAAGCGGCGCTGGGTCTCGGCCATCTCCACCATGACCCATTCGCGGAAGGCACGCGCCGCCGGGGTTTCCCTGGTTCCCTTGGCACGGACGATGTAATAGCCCCCCGGCTCCTTCACGGTCTGCTCAAAGGGCCGCACCAGCCAGCCCTCGGCGAGCGAATCGGTCGCCAGAACAATGTCGGCCAGTGCAAAACCCTGTCCAGCCTCGGCGGCCTCGATCGCCAGATAATTCTGGAACATGGGACCTCGTGTCGTGTCGACACCTGTTACGCCCGCCGCAGCGAGCCAATCGGCCCACCATTGCCGGGAATAGGCATGAATCAGACCGTAGTCGGCCACCTGTGCCGGCGAAATCAGCGACTCGCCCTCAATGAGCTTGGGACTGCACACCGGAAACGTGACGAAATCGGCAATCCGCAGCGCATCGACATCAGGCCAGTTCCCCTGCCCTATGCGAAGTCCCAAGTCGAATTCGCTGGCGCCGATGTCGATCACCGACGGATTCGGGTCGACAAGAAGTTCAATATCGGGATGGGCCTCGCTGAAGTGGCCGAGCCGCGGCACGAGCCAGCGCGAGGCGAAGGATGGATCGACCGTCACGGCGAGGCGCCGGACCCTGGCCTGGGCCATCACCTCGCGGGTGGCATTGGCGATCTGGTCGAAGACCGGTGAGAGCCGTTCGGCATACTGGCGGCCGGCCTGGGTCAGGGCAACACCGCGGCCGGTGCGGGTGAAGAGTTCGACGCCGAGCCAGTCCTCGAGGTCGCGGATGTGGCGGCTGATGGCGGCGTGGGTTACGAACAGTTCGTGGGCAGCCTCGGTGAAACTCTCGTGGCGGGCGGCAGCCTCGAAGGCCCGTAACGCATTCAGGGATGGGAGGCGTCTGGCCATGGCGCCTTGTAACATTTGGTTACATGCGGCGCCAGAGCCGCGCTATTCGTCAATGGCCTGCGAAATGATGCAGATACAGCCGGCACGGGTGCGGTGAACGGGATGGGTGCGGCCGGCCCGCGCAATGTGGAAATCGCCCGGTCCGAGCTCCAGCCCGCCGATCTCGAGGTCGCCGGAAATCATATAGATTTCCTCGTCCTGGCTGTGTTCATGGGAACGATATTCGCCGCCTGGTGCAAGTTCGACGAGGATAGTCTGGCGGTTCAGGGCGGCGATGACATTGAGGACCTTGATGCGCAGGCCCGGCGCCATGGCGATCCAGTCACCGGAGCCGGCCCGGCGGGTTACTGTACCCGGCAGGAATTCGCCCGCATTTTCAATGGCCTTCTCGGCACGCTCGAGGATCGCGGCGGGCGGGGGTTCGGCGCCCGCGGGGAGGAGCGGCGCCAGACGGCGCTCCCAGGCCTCGACCAGGGCGGCAAATTCCCGGTCTTCGACCATGCGAATCCGCGCCTTTTGCATGGCAATGACATCGAGACTGCCGAGGACGACATCGGCTGCCAGCTCATGGTCGCGGGTGGTCATTGGCGCTCCAGACAGGTCTTGAGCTGTTCCATGCCACGGCGGATCCAGCTCTTAATGGTGCCCATGGGCCGGCCGAGCGCCGCGGCAAGATCTTCATGGGTCAGGCCATTCACATAGGACAGAACAATGACCTTGCGGTAATCGGTACGCAAGGCGTCGAGGCAGCGCCGCAGGTCGGCCCCTTCGCCGACATCGTTCCCCATGCTCAGGCACATCGCGACTTCCTCTTCAACATCTCCAATCGGCACGCTGGCCCGCCCCGGCCGGCGCAGGCGATCCAAAGCGCAATTACGCGCCACGGTTGCAACCCAGGCCAGACCGTCGCCCTTCGCGGGATCGAAGAGGTAGGACTTCTGCCAGATCTTCACCAGGGCCTCCTGCAGCACATCTTCGGCCTCCTCGCGATCCCGCAGCATGCGCAGACAGATCGCAAAGAGCCGCGAGCCTGCGACGCCGTAAAGCGTGCGAAAGGCACTGCGGTCGCCCTGGGCGATGGCGGCAAGCAGTTCTGAAACCAATACGCGCTGGTGAATGTCCATGGATGCAATGGCGGACGGATGGCATCTCAACCATATGCGCAGGTCTCATATTGACGCAAGGCTCACAATCAAGTGAAATTGAAACAAGCTGTTAAGTCACTGTTAACCACGCTATAGTGCGGCCGCAGTCCAGGAGTGCGCCATGATCAAATCCATCATCTTCGTTGCCGGCTGCCTGATGGCGGTTTCCTCCACCGCCCTTGCTTGCGAAAGGCATGCCGAACACGTCACTCTGGCCGAGGCCGAAGTGACCCAGCCGGCGCCGCCACCGGCTGTCGCGCTGCAAACCCCGGCTGCGACCGAAACCAAAGCCCTGCAATCCTTGCCCTTCGAGCCAACGACTTCGCTCAACAACAATCCCTTCGAAGTCGACTGCACGCGGAACAAGTCCAGGCAGACGGTCTACTACACGAATTGAGCTTGGGACCGGGGGAGCTTAACCGGTCCGCGCCGCGCGGCGAGGCTGTGTCAGCCCCCGGCCTGCATCGCTGCTTCCGGCGGGGACCATGAGAACCCGTTCGCCCAAGGAAGGGCCGCCTCACCCGCGGCCCTTCGTCTGCCGCATCGCTCAGTCGAGAAATTCCTGAAACCAGGCGCTGCCCCGCACGCTGTCGAGGTCCCGGTCGGCGCGCAGCCGAGCTGCGGGCGGCAGGGTGCCGGCGGCGCGGCATTCCTCCAGCAGTTGCCGGCAGCGCTGTTCCTCGCCGCGCAGCGCCGCGACGCAGGCCAGATTGTATTGCGGCTTGCCCGACACCTTCTCGGCGCGGGTCAACACGCGCTCGGTGGCATCGAGCAGCGAAGCGTCGGGCTGCAGGTGCCAGAGCCCCATCAGGGCGGCGCTCCAGTTGTTGAGCAATGACATGCTGTTGGGCTCGATCTTGAAGGCAGCGGCGAATTTCGAGCAGGAGTCGAGATAGGTTGCCTTGTCCTGCTTGATCCGCGCCAGGCCCAGCAGGGCATTGCCCCAATTGGCCAGGACCACCGGATTGTCGGGCCGCAGCTCGGCCGCTTTCTGGTATTTGCCGATACTTTCCTCGTAGAGCGCCTGGTCGCGCTTGCGGCCGGCAAAATGCGCAAGCGCATTGCCCCAGGCCAGGTAGGCCGCGGGATTGTCGGGCTCGAGGCGGGTCGCAGCTTCGAACCTGGCGAAGGACTGGCGATAGGGCTGTTCATCGCGCTTGCGGGAGGCCAGCGCCATCAGAGCGTCGCCCCAGGCCAGCAACCCCTGATAGGAGCGCGGGTTAACCCGCAGTGCGGCCTCGAATTCGGCGAAAGCCTGATCAAACAACGGCTCCTGCTGCTCGGCGATCGCCTTCTGCACGAGCTGGACCGCGCGGGTGAGGTGCTGGCGTTCATCACCGGCCGCAGCGGGCGGTGGGGCTGCGGGCGGGGCAGCGGCGGGTGGCGGTACCCGGCCGACCAATACAGGCGCTTCGGCGGGATTGCGGGCGGGCAGTGCCACGGTCGTTCCATCAGCAGGGACGCGCAGGGTGGCCGGCGGGCTGGCTGGTGGCGGTTCCGGCTCCTGGCGGTCGCGCGTCACGGTCACGCGCGGGGGCTCGGTGGGCGGGGGCGCCGGGCGCAGGTAAATTTTCTGGCCTGAAGGCTTCTCGCCGCCGCCATTGATCTCCCTCCGCAGTTGCCCGGAGAGCCTGGCGAAGGCGGCATGATCGGCAAAGGCTCGCGTTTGTGGCGGTACGGCCGGAGGCGTGGGAGGCGTGGCTGCGGCCGGCGGCAAGTCGCGACTGCCGGCCGGTGGCGCGGCAACGGTGGGTGCGGGTTCGGGCCGGGCTGCCGGGGTTGCTTCGACCACCTCCGCCGCGGCATCAGGCTCTTTGGTGGCGGCCGTCTCCGCCTGCGGCTCAGCCGCTTCCGGCGGTTCGGCTTCGGATTCCGGCGCAACGGACTCTGCGGGCGTGGCGGGCAGCTCCGCAACCGGTGCCTCGGCCACACGGGTTGCAGGCGATTCCGATTCCTCCACAGCAGCCGGCTGGGATGCCGGTTCAGGCGCCTCCGGCTCAGGTTCCGAGGCCGCGGGTGCCGCCGGCGCCTGGATCGCCAGGGCTTCCGTCTCGTCCGGCGCCTCGGGCGCGGCCGGTGGTGGCGGCGCTTCCACAGGTGGCTCGGGGACGGGCGCCGGCCCCGCGCCTATCTCAGGCGGCAGCCTCCTGTCTGCGCCTGCCCGGCCGGCCAGCGGCCAGCAGCCGGCAATGCGGGCGAGATCCGACATGAACGTGTCGGCGTCGCGGGCCGAGAGATAGGTTGCGGCAGTAAAGGCCTTGTTGATCAAGGCCTGGACATGCGGCTCCGGCTCGGCGCGATTGCGGGCGATCCAGTACAGGCGCTGGCGGCCGCGATAGGCGCGGAGCAGCCGGGGATAGAGATTGTCCTCGCGTCCGCTGTAACCCACGATCAGCAGCGGAAAGCGGTCGAGCGTGTCGAGAAGGGCGGGTTCAACCTCGTCGGCATGGGCCTCGGCCTCGCGCTCGGTGTTGAAGGCGGCCAGGCCGAAGCCCTGGCCGTGAAAGTGCAATATGGCAGGCGAGGCGATGTGATCGGTGGAGCGGAGCGTCCCGGCGGCGAAGTCATAGACGGCGGGCACGACGCCCGCCGCGGCGCAGGCGCGTTCGATCAGCATGTCGAAATTGAAGGTCAGGATGCGGCCCACCAGTCCTTCGGCGACCAGTGCCGCCAACGCCAGATGGGCATCGGTCGGCATGGCCCTGTCCAGGATGGGGCGCAGCAGCTCGCGGCGCTCGCTGAAAGTCAGACAGCCCATGGCGCTGGCATAGTCGGAGCGCTGCGGCGGCAGGCGCCTGGCGACGATCTCGCCATATTCATGGCGGATCAGATCGACGAGGCCCGCGGCCGCGGGCACGCCACCGGCGACCGAGGCGCCGGCTCCGAACAGGACGGCGAAAGGCTTGCCCCGGTCCTTCGACTGGCGCATCACCTGCGCCATCACCCGCAAATCGCCTTCCGTGTAGGATGTCATCACGCAACCCTTCGAACGGCGGCCCTTGCCCCGGGGCATCAGCCGTCAGGCGGTGCGGGGCCGCATCATGGGCTGGCGTTTTAGCAGGAGCCTTGCGCCCAAGGGAAGCGATGCGGCCACGAGACCCACAACAAGTATCGAGATCGCGGGACGGAGACCGAGCTGGACCGAGGCGTTGACGGCCAGCACGCGCCAGGGATCGATGCCGGAGGTGAGGCCATACCAGAGGGCTTCGAGCATGGCGGCGAGAATAGCGGCAAGCACGGCGCACACCGACATGGCGAAGCCAGTGAGCGGCCGCCGCCAGGCGATCACCACGCGATAGGCCATCAGCAGCAGGTAGAGGCCTGCCATCAGCACGGCTTCGCTGACATCGATCTTGGCCTGCATGAAGAAATGAAGCACGCCCAAAGCGGCGATCACATAGATGGCGCGGTGCAGCTGCTTCCACTTCGCCCCGAGCCGGCGAATGATCGAGTCGGTCGAGGTGGCGGCAAGGGCAAGGAGGCCGGCGAAGGCGACAAAACCGACGGTCAGATATATGCGCAGGGCAATTTCGCTTGCGACGAAGACGAGGTCATACCTGGCGCGGATCCAGAAGACGGCGAGATGGGCGAGCGCATAGGCAAAGGCGGACACACCCACCATGCGGCGGATGAGGCTCAGCGCGGGCCAGGCGAAGACGCGCTGGGCCGGCGTCAGCGCGAGGGTCAGCATGACGAGGCGAAGCGCCCAGGACCCCAGATCGCGGATCAATTCGTCGAAGGGCAATGGACCATAGGCGCCGGTGGCAAAGCTCCAGGACATGAGGAAGGCCGGCGCGAGGAGTGCGGCGAAAGTCGAGGTCTTGAAGGGCGAGAAGCGGCCCTTGCGGTCAGTGAACGGTGTCATGCGGCGGATATGACGGGCAGCGTGCAAAAAGTCAGCACACGGTTTCTCACCTCTCGGCGAGAGCGATGTGTCCGGCGCGTGAGAAGAATTATGCTCAGGTTAAGGTGACCGGGCAGTTTGCAGGTATCGGCCGGCGGCAGCGAGACACTTGACAAGTACCGACCGGTTGGTATGTTCACCCATGCCGAGCGATCCCCACCCCACGCGAACCCGCATCCTCGATGCCGCCCTCGAGGTGATCCGCAGCAAGGGCTATGCCGCCACCAGCATCGACGATCTGTGCGCGGCCGCTGGCGTCACCAAGGGCGGATTCTTCCACCACTTCAGGAACAAGGAGGATCTGGCCGTCGCCGCCGCCGGCCATTTCGGCGAGATGGCGCGGGGCCTGTTTGCGCAGGCACCCTACCGGGACCTGCCGGACCCGCTGCTGCGGCTCCTGGGCTACATCGATTTCAGGATCGCCATCCTGCGCGGCAGCCTGCCGGAGTTCACCTGCCTGCTCGGCACCATGGTGCAGGAAGCCTACCAGACGCATCCAGCGATCCGCGCGGCCTGCGCACACGAGATCAACGCCCATGCTGCCGAGGTCGCCCGGGACATCGCACTGGCCAGGGACTACTACGCGCCGCAGGCCGACTGGAGCGCCGAGAGCCTGGCGCTCTACACCCAGGCAGTCATCCAGGGATCCTTCATCCTGGCCAAGGCGAATGGCGGCCCGGAAGCGGCTGCTGACAGCCTGCGCCACCTGCGGCGCTACATCGAGCTTCTGTTCCACTGTTCCAATACCGAGGAGGACACGCCATGAGTGCAAAGCCATCACCCTTCATCTGGTACGACCTGATGACGACAGACCCCGAGGCGGCCGCGGCCTTCTACAGCGATGTCGTGGGCTGGACGATCACGGACTCAGGCGTGCCCGGCATGGCCTATTCGGTCCTCAAGGCTGGAGAGACCATGGTGGGCGGGATGATGGCCCTGCCCGAAGGCGCTGCGGAGGGCGGCCTCAAGCCGATGTGGAACGCCTACATCCATTCAGCCGATGTCGATGCCGACGCCAGGCGTGTCGAGAGTCTCGGCGGCAGGATCTGCAAGGCTGCGACAGATATCCCGACGGTCGGCCGGTTTGCGGTGGCGGCCGATTGCCATGGGGCCATGTTCAATCTGTTCAAGCCCCTGGGCGAAGGCAATCCCACGCCGGTTCCGCCCAACACGCCAGGCCATGTCGGCTGGCGCGAACTGCATGCCGGCAATGGCCAGGAGGCCTTTACATTCTACGCGGCGATGTTCGGCTGGACTCCGGAGCGCGCCATGGATATGGGGCCGGCCGGCGTCTACCAGCTGTTCGCGGCGGGCGGCGATGCGATCGGCGGCATGATGACGAAGACGGCCGCGGAGCCCGAAGCCCGCTGGGTGTTCTACTTCAATGTCGAAGCGATCGACGCCGCGGCGGCGCGGGTTGTGAAGGGGGGCGGCAAGATCGTGCAGGAGCCGATGGAGGTTCCGACCGGGCAATGGATCGTGACCGGCAGCGACCCGCAAGGCGCCGAATTTGCGCTGCTGGCGCCGCGGCGCTGAGAGGGGGACGCGATGACAAGGATCACCCAGAATCTCTGGTTCGCGAAGGACATGGAGACGGCCATCCGCTTCTACACGTCGCTGATTCCGGGTTCGGCTGTCCTCTGGACCACCACCATGCCCGCCGAGTCGCCGGCCGGGCCGCCCGACAGCGTGAAGGTCGCCGGCTTCAACCTCGGCGACCAGCCCTACATGGCGATCGAGGCGGGCCCGCTCGATCCCTTCAACCACGCCTTCTCGATCATGGTCGAATGCGACACGCAGGCCGAGATCGACCGTCTGTGGGAGGCGCTCAAGGACGGCGGCAGCATCGAGCAATGCGGCTGGCTCAAGGACCGCTGGGGCCTCAGCTGGCAGATCACACCGAAGCGGCTTGGCGAACTCATGCAGGACCCCGACCGGGACAAGGCGAAGCGCGTCGCCGAAGCGATGCTGCAGATGGTGAAGCTCGACATCGCGGCGCTGGAGCGCGCCTATGAGGGGGGATGAGGCTTCCGGGGATGATGTTCCGTCCGGCAAAGCATTTTTCAGGAGAATGACGCCTTGGACCACCAGCGTTCCACCAGCATTGAACCGAGCCATGCGCCAGCGCCTCGGACATCGACTTCCTTCCGGCTCGGCGCCGGTAGCGGCATCAATCACTGACACCGTTATGATCTCGCTGCATGCGCGGCGGTGAAGTCATCGGCGCGGTTGCGGCTGGGATAGGGCTGGCCGGGGATGGGCACGCCGAGATGGGCGCAGAGCGGGGCCCAGCCATCGCCCAGCCGGTGCACGAGCAGGCGATGCGGCGGCACTTCCGCCTTCACCGCCGCGACATGGGCCTCATAGCAGGCGATGGCGTGGCCGCGGTCGTGCGGCCTGCCGCCGAAGACCTGGTTGCGGATCAGGGCGATGCCCAGCGACGCCTGGTCCTGGCTGCCGGCGATGACGGCGAGCACCGACTTTTCGAAGCTCACCCACCAGCTCTCCGGCGAGCGCCAGGTGAGGATCAACTGGGCCTCGGGATAGGCGGCAACGAGGTGCCGCCAGTAATGGGCGGAGGGCCAGTCCATGCAGGAGGCATAGCCGGCGAAGAGCTGCTCCCAATCGGGGGCTGCCCCTTGCGCGAGGTCCCGCCACAGGCGCCGCTGTTCGGGATGGGCGATGACCTCGAACATGTGGTGGCAGGGGCCGAAGCCCAGGATGTTCAGCGCCTCGCGCATCGAGTCGGTGCCGGTGCGGCCGAAGCCCGTCCCGATGACCTTGAGCGGCATGATCCCCTCCCCCGCAGCGGCTGATACGCGCTTGCTGACGTGCCACGGGGCGCGGGCCGGTGCAAGAAAAGCCGCGCCGCAGACGTAACAGCAGATGGAACACAGAGGGTGAAGGCTGGCCCGGCCGGCAAAGCGAGCGTAGTCATGTGACGGGAAAGATGAACAACCGCACGAGCGACTATTCCGGCCTCGACGATGCGGCGCTGACCGCCGTGGCGCTCAGCGAGCGCAATGCCTATGGCGAGCTGGTGGTGCGCCATGAGGTGCCGCTCGGGCGCTATGTGCGCCGGCTCCTGGGCGCGCATGCACAGGCGGGCGACGATGTCCTTCAGGAAGCCTTTATCAAGGCCTATGTCAACCTGCGCGACTATGACCCGGCACGGCCGTTTGCGGCCTGGCTGTACCGGATCGCGCATAATGAAGCGATGAACTATCTGCGGAAGCGCCGCGCCGAGCCGCAGCTGATCGACGGGGAAGCGGGCCTCCTGCTCATCGAACGGCTCAGCGACCCGCGCGATCCGCAGGCCCGGCTCGCCTATGCCGGACTGGAACGGACCATCGCGGCCTGCCTCAACAGCCTCGGCCAGCGCTACCGGGACGTACTGGTGCTGCGCTATCTCGAGGACAGGAGCTACAGCGACATCGCCGACATTCTGGAAATGCCGCCCGGCACGGTGGCCACGCTGATCCGGCGGGGCCTGGCGCGGCTGCGGGAGGCGCTGGAACTGTCGGGACTTGACATCGGAATCCTGGAGACATGAGCAAGCTCAGCCAAGACGTGTTGCGGGAAATCGAACGGCGCGGGCTGGTGCCACGGCCGGTCGCCTATTTCCTGGCCAAGCGGGCGGTGTTCTGGGTGCTGGCAGGACTGGCGACACTGCTCGGCGCCATCAGCGTGGCGCTGGGCCTGTTCGTGGTGACGGACGCGCTGCAGGCGGGCGGCCGGGGCTTCGACGAAATGCCCTTCGACGATGTGGCGCCGGGGGCACCCGTGGCGGCGCTCGCCGTGCTGGGGCTGGCGATCGCCTCAGCCTATTACAGCGTGTCGCGGACGCGGCGCGGCCACCGCTACCGCCCGGGCCTGATCATGACGGCGGTTGCGGCTATTGCGATCGCGCTTGGGGTGGCGCTGCACGGGTTCAGCGCCGGAGAGGCGGTGCATGGCTGGCTGTCCCGGCAGTTCCCGGCCTACAGGGCCTATACCACCATCCCCTATGCGGAGTGGAGCCGGCCCGAACTCGGCCAGCTGGGCGGGGCGGCCATCGCCGTCAGCGGCCATGAGTTGCGGCTGCGGGACTTCAAGGGCCGCGAATGGACCGTCGACATGGCAGGCGCGGTCATCACATTCGCCGGCTCGCCGGTCGAGGAAGGCGATGTCGCCATCCGCGGCGTGCAGACAGGCCCTGCGTCTTTCAAGGCCCACAGCATCGAGCCCTTCGACTGAGCGATCACCAACGTTTCTGCGGACTGCGTGAAAGAAGCGGGGCGGCGGTTGCGTAGTTGCTGTCGGTGCCCGCAGCGACGGCGCGCGGCCCATCCGTCAACCGTGAGCCGCAGCTTGCGGGCCCGATCGATGCGGCCCGCCGGCGCCGTGCGGCCCCAGCGCAGGAGAGTGTCATGTCCTTCACCGCAGATCCCACCGCCAGTGCCATCCCCGTTCCCGATCCATCGCAGTTTAGCACCACGATCGACAATCCGTTTCTCACCCTGCGGCCCGGCACGACCTTCGTGTTCGAGGAGAAGGACGGCGCCACGAGTTCCACGGTCACGGTGACAC
Organism: uncultured Rhizobiaceae bacterium; assembly: GCA_964543235.1. Classification (GTDB taxonomy): domain Bacteria; phylum Pseudomonadota; class Alphaproteobacteria; order Rhizobiales; family Aestuariivirgaceae; genus JANMMJ01. Next base: position 10,034 of record CAZIXE010000048.1, on the reverse strand, counting down.
GCCAGACGGTGGTAATCGACGGCGTCACCTGCATCGTCGTGCACGATGTCGAGCGGGTGAACGGCATCGTGGTCGAGGACACGTTCGACTGGTTCGCGCAGGACAGCGAGGGCAATGTCTGGTACTTCGGCGAAGACACGCGGACCTACGAGCCCGGCAATCCGGTACCGGTGAGCACGGAAGGCTCCTGGAAAGCAGGCGTCGATGGCGCCAAGCCCGGCATCGTCATGCTGGGGGATCCCCAGATCGGCGATACCTATCAGCAGGAGTTCGCGCCCGGCATCGCCGAGGATTTCGCCAAGGTGCTGTCGCTGACAGCGGAGGCGCATGTGATCTACGGTTCGTTCGAAGACCTGCTGAAGACCAAGGACGTCAATCCGCTCGATCCTTCGGTCGAGCACAAGTTCTATGCCGAGGGCGTGGGGCTGGTGCTCGCCACCAGTCCCGACGGCGAGCGCGAACAGCTCACACGGATCGAAGTCACCGGAACGGGCAAGGGCGAGGAACTGCTTGGCTATGCGGGCGGCGATATCATCAGGGGCCGTAGCGGCGATGACACGATCCGCGGCCTTTCCGGCAATGACACGATCCGCGGCGGCGACGGCGACGACCGGCTGCGCGGCGGCGAGGACCATGACCGGCTCAATGGCGGGGCGGGCGATGACGTGCTGACCGGCGGCAGCGGCGCCGACACGTTCGTGTTCTTCGGTCTCAACAACGGCATCGCCGAGACCGAGACGATCACCGACTACCGCCGGCAGGCCATCGATGTGATCGACCTGCCGAACGGCGCGGCCAGCATCGCCAGCGAAGCACTGGTCGGCGGCGTGTGGCAACTCACGCTCAAAGGCGATGGCGATGTGATCCGGCTCATTGGAGTGAGCGACAGCAACGGCAATGGTAATGTCAGCGATGAGTTGCTGATCATCTGATCACGCCGGGCCATCTTCCGCCCGGCCGCGGCAAGTGGCATCGTAGCCGCGGGAGGTTAGGGCCGGCCAAATGCGTCGCTGCGGGGAGATGCGGCTGTGCGGAGGTGCACTGGCGTTCATGATGGCGCTAGCCGGGCTCGCGGGCGCGGCCGGCGCCAGTGACTGCGACGCGCCGTGCCTGGCCCATGCCGTCTCCGTGGAGTTGCTGGATGAAGTGACGGTGCCGGCGCAGGCTGCGGCGGCCAATGATTTCGGTGCAACAGTCGAGGCTGAAATAACCCTGATGCCGGCCGAGGCCATAGCCTTCACTGCCGCAGTCACAGCCGAACCGGTGCTTGACGTCGAAGCCGGTGAAAGCCGCGCATTCGAGGATATCGGCGTATATGCCAATGCGCTGCAGGTCAGCTTCGAAGGCGAAGCGGTGACAGTGAGTGCAGGCAAGTTCGATGCGACGTTCGGCCTGGCGAGCGCCGAGCTCGACGGGCTCCATGCCGGCGACCTCGCGGGAGACTATGATCTCGACGAGCGCTGGGGGCTGGAAGCCAGCGCCGGTTTTGCGGCAGCCGGCCTGGCGCATGCCCTGACCGCCAGTCTTTTCACCATGGACCGGAGTGTGTTCAGCGACTCGCTGTTCACGCGCCGCGGCCGCACCACACTGGCCGATGGCGGCGCCGGCAACACCCGCGGCATATCGTCGGCGGCGGTCGTGCTCGATGGCTGCCGGGGCGGCGAGGCCGAGGCGTGCTTCCGCGAGGGCGACCTGGGCTACCGGCTGGGATTTCTCTACCAGCGCGCCGGACGGGCGAACGAGGAGCAGGAGGAGAACGGCAGCGCGCCGCACGACGAATGGGGCTGGCTGGCGGCCGGGACGGCACGTTTCCAGACGGGCGAAGCAACGGTACGGCTGCTGGGTGAGCTGGCACTGTTGCGGCATGCCGGGGGTGGCGATGCGGATCAGGCCGTTGCGACGCTCGCCGCCGAGATCGAGGACGGGCCGCTGACCACCATGCTCGCCTATGCGGAGCGGCGGTCGTGGTCCTCCCGTGGCACGGACGAGACAGAACGGCTCGCCGATCTCACCCTCGCCTGGCGCCTCGGTGGCGAGGCAGAGGAAGATGATGCAAGTGCCTGGTCGCTCAGGGCCGGTTACAGCCTTCTCGCCGCCACCGGGGGCGAGACTGTCCACACCCTGAGCCTCAGCCTGACCTACACGGCCGAAGGGCAGGCCGAACTCGCACGGCGGTGATCCGGCCCATGGCACGGCGGCTTGACTCGCCACCTTCATACAGGTAGATTCTAAACGTTTAGCTAAACGTTTTGCCAGAAACGGACCGGAAGCAGGGAGGACGCCCATGTACACCAAGCAGGCGCTGCGGACGCTCGGCGTCGGGCCGGACGCCATCACCACCACCCAGAAGGAGCAGCTCGACCGTGACGGGTTCTTCATCGTCGAGAATGTTCTTGACGAAGACGACCTGAAGAGCATGCGCTCCGAGTTCGAGCGGCTGCACGCCCTGGAAAACCAGAAGGGCGGGCACGAGGTCCATGTGGAACCCGGCGCGCGGCGCATCTCCAACATCTTCAACAAGACGGAAGCCTTCGACAAATGCCTGTGGATCCCGGAGATCCTGGCGGCGTCGGCCTATCTTTTGGGCGAGATCAAGGTACATGGCGCAAACCTGCGCGATCCGGTGCAGGGCCACGGCCAGCAGGACCTCCATGTCGATGTGCCCAAGAAGTTCAAGGACGACTGGTGGGTGGTCAACTCGATGATCATGCTGGACGACATGACGCTCAACAACGGGCCGACGCGGGTGGTGCCAGGCTCGCACTGGTGGGCGCCGATCAACGTGCCCTATGTCAATATCGGCGACTGGGAGCCGGAGCCCCTGTCGCCGGAGGATGCGGCGCGGGTGCCGGAAGATCTTGCGGCCCCCTACCCCGGCGAAGTGCTGGTCGAGGCGCCGGCCGGGGCAGCCATCATCTGCAATTCCTCGATGTGGCATTCGGGGACGCTCAAGAAGGACAACAGCTACCGGCGCATGCTGCATCTCACCTATACGCGGCGCGACCTGCCGCAGCAGCTCACACAGCTCGATTACCTGACCGAGGGGCTCTACAACCGCATGAGCCCGGAGCAGCGCTACCTGCTGGAGATCGAGCCGCCAAAGCCCGGCGATGGCGTCCTCCGGCAACCCAAGAAGGAGCACAAGGGCTGGTGGAACTAGGGTCGTCCCGGAGGGCGCGGCAATCCTGCCCCTTCTGCCGAGGCAGCAGGTCAGGCATCACCTGAACCGAGGGGAGACGGCATGGCCACCATGAAGGATGTCGCCCGGCGGGCCGGGGTGAGCATTGCCACCGTCTCTTCGGTGCTGTCGGGGGCGGCCTATGTCAGTCCGCCGCTGAGGGCCCGGGTCGAAGCGGCGGTGACCGAGCTTGGCTATGCGCGCAACGCCGTGGCGCGCTCGCTCAAGCGCGGGCATTCGAGCCTGCTCGGGCTCATCGTTCCAGACATCACCAACCCGTTCTTCACGAGCCTCGTCGACGAGGTGCAGCAGCTGGCGGCGGCCGACGGCTACACCGTACTGCTCGGGCTCAGCAACAATGATGCGGCGCGCGAGCCGCACATCCTCGCGCTGATGCGTTCGCACCAGGCGGCCGGCACCATCATGTGCCCGACCGGCGAAGCCGCCAGCTACCGCACCATCGCGCTGCAGATGGGCGCTATGAAGCTGGTGCTGGCCGACAATGCGCCGCCGGAAACCGATACCGATACGGTGGTCATGGACAATGGCAGGGCGGCGGAACTCGCCGCAGCCCACATCTTCGAGACAGGCCACCGGCGCATCGCGGTCATGGCGGGCCCGGCCCACCAGTTCGTAGCCCAGGTGCGGCAAGAGGCCTTCGTCCGCGCCCTGGCACGGCGGGGCGTGGCGTTCGATGCCGCGCTGGTGGTGCGCGGCGATTTCCGCGAGCAGGAGGCCCATGGCGCGGCCCTGGCGTTGCTGAGCGGGCGGGAGCGCCCCACCGCCATCTTCGTGGCCAACAATCTCATGCTGATCGGGGTGATGCGGGCAATTGCTGCGCGAGGCTTGCGGGTGCCGCATGACATTTCGGTGGTGAGCATCGACGATTTTGCCTGGGCGGCGGCCTTCCAGCCGGCGCTCACCGTGGTCCGCCAGCCGATTGCCGCCATGGCGGCGGCGGCGCACCGGTTCCTCATGCGGCGGATCGCCGGGGCGAACGGCCCACCGGAGCGGGAGGTGCTGGCGCCGGAACTGGTGATCCGGCAATCCTGCGCGCGCCCGCCGGATGGCTCCTGAGCACGGGACCCGTCGCGCTGGATCACAATGACATTTGACGGAACCGTCAATGGTCATGAACGTGATCGTCGCTCATATGCTGGTGCATGATGTTATCGCCAAAGTGATGCCACTTTGGCGCATCATGCACTAAGCGGTGACGGTCACATATTCGAAGAGCGCAATCGGATCGAGGCTCGCCTCTTCGATGTCCTTGACCTTAAGCGTACGCTTGTTCGCCTCGTTGCGGCGCTTGTACTGCTTCGCGCCGAGGCGGTCGAAATTGCTTCGGGTCTGGCCTTTCTCCGTTGCATATGGCGGCTTGATCGGATCGGCGACCACCGGTTCGTACCATTCGACCAGCAGTTTCTCGGTGACGGCGGCCGTGCGGGCGCGGCCAACCAGCTGGTCGACGCCAGGCTGGCCGGGCGCCAGCCAGCGTTCGACCGGCCCGAGGCGCTGGCGCAGGGCGGCGGCATCGGTGCCCATCGGTATCGTCTGGCTCACCACGGCGTGCACGCCTTCCCAGGTGAAGCCCGACATCTGCGAAGCCTTGAAGTAGGAGCCGAACTGGGCCATTTCGTCGGGCTTTTCACCCACCCAGCAGCCCTCGAAGCGAATGCTCTTGATGGTGGCGGACTTGGCCTTGAGGGCGTCGGCCAGTTCCTTGTCGCTGAGGCCGAAGACCTTGCCACCAATGCTGATGCCGCCGGGAATGCCGTGGAAGAACAGCACCGCCTCATCGAGCTGGCTCTGCTTGTGAAGGGCCGCCGCGAATTCCTTGAGGTTCCGCGCCGGCTGGATGTCGGCAGCACCGATGCTCCAGATGCGGCCGATCAGGGCGGCAAACTCGCGCAAGTCCGGATCGAACAGCAGCAATTTGGCCATGTCTGTGGGTTCCTTGCGCCGGGTTTCGGCCCGCCTCACTGTGGAAAGGCTTCGCAGCCCCTGTCAAGCGCCGGGTTCGGTGTACAGCAACGGCAGGCCGGTGATGGGAGGGGACCTTGTTCCTGTGCCCCGGCGATCATTGGCTCTGTGGCGATGGAGAGCGAGGATACGGAGGCCCTTTCCTGCAGCACGGTTCGCACCGCCTTGGCCGGGTCGATGATGCCCTTGCCGGCGGGGTCGATATATTCCTCGTGTCTCGCGCGTCGAAGCCGAAACTGCCGGTCCGGGCGGCGAAGTCGAGACCGTGCTCAGGTCCATCGGGTTCAGCGCCAGCCGACAACCGTCACAAACTCGCCGGGGATGCGGTAGCTGCCGTCGGACTGCCGGTGTGCGGCAACAGACCGGAGAAATTCCTCTTCGACGCCGGCCATGGTTTGCGGCGAAAACCGCTTGACGGCCATGGCAACGGGACCGCCGAGCAGCATTGCATTCAAGAGGGCACGTTCGCCGGCGAACTCCAGCACCTCCTGTTGGCGGACCTCCCTGAGATTGCGCAAGCCTGCCGCTTCGAAATCGCGCAGCAGCGCTCCCCTGGCACCGGTTGCAAAGAACAACGGACAGACCTCCGAGGCCACGCGCGCATCAACGATCGGGAAGATTGCGGCCCAGCCGCAGTGCGGGCGTTCGCCCCACACGGTGACGGCTACACGGCCGCCGGGCCTCACCGCTTGTCCCAGGGCGCGCACGGCCCGGCCGGGATCAGGCACATACATGAGGCCGAGGGCGCAAACCGCCGCATCGAACCTGCCCGCATCCACCGTGAGATTGTCGACATCCATTCGCGCCGTCCTTACCCAGGTCAGTCCGGCGCCGGCGCAGGTCTTCGCCGTCAGGTCCACCATGTTCTGCGAAAGATCGGTTGCCAGGACTTCGCCGCCGGGACCCACGGCACTGGCGATGAGCCGGGTGACGAGGCCGCTGCCGCAGGCTGCCTCGAGAACCCGCTCGCCGGGCTTTAACGCCGCTTCCGAGAGCAGAACCCGCTGGGCTGCTGCGAGAGGTTTCCGCCAGCCATCCTCATAATAGGCGGCGGCGGCATCCCAGCCATAGCGTTGCACCCGGATCTGGAGTTTCGCCTCCATTGCTCAGACCGCCTCGGCGACGACATCTGTCTTCACCTTCTGCGCGTCCCTCAGCGCCAGGAAGAAGGGATCGGCCGCGAGCGCGGTCTCCACCAGCGCGCGGAGGCGCTCAGCCGCCGCAGGGCTCCTGAGCCTGATGGTAAAGCGGGTTTCGAGCGGCGCCGCGCTGTTGGTCCCCATCCCGATGAGGGCGCTGTCGTCGAAGTCCATCTCGATATCGATATCGACCGCATCGAGGGCAATGCCCTGGCGCGCCGCCGTCATCTTTATGCCAATGGCGATGCAGCCTGCCAGCGCGGCACGGAAGTAGAATCCGGGAGTCGGGGCCTTGCCTTCGCCGCCCAGAACGGCGCCCATGTCCATCATCGCCTCATGCGGGCCCTGACGAACACTGCACAAGAGTCCATCGTCAAGATGGGCGGTGGCACGCACGGAGCTGAACGCCGCTCCAGGCTTCTTCATGAAGATGTCGGCTACGCGCGCCTGGGCCTCGCGTATGACAGTGTCGCGGCTCATGGGTGGCTCCGCATGAAGGAATGCTAGCATGCGGCATGCAGCAAATCCATTCCGGCCCTGTAACGCAAGCGAGAACCCCGGCGTTTCCGCCGGGGTTCATTCTGCAGCGCAAACCGCCTTGGCCGGATCGATGATGCCCTTCTCGACGAGATCGACACATTCCTCGTGTCTCGCGCGTCGAAGCCGAAACTGCCGGTCTTATCGAGCCCTTGGCCGACGACGATCGAGCCTTCGACACCGGCGTTCTCGACGATCTGGCGGATCGGGCTCTCCAGCGCCTTGGAGACGATGTTGATGCCGGCCTGGATGTCGGCCTTCTTGCCGGAGCCGTCGACGATCGTGGTGTTCTCCTTCTCGACGCGCGCCCACTTGGCGCGGCCCAGCATGTCAAGCGTCACGACTCATGAACGACCGCTGCCAGTACCGACAGTACGGACTGGGGAGCTTCTCCTCGCGGAGGGAAGCTACTTGCAGACAGCTACTCTACATAAATCTCGGGAAAAAACCGCTTTCGGGCATCAACAAGCTGCTGCGGCTCGATAACCCAAAATATCGGGCCACTCTTGGTTTCTTTAGTTCCTCCAATCTTGTCTTCCGTGATCAACCTGCGCAGCGGCTTACCTCCGAGGTCCGTTTCCATATGGCCGGGGCTCAGAATGGTGAGCGGAAACAGGTCTGTGAGTGGCGCGACTTCACGCCTTCTCATCTTCTTGAGAAACGCACTGAATGCATCCACGCGGCGCCGTTCGGTGGTTGACATCGTTGTTGTCTGAATGCCGCTAGAGAAAAATCTGCCGTTGGCATCGCTGAAGTAGTCGGCAAAGCCGAAAAATGGAGTCACAAAATCGAATAGAAATTTCAGCAATTCCGCCAACGCAAGATCAGAGAATTGTGACGACGAACATTCCAGCTTTAGCTTTTGTCCCTCTAAATCGATGCTCACACAATTCTGTGTAGTCAGGAAATTGTTGTCAAAAATCTTCTCGGCGACCATCCAGCGAAAATCACCAAAGTCCTCAATGCGCTTTTCCGGCGGGTTGTTCTTCGTGACGATTCGTTTGTTCGGCTCCTTGGCGCCTCTGGCCTGAAACGAGACTTTGTTGACATTGAGCTCCAGGCGCCCATTGGCTTTCTTGACGATTGCAGCCGCATCTGCCGGAGTCAGCTGCTCTTGCCAACCAAAGAGTACTAATATTCTCCTGAGATCATTCATTCTGCACTCGCGGCCGGTACTTCCAAAGGACACTTCTACCGGAAAATGTCGCTCAGAAGATCAAGCAGATTTGATCCGCTGGCTCTGCCGGTCGATGACTGGCTGGAACCTTCAGACCCTGTCTTGCCGGTTCCAGATGCCGTCTTGGATGCAGGTCTGAATGGATCGAACTTGACTTTAACATCATGATCACCGAGGGAGCAACTCATCGACGCGCATTTCTTGTCGAGAAAGTCAGTACTTTGCCTTACTGATCCGTTTTCCACTATAAACACCCGACCATCTCTTGTCACCACCACGGCATCCGGCTTGCGCTTGTCTTTCACATCACGAAAGATAGATGACAATTGCCTATTGTAGTCTATGGACTTGATGCTCTTGTACCCACCGACTTCTCTGACGATGTCATCGACGGACTTCATCGACCGAAGTCCGTGGGCAAGACCGTTTGGTCCTTTCGGCACCTGCGGGTTGCCGCTCCCGAAGACTTTTTCAAGAGTCTTTTCGAAACCGGCAGGCGGTCCGCCGCCTTTGACCCCAATAGATTCGAGTCGACCAGGATCGAGGTCAATTAATGTGCCGTCCGGAATGCCCGGATATTTGTCGAAAAAGTCCGGGTCGCCGTCCCCATCTTGATCGTCACCTGATTGATGCCCATTCGGGTCGCTCTGATTGATTGGATCGTTTCCCGAGTACGCATACCGGTTGACATCGACGCCGGGGAGCATGGGGTCCCAGGTATCGGGCGAGAGGAAACGGGCGTGTGATGGCGTCATGATGCAAAACGCCAGCAGCAGAACAGTGAAGAGGACTCGGATCAGGCGCGTTAGCGTTTGGGCAGGTCGTTTCATCGTTGTCACCTTCCCGGATAGGGTGGCCATTTTTCCTTGAGACCGTCGTGTTCAGTCCAGCCCAAGGCTTCGGCCCGCGCGAAAGCCATGTAGTTCTGCTCAGACAGCATTTGTGCCTTGATCTGCTCGTGCGGCAGCATTTGATCCAGCGACTGATACCGGTCCAGAAAGTCGCGGCGCAGGATCAGGCCAAAGGCCGAGCCTCTGGCAATCAAGGTGTACAGGGACTTGGAGTGGTGCTTCAGGATCACATCGCTGACGGCGATGGCCTCTTCGTAGCGCTGTTGCTGCAACAGGCGCTCGACGGCATAGGAGGCAATTTCCGCAATTGCTTCCTCATCGCTTAGCTTCTTGAGATAGAGCCCCGAGGCCACGGCCTTGTCCGACATGGGAAGTTCCTTGCGATAGTGCAGGTCGCGCGTGTAGCCGGCGCCACTGGTCGTCTCCAGATTCCACACTCTGCCGTCGTCACCGGTGAACTTCACGAACATATGTCGGGGTGCGGTGGCCAGCGTCAGATTCAAGCCGATGCCCCTGCCTAGGATCGCAAAGAGGACCGGCATGGTGATGCAATTGCCTTTGCGGGTGGCGAGGTAATACGCCAGTGTCTTGTGGTCCGAGACCTGCCCCAGCGGGTCGTCCATGTCATAGGCGAAGGGGCGATTGTCGTTCCAGGGACCAGCTTCGTAATAGAATTGCCGGAGGCGTTTCAGCCGGTCATAAGCGCTGCGCGACGCGATGCCGGACATGAAGGAGTGCAGCGCAGCGGTCAGGCGGGCCAGTTCGGCCCTTGAGGCTGTCCCATCCGAAGAAGACTCTGCCAGCTTGTCAACGGCGAATTTGATGTCAGCCCAGTCCTGGCCCGGTGCAAAGAGCGCTTCCGCCTGTGTCTGCAGTTCTGCGGCCTCAGAAACTGGCTCCGCTCGCAGTTGACCTGAATCGATCAACACCAGGGCCAAGACGAGGCGGACCAGCCAGGTCATGAGAATCTCCCCTTCCGATGCCATGACCTGATGACGCCTGTACAACGTCAAGCTGATTTGTCGTCTTGTGCACATCAAAAAACCCCGGTGTCGCCACCGGGGTTCTGCATTTGGTGATGGCCGGATCTCTTAGAAATCCATGCCGCCCATGCCGCCGCCGCCGGGCATCGGGGCGGGGGTCTTGTCCTTGGGCTTCTCGGCGATCAT
>CAZIXE010000047.1:0-25951 GCA_964543235.1 uncultured Rhizobiaceae bacterium | reverse complement strand
CTAGACGATCCCATCTCCCGCATCGCCGCGGCGATCTCCGCGAGGATTGCCGATTGATGGGCATCGGGCGCCGGCAGCTGCCTTCCAGGGGCAGCCCCGGTGTAATTGACAGCGGCCGGTTGCACCGGAACCGCACGTACTGTCGGGTGCGCGTTAAGAGGGTGTTTTACACTATTCATTTTAAAATTGATTATCCTTTGCTACTTTTCTCTTGTTGGCAGTAGACTTGCGACCAGATGTTGAAGTCAGAAGACCGGCGCGGAAGGCTGCCGAAAGTGGGTTCTTGAGCGAATCGATGTCAAAATGCCGCGAAGCGGCAGTTCATTCGCCGAACTTGGCCACAATCGATCACATCATGGTTTTTGAGGGTGAGGATTGCGTCGGGGCTGGAGCGGCAATCGATCGGCTGTCACCGCAAGCACTGCTGACGCCATTCCAGCGGCGCAGCTGGCTCGACCAATGGCAGCATCTTCTCGGCTCACCCAATGGTTGGCGTGCCGTGACCATTGTCGGATACCGGGGGACGGAACCGCTGATCGTTCTGCCCATGTGCCTGCGATCCAATCGCCTGTTGCGGCAACTGTGCTGGCGGGCCGATGATCTCAACGATTATTGCGCGCCGCTGATCCATCGCCAGTTCCTCGGCTCCTTTGATCATGCCGGCCTCCGGCAGATCATCAGGGCCGCTGCCGAAGCGATCGGCGGTGCCGACCTGGTCTATCTCCAGAAGCAGCCGCAACAGCTCGCAGCATTCCCCAACCCCTTTGTCGGCAGTCACGCCATTGCCTATCATGCCGGCGCCCACTCGACGGTGCTTTCGCCAAACTGGGACGATTACTTCAAGAGCAAGAGAAGCGCCAAGACGCGGCGCCGGCTCAAGGAAAAGCTCGCGGCCCTGTCGAAGCTCGGCCCGGTGGAGATGGGCATTGCCGACTCGGTTCCGGAAGCGACCCGGCTGGTCGGAACCTGTCTCGACATGAAATCGGACCAGTTGCGCAAGATCGGACACAGAAATCCCTTCCACGACCCCGGGACCAGAGCCTTCCTGATGGATTACTTCGGTGGCCGCATTGCCCAGGACACCTGGGTTGCCGCATTGCATGTCGGCGGCCAGCCGGCGGCCATCGCTTTTGGCTTCAGAGATCCGCAGTCGTGGCTCCTCTATCAGACTGCGATGACCGATGGGCGGCTCGGCAGGCTGTCGCCGGGCACCCACCTGCTGATGCATGTGCTGAAACACTGCTGCGAACAGGGTGTCGGGGAATTCGACCTGTCCCTGGGCGAAGAGGCCTACAAGGCGGAATGGTGCGAACGCTCGGCGACTCTCATGACCGAAGTCTTCGGAATTTCCGCACGGGGTCAGATCTATAGTCACCTGATCCGCGCCAGGGTCAGAGCCAGCCGCTGGATTTCCTCAAGGCCGGCACTTTATGAGATTGCCAAGCAGGCCAAGGGTTGGATTGAGGCCATCAGACGATGACCGAGACCCGAATCTGCACCGCCGCCGGTTGTCTGGCACCATTGATCCTGGTCACGCATTAGCGTCGGCACCTGCAGATGAGCGCACGGCATTCGGCGTACCGGTCCAAATTGGTGGAAGCCGCGGAACTGTCTTCGCTCGTCCCCGATTGGCAGGATCTCGCCGGCCGCAGCATCGAGGCCAATGTCTACTATGAGCCGCACTATGCGCTCGCCCTCATTGATACCGTCGCCCGCCGAACAAACGTCAAGTTCCTGACTGTCTGGAACGGCGATCTCCTTGTTGCCCTCCTGCCGGTGCGGCGGCCGGCCTGTGCCGTTCCAGGCCTTGTGCCGTCGGGGCGCGCCTGGCAGAGCCTGTTCACGTTCAGCTGCACGCCGCTGATCGACCGTTCGCAGCCGGAACCTTCCGCTGCCGCACTTCTCGCCGGTCTCGCCGGCCTCGCATCCGGCGAATGGGTGATACCCCGGCTGAATGTGAATGGTCCCGCCTGCCGCGCCCTTACCGGGGCCCTCGGCGATCGCGGTGCGCCATGGCGGTATCTCGCGGCGTTCCAGCGCGCCTCACTCGCCACCGGGCAATCCTTCGAGTCGCACCTGCAACAACACCTGGGTTCCAAGCGCCGCCGCGAGCTGGCCCGCAATCGCCGCCGGCTGGAGGAGCGTGGCCAGGTCACCCATGAGAGTCATTCGTCAGGCCCGTCGCTGGCCCGGGCCGTCGACGCCTTCCTCAGGCTCGAGGCCGGCGGCTGGAAGGGCAAACGGGGCACCGCCCTGCTCTGCGACAAGGACACCCGCGACTTCGCGGTCAGAGCGTTCAACAGCCAGCACGAAGGGGTCTGCCGCGCCGACCTGCTTCTGCTCGATGGTACGCCGATTGCCGCCGGCCTCACTGTCTTCGCCGGAAGGACCGGTTTCACCGTGAAGAATGCTTATGACGAGGCCTATGCCAGCTTCAGCGCCGGCTTGCTGCTCGAGGTCGAAGTACTGAGGAGCTTTCTGACAGAACGCTGGGCAGAGCGGCTGGACTCGGCCACCAGCGGCAGCCATGTCATCGATAGCCTCTGGCCTGACCGGATCGAGGTTGCCGACCTGGCCTTCTCCCTGTCGCGCGTCGCTCCCCGCCTGCGCCTTGCAGCCTATGCCCAGTCCGCGTCGTTCAAGTCGCGGGCCAAGTCCTCACTCAAACGCCTTCTGAACCGCGGCTGACTTTATCCGCCGACGGCCCCTTCGCGCGTCTCGAGGATGATCGCGCAGACATCGCGCATCACCAGGCTGAACGGCTGCGCCGCGTCAACGACGTGGCCGGCAGCCTGTTGCCCAACCAGCACGAGATAGTCACGGCATTGCCGCTCCGTTTCGGCCAGCGTGAGTTCCTGCTTCCTTGATTGCAGCACATGCGGCGGTGCATGTAGCAGGATGATTGCATCCGGCTTCGGCATCACCCGCCAGATCAGCTGCAGGAGCCATCTGGGGCCACCGTAGCGATAGCGCACCGGATCGACGAGAATGTCGATGAAATGCCGGTCGTTCAGCACCAGTGTCGAGCGCGCCTTGGCCCAGTAGACGCCCGCATGTCCGGCCGTGTTGTAGAGCGTCCAGTAGGCAGCCCTGACAATTGAAGCCGGAAGCGAACGCGGAGCCAGAGCATGGGGCTGGCTGGTGTTCACCGGCCCGCGCCGCCACAGCCGGTGCAGCGGCGGGGCGAAGCCTCGCACCTGAACCCGGGCAAAGGGGCCGTTCATCGCCTCCTCCAGCGCTTCGATGACCGATGACTTGCCGGCCCCATCAGGCCCGAGCAGCACCACGTTGAGGCCCGCCGGGCGGTACAGCCGGCGCAACCTTGCACCCTGGGTCGCAATCCAGCCGCCGAGAAATGTCAGCGGCGATCTCCGGATGATGTGCCGCCTGAGATCGCGCCGGAGCAAACCGGGATCAAGCGTCGCCGCTGCCCAGCCGGCCGATGCCGCTGCATCGCAGATGTCCTTCACGGTGCCGGCTGGCCAGATTTCCGCCAGCAGCGAGCGGCACTCCTCCGGCGCCTGCCGATAGAGGTGCGAAAGCCTCTGCCTCCGCCCGGCGTCGAGCTTGCCCCTGGCGATCGATTGAGCAAGGTGGCAATGGAATTCGACACCGGGAGAAGGAATCCAGAACTGCTGCTGGCGGCGGCGTGAGCGCAAGATTCGCTCGCCCTCGAGAAATATGGTGCCGCCGATCATGCACGCGGCCATGAAATCGAAAGTGAGGAACCTCGGCATGCCGTCGTCCGCGGCACATTGCAGCGTCATGTGCAGGCCGCTGCTGTGCACCACGCGCGCGCCGATTCTCGCCTCGTTCTTGCGGATGAGCCCAAGGAGGACTTGCGGCTCGATCCCGGCATCGATGATACAGTCGATGTCCGATCCCGTCCGCTCCGGAAAACCGTCGTAACCATGCAGCACGCAATAGCGAATGGCCGCTTCATCGAGCAGGCCGAACACGGCGAACAGCGTCTCGCCGCAACGCTCTGCATCTGCTGCGATCGGCTCAGCCGGCGGCTTGCTATCCAGTCTCTCCACCATCCTGCCTCACGCCAAGAAACAGCAGCCAGCGACCGGCCGCGCCCACCGATTCCGTGACCAGCAGGCCCCACGCCGCACCGCTCAGGCCCCAGCTGCTGATGAAGAACCAGGTGACCAGTGAACCGAACAGGCAGGTGGCGACCGAAATTCCCGCAATTGCGGGACCGCGCTCGGCACTCTGCAGGGCAATCGCGGCCGGCCCGCCGAACGCGCCAACCGCGCCGGCGACCGAAGCCAGGGCGAGCACGGTGAGCACCGCACCCTGGTTTGCGTATTCGTCACCGGCATAGAGAAGCGACATGATGGTTTCGCCGAAGAAATAGATGAATACCGCAAAGACCAGCATCATGCCGCCCAGCAGCAGCGAGTCGCGCACCACCTGGCGCCTGAGCCCCCTCACTCCCTGATCCTTGAGGGTCCGGACCGATTTCGGTGTCAGCAGGTTGAAGAACCCGTAGAGAAACGGATTGGCCAGAGCCACGATACTGAGGCATGCGGCATAAGTGCCGGTGGCGGCGGCTCCGATGAGGAACAGGCACAGCCAGTGCGCGGCGTAGCCTTGCAGTTGCATGGCGAACTGGCTCCCCAGCAGCCACTTTCCCAATTGCCAGCTTTGCCAGAACGTTTTCCGAATTGCTTCGAGACTGTAGGCGAACGCGTGCCGCCGGCGGACGAACCAGAGGACGCCGCTCAGGCCGGCGCCGCATCCAATGAAGATCAATGCTGAATGCGCGGTGAGTCTGCCGGTCCAGCCAAAATAGATCATCGGTATGAGGCTGGCGATCGCCGCGGCGACGTCGACCGCAAAGGCCCGGTACGCCTTCAGATTGGCGAAGGAGTAACGCCGGCCAAATTCCCGCAGCAGGGCAAGGGGCGCAACACCTGCCAGAACCAGTATGAGCGACAGGCTCGCCGCGTCCATCCCGCGCCATGCCAGGAAGCCGGCGCAACCGAGAGCGGCGATCACCGCGATGAACGCCAGTGCCATGCTGAGGAGCAGGGCGCTCAAGCCGTGTTCTTCCGGCGTCCCGGGCGGCCTGAACAACTGTACCGTGTATGGCCGGGTAATGAGGGAATCCTGCACGGTCAGCAACATGATCAGCACGGAGGCGCCGATCGAATAGATGCCAAGCTGCGCCGCATCGGCCGAACGCGCGATGATGATCATCGTCGCAAAACTGGTCACGCTGACCACCGCCTGGTCGGCCAATCCCCAGATCTGGTTTTTCGACTTCAGCCATACGATCAGGCTGACGAGCCGCCCCGCCAGGCCTGCTGAATTGTCAGTCGACACCGGATTGTCCACTGGACATTCGTCCTTACGGCATTCGCGCCAGCCGGAATGGCCAGCCCGGAGTTTGTCAAGCGCCTCTATCCCAACAATTCCTTAACGTGGCATCACTGCCTTGTTAAGCCGGCTTTAGTTTTTTGGCGCTCTCCCTTGCGTTGCCGGGACTGTCGTCGATGGGCCCCGAACCGCAACGCGAGAAGGCATGACCGCAATTTCCACCCACTCGCCGCATGTGCTGGTGCTCGGCGACGACATGCGGATATTTCTGGCCGTGGTGCGGGCCTTCGGCCGCGCCGGCAAGACCGTTCATGCGGCCCCCTTGGACATGCATTCGCCGGCGTTGAAGTCCCGCTACATTGCCGCGATCCATCGCCTGCCGGACTATTCGCAAGATCCCCATGCGTGGCAAGAAGCCATGCTGGATATCCTGCGGTCGCAGTCGATCGACCTGGTGGTTCCCTGCTCCGATCCGTGGATCATAGCCCTCGACAGGCATCGCCAGGCACTTGCCGGTTACAACATCGCGATTCCACCCGCCGCGGCCATGGAGGAACTGTTCGACAAGGAGCAGACCCATATCATATGCGGGAAACTGGGAATACCGGTCTCGCGTGCCGCCCGTCTCGACGCTGCCGATACCGCCGCCGCACTTGTCGCCGCGCATGGCCTGCCGCTGGTTATCAAGCCCCGCCGTTCCTATTGGCTCGACCGGCTCGACACATGGGGCAAGGTTCATATCGTCGAGAGTGAGCTGCAGCTGCAAGAGGTGATGGCGGGCCTGCCGGAACCGTCCCGCTATCTGGTCGAATCGTATTTTGAGGGCGCCGGTGTCGGCGTTTCCGTCCTGGCGCGCGAGGGCGAAATTCTGCAGGCGTTTCAGCACCGCCGCCTGCGCGAAGGCAAGGGCGGCAGCAGTTCCTATAGGATCAGCGAGCCGGTCAATCCTGAACTGAGGGCGGCCTGCGCGAAGATCTGCACCCATACCAGGCACACCGGCGTCTGCATGTTCGAGTTCCGTGTCGACATGCAGACTGGCCGCTGGGTTCTCCTCGAGACCAATGCCCGCTTCTGGGGGTCAATGCCGCTCCCTCTCGCGCTCGGTCTTGATTACCCAAACCTGCTCTATGACCTCGTGGTTCGCGATATCGCCAAACCGGAGCGAGGGTATGAAATAGGAGTGCGGAGCCGCAATTTCCTGCTCGACGGTTACAACCTGTTCAAGCGTTTGCGCCAGATCCGGCCGGCAAACGTCATTCCATGGCTGGTCGATGCCGGCGACTTTTGCCTGCAGCCGTTGCGCTGGCTGGGTGGTCGCGAATACTCTGACAGCTTCGTTCTCGATGACATCCGCCCAGCCCTTTGGGAACTCGTTGCTCTCCTGCGGCGGCGTTGAAGAACAGCCCTGGATCAGACGATTCCTTTCTCCCGCATGGCCGCGGTGATCTCCTCGAGGATTGCCGGGTCGTCGATCGTGGCCGGCATCTTCCAGTCTTCCTTGTCGGCGATCTTGCGCATCGTGCCGCGCAGGATCTTGCCGGAGCGCGTCTTGGGCAGCCGCGGCACCACCATGGCCGCCCTGAGTGAGGCGACAGCCCCGATCTGCTCGCGGATCGCCTGCTGGCATTCCTTCTCGATCTCGGCGCGGTCGCGTTCGACTCCCGCCTTCAGCACCACGAAGCCGATCGGGATCTGGCCCTTCAGCGGATCGGCAATGCCGACCACCGCGCATTCGGCGACGTTGGGATGGCTCGCCAGCACTTCTTCCATGCCGCCTGTCGACAGCCGGTGGCCCGCGACATTGATGATGTCATCGGTGCGCGCCATGATGTAGAGATAGCCGTCTTCGTCCATGTAGCCGGCATCAGCGGTCTCGTAATAGCCGGGGTAATGCGCGAGATAGCTCTTGCGGAACCGCTCGTCGGCATTCCACAGAGTCGGCAGGCAGCTCGGCGGCAGCGGCAGCTTGACGCAGATGGCGCCGAGTTCGCCGCGCTTCACTTCCTTCTGATCTTCGTCGAGAACCCTGATGTCATAGCCCGGCATCGGCACCGAAGGTGAGCCGTATTTGACCGGCAATGTCCCGAGCCCCACCGGATTGGCGGCGATCGCCCAGCCGGTCTCCGTCTGCCACCAGTGATCGATGACCGGCACCTTGAGCTGCGCTTCTGCCCATTTGACCGTATCGGGATCGGCCCGCTCGCCGGCCAGGAACAGCGTACGCAGCGAGGAGAGATCGTACTGGCGGATGAACTTGCCGTCCGGATCCTCCTTCTTGATGGCCCGGAACGCCGTGGGCGCCGTGAACAGCGCCGCGACGCCATACTCGGCAATGACCCGCCAGAAGGCACCGGCATCGGGCGTACCCACCGGCTTGCCTTCATAGAGCACCGTGGTCGCGCCATGCAGCAGCGGCGCATAGCAGATGTAGGAATGGCCGACGACCCAGCCGACATCGGAAGCCGCCCAGTAGACTTCCCCCGGCTTGATCCCGTAGATCGCCGCCATCGACCATTTGAGCGCCACCATGTGCCCGCCATTGTCGCGCACCACGCCCTTGGGCTGGCCGGTGGTGCCGGATGTATAGAGAATGTAGAGCGGGTCCGTGGCCTTGACGGTGACACATGCGGCCCGCTTCCCAGCCTTGCGCGCCGCCGCAACGATGTTGAGCCAGTCATGATCGCGGCCTTCGTTCAGCGCGGCCTGCAATTGCGGCCGCTGCAGGATCACGCAGGCCTGCGGCTTGTGCGCGGCAAGTTCGATCGCCTTGTCGAGGAGCGGCTTGTAGGCGATGACGCGATTGACTTCGATGCCGCACGAGGCCGACAGCACCAGCCGGGGCGCTGCATCATTGATGCGCGTGGCGAGTTCGTGCGGCGCGAAGCCGCCGAACACCACCGAATGGATCGCCCCGATCCTGGCGCAGGCCAGCATCGCGATGACCGCCTCCGGCACCATCGGCATGTAGAGGATGACCCGGTCGCCCTTCATCACCCCGAGATCGAGCAGCGCCGCGCCCAGCGTTTCGACTTCGTCCTGCAGCGCCGCATAGGAGAGTTTCGCCTTGACCCGCGTGACCGGCGAATCATAGATCAGCGCCAGCCGGTCGCCGTGGCCCGCCTTGACATGCCGGTCCACGGCATTCCAGCAGGTGTTGCACTCGGCGCCGATGAACCAGCGGTCGAGTCCGCCCTCCTGCCCCTGGATCTTCGTGGCCGGCTTGAACCAGTCGATGTCCGCGGCCGCCTTCTCCCAGAAGCCTTCCGGATCCGATTTCCACGCCCGGTAGATATCATGGTACTGGCTCATGCACTTCCTCCCAGACGCCACCGCAGAGGCAATATTGAACAGACCTATGTCGAGAAAGCGAGAACCTGCAAATTCGCACAAAGTCGACCGCCATCGGCAGGGTCGGCCGAGCGCCGTCCCATCGCGCCCGTGAGCATCAGATCGTCAGCACGATCTTGCCGATATGGGCGCTCGATTCCATGAGAGCGTGCGCGTCAGCCGCCTGGGCCAGGGGAAAGGTCTTGAAGATCTGCGGCTTGCACTTGCCCTGCGCGAGCAGTGGCCAAACATTCTTCTCCAGCGCCCGGGCGATCTCCGCCTTTTCCTCGACCGCTCGCGGCCTGAGTGTGGAACCGGTGAAGGTGAGGCGTTTCAGCATGATCGGCAAGAGATCGACCTCCACCTTCGATCCCTGCTGGAAGGCGATCTGCACGATGCGGCCGTTGACAGCGGCAGCCGACAGATTGCGCTGGACATAGCTGCCCCCCACCATGTCGAGGATGACATCAGCACCCTTGCCGCCGGTCTCTGTCTTCACCGCCTCGACGAAGTCCCCGCTGCGATAATCGATGGCCCGGTCGGCGCCGAGCGCAACGCAGGCGGCGCATTTCTCGGCCGATCCGGCGGTGACCAGCACCCGGGCACCCATCGCCTTGGCCAGCATGATCGCCGTGGTGCCGATGCCGCTCGAGCCGCCATGCACCAGCAAGGTCTCGCCGGCTTTCAGCCCGCCGCGGTCGAACACATTGGTCCACACGGTGAAGTAGGTTTCGGGAATGGCTGCCGCCTCGACCAGCGTGAGACCCGCCGGCACCGGCAGCGCATTGGTCTCCGCCACCACCGCATATTCGGCATAGCCACCGCCTGGCACCAGCGCACAGATCCGCTCGCCCGCGCGCCAGCGGCGCACGCCCGACCCCGTGGCGACGACCTCACCGGCGATCTCCAGCCCCGGTGTCGCCGGTGCACCGGGCGGCGGCGGATAGGCACCCTTGCGTTGCAGGATGTCCGGCCGGTTGACCCCGGCCGCCGCCACTTTCACCAGGACCTGCCCCGCGCCGGGTTCGGGAACGGCAAGTTCATGCAGCCGCAGCACCTCGGGCCCGCCTGGTGCTGCAATCTCGATGGCCTTCATGCTCACCGCCATGATCTTGACTCCCCTTGCTTGCGATTTGGCCAGTCCCGTAGCACATTTGCGGTCTGGAGAGGCAAGCCATGGACCTTGAAGACGATCGCCCCAAGACCAAGCCGGCCGCCACCCTGGGCGAGCCGCTCGACAACTTTTCGGTGGCCGAACTCGAACAGCGCATTAAGGATTTGGAGTCCGAGATCGCCCGCACCCGCCAGGCCCTGGCGGCAAAGCAAGCGGGATTGGCCGCCGCCGGCGCATTTTTCAAGCGCTGATACTTAAATGTCACACAATTCCGGTTAAGGCCCCGTAACGTTAACCGGTTGGTAACGGAATCCCTTGTATTTTAGTCAATGTAATCCAGTCATCTGGATTCTCCGAGTGGCTCCTGTCCACTCTGTTTGACGCCTCCCTGTTAGAACTCGAGAGCCGCCTTGTGCGGCTCTTTTTTTGGCATCGCTCTTGCTCCACAGAAAATGCGGCCTGCGGCGGCAGCAGAACTTGACCGGAAATGAGCCAGGCTTCATGATCCCGCTGCCGCTGTATCAAGTTTGTTTTAAATGCGCGGCAAGAGGTTAGGCGTATGACGGCGATCTTCGGAAAAAGAACAAACCAGAACGGCGAAGCTCTTGTCGACTTCTTCAGCCGCTTCACCGCTTCCGAGCAATTCGAGAAGGTATTCAAGGAAGGCATGGGGCTGGTCGAGGAGACCGCCAACTATCTTGACGGCCCCGGCCGCCAGGACGCCAAGCTGCTCGACCGCCACGGCGCCATCGCCTATGCCACCGAAAGCATGCGGCTGACCACCCGCCTGATGCAGCTCGCTTCCTGGCTCCTCCTGCAACGCGCTGTTTCGGCGGGAGAATTGTCGATCGAGGAAGCCCGCAAGGAAAAGCACCGCATCAGCCTCGGCGACATTGGCGCAGGCCACCCGCTGAGCGGTTCGGAGCAGTTGCCCGAGGGTCTCAAGTCACTGGTCGGCCGCTCGCTGCGCCTGCACGAGCGCATCCAGACCCTCGATGCCATGCTTGCTGCCAAGAGCGCCCAGGCAAGCCCTGTCTCACACCAGCTTGACCGCCTCGCCCAGGTTTTCAAGGCCGCCACCTGAGGCCCTCACCAATTTCGCCAGATTTGCCCTTATAAGGACCCCGAGTTCTGGCGGCGGGGTCCCAATTGCGGAAGACTGTACTTCTTGTGGCGTTGTTCTGTTTTGGCACGGCTGGCACGGTCGAAGCCGTGCCGCCGCCGCGCCTGGCCGGCGGTCTCGATCCGCTGCGTACCCTGCCCGGCCCGGTGCGCAAGCAGCATTTCGCCGAGGACGTTTGCGCCATCATCGGCCGCGAGGCGGAATACCGCGGCCTGCCCCTGCAGTTCTTCGCCCGCCTGATCTGGCGCGAGAGCCTCTT
Source organism: uncultured Rhizobiaceae bacterium (assembly GCA_964543235.1). Taxonomy (GTDB): domain Bacteria; phylum Pseudomonadota; class Alphaproteobacteria; order Rhizobiales; family Aestuariivirgaceae; genus JANMMJ01. The sequence continues at coordinate 14,800 of CAZIXE010000047.1, read as the reverse complement.
TGATCCCAATGCCGTGAGCCCCGTAGGGGCCGAGGGCATTGCCCAGTTCATGCCCTACACCGCGAAGTTGCGCGGCCTTGACGATCCCTTCGCTCCCCACAAGGCGCTGCCCGCCTCGGCCCACTTCCTCGCCGATCTCAAACGTGACTTCGGCAATCTCGGCCTTGCCGCGGCGGGTTACAATGCCGGTGCCGGGGCGGTCAGCAACTGGCTGCGGGGCAAGGGGCAGTTGCCCTTCGAGACCCAGGACTATGTGCTGTTCGTGACCGGCAGGCCCGCCGACGACTGGACCGACCGCACCGCCGCCCATGACATTCCGCCGATCGGCGAGGACCGCGACTTTCAGGATTCCTGCGTCAAGCTGGTCAATCGCCAGCTGAACCCCTCGCCTCCGGTCGAGCGCGCGCCGCGCAAGCCCTGGGGCGTCGTGCTCTCCGGCGGCTTCTCGCAAGCGCGGGCACTTCAGGCCTTTCAGCGCATCAAGAGCCGCTATCCTTCGCTGCTCGGCAATGCCAGGCCGTATGTTGCCCGCAAGAAGAATCTGTCGATGGGTTCGCGCCGCATGGTGAGCGTGATGGTCGGCACCGACAGCCGCGCCGAGGCCGACACCCTGTGCAGCAAGTTGCAGGCGCTTGGCGGCGCCTGCATGGTGATGAAGAACGACTGAGGCCCACTACTCCTGCCGTTGAGGCCGCCTTCGGTCCAGCGAGGGGCAGGGCAACGGTTTCAAGCGTCATCAGATCGACCCCTGCCGGCGCGCTATCCGTGTCCAATCCGAAACAGGTCCACATCCTCGCAATGGTAGGAAAAGGACCACTTCGGGGCTCGTGCCTTACAAATCGGACTCCGAGAGGTCGGCGAGCCTCATCAGGTGCAGGAGCAAACCCCGCTTGAGCGGCCGATTCGCATGAATGGGAATGGAAAGCCTGACGATGCTACCGTCTTTGCCATAAACGTGGTGGCTGCCGCTCACGCGCAATAGTCGCCAGCCCCTGCGTTCGACGATTCGAGCAAGGTGCTTTCCGGAGATCTCTTTCACATCGCAATTTCGAGGACACGCTGTTTCGCGTCCGGCTGCGGCGGCGAAATTTCGACGGAAAGACAGCCCTCAATTGCCTCGCGCAGATTAGCGATGAGTTCTTCCATCGATTCGCCCTGCGTGGCGCAGCCGGGAATGGCAGGAACTTCGGCCCAGAATCCGCCTTCTTCCGCCTCATGTACAATTGCCTTGAACCTCATGACTTGACTCACCTGTCGAGAAACATGGAACCACACGCGCCAAGAACACGACGTAACCCGAAGGTCAATCTCGCCCGCTTTTTCACTTGTTCAGGAAGCCGAATTTCTGGTTGAACTTGGAGACCCGGCCGCCGCGGTCGACGATCTGCTGCTGCCCCCCGGTCCAGGCCGGATGCGACTTCGGATCGATATCGAGGCTCAGCGTATCGCCCTCCTTGCCCCAGGTCGAACGGGTCTGGAACCTGGTGCCGTCGGTCATCACCACATTGATCAGGTGATAGTCGGGATGAATATTGCTCTTCATGGCGTAAGTCTCTCATAACGGCCGCCAGGCCGCGCGTCTCGCTGACATCTTGTCTGGCTTCGGGGGGCGTCTATACAGGAACCCCCCAACGACCGCAAGTCCGCCTGAATCAACTGGAAATGTCGAATTCCCATTCCTTCGAAGCCGAGGCCAAGCGGCGCGCCAAGAGCCGCAACCTGCGGCCCCTGCTCAGGCTCCTGCCCTTCCTGGCACCTTACCGCGGCAGGATCGTGCTGGCTCTCCTCGCTCTCATCATAGCCGCCGCTGCAACACTCGTCGTTCCGGTCGCGGTGCGCCGCGTCATCGACCACGGCTTCTCTGCCGAGAACGCCGCGCTCGTGAACCAGTATTTCGGCGTCATGCTGGCCGTCGTCGCCGTCCTCGCCCTGGGCTCTGCCGCCCGCTTCTATTACGTGATGTGGATCGGCGAGCGCGTCGTTGCCGACATCCGCGACAGGGTCTTTTCGCATCTGCTGTCGCTCGATCCTGCCTTCTACGAGCGCAGCCGCACCGGCGAGGTCGTCTCGCGCCTGACCGCCGACACCACCCAGATCAAGTCGGCCTTTTCCTCGACCGCTTCGATCGCACTGCGCAATCTCGTGATGTTTGTCGGCGCCGCGGTCATGATGGTGGTCACCAGCCCCCGCTTGTCCGGCCTGGTGCTTCTCGCCCTGCCGCTCATCGTCCTGCCGCTGGTACTGTTTGGCAGGCAGGTGCGCAGCCTGTCGCGCAAGGCCCAGGACACGCTCGCCGACAGTGCTGCCATGGCCCAGGAACGCCTCGAGGCCATCGCCACCGTCCAGAGCAATGTCCAGGAGCAGCCGACCGAACGCGCCTTTACCCTGGCGACCGTCAGCGCCTTCGAAGCCGCCGCCCAGCGCACAAGGGCCCGCAGCATCCTGACTGCCGCCATCGTCTTCATGTCGCTGGGCTCGATCGTTGCCGTCCTCTGGTACGGCGCCAATGCAGTGATGACCGGCATCCTGTCGGCCGGCGAACTCGGCCAGTTTGTCCTGTTCGCCATCCTCGCAGCCAGCTCCCTGGCCCAGCTTTCCGAAGTCTGGGGCGAGGTGCAGCTCTCGGCGGGCGCCGCCGAGCGCCTCTCGGAACTGCTGAGCGAAGTGCCGCAGATCGCCGCCCCCGCCAACCCGGTCGCCATGCCGGTGCCGCCGCTGGGCACCGTCGCATTCGACAATGTCTCCTTCAGCTATCCGACCCGGCCGGGCCAGAGTGCGCTCGCCGGTGTCAGCTTCACCGTCAAGACCGGCGAGACCGTTGCCATCGTCGGACCATCGGGTGCCGGCAAGACCACGATCTTCGCGCTGCTGCAGCGCTTCTACGATCCGCTGGCGGGCACCGTTCTCGTGGACGGCGTCGACATCCGCCACGCCGATCCCCGCGAGGTGCGCCGCCGCATCGCCGTCGTGCCCCAGGAAACCGTGATCTTCTCAGGCAGTGTTCTCGACAATATTCGTTTTGGCCATCCTGAGGCCGATCCCGGCGCTGTCATGGCCGCGGCCCGCGCCGCCCATGTCGACGAATTCGCCAGCCGCCTGCCCCACGGCTATGAAACACAGGTCGGCGAACGCGGTGTCACCCTCTCCGGCGGCCAGCGCCAGCGCATCGCCATCGCCCGCGCCATCCTGCGCGATGCACCCATCCTGCTTCTCGACGAAGCAACCAGTGCTCTCGATGCCGAAAGCGAGGCCTTCGTGCAGCAGGCGATCGAGGGTCTCGCGCGCGACCGCACCACCCTGGTCATCGCTCATAGGCTCGCTACCGTGCGGAATGCCGACCGCATTCTCGTGCTCGATGCCGGCCGCATCGTGGCCCAGGGCCGGCATGCCAGCCTGATGAAGTCGAGCCCGCTCTATGCCAAGCTCGCGAGACTCCAGTTCACCGCTCCGTCAGCTTGAGTTCGATGCGGCGGTTGCGGCTCTTGGCATCTTCGGTGTCGGCGGGATCGAGCGGCTGGTACTCGCCGAAACCGGCGGCCACCAGATGTGTCGGCTGCACCCCCTTGGCAATGAGGTAGTTGACGACGGCAATGGAGCGCGCCGCCGACAGTTCCCAGTTCGATTTGAACTGCGCCGAGGCGATGGGATCGGTGTCGGTGTGCCCGTCAACCCGGAGCACCCAGGCGATATCGGTCGGGATCTCTTTTTCGAGCTGCAGCAGCGCCTCCGCCAGCTTGTCCATCTCGAGCCGGCCGGCCTCGTTGAGATCGGCGGCCCCCTTGGCGAACAGCACTTCCGATTGGAACACGAACCGGTCGCCCACCACCAGGATGTCGGAACGCTGGCTCAGGATCTGCCGGAGCCTGCCGAAGAACTCCGAGCGATACCGCGACAGTTCCTGCACGCGCTGCGCCAGGGCCGAATTGAGCCGCTTGCCGAGATCGGCGATCTGCGCGTTCGATTCCTTGTTGCGGCGCTCGGAATCCTCGAGCAGACCCGCCAGTGCCGAGATCTGCCGCCGTAGCGCCGCGATCTGCTGGTTGAGCAGTTCGACCTTGGCCAGGGCTTCCGAGGAGATCGACTTCTCGCGGTCGAGCGCCGTTCGCAAGCCCGACAGTTCTGAGCCGGCCCCTGCCCGCTTCTCGCTTTCGCTCGCCAGGAGCGCGCTGAGATCGGCATTCTTGCTCTTTTCCGCATTGAGATCGTCGGTCAGTGCCGCCAGCGTCGCCTCGACCTCGGCCTTGGCCGATTTTTCCAGCGCCAGGAGTTCGGTGAGTTCGGCGATCTGCGAGCGCAGCTGGCCGAGTGCGCTGTCCTGTCCCGAAATCTCGCGGGCCAGCAGGAACTGCGCGACCATGAACACCGACAGCAGAAAGGTGATGACCAGGAGAAGCTGCGCCATGGCATCGACGAAGCCCGGCCAGTAAGGCGAGTCTTCACTGCGCCGCCGGCGCGACAGGGGCGTTGCCATGGGCCGCTACTCGTCCGCCCGCATGCGCGAGCCGCGCGCCGGCATGCCGCCCGTCATGCGGATCAAGAGCCGCTGGATCTCGTTCTGCTGGACCTGCTGCGACTGCGCCCATTGCCGCACCATCTTCTGTTCGTCGCGCATCTGGGTGACGAGGCTTGCCACCGCATCGGCGAGCTTGTCCATCGCTTCGGCATCGGCGGAAGAGCCGCTGACGCCATGGCCGCCACCCGATTCGAGGAGCTTGGTCACCCGTTCCATGCCGCGCTGCAGGTTCTGGACATCAAGCCTGAGATAGGCCGGCACCGACATGGCGCCGCCTTCGCCCGCCGCGATGTCGGTGATCGAGGACAGCCAGTTTTCCAGTTCATTGTAGAAGCGGTTCTGCGCCTGGCTGGCCTGGAGGTCGAGGAAGCCGAGGATCAGCGAGCCGGCAAGGCCGAACAGCGACGACGAGAATGACAGGCCCATGCCGGCCAGCGGCGCCTGCAGGCCCGTCTTGAGTTCCTCGAACACCGTCGAGGACTGCGTCGAGGAAATGTCGAGCGAGCGGATCGCATCGCCGATCGACGTCACCGTCTCGAGCAGGCCCCAGAATGTGCCGAGCAGGCCGAGGAAGATCAGCAGCGCCACCAGATAGCGCGAGATGTCGCGCGCCTCGTCGAGCCGCGAGGCGATCGAATCGAGCAGCGAGCGCATCGAGGTCGGCGACAGGATCGTGCGCCCCTGGCGGTCGCGCAGCATCGTCGCCATGGGGGCGAGGAGCGTCGGCCGGTAGGGAATCTCGAGGCCCGGATCGGCCACCCGGAAATGGTTGACCCAGTTCACTTCGGGCCACAGCCGCCACACCATGCGGTAGGAATAGAGCACGCCCAGCACCAGCGCGCCGATGATGATGCCATTGAGGGCGGGATTGGCGAAAAACGCCCGCTGGATGAAGGGAAACAGGACTGCAACGACGATTGCCACCACCAGCGTGAACACCAGCATCCTGACCAGATAGACCTTGGGTTTTTCGAGGACTGCCTGCTCCTGCATTTCACTCATGAATTCTCGCCGCCTCCCCCGCGCGCACCCTTGACAAGCAATCTAGACGATTGCGTGGCGGGTGGGGAGGACTTTCAGTCCTCCGCCCACATGCGCGTCAGCTGGTTGCGCACCCGGAACACCCGGTCGAGCACCCGCCGGTCGATGTTGAGTTCGTGCAGGCTCGCCACCGTCTGGTCGAGCTCGAACAGCATCTCGCGCTGCTCGGCGCTGCGGATGAAGCTCCTGACCCAGCCGACGATCGCCAGCCGCTCGCCGCTGGTGACTTCCGCCACCCGGTGCAGATTGGTGGTGGGATAGAGCACCGCGCTGCCGGCTGCGAGCTTGATGGCAGTGTCGCCGTCATTCTCCTCGATCACCAGTTCGCCGCCCTCATAGCTTTCGGGCTCCGACAGGAAGAGGGTGAAGGAGAGATCCGTGCGCTGCCCCTCCATCAGCGCCGAGTCGACATGGGTGCCGTAGGACATGCCGGGCCGGTAGCGCGACACCAGCATCCTGACGAAGGCCTTGGGCCGCGCCGCCGCCGCAAATACCGGATGCTTCAAGAGCGCCTCGCGCGCCAGCGCCAGCGCCTTTTCGGCGGCCGGACCGCTGGCCTGGTCATTGTTCTTGACATCGCGCGCATACCAGCCGGCTGTCGCCTTGCCGGAGACGAAGCCTGCCTCCGCCGCCGCGAGCGCCGCACGCAGCTCCGTAACCTGTTGTCGCGTCAGGATTTCTGCAATCTGTAGCGCCATGGGCTCACTCCCCCAAATAATCCGACCAATTAAGTCGGCTATTGCAGCCGGTCAACCGCAATGATAAACCGACCAAATTGATCGGGAATGGGGATCGCCAATGACAAAGCAAATCAAGACATGGACAACCCTTGGCCTGGCGGCCATCGGCGGCACCGCGATAGCCAGCGCCGCCGGGCTCGGACCCATGGCCCAGCCGCATGTGCCACCGCCCGTCCACCTTGTGGCCGGCGAGGCTGGCGAAGGGGGCGAGGGTGGAGAAGGGGGTGAAGGGGGCGGCGCCGGCGTTTCGACCTACGCGCTGTCCTCGAACGATCCCGATGCCTTCAACTACGACGCGGGGCCGCAGATCGGCGCCTATATCGACCTGGTACGGAAGAGCTACCGGCAGGCCGCGGCCGATGCCGGCGCCATGCGGGAGGCCATTGCGGCCTTTCTCGCCGCACCCTCGGCGGAGACTCTTGCGGCCGCCCGGCAGGCCTGGATCGCGGCCCGGCCCGCCTATCTCAAGACTGAAGCTTTCCGTTTTTACGATGGCCCCATCGAGGACGTCGAAGGGGCTCTCAATGCCTGGCCGCTCAATGAGGCCTATATCGACTATGTCGAGGGCAAGCCCGATGCCGGCCTTGTCAACGATCCCGCCTTCGGCATCGACATCGAGTCTCTCGAGAAACTGAACCAGAAGCAGGATGAGGCCGATGTCACCACCGGCTGGCATGCTATCGAGTTCCTGCTCTGGGGCCAGGATCTCTCGGCCGCCGGCCCGGGCAATCGTCCCTACACGGATTATATTGCCGGCAAGGACAACAACGACCGCCGCCGCAAATATCTCGAACTCGTCACGGATGAACTCGTCGAGGAACTCGAGGAGCTCGCCGAAGCCTGGGATGGCGGCGACCCTCAAAGCTACGCCGCCAGGCTCAAGGCCATGCCGCCGCGCGAGGCGATCGGCAGGATGGTGAACGGCATGGCCGTGCTGGCCGGCTTCGAATTCATGTCCGAGCGCCTTGCCGTTGCCCTCGATTCGGGCGACCAGGAGGACGAGCATTCCTGCTTCTCCGACACGACCAAGCAGGACTTCGTCTATGACCTCGCAGGTATCCGCCAGGTCTGGACCGGCGACAGCGACGGCGTGCAGCGCCCCGGTCTCGACGAACTCGTACGCAAGCTCGATCCCGCCGCTGCCGATCACGTCGATGCCCTGCTCAAGGATGCCGAGGCCAGGATCGCCGCCTTGGGCGACCCGTGGGACCAGGTCCTGGCGGCACCCAAGGACAGCCCGGCCCGCCAGGCCGCCGAGCAGGCAGTCACCGCCCTGCAGGCGCTCGGCGCCGGCCTGGTCGAAGCCGGTAACCGGCTCGGTGTTCTCGTGCTGATCCCCTCCGGCTGAGCATGACGCTTCTGCGAATAGCCCTGGCTGGTGCCCTCGCCCTGGCGGGTGCCAGCCTTGCCATTCTCGCAGCCGGCGCGGGCACGGCCTCGCTGCGCGATGAATTGCTGGCCATTCCCCTGACACCGGACCTGGGCGGCGCCGGCACGCGGCCGGTGAGCGGCCGGGATGCCTTCAAGCTGCAGATGCCGAACAGCCCCAAGGCCCACCAGCGCCCCTTCTCCTTCGGCAATCGCCTGTTCAATACCAACTGGGTCGAGGCGCCCGGTTCGGTCAAGGCTTTCGATGGTCTGGGACCGCTGTTCAACCGCGTCTCCTGTTCCGGCTGTCACACCCATGACGGGCGCGGCAGCCCGCCCGCCGATGGCGACGGGCCGATGGACTCGATGCTGATCCGCTTGTCGGTCCCCGGCAACGGCCCGCATGGCGGTCCCAACCCGCATCCCGCCTATGGCGACCAGTTGAGCGAGCGCGCCACGCTCGGCCAGCACCCGGAGGGCCGCCTGCATATCCGCTATCGGGAGGTCGCCGGGTCCTTTGCCGATGGCACGCCCTACGCGCTGCGAATGCCGCGCTACGCCATCACCGGACTTGCCCATGGCGAGCTGGGCAGCGACACAATGCTGTCGCCCCGCATCGCCCCGGCCATGATCGGCCTGGGGCTGCTGCAGGCGGTTCCGGCAGCGACGCTCGAAGCCCTCGCCGATCCCGGCGACCGCGACGGCGATGGCATCTCCGGCAGGGTCAATCGCGTCTGGGATGTCGAGGCGCAGGCCCTGGGTCCCGGCCGCTTTGGCTGGAAGGCCAACCAGCCAAACCTGCGCCAGCAGAATGCCGCGGCCGCCCGCGGCGACATCGGCCTCACGACGCCGGTCTTTCCCGGCGAGAACTGCACCGCGCCGCAGACCGCCTGCCGGGCGGCGGCGACCGGCGGCACGCCTGAGCTGAGCGAGGTGTTCCTGCAAAAGCTCACCCTCTATACGATGACCCTGGCCGTACCTGCGCAGCGCCGTGCGCATGATACGCAAGTCAAGAAGGGCGAGGCGCTGTTTCGCCGCTTCGGCTGCGCCGCCTGCCACCTGACCTCGCTCAGGACCGGCGCCATCGACGGTTTCCCGCAGCTCTCCGGACAGCTCATCCATCCGTTCACGGATCTCCTGCTGCACGACATGGGCGACGGCCTGGCCGATGGCCGCCCGGATTTCGCGGCCTCGGGAAGCGAGTGGCGCACCCCGCCGCTGTGGGGTCTCGGCCTCATCCCTACCGTCAACGGCCATCACAATCTCCTCCATGACGGCCGCGCCAGGGGTCCGGCCGAAGCCATCCTCTGGCATGGCGGCGAGGCGGAGGCCGCGAGAGAAGCGTTCCGCCACGCCAGCCGCGACGAACGCGATGCGCTGATCGCGTTTCTCAACTCACTGTGATGTGACGGTGCCTTCAGGAGCTGTCCGGCTGCAGACCCTCGCGGGCCAGCCAGTGGCATTCATGCAGGATTGCATGGACCCTGTGGGGCACGTCCTTGCGAAATCCCGGCGGCGCGCCGGGCCGCAGCGCTGACATGAGCCGCGGGCGCCGCGTTTCGAGGGGCCGGGCCCGCCAGCGGGCATAGCGCCGGGCCTGGCGCGGCAGGTCGTCCAGCGCCGCCTTGATCGCGATGAGACGGCGGCAGAGCGGCAAGGCATTGACGCCTGCCGGAACCTCCGGCTCCGAAGAACCGCGCCGGTCCCTGCCGCCGGCGAAGATCCGCGGATCGAAACCGGCATCGATGACATGAATGCGGGGCTCGGGCCGCCGTCCCCTGAACCGCTGCCGGCCGAAACGCCGGCGCGGGTCGAACAGCCGGAAGGTAGCGCGGCCCGGGCCCTTGCCCGGCCCGGCAATCGTCACGGGGCCGCGACGAACCGCCGGGGGCCGCACGGTGAGCCCCCTGGCCGCCACGACGATCAGCCGCCTGACCGCCGCTTCCGCCGGGCGCAGCAGGGCGAGCACCGCCCGGTGCAGCGGCCGCGCCAGGCGTTCGACGCTGCCCCCGTCAGCCAGCCCGATCATGGCAAAGAGCGAAGCCACGATCTGGAGCAGCGATTCACGGTTGCGGGCGATGGCGAGATCCAAGTCCATGCTGCCATCATCGAACAAAACAGGAACATTGTCAAGCGGGCCAGCCCGGAATAACCCCGCCCGACTGGCTTGACTTGGATATACAGGAGGGATATACGTATGCCATGACCCGGACCACAGTTTTCAAATCGAACCGGACCCAGGCGATACGTCTTCCAAAAGATGTTGCGCTGCCCGACCATGTGAAGCAGGTCGACATTATCAGGCAGGGAAATGCACGGGTGATCGTACCGGCGGGCGGCAGCTGGGCAGAGTTCTTCGCCGGACCGCGGCTCGACGCGGACTTCCTCAGCGACCGGCGGCAGCCCATGCCCCAGAGCCGCGGCGATCTCTGATGCTGTCCATTCTTCTGGACACCGACGTCTGTATCCACGCCCTGAAGCAACGCAGCCGCGCCTTGCTCGAGAAGTTTTCCGCGAACGAGGGTCTGATGGCCATATCGGACGTCACCCTGTTCGAACTCTGTTACGGGGCCGAGCGCTACGAGAATCCCCAGCAGCGCCGCGCCGTGATCGAGTCCTTCGCCTCGCGGCTGGATGTTCTTCCCTTCGACAGCCGCGCCGCGCGCCATGCGGGAGAGATCAGGTCGGCACTCGAGCGCACCGGGCAAATGATCGGCGCCTATGACGTGATGATCGCCGGCGTTGCGAGATCGCAAGGGCTGGTGCTTGCCACCAACAACGTGAAGGAGTTCCAGAGGGTCGAAGGGCTGCGGGTGGAGAGATGGCGCTGAGTGGCAGGCGCCCGTCCGCGACGCAGGAAGGGAGACGCACTCCACCTGCGTCATGGCCGCCCGCCGAGGCGGCCATCCGGTAGGTCCGCGTGGCGGCTTCACCGCAATACGGTACCAGAGGCAAGAGTCAGCACCGCAGACTCAGGTCTTGATGTCCGCAAGGAGTCGCTCTGCCGTGGCCCGCAATTCTGGCAGATGGTGCTTCAGAATGTCCCCGACGCGTGTCTGATCGACGACCGCGTAGCCGTGGATCAAGATGTGTCTGAATGCGATGATCTGGTCGGCATCTGCAATCTGACTCGCGATCCTTGGGTCCGATCTCTTCAACTGATTCAGCGCTTCACCAATGATCTCGAACTTTCGTTCGACCGCCGCCTGAATGAGTGGCGAAGCTGCATAACCGTCATAATCTATGCCTTGAACAAACTCGATTATCGCGTCGGCCGCATCCCGAACATCCCACAGGAAGCTTCACGGATCACGCCGCATAGACAACTTCGCGTGTCCGGTTGATGGCGTCGCGGATGAATGGATTTCTGACCGCCCCTTCTTCCACCAGATCGACCGGCCGATGGAAGAGTTGTGAAAGCTCCGCCTGGAGGCCGAAGAACTCCTCGAGCGGTTGCCGGTTGCCCGGCCGATGAAATTCCACCAGGAAATCCGCATCGCTGGTGCCTTCGTCGAAGTCCTCGCCGCGGGCCGCAGAGCCGAACACTTCCAGACGCCGGACATTGTACCGGCGGCAGACGTCGGCAATGGCATCCCTATGGTTTTCGATTAGTCGATGCATGATCGGCCACCTATAGCAGCCCGTACGGGGCATAAACAGAGGCCCCCTCACATCCCCTTGACGATCTCTTCCGTCACACTCCTGGCGTCGCCGGCATAGCCTGAACTCATGCCGCGCGTGATGAACATCACCGTCCTGGCCTTCCATACTTCGGGCATTCTGGACATGATATCTCTTTTTTGATATATCACGTCATGCGCTGGAGCGTTCTTGCCCTCAATGGTGTTGTCGAGCAGGAAATCGAAAACCTGCCTGCCGACATGCGGGCGAGATTGACACGGCTTGCCATGTTGATCGAGCAGCACGGCCTTGAAGCACTTCCAAGAGATGCAGTCCGGCATTTGGAGGAAAAGCTTTGGGAGCTGCGCCTCAAAGGCAGGGACGGCATTTCCAGGGTCACTTATCTGACCGCCAGCGGCAAGCGCATGATCATTCTGCGGGCGTTCGTAAAGAAGACCCAAAAGACACCGCTGAAAGAACTGGAGATCGCCCGGCAACGGGCCAAGGAGGTACAATGAAAAAGATTTCAACCCTGCACAAGAAATGGCTGAAGGACCCGGGCTATCGCAAGGATTATGAAGCGCTTGAAGAGGAGTTCAGCCTCGCATCCGCCATGATCGCCGCCAGGTCACGCGCCGGCCTGACACAAGCCCAACTCGCCAAGAAGATGAAAACCACCCAAAGCACCATTGCCAGGCTGGAAAGCGGAAAATCCATTCCCTCTGGCAGAACGTTGCAAAACTACGCTGCAGCAACCGGCAGCCGGCTAAAGATTGCCTTTGAGGCGATCGGCAAGCGGGCCTGATGTCCGTACCCAAGTACCATCATACCATCTCAGGACAGGCCTAGTCCCCACTGACGCCCCCGAGATGTTTTCAGAACTCAACGACGGCGCCACCATTCGGATAATGAACGAACAGGTCGCAAGACAAAGCAGTGAAATCGCCGGGCGTTCAAAGGAATTGGTCGAGTCACTCAAGCAATTCTGCAAGCCAAACGTCCTTTAGCTCCCCCTCACAGCCCCTTGACGATCTCTTCCGTCATCTTCTTGGCGTCGCCGAACAGCATCATGGTGTTGTCGCGCCAGAACAGCGAATTGTCGATGCCGGCATAGCCCGAACTCATGCCGCGCTTGATGAACATGACCGTCTTGGCCTTCCACACTTCGAGCACCGGCATGCCGTAGAACCAATGTCCTCGAGTTAGAATAGCCTAGGACGCGGCAGGCGCCCGCCGACTTTTTGCAGCCACCTCGACTCCCGTCGAGAGCCCGGCGGCAAACCGCTCGGCAATGCTCTTGAACAGCATCTCGCCTTGCGCGAGCACCGGATCGGGAAGCTGCGTCCGCTTCTCGGCCCATTCCGATACAAGATGGATGGCAACGGAAGCCTTCCACCCATCGGGCAAATCAATGCCCTGACGCTTGGCGGCGGCCTTGATGACACTCGGCAGGCTGCCTGCCATGCGGTCTGCTTCGGTCAGCTTGATCGCCTTGCCAACCAGTGCCTTCACAGCGGGCAGGATGATGTCTTCACCAAGGATGTCTTCGACTTCGACCTCCTGCCCTGCGCGCCCGAGCACGTCGTCAAGCATGAGGATGCCGCTGTCGTGCCCCGCGTAAAGCTCTTTCATGAGGGCATCGCGCCGCACGCGCCCGGCGTCATCGCCGTCAAGAAGGACAAGAGGCCGGACCTCCTGGGCGAGGAACAGGGACGCAAACTGCCCGACAAGCTTCGTGCCACCGCAAGCGGTGATATAGATGTCCGCCGGAAGTGCGGCGCGCTTTACCGCGCCGCACTGCTGCGAAAGCGCATGCAGGTAGTAGTAGTCGCTCATGCCCTCGACGAGGACGTTCTTTGCGTGCCGGAACAATCCGCGCACCATCGCGTAACCGGCGGCGGCTTGCAGCGGAAAGATCGTCTCGCGGTCCTGCGGCCAGGTTTCAACGCTGATGTGCGAGTGCCCGGTATCATCCTCAGTGACGGGGCGGACGCGATGCAGATGCTCACCGTCGATCAGAAACGGGGAGTGTGTCGAATAGAGAAGCTGGTTCTTTTCCGACAGATTCTCGAAAAACGCGATCAGCTCCTGCTGTGCGGTCGGATGCAGGTGCAGTCCCGGCTCGTCCAGCAGCAGTATGGCGTCCTTGTGGCCTTCGTCGGATTCGACAAGGAAGACCAAATAGAATGAAAAGAACCACTGGAAGCCCTTGCTGCGGGCTTCGAGTTCGATCTCCACATCGGGCCGCCGGTCATCGGCAATCCAGATGCGGAAATAATCGCCGTCGGCGTGGTAGCGTATCTTGTGCCGCCGCTGCGACCACCACGCGGAAAACCGCTCGCTGATGTCAAGCGATGCGGAATTGAGGCGGATCGCCCGCTCTTCCTTCCGGCGCTGATCCTTGGCGATCACGTCGCCGGACGGCTGGTTGCCCTGCTTGCGGGTGTTCTGTGCTTCCTCGGTGCCGAGGTCCGCGATTTCCTTCGGGTCGAGGCCGACATGCCTGAACATGGCGCTGATCGTTCTCACCCGCGCATCGGTCTTGTCGCGGCCAAGGTCTTCAAGGAATCGCGGCAGCCATATCGCGCTGTCGAGAACGCCGTAGTCCTCGAAGTAGATGAGAACGGGCAGCTTGGCCTTGATCAGCTCGTCAATGCGGTCCAGCACGGGACCGCGCGTGGCGGCCTCAAGGACGGGCGTGATCGCAGTCTGAAGCGCCTCAACCATATCGGCGGTTTGCGGATTGCTCTTCTTCTCGGATTCGCTGCGAAGTGCACCAAGCAGTTTGGCGCCCTCGGCATTCCGCAGATCGCCCGCCGGCTTGAGCTTGTCCTGCCAGCCTGTTGCCCATTCGGCGAGTGCGGTGCGCAGCGCAGCGGTGGCATCCTCCTGTTCAGGCGCGGGCGCGGCAAGTCGCCGGGCGCTACCGGCGAACGTGCCGAGCGCCTTGACGATGGAGTCCGAGGTCAGATCCTTCTCATCAATCTCCGGCACATACTCGAAGAGCAGCGAGTTGTCGTAGTAACGGGTGACGACGGCTTCATTGGGCGCCGCCTGTCCCGGCTCCAGAAGCACGGCGATTTCGGCCTTCAACCCATCCGGCAAGGCGAAGGCGACGGAACAGACGGGCCAGCCGCCGCCCTTTGAACCTTTCGCGATATAGTCGCGCGTGTATCGGTCGCGTGGAAATTCTCGCTGCGGATCATACGGCTCGGGCGTCGCCGGATTGAACTTGTGGAGCGCCTTGAGAAGCGCGGTCTTGCCGGACTCGTTTCGTCCGACGAAGTTTGTCACCCGCTCAAGGGGAATCCAGCCACTGTCGTCGATGTTGCGGAAGTTCTGAACGCGGAAACGCGCGGCCTTGAGCATTGCACCCCATTTTCCAGCGGCAATTATCCGCCTACCCGCTCCTAGAGCAAATGCCGTTTAGTGCATCGCTCGAGCACTCGTCAATGTCGTCGCCGGATCATGTCCCCCGGCGTGGTGTAGCTTGACGGCCATCTTGATGCCCGAGAGG
>CAZIXE010000046.1:0-26196 GCA_964543235.1 uncultured Rhizobiaceae bacterium | reverse complement strand
GCATTCGACTGTTAATCGAATGGTCGCTGGTTCGAGTCCAGCTCGGGGAGCCATTTTGCGGAGTGTCCGGCCTAACCCGCGATCCTCCCCCGGGTCAGAGCCCGCCGCCCGCCTCGAGATGCGCCAGCAGCCGCCGTTCGACGGCCGATTGTGCCGGGCTGTTGCGCAGCAGCCGGATGACATGGGTGCGCCACATGCCGTCGAGCCGTTGCGCCAGCCAGGCCTTGACCAGGAGATCGCCGAACTCGGGCGACACCGGCGCCTGGGCGATGGCATCCGGAACTGCCGGCAGCTGCTGCCGGATGTGGAAATCGACCCGCACCCGCTCTCTCTTGCGGTCCTTGATGACCACGCTGAACCGGTTGCGCGGCAGGGCCGGAATGTCGAAGCCGATCTGGCGCTCCTGTGTCGTTGCGAGCTCCTTGCGCCGCCCGTCGATATCGAAGATCAGGCTGTAGGGGGCCTCGCCGCCGCTCCAGGCGAGATAGACCGGACCGCCATCGGCCACCAGGAAGTTCTGGCCGTCGAAGGCCATGGGGACGGCGAGGCCGCCACTGCCTGCCGGTGGCACCGCGGCGGGCCGCGCCAGCGCCGCTTCCAGCCGCGCCGCAAGTGACACGGCTTCATCGGCGAGTGTCAGTTCGCCGGTGACGGCAACGCCGCCGTTCTTGCTGTCCGCCGCCGCGAGCTTGCGGCCGGCGCCCTCGACATAGACGGTGGTGGCGCCGTCTTCGACCGCCACGCTGTCACCGGGCTGCAGCGGCATCAGGAGCGTGGGCGTGAGGCGATCGCCATTGCGCAAGACCGCGGCGCGTTCCGCGATGGCGCCCTCATCCGGTGTCCAGCTGACGATGTAGCCCGCCGGCTTGGCAGCCGCCGGGCCCGCCAGCAGCGCCGCAAGCCCAAGCAGGGCTGCCAGTTGCCTGAATACGCTCATGATCCTCTCGCCTCCTCCATGTACGACAATGCCGCTCACAAGCCCGCCTGGCCCATCAGGAAGGTGAGGGCCGTAAGATAGGCGGCGGCGATCGCCACGAATCCGAACAGGGCAATTGACCACTGCAAGAAACTGAGCGGCACCAGCCCCCGGTCGATGGCCCGCGGCCTGAGATTGCCGGCGACTGCAATGCCGCCGAAAATGAGCAGGAGCGGTTCGCGCAGTTGCCAGCCGGCGAGCAGGATCACGGCGCCGATCGCCGCCAGCGCATAGTGCGAACTCTGCCCGAACAGCTTGGTCATCATCGAGCGCAGCGCCACGCCGCCGTCGAGCGGCTCGACCGGCAGCAGGTTGAACAGGTTGAGCACCGCGGTGACGATCGCCGCCTTGATGAGCAGCGGCTCGAGATGCGCTTCGAAGACGGCGGCGAGCGCTGCCGCGGCCGGAATGACCAGGCTGAAGCCGGGGCCCATCAGGGCGGCAAAGACGCTTTCAGCCTGTGCATGGAAGGGCAGGCGCGGCACCGCCAGCGCGCCCAGAAAAGGCAGGAAAACCATGCGGCCCCAAGGCTGGCCGATCAGCCGGAAGGCAATGAGATGGCCAAGCTCGTGAACGAACAGGGCGGCCACGAGAATGGCCGCCGCAAACCACCCGAACCACCAGGTGAAGGCGGCAAGTGTGACGAGGCCGGTTGCCAGCGCCACGCCCGCCGATATCAGATTGTCGGTGACGAGATCGGGCCGCCCCGTTTCGATGAATCCCTTGAGCCGGTAGGCGCTGCCCCACAAATCGGCGCGGGCCAGGAGCTGCGCCGTCAGCGGCCGCGGGCCCCAGAAATAGGTGAGGTTGAGAACGCTGCCGCCCTCGCCCGGCGTGACCCCGGCTTCGATCCGCAGCAGTTCGTTGGCCGTCGAGCGGCCATCGATGCCGGTCCGTTCGAGCACCAGGCGGCGCGGCACCTCGCGTTCGACGACGCGGAACAGCGCCTGCGACGCCTGCTTGACCCCCGAGGAAAGGGTTGTCACGAAGCGCATGCGGTAGGTCCGCGTCGCAGCGTCGACCAGGCTGACTGAGACATCGGAACGATGCCAGCGCTGGGCGTCGCCGTCACGGAGATCGAGGGCGGCGAAGACATCCGCCGCCGGTGCCTTGATGAACACCGACGCCTGCGGGCGAACCTTCACCCGCACCCCTAGCAGGGCAAACAGCAGCAGGATCAGCGGCAGGCTCGCATCTGCATTTTCGATGATTTCCAGCACGAAGATCCACCCGGCGGCATTGACGGCACCACGACCATAACCCGGCCGCCTTGCGATTCCCTTTCAGCAGATGCCGAATCCTGCTGAAGTTGAGTTCAATAACAGCCTAAAGGTGCAATCGTGCCTTGCCGCCCGGAATTCAGAGGATCGTGCAGAAACCGGCAACAATTTGGTGACTCTATGGGGGCTACAGTCTCCACCTTAGCGGCAAACCGATCGAGTTGGCATTGAGCGATACGGACCGGCCAGAAGACAAGCGCGGCGCACCGCGTATGAAGACTCTGAAGGGGGGCATCATTGCCTTTCCCAATGGCATTTCCACGATTGCCTGTCGCATCCGCGACCAATCGGCGACCGGCGCCCTGCTGCTGGTCGAACCGGGAAGCGCCGTCCCCGACGAATTCATCCTGATCTTCTCCGGCGAGGGCCACAAGGTGCCTTGCGCCGTGGCCTGGCGCCGGCCGGGCAAGATCGGCGTGCGCTTCATCGCGGCGCTGACCGACCGTCGCCACCACACCGGCTCCAGCCCGCCGCCGGGCCTCACCCGCCCCGCCGAAGCCATCGCCACGCCGGCCCCGGCTGACGACACGCGGATCGAGGTGCGCTCGCGGCTCCTCAAGAAGCCGATCCAGCTCTGACGGCCGGCCATCACATTGCCGTCATCGGGCATGGCGCCGGCGGCAGCCGCTCTTCATCTTGCCGCGATTACCGTGCATTGTGGCCTGCCCATGGGAAATTTCGTGGACCGCTCCAGCCTGGCCGGTTGCCTGCCGAAGAACCTGCACGGTTTCTCTTCCCAGGTGCTCGACCACTATCTCGCCGGCCGCCTGAGTACCGCGGAATTTCGCCGCTGGTTCCATATGCCCAACTCCGACTATCTGTTGCTCGGCGACTGTATCGCCCAGCTCGTCGATCCCGACTACATTCCCGAGGCGGAACTTCCCGCCGCCATCACGCTGATTCCCCCCAAGCCCAAAGCGCTATAGTCTAACCCCTTGATTCGCCGAAGGAGCCGACGATCCATGCGTATGTCCCGCCTGCTTCCCTGCATTGCCCTCGCAAGCCTCGTGTCCGGATCCGGCGCCGTTGCCGCCTGCGAGGGACCGCAGGGCTTTGCAGCCTGGCTCAAGGCCTTCAAGAAGGAGGCCCTGGCCGCCGGGATCGATCCCGCAACCCTCGACGAAGCGGCCCCTTATCTCCGTTACGATCCCGCCATCGTGAAGCGCGACCGGGCGCAGGGCGTATTCAGCCAGAGCTTCCTGGCTTTCCAGGCCAAGCTGATCCCCAAGAGCCGCCTCGCCCGCGGCCAGCAACTGATGAAAGCCAATCGCGCCCTCTTCGACGAGATCGAACGGCGCTTCGGTGTGCCTGCCCCGGTTCTGGTGGCCTTCTGGGGACTCGAGACCGACTTCGGCGCCTTCATGGGCGACAGCCCGACGCTGACCTCGCTGGCAACGCTCGCCTATGACTGTCGCCGCCCGGAGAAGTTCCGCCCGCAACTCCTCGCCGGTCTCAAGCTCCTCGAAGCCCGTGACCTGCCGATCGAGGAAATGCAGGGCGCCTGGGCCGGCGAAATCGGCCAGACGCAATTCATGCCCGGTGACTACATCACCAAGGGTGTCGATTTCGATGGTGATGGCCGCCGCAATCTCCGCGAGACCGCCGATGCCATGGCCTCAACCGCCAACTTCCTCAAACTGGCCGGCTGGCAGGCCGGGCAGCCCTGGCTGCAGGAAGTACGTCTGCCCCCCGAACTGCCCTGGCACGAGGCCGATCTTGCCGTCTGGCACCCGCGCGCCACCTGGGCAAAATGGGGCGTGCGCCAGGCTGACGGCAAGCCGCTCAAGGCCGACCGGGTGAGCACGGCGCTGCTCCTGCCGATGGGGCGCAACGGCCCCGCCTTCCTCGCCCATGAGAATTTCCGGGTCTACATCGCCTGGAACGAGTCGCTGGTCTATTCGACCACCGCTGCCTACTTCGCCACCCGCCTCGCCGGCGCAAGCCCGGTACATCCCGGCCGCGGCGAGGTGGCTTCACTCGATGGCAAGCAGGTCTTCGAGCTGCAGAACCTGCTCGTGCGCCGCGGCTATGACGTCGGCGACGTTGACGGCAAGCTGGGGGCCAAGACCCGCGCCGCCGTGAAGGACATGCAGATCAAGATGGGCTGGCCCGCCGACTCCTACCCGACCGTCGAGTTCCTGGACGCCCTGCGGGGAGCCGGTTGACTTGTAACGGCCCATTCCCGATCATCGGGCCATCATGCACATAAAAGAAGACGTGATTGCCGCGATCGGCAATACCCCCCTGATCAAGCTGCGCAAGGCCTCCGAATTGACCGGTTGCACGATCCTCGGCAAGGCCGAGTTCATGAATCCCGGCCAGTCAGTCAAGGACCGTGCGGCGCAATACATCATCCGCGATGCCATGCAGCGCGGCGAACTCGAGCCCGGCGGCACCGTCGTCGAGGGCACCGCCGGCAATACCGGCATCGGCCTCGCCGTGGTGGCCAATGCCCTCGGCCTCAAGACGGTGATCGTCATTCCTGTCACCCAGTCGCAGGAGAAGAAGGACGCCTTGCGCCAGCTCGGCGCCAAACTCGTCGAGGTGCCGGCCGTCCCCTACAAGAACCCCAACAATTACGTGAAGTATTCGGGCCGCCTCGCCAAGGCCATGGGTGCGGTCTGGGCGAACCAGTTCGACAATGTCGCGAACCGCCAGGCGCACATTGAAACCACCGGCCCGGAAATCTGGGAACAGACCGACGGCAGGGTTGACGGGTTCGTCGCGGCCGTAGGCTCCGGCGGCACGCTGGCCGGCGTGTCGATGGCACTCAAGGCACGCAACAGCAATGTCGTCATTGCCCTGGCTGATCCGCCCGGCGCTGCCCTCTATCACTATTACAAACACGGTGAGCTCAAGGCCGAAGGCACCTCCATCACCGAAGGCATCGGCCAGGGCCGGATCACCGCCAATCTCGAGGGCGCCATCGTCGATGAGGCGTTTCTCATCCCGGACAGCGAGTCGATTCCGGTGGCTTTCGATCTCCTCGAATTCGAGGGACTGTGCATGGGCGGCTCGACCGGCGTCAATGTCGCCGGCGCCATCCGGCTCGCCCGCAAGCTGGGACCCGGACACACGATTGTGACGGTCCTTTGCGATTACGGGTCCCGCTACGCCTCGAAGATGTTCAACCCCGCCTTTCTGCGCGAGAAGAGCCTCCCCGTTCCCCACTGGCTGGAGGACACAGCACCGGTGCCGGAAGTGTTCGAGGAGGTTCCGGCGTGACCGAGCTCCTCTTTCGCGAGGATGCCTATCTCCAATCCTGCGATGCGGCCATTCTCGGTATCAATGCCAGGGGCGGCATCCTGACCGACCGTACCGTCTTCTACGCCACCGCCGGCGGCCAGCCTGGTGACAAGGGAGTTCTTGAAGTCGAAGGCCGGCAGATCCCGATTGCGACCACGGTCTATGATGAAACGAAGCAGGTCGTGCATGTGCCGGCAGCGCCAGTTGACGCATTGCCGGCGGGTGCGCCAGCGAAACTGCGCCTCGACTGGGACAACCGCTATCGCAACATGCGGGCCCATACGTTGATGCATCTGCTCTGCGCCACCGTTCCGCACCCGGTGACGGGCGGGGCCATCACCGAGGATGGCGGCCGCATCGACTTCGATATTCCCGACGGTCAGATACCGGACAAGCAAGAGCTGGCGGCCGCGATCAACCGGCTGATTGCCGACGACCATCCTGTCAGCTTCCGTTGGATCACCGACGCGGAAATGGCCGCCAACCAGCATCTCGTCCGCACCATGTCGGTCAAGCCGCCCATGGGCACGGGCCGTGTCCGGCTGGTCATGATTGGCGAGGACGGCCGGATCGATCTCCAGCCCTGCGGCGGCACGCACTTGCGTTCGACCGCCGCCATCGGTCCCATCGTGGTTGCCAGGATCGAGAACAAGGGCAAGATGAACCGGAGGATCCGCCTCGCCTTTGCGTGAGCTTGTCATCGCGCCCGGGGCACACCACAATGGCCTTCATGTCCCCCCACCTCGTCACCAGCGACTGGCTCGCCCGGCACCTGAATTCCCCCGACATTGCCATCCTTGACGGCTCCTGGCACCTGCCGGCGGCCGGCCGCGACGCCAGGGCGGAGTTCCTGGAGGCCCGCATACCGGGCGCCCAGTTCTTCGACATCGACGACATTGCCGATACTGACAGTTCCCTGCCCCACATGCTGCCAAGCCCGGAGAAATTCGCCTCGCGCATGCGCAAGATGGGCATTGGCGACGGCAAGCGCGTCGTCGTCTATGACACCGCCGGGCTCTACTCGGCGCCCCGTGTCTGGTGGACCTTCCGGGTTTTCGGCCATGACGATGTCGCGGTCCTCGACGGCGGCTTTCCGAAATGGCGCGCCGAGGGCCGGCCGGTGGAGGATGGGCCGCCGCTCAAGCCGCAGGAGCGGCATTTCACGGCGCGTTATCAGGCCATGCTGGTGCGCGACCGGACCGAGGTCGCCGCCGCCCTGGCCAACGGCCGGATGCAGCTGGCGGATGCCCGCTCGCCCGGCCGCTTTCGCGGTGACGAGCCCGAGCCGCGCCCCGGCGTGCGTGGCGGTCATATGCCAGGCGCCCGCAACGTGCATTATCCCACGTTGCTCCGGCCCGACGGCACACTGAAATCGAAGGAGGAGCTGGCGGCGGTCTTCGCCGCGGCCGGGGTCGACGTCACCCGGCCGGTCATCACCTGCTGCGGTTCGGGGATCACCGCGGCGCTTCTGAACTTCGGCCTCGAAATCCTGGGCGCCCGCGACCACGCCCTCTATGACGGCTCCTGGGTCGACTGGGGCGCGGCGGCCGACACGCCGGTGGTGAAAGGGCCATGACACGCGAAGTGTCGACCGTGGTCACCTATCTCGAGATGACCGCCGAACCCTCGCTGCATTATCCGCCGCCCGCCAATGTGAAGCTGATGCTGATGCGCGCGGAGAGGCCGTCCGTGGCCTTCTACCGCTTCCTCTACGCCGCCGTCGGCAACGAATATACCTGGGTCGACCGCAAGCGGCTCTCGGACGCGGAACTGGCCGAGATCATCCAGGCCGGCGGTGTCGAGGTCTGGGTGCTCTATGTCGCGGGATGCCCCGCCGGCTATTTCGAGGTCGATGCCCGCAACGCCGCAACCGTGGAGCTCAAGTATTTCGGGCTGATCCCCGACTATCACGGCATGGGTCTCGGCAAATGGTTCATGGCTGAGGCCGTGCGTGCCTGCTGGGCACACCGGCCCGAGCGGGTGATTGTCGACACCTGCACGCTCGATGGCCCCGCCGCCCTCCCACTCTACCAGCGCATGGGCTTCGTGCCCTATGACCGGCAGGAGAAGACGATTTCCCTCATCGATTGAGGGCCGAGCGCCGCAACCAATCCGCCAGATCGTCCTCACCGACCTCACCGGCCGCGAGACCGAAGACCATGGTTACGATCTCCGCCTCATCGAAGGCGAGTTCGATCCCATTGAGGTTCAAGAAGACCACTGCGGCCAGCACACCGGTCCGCTTGTTGCCGTCGACAAAAGGGTGATTCCTGATGATCCCTGCTCCGTAGGCGGCAGCAAGCCGGAATGGGTCCGCGTCAGGTTGATAGGAATGAAGGTTCCGCGGACGTGCCAACGCACTTTCCAACAGACCTTTGTCTCGCGTGCCGTCAGCGCCCCCAAAGCGCGCAAGAGACTCCAGGTGGAAGGCCTCCACCATCTCGACGGTCAGCCACCGCACTGATGCAACTCACTCGGCCAGCTTCTTCATGGCGTTGGGATGCTTGCGCATGAATTCACGTGCACTCTCGATCGCCTTGGCGAAGTCCGGGTCGTATGGCGTAAGTTCAAAGCCGCGATTGGTACGCACCGCGTGAAGCTTGTCGCCCTCCCCCAATCCCAGATCTCTGGCGATCTCCGAAATGGTGACGGTCAGGGAATTGCCAACTTTGCGTATCGTCAGAGGTTTGCTCATGAGCCCATCGTATAAGCTATTGTATAATTATACTAATGTATATACGCTGTCAATCGAGTACCAATGTTGCAGCTAGGCGAATCGCCGCTGGCCTTCACGCGGGCGCATCAGAACGCCCCCCGACAATAGTGGGACTGCACCCCTTCCGCCGGGCCCGCGGCCCGCTAATGCAGGATCTGGCTGAGGAACAGCTTGGTCCGCTCGCTCTTCGGATTCTTGAAGAATTCGTCCGGCGCGTTCTGCTCGATGATCTGGCCCTGATCCATGAAGATCACCCGGTTCGCCACCTGCCGGGCAAAGCCCATTTCATGGGTGACGCACAGCATGGTCATGCCCGATTGGGCGAGGTCCACCATGACCTCCAGCACTTCCTTGATCATTTCCGGATCGAGCGCCGAGGTCGGCTCGTCGAACAGCATGATCTTGGGATTCATGCAGAGGGAGCGCGCGATCGCCACACGCTGCTGCTGGCCGCCTGACAGCTGGCCGGGATACTTCTGCGCCTGTTCCGGGATCTTGACCCGCTTGAGGTACTTCATGGCGATTTCCTCGGCCTCGGCCTTCGGCATCTTGCGCACCCAGATCGGCGCCAGCGTGCAGTTCTCGAGCACTGTCAGATGCGGAAACAGGTTGAAGTGCTGAAACACCATGCCGACTTCGCGGCGGATTTCGTCGATCTTTCTGAGATCGTTGGTGAGCTCGATACCGTCCACCACGATCTGCCCCTTCTGGTGCTCCTCGAGCCGGTTGATGCAGCGGATCAGCGTCGACTTGCCGGACCCCGATGGTCCGCAGATGACGATGCGTTCGCCCTTGTAGACCGTGAGGTTGATGTCGCGCAGCACGTGAAACTCGCCGTACCACTTGTTCATGCCACTGATCTGCACGGCGACTTCGTCGCTGATCGTCATTTTCTTGGCGGCTTCAGCCATGTCCATCACCTCTTGTGGCCGGTATGGAGCCGTCGCTCCGTATACAAAGCATAGCGCGACATGCCGAAGCAGAAGATCCACAGCAGCAGTGACAGCGCAAAATAGCCGGTGGGCGTTGAGCTCGGTGCCGCCCAGTTGGGGTCTTTCAGCCCTGCCCGCACCATGCCAAGCAGGTCGAACAGCCCGATGATCGATACCAGCGTCGTATCCTTGAACAGGCTGATGAAGTTGCCGACGATGTTGGGAATGGCGATCTTGAGCGCCTGCGGCAGGACAATCATGCGCATCATCTGCCAGTAGGAGAGTCCCAGTGCCATCGCGCCTTCGAACTGGCCCTTGGGGATCGCCTGCAGGCCCGAGCGCACCACTTCGGCCATATAGGCCGCCGAGAACAGCGCCACGCCGATCAGCGCCCTGAGCAGCTTGTCGAAGGTCACGCCCTCCGGCAGGAACAGCGGCAGCATGACGCTCGAGAAGAACAGCACGGTAATGAGTGGCACGCCGCGCCACAGCTCGATGAAGATCACCGAGAACAGCCTCACCACCGGCATATTCGACCGCCGCCCCAGCGCCAGCAGGATGCCGATCGGCAGCGAGGCGACAATGCCGGTCACCGACACCACCAGCGTCACCAGAAGGCCGCCCCATTGCGAGGTCTCGACCGGTACCAGGCCGAAATTGAAGTCGAGCAGCAGCATCGCCGCCAGAACCGCGACGAGCCCTATGGCCCAGTTGACGATCGGTCCGCGGGCCTCGCTCCGTGCCGCAACCAACACCGATATGACACCGGCTGCCAGCGCGAACAGGGCAATGGCCAGTGACAGCGGACTGACCCTCAGACCGGCAATCTCGACCGGGTTCGGCACGAACATGAATGACAGGATCCACAGGACCACCGCCGCCGCCGCCAGCCCAAGGCCCAGCCTGTTGCGGGCGATGCCGTCTTCTATTCCCCAGGCCGCCATCGGCAGGATCGTCGCGGCCAGCAGGAACAGCAGCGCGATTGCAGCATAGGTCGAAAAGCTGAACCCGAAATTGCCGCCGGTCAGCAGGATGAGCGTCATGATCGGAAAGACCACCAGCAGGAACAGTGCATTCCACAGCTTGTAGGGCAGCGACGGCATCAGCATCGGAACCAGCGCCGCCACACCCGCCGCGAATACGATGTCGACCCGCCAGCGCTGGTCGATCGGATAAAAGCCGTAGATCCACTGTGCGAACTTGTCCCACACCAGCGGCCAGCAGGCGCCGATATTCTCACCGAGACAGGCTTCGCGGTTACTGCCCGTCCAGACCGCGTTGATCAGGGCCCATTCGACGATGCCCCAGACGTACCAGACAAGGAAGGCGCCGAATGCGACGGTGAGGACGCTGTTGAGGGGCGAAAAGAACAGGTTGCTGCGCAGCCAGCCCTGAATCCCGACCGTACTCGGCGGCGCCGGCAGCACCGGCGCATCTTCGGTCCGCACATAGGCGATGGTGGAAGGATGTGCCTTCATGGCCTAGCGCTCCACCAGTTTCATGCGTGCATTGAACCAGTTCATGAACCCGGACGTCAGGAGGCTGAGTGTCAGGTAGACCACCATCCAGATGCCGACGATCTCGACCGCCTGGCCGGTCTGGTTCAGGACCGTGCCGCTGGTGGCCACCAGGTCGGGATAGCCGATGGCCACCGCCAGGGTCGAGTTCTTCGTGAGGCTGAGATAGGTCGAGGCGAGCGGCGGAATGATCACCCGCATCGCCTGGGGAATGACCACCAGTCTGAGTGCCCGCCCGGGCCGGAGGCCCAGCGCATGCGCGGCTTCCGTCTGGCCGTGGCTGACCGCCATGATCCCGGCCCGCACCGACTCCGCCACATAGGTGCCGGTATAGATCGAGAGCGCCAGGAACATGGCCATTAGTTCCGGAATAACGGCGATGCCGCCGGCAAAATTGAAGCCCTTGAGCTCCGGGAACTCCCAGCTCAGCGGAAACCCGGCGAAGGCAAACCCGAGCAGCGGCAGGCCGACAATCAGTGCAATCGACGTCCATAGCACCGGGAAGGTCTCCCCGGTCGCCATCTGCCGCTCATTCGACCAGCGCCTCACGAAGTAGGTGATGACGATCGCCGCGATGAGGCCCGTCAGCCCCAGCCAGGCGCCCTCGCCGAATACCGGCTTCGGCATCATGAAGCCGCGATTGGACAGGAAGAAGCTGTCGAACAGGGTGAGTGCCTGCCGCGGCCCCGGCAGCGGTTGCAGCACGGCGCTGTAGAAGATGAAGATCCACAGCAGCAGCGGGATATTGCGGAAGATCTCGATATAGAGCGTGCCGATCCGGGCGATCAGCCAGTTTTTGGACAGCCGCATCACCCCCATGATGAAGCCAATCACGGTTGTCGCGACGATGCTGAGCACCGAAACCAGGAGGGTGTTATAGAACCCGACTAGGATGGCGCGTCCATAGGTCGATGAACTGCTGTAGTCGATCAGCGACTGGATGATGTCGAAACCGGCTGTCTTCGACAGGAATTCGAAGCCCGAGGCTATATTGCGGCTTTTCAGATTGGACAGGGTGTTGTGGACGATCTCGTAGCCCACCACCACCAGCACCAGTACCAACACCAACTGCACGAAGATCGCGCGAACCGTTGGATCATTCCAGAACGAGATTTTCTGCGTTTCACGGACGTCCGCCGTGGCTGTCATGCCCTTGTCACCCTTTGTCCCGAGGCTTGTTGCCTCCTCCCCATTTTTACGCGCCGGTTTGCCCGGTCTTGCTTCGTGGGCGGTGAATGAAGGGGCCCGGCGCTCTGCCGGACCCCTTCATGCCGATCAGCGGATGGGCGGCGCGTATTGCAGGCCGCCGGCCGTCCACAACGCGTTCTTGCCGCGTGCGATCTTGAGCGGCGTGTTGAGGCCGACATTGCGCTCGAAAATTTCCGCGTAGTTTCCGACATGCTTGTAAATCTGGTACGCCCACTCTTCCGACAGGCCGATGCCGGTGCCGAAGCCCGCCGCCGTTCCGTCGTCATTCTTGATGCCGAGCACGCGCCTGATTTCGGGATTGGTGGAGTTCTTCATCTCGTCGACATTGGCCGACGAAATGCCGAGCTCTTCGCCGATCAGCAGCGCGTAGTAGGTCCACTTCACTACGTTGAACCAGGCATCATCGCCCTGGCGGACCACCGGTCCCAGCGGCTCCTTGGAGATGATCTCGGGCAGCACCACGTGATCGTCCGGGTTGGCGAGCTTGAGGCGTTCGGCATAGAGGCCCGACTGGTCGGTCGTGAAGATGTCGCAGCGGCCTTCGTCATAGGCCTTGAGCACTTCATCGGCATTCTCGATGGCCACGACCTGGTAAGTCATGTTGTTGGCCTTGAAATAGTCGGCGAGGTTGAGCTCGGTGGTGGTGCCGGTATTGGTGCAGACCGTGGCGCCGTCGAGCTTGAGCGCCGAATCGACGCCCAGCGACTTGCGCACCATGAAGCCCTGGCCGTCATAATAGGTGACGCCCGCGAACTTGAGGCCGAGCGAGGTATCGCGGCTCATCGTCCAGGTGGTGTTGCGCGACAGGAGATCGATTTCGCCCGACTGCAGTGCCGTGAAACGCTCCTTGGCCGACAGCGGCGAGAACTTCACCTTGTTCGGATCGTTGAAGATGGCCGACGCTACCGCGCGGCAGAAATCGACGTCGAGCCCGGTCCAGTTGTTCTGCGAATCGGGATTGGAGAAGCCGGGCAGCCCCTGGCTCACGCCGCATTGCACGAATCCCTTGGTCTTGACGTCGTCGAGCGTGCCGGCTGAGGCTGTTGCCGCCGTGGCCACCATGCCAAGCCCGAAAACGCATGAAAGCAGTTTGCTTTTCATCATCTGTCCTTCTCTCGAATGAAGCGTCGCCCTGGTCTCGCAGCGTCCGGCCTTGTGATTCTTGCCGATCCGGTCATTGCTGATCCGGGCAGATCGCCTGCTTTTGTTGTTACTCCCTTGAATGCCCGGAACTTCCAGGCACCCTCGGGCTAGACAAGCCGAGATCGGCTGGCGGGTCAAGCGCTAATGGCCAGCGCGAGATGGTCCGCCAGCGCAGCCGCCGGCCAGAACACCGGCGCCTCGGGGAGCCTGGGGCGCTGAACCATGATCACTGGAATCTTTTTTTCCCGGGCAGCGTCGAGCTTGGCGCGTGTCGCCTCGCCCCCGGCATTCTTGCTGACGAGCAAGGTGATGGCTTCGCGCTCCATGAGATCACACTCTTCCGCCATGCTGAATGGCGGCCGTTGCCTGAGGAGCGCCCAGTTATCGGGAAGCGGCTGGCGCGGCGCCTCGACGGTGCGGATGACGCCGCCGATATCGCTGCGCGCCAGAAACGGCCCAAGTTCCTTCCGCCCGGTGGTGACAAGCACTCTCGCCCCTGCCGGGATCGCCGCCGCCGCCGCGGCGATGCTGTCGACCGGAATCCACTGGTCGTCCGCCCGTGCCGTCCACTCCGGACGCTCGAGACGCACATAGGGAATGCCCATCCTCTGGGCCGCGGCGGCGGCATGGGCGGAGATCTGCACGGCGAAGGGATGCGAGGCATCGGCGATTGCCACCATGAACGCACCTGTGGCGTAGCGCACCATGCCCTGTACGCTGCCGAAGCCGCCCCTGCGGATGCCGCCTGGCGGAAGCAGCGGGTCGGATGTTGCTCCCGCTAGCGAAGTGACCGGTGCGAAGCCGCGCGCGATGAGGAGTCCGGCAAGCTCACGGGCTTCCGCCGTGCCGCCCAGAATGAGTACCGGCCTAACCAGCATGCGCGATGATCCTGCCTTCACGGTCGACGATGATGACATCGGCACGTATGGCACTGCCCCGCAGCACGTCGTGAACGACAGCGAGCGCCGCGGCGGCAACAACCCCGGCAACATCGAATCCCGCCTCGTTGCAGATCTGCAGCGCGTCCAGCGCCGAATTGGCGGCTTCGACCCGCAACCTGAGCCCCGGCGGGACTCGCGCGGCGATCCATGCAAGGTCGACCTGGCTCCGCCCCGAATGCAGATCGAGCGCCCCTTGCGCGAGCTTGGCGATTTTGCCGAAGCCTCCGCCGATGGTAACCCGCTCCACCGGATGGCTGCGCAGATATTTGAGCAGGCCGCCGGCGAAGTCGCCCATATCGAGCATCGCTTCCAGCGGCAGGCCAAAATGGCGTTGCACCGCCGCTTCTGATGTTGTCCCGGTGCAGCCTGCCACGTGCCGCAGGCCCATGGCCCGCGCCACGTCGACGCCGCGATGCAGCGAGGCGATCCACGCCGCGCAGGAATAGGGATTGACGATGCCCGTGGTGCCGAGGATCGACAGCCCGCCCACGATGCCAAGCCGCGGGTTCCAGGTCTTCGCGGCCAGCCGCTCGCCATCGGGAATGGCAATCTCGATCTCGACATCCTGGGGGCCGCCGAGTTCGCTGATGACCTGGCGCATCATGGCCCGCGGCGCCGGATTGATGGCCGGTTCTCCCGGTGGCAACGGCAGGCCGGCCCGCGTGATCGTGCCGACGCCGGGCCCGGCCCTGAAGCGGATGCCCTCGCCGCCCGGCCGCACGGTCGCAATGACCGTGCAGCCATGGGTGACATCGGGATCATCGCCGGCATCCTTGACGATCCCGGCCCGCGCCCAGCCCGCGCCACGCTCGGCCAGCGCCAGTGGGAAATGCGGCACTTCGCCTTTCGGCAGGGTAATGCTGACGGGATCGGGAAAGCGGCCGGTGAGCAATGCCGCGCAAGCCGCCTTGGTTGCCGCAGTTGCACATGCGCCCGTCGTCCAGCCGCGCCTTAACTGCCCTGCAGGCTTCTCCACTCGCATGCGAGCATTGTATAAGGCGCCATGAGCTGCGGACCAACCAAATCGGCAGAGAACTGGCTGGAACCAGCCGCTACGGCCACCGGTTTCGCCCGCCTCGACAGCGAGCCCTTCCCGGTTTTTGAACCGGGCTGGGTGTGGCTGGCCGGTGCCGGTCCGGGGGCACCGGGACTGATGTCGCTGCTCTGCTATCATGCCATGCAGACCTGCGATGTCGCCGTCTACGACGCTTTGGTCAATCCCGACATGCTGCGTTGGCTCAGGACAGGTGCCGCCTGCGAGTATGCCGGCAAGCGCGGCGGCAAGCCTTCGCCCACCCAGCGCGACATTTCCTTGCGGCTGATCGAGCTGGCCCGCGCCGGCAAGCGCGTGCTCCGCCTGAAGGGTGGCGATCCTTTCATGTTCGGACGCGGCGGCGAGGAGTGCCAGCAGCTGGCGGAGGCCGGCATTCCTTTCCGCATCGTGCCCGGCATAACCGCCGGCGTGGGCGGTCTCGCCTATGCCGGAATGCCCGCGACTCACCGCGATTCCAATCATTCGGTGATGTTCTTGACGGGCCATGACGCCACCGGCCAGATGCCCGCCAATGTCGATTGGCCGGCCGTGGCACGGGCCACGCCCGTATTGGTAATGTATATGGCAGTCAAGCACTTGCGTGAGATCGCTCACACCCTGCTTGAGGCGGGTCGGCCGACCGGCGACGCCGTGACGATCGTCTCGAACGCCACCCTGCGACACCAGACGACACTGCAAACGACGCTCGCCGGCGTCGATAAATTCCTCAATGACAACGAACCGGCAACTCCCGCCATCGTTGTCGTTGGCAGTATCGCCGACTGGCGCCCCGTGCTCGACTGGTACAAGGACACGCTCCGGGACAACCCCATTGGCTGACGGCCTGATCATCGCCGCGCCGCAATCGGGCAGCGGCAAGACCGTGGTGACGCTGGGTCTGTTGCGGGCCTTGCGTCAGCGCGGCATCGCAACCGCCTCCGCCAAGATTGGTCCTGACTATATCGATCCCCGCTTCCACGAACGGGCCTCCGGCCGGCCGTGTTACAACCTGGATGCTTGGGCCATGCCGCCGGCGCTGCTCGCGGGCCTCCTCAACCGCAGCAATGCGGCAACCCTTATTGTCGAAGGGGTGATGGGCCTGTTCGACGGGCCGGAGGCCGGGCGGGGCTCCACCGCCGACATTGCCGAGGGCCTGTCGCTGCCGGTCGTTCTGGTCATCGATGCGAGCCGCCAGTCGCAATCGCTGGCCGCCCTCGTGCATGGTTTCGCAACCTACCGGCCTGCCCTTGCCATCGCCGGCGTCATCTGCAACCGGGTGGCGGGCCCCCGCCATGCCGCCATGCTGACCGCTGCGCTGCAGCCGCTGCGCATCCCGATTCTGGGCATGATCGGGCGCGACGCAGCCCTGTCCCTGCCGTCGCGGCATCTGGGCCTCGTACCGGCCGGCGAAACACCGGAACTCGAGGGTTTCCTGGACAAGGCAGCAGCCATCATGGCCCAATCGCTCGACATCGAGGCCATTCTTGCCGCCTGCCGCCCCGTCCCGAGCGCCCCCACAACGCCTGGCCTGCCACCCCTCGGGCAGCGCATTGCGGTGGCAAGCGATGATGCCTTTGCCTTCGCCTACCCGCACCTGCTGGCCGGCTGGCGCGACGCCGGCGCGGAGATCCATCCCTTCACGCCGCTGGCCGATGAGCCGCCGCCGCCAGGCTGCGATGCCATCTTTCTTCCTGGCGGCTATCCAGAACTCCAGGCGGGACGGCTGGCGGCGGCCAACCGCTTCCTGGGGGGCCTTCGCCGCAGCAATGCGCTCGTCTACGGCGAATGCGGCGGCTTCATGGTGCTGGGCCGCCATCTCATCGACGCTGACGGCAACACGCACGAAATGGCCGGGCTCTTGCCGCTTGTCACCAGCTTCGCCAAACGCGAACTGCATCTGGGCTATCGCGAGCTCGACCATGCCGGCGCCCTGCCATTTCCGCCGCGGCTGCGCGGCCATGAATTCCACTATTCGACGATCGCCCGGCAGGATGCGGCCGACCCGTTGTTCCAGGCCCGTGATGCCGCCGGCCGCGACCTCGGCCCGATCGGGCTTCGCCACGGCCATGTCATGGGCTCCTACGCACACGTGATTGCATGAGCGTCCGCGCCATCATGCTGATGGGCACCGGTTCCGATGTCGGCAAATCGCTGATTGCCGCGGGCCTCTGCCGGCACTTCGCCAATCGCGGTCTCGCCGTAAAGCCGTTCAAGCCGCAGAACATGTCGAACAATGCCGCAGTCACCGTCGATGGCGGCGAGATCGGCCGCGCCCAGGCCCTGCAGGCGCGGGCCGCCCGGATTGCACCGACCGTGCACATGAACCCGGTCCTCCTGAAGCCCGAATCGGGATCGGGAGCCCAGGTAATCGTGCAGGGCCGCTGGGCTGCGACCCTGTCAGCCCGCGACTATTTCGAAAACCGCAAGGCCTACCTGCCGGTGATCCTGGCAAGCTTTCGCGATCTGGCACGCAATGCCGACCTCGTTATTGTCGAGGGGGCCGGCAGTCCCGCCGAACTCAATTTGCGTGACGGCGATCTCGCCAACATGGGCTTTGCCGCCGCTGCCGGCATCAATGCGCTGCTCATCGGCGATATCCACCGCGGTGGAGTCATTGCCGCGGTAGCCGGCACCTTCCAGATCCTTCCCGACGCCGACCGGCAGCGCCTAAAGGGATTCCTGATCAACAACTTCCATGGCGATCCTCAACTTTTCTCTGAAGGCGTTGCCATGGCCGAGCGGCTGGCTGGCGCCCCCTGCCTCGGCGTGGTGCCGCATTTTGCCGCCGCCGCCGCCCTGCCGGCCGAGGACTCGCTCGCCCTGGCGCACCATGCCGGCGCTGGCAAAGGCGGCTGCGTGATCGCCGTCCCGCGCCTGCCACGCATTGCCAATTTCGACGATCTCGATCCCCTGAAACTTGAGCCGGATGTGGAGCTCCGCATCGTGCCGCCGGGCGAGCCCCTGCCGCTCTGCGACCTGCTGATCCTGCCCGGCTCCAAATCGACCGTATCCGACCTTGCGGCGCTCCGGCAGGAAGGCTGGGACATCGACATTCTGGGGCATGCGCGCCGCGGCGGCGCTGTCCTGGGCCTCTGCGGCGGCTACCAGATGCTGGGCCGGCTGATCCACGATCCGCTGGGCAGCGAGGGGCCGGCCGGAACGGTCGCGGGGCTGGGCCTGCTCGATACCGAGACCACGCTGCTGCCGGACAAGACGCTGACCCGGGTTGAGGCTGTCCATGTCCCGTCCGGAATGGCCATGACGGGCTATGAGATCCATCTCGGCAAAAGCACCGGCGCGGATTGCCAGCGCCCCTTCGCGATGATCGGCGGGCAGCCCGACGGCGCCATTTCGATGAACGGCCGCATCATGGGAACCTATCTGCATGGCTGTTTCGCCGCCGACGGCTTCCGCAGTGCCTTCCTGAAACAGCTCGGCGCCAATCCCTCCGACCTGGATTATGAGGCGAAGGTCGAGGCAACCCTCGATGCCCTTGCCGCCCATCTCGAGCGCCACCTCGACATCGAACGGCTGCTGGCACTGGCCGGGGTGGTGAGCCTGTGAGTTTCACCGCTGCCGCCCTGGCCCTGTTGGTCGAGCGCTTCACCGGCTACCCGGACTGGGCCTATCGCCGCGCCGGACATCCGGTGGAGTGGCTGGGATGGCTTATCGCCTGGCTGGACAGCACCTTGAACCGCCCGCAATCCTCGCCGCTTCGGTCACGGCTGAGCGGCGTGGCGGCCCTGATGATCCTGCTGGTGGTGGCAGGCGCAGCCAGCCTGGCAGTAACACTTCTGGCCCGGCTTCTGCCCCTGGGCTGGGTGGTCGAAGCGCTCTGCGCGGTTCCCCTGCTTGCCCAGAAGTCACTCCGCGATCATGTCGCCGCCGTTGCCGAAGCACTTGAGCGCTCCCTGCCGGAGGCCCGCACCGCTGTGGCCATGATCGTCGGCCGCGATCCCGCCAGCCTCGACGAGTCGGGAGTATCGCGGGCGGCACTTGAGAGTCTTGCCGAGAACGCTTCTGACGGCGTCGTGGCACCGGTCCTGTGGTTTGCCATCGCCGGCCTGCCCGGCATTGTCCTTTACAAGGCCATCAACACCGCCGATTCGATGATCGGCCACCGGTCCAGGCGATACTTGCATTTCGGCTGGGCCACCGCCCGCCTCGACGACCTCGCCAATCTGCCGGCGTCACGGCTGACCGGACTGCTGTTCGCCGGTGCCGCCTGGTTTGCCGATCAGCAGAGCGCCCGCCGCGCTCTCACGGCGATGTGGCGCGATGCCGGCCGGCACGTCTCGCCCAATGCCGGCTGGCCCGAGGCGGCACTGGCCGGCGCGCTCGGCATCAGCCTCGGGGGGCCGCGCAGTTATGATGGCCGCCAAGTCGACCTCGCAACCATGGGTCAGGGCCGCGGCGATCTGAGCCGCGCCGACATCCGCGCCGGCCTCGGGCTCTACGGGCGCATGCTTTGGCTTCTGCTCGCTGCGCTGTTCGCGCTTGCCGTCATCTTCTGACCCGGTTCACAGGCTGACGATCGACTTGAACCCGCCAAAGATGAGCCGGCGCCCATCGAACGGTGCGTCGTTCGTATGCATTTTGGCCATCTCGGGATCCTTCATCACCAGGGCGTTGATGCGGTCCCGGTCGCGGCGCGACTTGTAGGTGATCCAGGCGAAGACCACCGTCTCGTCCTTCTTGAGTTTCACCGCCTGCGGAAATGACGTGAGCTTGCCGGGCTTGACGTCCTCGGCAATGCACTCGTTGAAGGACAGGGCACCGTGCTTCATCCATATCCGTCCGGCCTTCCGCGCCAGTTTGCGATAGCGGGTGACATTGTCTTTGGGGACCGGCAGGACGAATCCGTCGACATAGACCATCGTTAAGTCCTCTTCGTTACTTCTGGGGCTTGAGCGTGAGGGGAATCCCGGCGGCGACAAAGTAGACCTCGTCGGCGATTGCCGCAATCCGCTGATTGGCGCGTCCGGCAATATCGCGAAACCGCCGCGCCAGTTCATTGTCGGGAACGATCCCGAGACCCACCTCATTGGCCACCAGCACGATCGTCCCCTCACCATGAGCCAGCGCACCGCAAAGCGTTTCGACTTCGTGTTCCGCATCGCGGCGATAATGCATGAGGTTGTTGATCCATACCGTCAGGCATTCGACACGCACAACCCCCGGGGCCGCCCCGGCTATGGAACTGCCGAGCACGAGCGGCGCCTCGACGGTGGTCCACGTTCCTCCCCGCTGCGCGACGTGGCGCGCCACGCGATCCCGCGTCTCTTCATCAAAGACTTCGGCGGTGGCGATGTACGTCCTTGGACCCTCGATTTCGTCGGCCAGGCCTTCGGCGAACCGGCTCTTGCCGGAGCGCGCCCCGCCGAGCACCAGCACGACCCGCCTCATGGCAGCGGCTTCGGAATGCGGGCAATGAAATGGCCCCGCATGCGCTGCGGCCAGTCGCGGAACGGGACCTCGCCGCTTGCCGTGGCACCATGGGCGTCGAACCAGGCGAGGATGGCTTCGGCCTGCTCGCGGTCCGGTGCATGGTCGCCGGTGAAGTAGGTGAAGCGCTGGTCGTCGCGCAGCACCACGCTGCAATGCCGCCTGCAGTTCCACAGGCAGGCCTGCGTTTGGATGATGATATCGCTGCGCCCGCGCTCGGCGATGATGTCACGCATATGGGCAACGAGCGTCTCGCCGCCAGTGCGTCCGTCCGGGCCAAACTGCTGTTCCGGCGAGTACCGGCAGGTCGTGCAGAACACCATGCTGCGCATTTGGCGTTGACGTCACTTCGCGGGTTGCTAGGGTTGCGCCTCAATGGAAGAGACGCCCCGGCCTGTCAACGCATCATCTCATGAAATTCAGGAAACTCGCCTTCGTCGCTTCCGACGCCCCCATTGCCCAGAGAGCCCGCCGCCGCCTGACCAGGCTCTATGACGGCGGCGATCCGGCCGGGGCCGATGTCATCGTGGCCCTGGGCGGCGATGGCCTGATGCTGCAGGTGCTGCACCGCTTTCTTTCGACCGGCCGGCCGATCTACGGCATGAACCGCGGTTCCGTCGGCTTCCTGATGAATGACTACGGCGAGAAGCACCTCCTCGAACGCGTCAATGCCGCCGAACTCACCGTCATCCATCCGCTGCGGATGCACGCCACCGACGTCGCCGGCAAGACCACCAAGGGCATCGCCTTCAATGAAGTTTCGTTGTTGCGCCAACGCCACCAGGCCGCCAAGCTGAAAATCGCCATCGACGGCAAGACCAGGCTCGATGAACTGATCTGCGACGGCATCCTTCTGTCGACGCCGGCCGGGTCCACCGCCTACAATCTCTCCGCCCATGGTCCGATCCTGCCGATCAGCGCGCCGCTCCTGGCTCTTACCCCGATCAGCGCCTTCCGCCCGCGCCGCTGGCGCGGCGCCATCCTGCCCAGCAAGGCCCATGTGACCATAGAAATCCTCGAAGCCGACAAGCGTCCCGTGGCGGCCGTTGCCGATCACAACGAGGTCCGTAATGTGGTTCGCGTGAACATCGCCGAAGACCGCAAGCGCAAGGCAGGCCTCCTGTTCGACAAAGGCCAGGCACTGGCCGAGCGCGTCCTCACTGAGCAGTTCAAGTTCTGATCGTCACGCCGCCCGCAGCATGTCGGCCTTGAGGCGGCGGGCGATGATCTTGACCCGGTCTTCGGCAAAGCGGCCCATGAAGTCGAGGTTCTTGGCGCATTCCGAGGGTCCGAGATTCTCGTAGCGGGTCATCAGCACCTCGATTAGCCGGCGCCCGAAGCTCTCGCGGCCGATCTGGACATTCTCCTCGCGGACTTCGCGCTCGACGTCAACCGCCGCCTTGAGCAGCCAGAAACAGGTGCCCGGCAGGCCCGACTTGCCGAACAGCGACTTGAAGCCATGCCGGTACATCAGCGCTTGGGCCCGGGCGACCGGCAGGTCGGCGAGATGCGCCAACGCCCGCTCGACGATGAGCATTTCGCCGAGACAGGCCGCGCGCACTATCAACGACGGCGTCAGCATGTTTTTCTGCGTCAGGAACACGATCACCCGTTGCAGTTCGGCAACGCTGGCGTTGAGCATGACCTTGAGCACCGCCGTCTCCTCGGCATCGACGACGAGTTCAGCGGCATCATTCGCCGCCACCCAGCCACGTTCCGCCATGAGCTGATGGATGCGGTTCGAGGCCCTCTTGGTCTGCGTGATGCGGATGTCGAGGGGCAGGTCCGGCCGCGCCAGCAGCGCCTCGACGATCTCGGGTGATTGTCCGAAACGCTTGTAGAGCGTGTGGCAGTTGCCGTCCGAAAGCACCAGTTCGGGGTTCTGGAACAGGGCGAGGCAGGCCGTCATGTCGCAACTGCTGCAGATCGCATCTATTGCCTGCGGCGTGACGTCGGGTCTCAGCGCCACCTGCACCTGCCGCGGCACGTCACCCACCTTGAGGATGCTCAGCATGCGCCAGCCATCGAGGCTGGGGGCTGCCGCCAGAAATGGCAGGGCGATGTCGTCGACGTCCGCCACAATGGAGAAGAAGATGTCGGTGTGCAGCTCGGGGGCCCGTTTCAGCCCCTCCACCAGCGCCCGCCGCACCGCGATTTCGGGATCGGTGGCGAGCTTGAGCACGCTCGGCACCACGGCAGCGCGCTCGCTCTTGGGCGTGTCCGGCTTGGCGAGCAGCTGACCGAGCTGGGCGGCCAGCTGTCCACGTGCCGCCGCTCCGCCCTTCTCGATGACCTCATCGAAGACCGAAACATCCAGCCCAACAGCCTCCACGCCAGACACGGCAGCCTCGCTTTCGTAAGCAATGGTTAACGATGGCAGGCTGCCAGCGAACCTTTAACAATTGGTTCACCGAGTCTCCCGTTCCGGGA
Organism: uncultured Rhizobiaceae bacterium; assembly: GCA_964543235.1. Lineage (GTDB taxonomy): Bacteria > Pseudomonadota > Alphaproteobacteria > Rhizobiales > Aestuariivirgaceae > JANMMJ01. The sequence goes on along the minus strand of CAZIXE010000046.1, from coordinate 3,328 downwards.
CTATCACCGTTCCCGCGATTCGCCGATGGTTTGCGCCGCGACTGCCGTCGTGTTCGGCCCGGCGATCAGCACCTCTTCGGCCTTGGCCTTGATGTCTTCGGGCTTCTTCATGCGCCGCACCAGCGCGAAGCCGGCAATGGCGCCATAGACGAGGATGAGGTGGACGAGGAAGCCTTGCGAGCCCATCCGGTCCATCAATTGCCCGACGATGAAGGGTCCGGCCATGGCGCCGAGCCCGTAGAGCAGGATCAGCTTGGCGCTGGCCCCGAGAATCTGCTCCTGCGCGATGTGGTCGTTGGCATGCGCCAGCACCAGCGAATAGACCGGCAGCGCCACGGTGCCGAACAGCGTGATCCCGGCGATCAGCGCGACCGCCGATACCTGCCCGGCAATGATGTTGAGCGCCGCGACGATGACCGCGACCGCGCTCATCACCATGATGATCGATCGCCGGTCATAGCGGTCCGACATGAGTCCCGCCGGGTATTGCGACAGGATGACCCCGAGCGGCGGCAGGGCCATCATCAGCGACACATAGGTGAGCGGCATGCCCTGCATGATTCCGAACACCGCTCCCATCGAGAAGAAGGCGCTCTGGCCAAGCCCGTTGGCGAAGGCGCCGATCACCGCCAGCGGCGAGGCCTTGTAGATCTGGCGCAGGCCGACCGGTTGCGCCCCCGCCAGCGACGGCGATTCGGTGGGAACCAGGGTCAGCGGCACCAGCGCCAGCGACAGGAGCGCCGAGACGATGATGAAACGCGTGAAGCCGCTGCCGTCCTGGACGTTGAGCAGGAGTTGGCCGGCGCCCACCGACCCGTAGCTGACGATCATGTAGAGCGACAGCAGCCGCCCGCGATTGGTGTTGGTGGAGGTCGAGTTGAGCCAGCTTTCGCACACGATGAACAGCCCCGACATGCACAGGCCGGCGACGAAGCGCATCAGGAACCACCACACCGGGTTGATCCACAGGGGCACCAGCAGCACCGCCGACGACACCACCGAGGCAAAGGCCGCGAACACCCGGATGTGGCCGACCGACTGCACGATGCGCGGCGTCACCGCCGAGCTGATCAGCAGCCCCAGGAAATAGCCCGACATGATCATGCCGGTGGTGCTGTTGCTGAAGCCTTCGGCACTCGAGCGCACGCCGATCAGCGAGCCATGCAGGCCGTGGCCGATGGACAGCACGGCCACGCCGATGAGCAACACGGCGACCGAACGGATTCCCGAACCCGGCAAGCGTTTCTCCCCTTCTGCTGCTTCCCGACTATGCGATGATTGCGTTTGGAATGTGAAGTGCTGCTACAGCAGCCCGACCTGTCTGAGCTTGAACTCCAGAAGTTCGCGATCGAACGGTTTGACCAGGCACTCGGCAGCGCCATCCAGGATCGCTCGCCCGATCGATCCTGCATTGGCCTCGCCCGTATAGACGAGGACCACGGGCCGTTTGCCACGCACGGCCTTCTGCGCCCGGCGGATGAAGTCGGCCCTCGCCATGGCCACCCGGTCCGCCATGAAGATGACATCGGGCGGACGTGTGCGGCAGATCTTGAGCGCCGCTTCGGCATCTTCCGATTCGACGAGATCGAAGCCGTAGCCGCTCAGGAGCGCCGACACCTGTTCGCGTTCCTGACGGTTCTGGTCGACGACCAAGCACTGCGCCATGTGGATTTCCTCACCGCCGCGCAGGGCTGGATGCGCGCCGCACGAGTCCTGCGCCCGGCTGGTTAATGAGCCGTTAACGCCTGGCCTCAGGCGTTAACGATGGAATTCGGCCATACGAGTCAATGGCATAGAGGGCAAGGGGGGCTATGGCGGCAAGCACTATGAGGACCCCTGCCGGGGAGAATCGCGGGACTCGTCCTGCGACTCATGGCGCCATCGATGCCAGCGGAAGTTGTTGCGGCGTTCACGCCCTGTTTTCGCCGGCCGGACAGGCCTGCTAGGATACCGCCCGTACAGGGAGGCGAGACAATGGCGGGGCTGTGGTTCGACGAGTGCAGGCCGGGATTGCGCATCACCCACCCGGTGACGCGCACCGTCACCGAAATGGACAACATGCTGTTCTCCTGCCTGACCATGAATCCTCAGCCGCTTCACATCGATCGCCACTTCGCGGCCCAGACCGAGTTCGGCCAGCCGCTGATGAACTCCCTCTTCACGCTGGCCCTGGTGGTCGGGATTTCGGTCAGCGACACGACCATGGGCACGCTGGTGGCCCAGCTCGGCCTGACCGACGTCCGGTTTCCCGCACCCCTTTTCCAGGGGGACACGCTGCGCGTCGAGACCGAAGTGGCCAGTGCCAGGCCGAGCCGCTCGCGTCCCGATGCGGGCATCGTCGAGTTTCTCCACCGCGCCTACAAGCAGGACGGAACCCTCGTGGCGGAATGCCGGCGGACGGCGCTGATGCGCAAGCAGCCGGCGGCCTGACCATGCGCTCGTTGCTTTTTGTTCCCGCCGACTCGGAGCGTAAGATTCCCAAGGCACTGGCCGCCGGTGCCGATGCCGTCATTCTCGATCTCGAGGACTCCGTGACCCTTGAGGCCAAGCCCCGCGCCCGCGTGATGACCGGGGAACTGCTTGCCGGCCCGCGGCCCTGTGCCCTGTTTGTCCGCGTCAACGCCATTGGCAGCGGTCTCACCCTGGCCGATCTTGCTGCCGTGCTGGATGGCCGGCCCGACGGGCTGGTGCTGCCCAAGTCGGAAGCAGCCCATTCGGTGAATGAGCTGGCGAGCCTGGTGACGACCGTCGCACCCGGGCTGCCCATGCCGCCGGTCATTGCCATTGCCACCGAAACCCCCACCGCCTTGTTCGGAATCGGCACCTATGCTGCGGCCCATCCCTGCCTTGCCGGTCTCACCTGGGGCATGGAAGACCTCGCTGCCGCCCTCGGGGCCCGCAGCAACCGCGATGCTGAAGGCCATCCGACGGCACCCTACCAGCTCGCCCGCACCCTGTGCCTGGCCGGCGCCCGGGCCGCCGGAGTCGAACCCATCGATGCGGTCTTCCCCAATTTCCGCGACAGTGCCGCCCTGCAGCTGCTCTGCCAGGAGGCCGCCCGCGACGGCTTCACCGGCAAGATGTGCATTCACCCCGACCAGGTCGGTCCCATCAATGCGGCCTTCACCCCGACCAGTGCCGAACTCGCGCGTGCGCGGCGCATCGTCGAGGCCTTCGCGGCCGCCGGCAATCCCGGTGTGCTGGCGATGGAGGGCGAGATGCTCGATGCGCCCCATCTCAAGGCTGCGCAGGCCCTGCTGCGGCGCGCCCACAACTAGTACCGTTTCACAGTGATTTTGACTGGTTGATTTGCAGCCATTGCAAGATG
>CAZIXE010000045.1:0-27507 GCA_964543235.1 uncultured Rhizobiaceae bacterium | reverse complement strand
GCGGTCAATTCATGTGCTACATAAACCGGACAACTTCAGCCGCTCTCTACAGCGCAGTGTCCCGCCCCTGTAGGGAGCAGATGATTTGTCCGGTTTAGGTAGCGAATGATCTGTCCGGTCTCGCGCCATCAGCTTGTCCATCCGAAGCGGCGCACCACTCGCTTCTCGAGTTCCACGACCAGCAGCAGGCCCACGCCGACGCCGATAACGACGGCTCCCTCCGCAAGCGACACCGCCCGGGTGCCGAACAGCACCTGCATAGAGGGCACATACGTGAAGATGAGTTGTGCCGCGACAACGCCGCCAACTCCGATGAGAACCGCCGGCGTCCCCAGCACCCCCTGCCGGGTCAGCGAAGGTCCATGCACATAGCGCACGCTGAACAGATAGAAGATTTCCATGACCACGATCGTGTTGACGACCAGCGTGCGGGCCTCCTCGATCGACCGCCCGCGCTCTTCGGCCCAGAAGAATATCCCGAAGGCAGCAATCACGAAGAGGAGCGATACGAACACGATCCGCCAGATGAGTTCGCCTGTCAGGATGGGCTGATGCCGGAGCCGCGGACGCCGCAGCATGGTGTCCGGTTCCGTGGGTTCGAAAGCCAGCGTCAGGCCAAGCGCCACGGCGGTGACCATGTTGATCCACAGAATCTGCAGCGGCGTGACGGGCAGGGCCAGTCCCAGGGCCAGTGCCGCGAGGATGGTCAGTGCCTCGCCACCATTGGTCGGCAGGGTCCAGCGGATGACCTTGATGAGGTTGTCGTAGACGGTTCGCCCCTCGCGCACCGCCGCGACAATGGAGGCGAAATTGTCGTCGGCGATGACCATTTCGGCGGCTTCCTTGGCGGCCTCGGTGCCCTTCAGCCCCATGGCGATCCCGACATCGGCGCGTTTCAGCGCTGGGGAATCATTCACCCCGTCGCCGGTCATGGCGACTGTCAGCCCGTCCTGCTGCAGCGCCTCGACCAGCCTGAGCTTGTGTTCAGGCGTGGTACGCGCAAACACCGGCGTGTGCCGCGCGGCTTCGCGAAAGGCCTCACTGTCAAGCCTGGCGATCTCCTCCCCGGTCAGCACCTCGGGCGATTCGGCAAGCCCGAGCTGACGGCCGATCTCCCGCGCCGTCACGGCATGATCGCCGGTGATCATCATGACCCGGATGCCCGCCGACTGGCAGTCCCTCACCGCCTCGATCGCCTCGGCACGCGGTGGATCGATGAAGCCCACGCACCCCAGAAAAACGGCACCGGACTTGACGTCGGCGAAGGACAGGCCGCGCTGGGACTTGGCAACTGGCTTAGTGGCAAACCCCAGCACCCGCTGTCCGCGGGCTGCCAGCCGGTCCGCCGCGGCAAGCCAGGTCTTCGGATCGAGGTCCCGATCCCCCTTGTTTCGCCGCTCCTTGTTGCACATTCGCAGGACCTGTTCGGGCGCGCCCTTTATGAGCACGAAACCGCCATCGTCATGGCTGTGATGGAGCGTGGCCATGAAGCGGTGCTGCGCATCGAAGGGAATCTCATCGGTGCGCGGCAATTGTTTGCGGATCAACCCGGCATCCATCCCGGCCTTCATGCCAAGCACCACCAGAGCCCCCTCCATGGGGTCGCCGTCGACCGTCCAGCCCCCGTCCTTTTGGCGGACTTCTGCGTCATTGCAGAGCACGCCCGCCCTGATCAGTTCGGCCAGCGGACCCTGCGTGAGATCCGGAAGCGAGGCGTCACCGTCCCCTCGAATGGCGCCGGTGGGCGCATAGCCTGCGCCCTCGATGTCATAAGCCCCTTCCGGCGTGATCGCCGAGGCGGCCGTCATTTCATTCTTGGTGAAGGTGCCGGTCTTGTCGGAACAGATGACCGACACTGAGCCCAGCGTCTCGACCGCGGGCAGCCGGCGGATGATCGCCCGGCGATTTGCCATGCGCTGGACACCGATGGCCAGCGCAATGGTCATGATCGCCGGCAGCCCTTCCGGTATGGCGGCCACCGCAAGTCCCACCACCACCATGAAGGCGTCCGCCGGCTCGTAGCCGCCGTACTGATAGGCGTATGCGAGTGCCAGGAGCGATACGCCGAGAATGACCACGGTCAGCTTGCGCGCAAAATCGTCCATTTGGGCAATGAGCGGTGTCTTCAGTGTCGCGACACTGTGAAGCAAAGTGCCGATGCGGCCGAGTTCGCTGTCGGCCCCGGTTCCGACTGCCACACCAAGACCCTGGCCCGCCGCAACGAAGGTGCCTGAGAACGCCATCGACCGGCGTTCGGCGAGCGGCACGTCTGCGGGCTGCGGATCGGGCAGCTTTTCGACCGGCACCGACTCGCCGGTGAGGAGCGCCTCGTCAATTCTGAGGCCGCGCGCCTTGAGCAGTCGCAGGTCCGCCGGCACCCTGTCCCCTGCTTCTATGATCACTAGATCGCCCGGCACCACGTCATGAGCGGTTATTGTCAGGCGGTGGCCATCCCTCAACACCGTGCAACGGGCATTGATCATGCGCTTGAGCGATTCCAGCGCCGCCTCGGCCCTGCCCTCCTGAACAAAGCCTATAATGGCATTGACGGCAACGACACCGATGATCACCAGCGCATCGAGCCCATGGTCGAGCAGAAATGAGAGGCCGGCAGCACCGATCAGCACATAGATGAGCAGATTGTTGAACTGCAGAAGCAGTCGCGTGAAGGGTCCGCGCCGCTTCGGTTCGGGCAGCCTGTTCGGGCCATGGCGCTCGAGCCGCGCCTCTGCTTCCGCCGGGGCGAGTCCCTGCCCGGACGTTTCCAGCAGGGTCAGGACGGCACCACTTTCCATGGCGTGCCATGCAAGATTCTTGCGTGTGTCTGTCATCGTCACAAATCCCTGCCCTCGCGAGCTGTCTGCAGGCGAAGCAAATGGGTTAAGGGCGCACTCCTGAAGCGCATTGATCAGGGTCATGAGCCGAAACTGACCGTTCCATACGGACGGCCGCAGACAGCATGGTCGATCCCGGGGGTGGCTCCAACCGCATGGACCGATGCCTTCAGGGTAAGTCCCTGCGCCTCAGGAGGGCCCCTCGCCGGCCGCCATTTCACACACGATAACAAAAGGATGCGCATCGCCGTCGCTGTCAGGCAACCGCCTGCCGCTGAGGCCGCCCGCCCCCGGTTGACTGCTCGACGAAGGCAGCGTTGAGACCGGACGTTGCTTCCGGGCGACAGAACGACACGCAATGGCCGGGCCGCATGGTGTCGCGCGAAGCGGGGCAGCCTGCTAGCACCCAGGTGGCGCGCTGGAACCCACCTTTGACTGCCGGATTGGTGTGAGATCAGGCGGATCGTTTCAAGCCTTGAGAAGATATGGAAAATCAGGCTATAGCCTGCCGCGATTCATCACGGATTCGCTGGCGGAACGCAGCCATTGGTAAATTCGATTCTTGCTGCAGTCGGGAGCAGGCTGGACACCGCGCGCAGGGTAGCCCGCCCGCTGTATCTGGCCTGGCGAAAGAGGAGCGAGTTGAAGCCGGTCCTTGATCGCACCGGCCGCATCGGGAAAAGCGACATACTTCTCTTCGCCACGGTCCGCAACGAAACCTGGCGGCTGCCTTATTTCCTGGACTACTACCGCCGGTCTGGCGTTGGTCATTTCATCTTCGTCGACAACGGCTCGACCGACGGACTGCAGGACCTCCTGAAACAGCAGGACGATTGTTCCTGCTGGTACACCGAAGCCAGCTACAAGTCCGCCAACTTCGGCATGCATTGGCTCAACGCCCTACTCCGCCGCCATGGCACCGGGCATTGGTGCATCACCTGCGATCCCGATGAGTTTCTCGTCTACCCCTACTGCGAGGACCGCAATCTCCACGAACTGGTCGAGTTTCTGTCAAACGAGAACATGGATCATCTCTTCTGCCTGATGCTCGACATGTATGGCCGGGGCGCTGTCAAGGACACGCACTGCGCGGCCGGGCAGAACCCGCTCGAGGTCGCCCCCTACTTCGATTCCACCGGATACGTCCAAACCCCGCAGCCACACAACGGCGATGTCTGGGTGCAGGGCGGCGTCCGCCGCCGCACCTCCTTCAGGACCGCTCCCGCAAGGGCGCCGGCCCTCAATAAGACACCTCTGATCCGCTGGAAGAACCATTACGCCTACACGTCCTCGACGCATGTCGCCAATCTCAAGCGTCTCAACCGGCCGCACAAGACCCGGCATGTCAGCCCGACCGGATGCATACTCCACTTCAAGTTCCTGTCCAGTATTGTCGCCAAAGCCGGCGAGGAGCTGCACCGCAAGCAGCATTACGACAACTCGATCGAGTACCGCGGCTACAAGGAGCTGATCGACAAGGACAATGACCGGTTCTTCTGTGAGGTATCCGAACCCTACACCGATAGTGCCAAGCTCACCCGCCTCGGCCTCATGACGGCAGGCCAATGGTTTTGAGAACATGCCGATGAAGGTCGCCTACGCCATCCTGGCCCACGACCATCCGCATAACGTGGCGCGGCTCACCCGGCATCTGCTTGACGCCGCAGGCACTGTCGCGATCCATGTTGACCTGAAAGCCGGTGATGGTGCCCAGGCAGCCATCGCTGAGGCGCTGGGCGCCCGCGCGCAGGAGATCATCTGGGCGGAGCGGGTCAGTGTCGGTTGGGGCCAGTGGTCGATGATCGAGGCCACCTTCAGCGCCGTCCAGGCCATTCTGCGGTCCGGTACCGAGCCGGACTATATCCACCTCATGAGTGGCGCCGACTATCCTATCCGTCCGGTCAGCGAGTTCGTGGCGTTCCTCGAGCGCCACCGCGGAACCGAGTTCATTCAGTCCCACAGCGCCAACCTCCACAAATGGGTGATCGATGGCCTGACCAAGGAGCGCTACCAGTACCGTCACTATTTCAACTTCAAGCGCCACCCCAGGCTCTTCGTGATGAACTGGAAGCTGCAGCGCTTGCTGGGCCTCCGCCGCAAACTGCCGCGCGGTCTCACGCTGCACATGGGATCGCAGTGGTGCACGCTGACACCTTCGACCTGGTCGAGGATCATCGAGCTCGCCCGGAGTCCCGACATTGCCAGGGTCTTCCGCACGAGCTGGATCCCTGACGAAATGCTGCTGCAGACCCTGCTGGCATCCCTCGATGTCCGTCACAGCAACCGCAATCTGACCCACTACCAGTTCACCGATTATGGTGTCCCCGTTGTCTATTGCAATGGCCACACCAGCCACCTCCTGAAGCAGCCATTCTTCTTTGCGCGCAAGATCTCACCGCATGCGGCGAGGTTGCGCGATGATCTCGACCGGGTAGTCAGCGGCGAGGTCGAGGCAGTCCCCTTCAAGGACCATGAAATCGGCACGCCCACGAAGGACTACGAAACGTTCAAGGAGCGAACGCGCAAGACGGTTGCCGGCAAGCGCACCCCTAGTCACGTGAAAGACGCCTGGTATGGCGACCTCGAATGGAACCTCCGGCCTTATGTCGTGCTGCGAGGCGCATCGGCGGAAGAGTTGGAGAGCATCGCCGCCGAGCTTGACCGCCTGCCGGGCGTGACCGGCCATGGCAGGCTGTTTGCGCGTCAACACATCGGCTTCGCAGGTGGCCGCAGCCGGATGGCGGGCTACGGGCGCGATGACACGGCCCTCAGGGATCACAAGCCGCCAACCTTCCTGTCTGATGTGATCAATGCCGATCCCGATGGGGTGTGCAGCTTCTGCCTGACCTGGAACGACATATCGCCGATGACGGATATCGCCATCTTTGACAAGCGCAGTCATGTCGTGCTCGTCAAGGGAGACCCCTTGCGCGCCTATGCGGAGGAGACGGCGAAACTGCGTGGTTCCCCGGCAGTCTCGCCTCCCGGGCTGGCCGTGGATGGCAGCCCCGAGGAGTTCCAGGCATCGGCCCGCGTCTTTGCCGAGGTGCATGACCGCTACGTCGAGAAGCTCGAACGCGCCCAGACCAGATTCATCGAAATCGATCTGTATAGTCCCCGCTGGCGGCAGAATCTTGCCGCTTTCCTGGGAGAGCTTGTGTCCACCAGCGACGCGGAATGGCGCGCCTTTGCCGCACGCACTGCGACGCCCGCCTTGAGCGATGTGGCTACACGCCTGTCCAACGCGCTTGAGCTCAGCCGGCATCTGCCCGGCAGCACCAGGCGCAATCGCCAGATGGCGCAGTTCCTGGCGGGAATTCCCAAGCCGTATCTGGTGATCGCCGGCGAGTCGGCCGCCGAGCTGGCGGCAGTTTCATCAGCGTTGAACCGGACTGGTGAATTTCTTATTTCGCCGGTATCGCACGTGAACGCCACGGCGCAGCCCGGGAGCGCCGGCGGCGGCCGGCCAACGCCGTCTGCCGAACATGAAATCGTCCTCCTGCGCAACGCTGTTGCCCGCCAGGATGCGCGCGTGCTGGGTATCGAGCTTGCCGGCCTGCCCAGATCTCCGCTTCTTGACTGGGTGATGTACGATTCCAGTGCGCATGTCCTGCATCTCAAGGGCAGCGCCTTGCGCGCCATCAGCGAGCGGCTCATGCCCAATGTCGCAGTGCCGCGGAAGAGCAAGATGAGTTTTGACCCGCAGGTGTTTGAGCAGGCCTACCGCGAATACCAGGACGCCCTGGCAGCCCACCGCACGTCAGCCGTCGACGGCACCGCGGTCACAATGACCGTCGATCTTGCGGAGCCCGGATGGGTAGCCCGGATCTGCGCCTTTCTGCAGGGCCTCAGCCCGGCATTTGACGACAAATGGGCCACCCTCCTCGCCAGGCGGCTTGATCAGGCAGAGCTCGCGCTCGCCGAACTCCCCGACCCGGCGGCGGCCTACAGCAACGCCCGGTATCTGAAGGTGCGGATGAACCAGCTGGACAAGAGTTTCGCTGAACGAAATGACCGCGTCATGGCCATGGCGCGGATCACCGAGTTTCTCAGGCGCGAAATGCACCAGCGGCGGATCAGGACGACCGTCATCCACGAGGAAAAGCGGGAGAAGCGCTCGTGAAGGCGCCCAAGGTCGCGGTCATCACCAGGACGCGCTCGCGCCCGCGCATGCTTGTCCGGGCTCTGGGCAGCGTGCAATCCCAGTCCATGCGGGACTTTCTCTGGGTGATCGTCAATGACGGCGGTGAACCGGGTCCGGTCGATCGCATTGCCAGCCAGGCTGAGGCTTCGGGTATCAGGACCAAGGTCATCCACCGCAGCGAGAGCAAAGGCATGGAGGCCGCCTCCAACGCCGGTATCCGCGCCAGCCGGTCTGGTTACATTGCCATTCATGACGACGACGATACCTGGGAGCCGGAGTTTCTTGCCGAAACGTCTCGGTTCCTCGACCAGGAGGCCGGCTTTGTCGGCGTCGTCACCCATGCCCTGCGCGTGACCGAGCGCATGTCACGCGACAGCATTGACAGGGTGAAGAGCATCCCCCACGCCCCTGTCCTTCCGGCCATACACATCGCCGACATGGCGAGATCGAACCTCTATCCGCCGATTGCCTTTCTCTACCGCAGGTCCCTCTTTCAGGCGCTTGGCGGCTACGACGAGTCGATGCCCATACTCGGTGACTGGGATTTCAACCTGCGCGCCCTGCTCAGAGGCGACATTGCCGTCATCCCGAAACGACTCGCGAACTATCATGTGCGGCAGAGCGATGCTTCGGCCGACCCGCACTACGTCAATTCGATCACCCCGCAGGCGGCAGCCCAGCAGGTCGCCGATGCATTATATCGGAATCGCAAGCTGCGCGAGGACTTGGCGGCTGGCCAGTTCGGTCTTGGCGCCCTGCTGCTGGTTGGCCGCCTTCAGGCGAAGCCGATGTCCGCCAAGGCACTGGGTATCGATTTGAGCTGGCTGTGGGGCGGAAGAAGGGAACGTGTTTGACGCGTCGGCCACGGGAACGACGACGTCAACGAACTACAGGCGAGACAGTATAGATGAAACTTCCATATCGAATTTGCAGCAAGATCCTTGCGAGCAAGACCGCCGGTTACCGCTGGTACGGGACGGCAGTGTGATCCAGACACAACACTCAACTCATCGGAATGGCGAGGCGCGCCGGAGCAAGAATATGCCCAAAGAAGTGACAACCGACTCGCTGTCTGCACTGCCCTGGAACAGTCAGTTCTATAGCGTGCCCTCCGAAGTCAAGCAGATTCCGACAATGCTGACGGATGAAGAAGGAAGAATGCTCCGCTGGATCGCCGAGTTCGACTACACAGGCATCGGTGCAATCTGTGAGCTTGGGTCCTTCATAGGAGGGTCGACGGCACGGCTGGCTTTTGGCTTGAGCAAGAACAAGCAAACTCGCAGCAAGATCCACGCATTTGATCGTTTCGAATGTGCCGAAGGCATGAAGCCTGACTTGCTCTACAAGAAGGGTATCGCACCATTTGCAGGCGTTGACATATTGCCAACAGCGAAGCAGCTGCTCGCAACCTTTAGAGGACTCATCGAATTTCACAAGGGGGACCTCAACAAGACGCAGTGGGCAGGCGGCCCTATTGAGCTGCTCTTTGTAGATATTGCAAAGTCAGCTGCCACTGCTGATCACGTGGCCCGGCAGTTCTACAAGGATCTCATACCCGGCAGGTCTGTCGTAATTCATCAGGACTACTTCCATCATCAGAATCCCTGGATCGTCGTCCAGATGGAGGCATTGGCAGAGAAATTCTCTCTCGTGGCCTACGCACAGAACAACTCGGCTGTGTTCAGGCTGAAGGATCCGCTCAGCGCCGATGACTTGGCCTCATGTAGTTGGTTCACTCTGGAGGCGCGCGAACGAGTCGACCTCATTGTAAGGGCGATATCCAGGTTTCCTCACCTTCGGCAGCAGGAAATGCTGGCGCGTTCGGCGTTCACTGTCAGCCAGGCTCCCGAAGTGTCGAAGGCCTCCGAATATCCCAGGCGCAACGTTTCGCAGCGCGATCTGGTTCCGTGGATCACCCTGGCCCGGGAAACTGGCCCGCAGAAGTTCAGTGGGAAGCTATGAGAGTCGCAGTCCATTTCGGCGCGCACAAGACGGCAACGACCCTGCTGCAAAACTTTCTCCTCGCCAGCAAGGGCGAATTGCGAAGGCAGGGCCTGGGCTACATTCCTCTTCACGTTTCACGCAAGGCGCTGTTCCCCGCCATCGGCAAACTGGCAGCTGGGCATCAGGGCGCCGGTATCGGACTCACTGAGGAGCGCGTACGCCGCCAACTCCTGACAGCAGTGCGCCCGAATGCACAGGATGTGCCGCCCTTGCAGCGCCTGTTGATTTCCGACGAAAACTTGTCAGGACCATTATCTGCCCTTTGGAAGGGCGAAAACCTCTATGCCGACGGGCCCAGGCGCCTGCTTGCGCTCAAGCGCATCTTCCCTGATAGCGAGTTCGACTATTTCTGCTGCATTCGCACATATGCCGATTTCGCCGTTTCCGCCTACTGCGAAGTGCTGCGCCACCGCAAACTCGCCTCCTTCGAGTCCTTGTTAGCCGGGTTGAAGGATGATCAGTTGTCCTGGACGCGATTCCTTGAACAGGTCCAGAAGACCGTTGGCGTTGGAAAGGTGCTTTTCTGGTGTTATGAGGACTTTGTAAGATCTCAATCCGGCGTAGTGGAGTCACTGACAGGCGTCAATCTCGCAAAGAGCGGCATGATGATGGACAAGAGGGTGCGTTCGTCGCTGTCGAAGAAGGCAGTCGCGATCATTCAGGCAGCCGAGCCGTATCTCAGCGACGCTGAGCATGTGAAGCTCGCCAACTATCTCGCCGAGAAGTTCCCGTTTGAGGACGACGGTGGCAAGCTGACGATCGCCGACTCTGCGCGCGCGGGCCGGCTCTCCGAGAGATACGCCCGCGACCTTGCCGAGTTGACAAACAGATCAGTTCCGGAGACCGGGATAGTGAGAAGGCTCGTCCGATGACCATACGATTTGTCATTCTCGCCTCCATGCGCACCGGGTCGAATCTCCTGAACTCGTGCCTGAACCAGTATCATGGAGTCGTCTGCCACGGGGAGGCTTTCAATCCTGCCTTTGTGGGCCTGGCGCCCCAGTATCTGACGATGTTTGGCCTGCAGCGCAGCGACGTCGCCTTGCGCGATAAGGACCCGCTTAACTTTTTGGGCAGGATTATGGGCTTGCCCGCTGAGGCCATCGGCCTTCACATGTTTCCCGGCCATGACCCGGTGATTTTGGATCGCCTTCTTGCAGATCGGGACGTGCGCAAGATCTGCCTGCGCAGGAGTGTGTTCCACGCCTTTGTCTCGCTGCAGATTGCCAGGAAGACCGATGTGTGGCGGGTGACCAGGGAAGGCCCCCGCGCCGAGCTGCCGCTGGAAGAGCGAAAGATTGTCTTCCAGGCCAGCGATTTCGAGGACTATCGCGCCAGGCTCGATCGGTTCTGGCACCATGTCCTGGACCAACTCCGGTCAACCGGCCAAACTTTCCAACCGGTCTGGTACCGGGAACTCAATGATGTCGAGGCGATAAACCGTATCATCGCATTCCTGGGCCTGCCCGAGCGAAAATCCTCCCTGAAACCGAGGCTTGACAGGCAGAATCCCGAACCGCTCAGCGAGATCGTGGTGAACTGGGATGAGATGGTGGACTATGCCCGCCGCATTGGTCTCGAACACCAGATCTGACCTTGCATTACCGGCCACGCCCGATACTGTCGTAGAGCTGGTACTCATCCCGGAGAAAGTCGACCAGAAATCCGGGTTTCTCTAACACAGCCGATCCGCTGCGCGGCGACACATTGCGATGCGGGGCAACGAGTTTCTTCCCCACCTTGTCCGACATGTAGTCGATGAAGCGATCGTAGTCCTCATAGCGGAACAACGTGATCTTTCCCACGTTTCCGTCCTTGTCCTTCACGAAATTGATTTGCCGCCCAACCTTCGCAAACGGCCTGGGAGACGGAGAAACGTACTCACGTGCAAAGTCTTCAAAGGAGATGTTCGCAGTTGACTTGGCCCTGCCATCCGTTGTCTTCGCCAGTTCTTCCCGTGTCCGGTAGCGGTACCAGCTGTTGAGCCACTCGACTGGTTCACGAAACAGGCAAACGACTTCGATACCCTCAGTCGAACCCGGTATTCGTCTCTGTTTCCGCTTGACGAGCTGGCTGAAGTATCGCTCGTAAGCGCGAAACGGCAGATGTTTTAGGCCCGGATCATTGCCCGTCACAATTTGCCCATATGGACGGAGCACCGCTTCGGTTGATGTCGACGCGCATTTGGGCATACAAAGAAACACGAATCGATGTTTTGTCGAGATGATCATTCGGCCAATCTCTTTGTCATGATTGCATTCCGAACACTGCTTTTAAGCAAATGCTCCGCTACCTTGTCCTCGTTACCGCGCTGATCTGCTCGGCTCTCCCCGCAGCTGCGAAATGCCTCGGTTCGCAGGCGACCGCCAACCCACCTCAGGGCACCGTTTCTCCGCTCCTCTTTGGTACAAATCTGCTGTTTAATCAAGCGCGTGATAGTGTTCGCGCCGATGCAAGGTTCATGGACTCGCTGACCAGCATCCCCGTCCGGACCTTGCGTTTTCCGGGTGGCACTGTTGCAGAGAACTATTTCTGGAAAGAGAGGAAGACTGCCAGGAGCGACTGGTTTCCACAGAACTATCGTGCCGGTCCTGACGATCTCGATTTCGATGAGCTCGCCTCGGTGGCCAAGTGTCTCGGTGCCCAGGCAAGCATTGTACTGAACCTCAGGTATTGGGTGGCCAAGGGGGACATTGAAAGCGGGATACGCCAGGCGGAGGAGTGGGTGCAATACACCAGAAGCAAGTCATACGGCGTAAAGTATTGGGAGCTTGGTAACGAGGCTTACTTTGAAAGGGTACAGGCCCTATCGCCAATGACAGGTGCACAATATGGAAAACACTATGCGCAATTCCGCCGGCGCTTGAAGGCGATCGATCCTTCGCTTGAACTCGGGATGGTCATGCCGAACGACATCGGGGCCACTGTGGCGGGCGACAGCGGCACCTGGTGGGACGAGGCCATCAAGGCAGCGGGCGGCGACATCGATTACGTTGTCATCCACCGCTATGCCGTCCCCCGTGCAGGAGGCCTGCTGCGTTCCGGATCCGGCATCGGTGAACTGCTGGCAGCAGTCAAGACCAAGATGCAATCTTCACTGGGGCGAACCATCCCCATTCACCTGACGGAATGGAATATTGGCAGCCGTTCGGCGCGTAACCCGAACATCGTCAAGCACGACACGATAGGCCATGCATTGTTCGTCGCCGACGCGCTGCTCGATCAGGCCAGGGAGGGTGTTCGCCTCGCGGCCTATTGGCCCCTGTTTGGTCCCGCGGATCAGGGCCTGCTCGACAGGTCGACTTACTCGCTGAATGCGGCCGGAGAAGTCATGCAAATGTTGGCACCGCTCGTTGGCTGGCAGGTTGATGACGGCGGGTCTGCCGTGGCACAGGGCCTGCAACTCAGCAGGTTCAGACAGCAGCAAGGGGCTCTGGCAATTGCGGCCATCAACTGGAAAACGCAGCCGCAGCCCATCGACTGGACCTCGATTGCCGGCGGCTGCGATGCCACAGCAGTGGTGATGAAACCGCAGGCCGCCGGCGTGAGTCGCCGTTCGCTTTTCGACAAGGCCGTCAAGGAGAGTGCAGACTTGACCAACGGCAAGATGCTGGTCCCGGGCCTGTCAATTGCCGTCATCGTCTCCAGGAAGGGCGCGACTTGCACGAACTGACAGTGGGCTGAAGCGCCGGCCGGCCGTCTGCCCGGCGAGAATCCCTAAGCCGCCATCATCCTGTCCACTTCCGCCACCAGATCGCGCAGGTGGAATGGCTTGGAGAGCACCTTCGCATCCTTTGGCGCCTTGGAATCGGGATGCAGCGCCACCGCCGCGAAGCCGGTGATGAACATGATTTTGAGGGCCGGATCGAGTTCGGCCGCCCGCCGCGCCAGTTCGATCCCGTCCATTTCCGGCATGACGATGTCGGTCAGCAGGAGATCGAAGGTCTTGTGCTTGATCTCCTCGTAGGCGCTCGCGCCCTCGCCGAATGAAACCACCTGATGCCCTGCCTTTTCCAGGGCCCGCGCCAGAAACCGGCGCATGTCCTCGTCGTCTTCCGCAAGAATGATCTTGGCCATAGCCGGCGCTTGTTCCCCTCAATCGCTCGCGACACACTAGAAACAAAGAGTAAATGGCCTGTGAAGCGATAGACAAGTGCGTCCTGCAAGGCAATAATGAAGCGCAGACGAGACTGCTTCGCCAGGCTGAGATGCAGGAGAATTCGGACAACGCGCGGGCCCCACGCCCTTTCGAGATTATCGCCCCCTCAGCCTGGACGCAGCCGGCGGTCTTCAACTCGCCGCATTCCGGCCGCTGCTACGACGCCGCCTTCCTTGCGACGTCGCGCCTTACCGCCCTGACGCTGCGGCGGTCCGAGGACTGCTATGTCGACGAACTCTTTGCCTGCGTCACCGAACTGGGATCCCCGCTGCTGCGGGCGAACTTTCCGCGGGCCTATCTCGATGTCAACCGCGAACCCTACGAACTCGATCCGCGTATGTTCCACGAGGCCCTGCCCGGCTTCGCCAATACAACTTCCGTGCGAGTGGCCGGCGGACTGGGCACCATTCCCCGCATCGTCAGCGAGGGCGAGGAGATCTACCGCGCGCCCCTCCCCCTCAGCGAGGCCCTGCGCCGGATCGAAGGCCTTTACCGCCCCTATCACCGCACCCTGACACGGCTTCTCTCGGAGGTGCATGGCAAGTTCGGTGCTGTTGTGCTGGTCGATTGTCACTCCATGCCCTCGAGCGCCGTGGCGCTGCAACAGTCGGCCGGCAGCCGCCGGGCCGACATTGTCATCGGCGACCGCCACGGCTCTGCCTGTGCCTATGAAATCACCGCCTACTTGGAGGAGCTCTTTGCCGAACAGGGCTTCTGCGTCATCCATAACAAGCCTTACGCGGGCGGGTTCATCACCCACAACTATGGTTCGCCCGCCGGCGGCTATCACGCGCTCCAGGTCGAAATCAATCGCGCCCTCTATGTCAATGAGCAAACCCTGGAGCGTTTGCCGGATTTCCCGGTCGTTGCCCAGTGTCTGCGCGAGATCATGAAGTGCTTCTTGCCGGCGGTTGCGGACCTCCTGCAGCCACGCCGCATTGCAGCGGAATAAAAAAAGGCCGATCACACTGGCGTGGACCGGCCTAAGTCTAGGGAGGAAACGCCCAGGAAGGGCAGTGAGAAGCTCACAGTCTGCTCGCGTCTCACGGACCCTATGTGGCTGTGCATCGCAGCAATTTCAAGGCATCTTTTATCGATTGGTCCATTTTCCCTTCGCAGTTGCAAAATTGAGACACGCCGCACAAACGGTTGATTTTGCAGGCTAAGGTGTGGTTGGGTCCTTCGGCCATGTAAACTTGAGCCAAGGGATATGCAACATTCGCATATCTCGAAAGAGATTGTTTCATTTTGCGGCGCAGCATAAACAGGTCAACCGTTTTCCGGATTCCCCATGACGACACCCCCTGACTGGAATGAACTGACCCGCTTTGCCCGCCATCTTGCTTACGTGGCAGCAACGGAAATCCTGCCCCACTTCCGCAACCATGCCCAGGTTGAAACCAAGCCGGACGTCGTCTGGGACCCCGTGACCGAAGCCGATCGCGCTGGTGAACGCGCCATCCGCAGACTGATCGAGGAGCGTTACCCCGACCATGCGATCCAAGGCGAGGAATACGGCAGCAAGCCCGGCCGCAGCAATCTGACCTGGGTCCTCGACCCCGTCGATGGAACTCGCGCGTTCATCTGCGGCATGCCGACCTGGACCACCCTGATCGGATTGAACGAGGACGGCGCGCCGCGCCTCGGCCTCATGAACCAACCCTATGTGGGAGAATGCTTTTTTGCCAATCCATCGGGGGCCTGGTGCGACTACCGGGGCGTCACGGCACCCCTGATGGTGAAGCCGCCACGACCCCTTGGCGACGCGATTTTCTGCACAACGGCACCGGAATTATACCGCAATGACAGCGAAAAACGCGTCCTCGACGCCTTGTCTGCCGCCACCCGCCTCACCCGCTACGGCGGCGACGCTTACTTCTTCGCCCTGATGGCGGCGGGTCATATCGACATCGCCATGGACGCCCACATGCAGCCCTACGACATCTCACCGCTGATCCCCATCATCGAAGGGGCGGGCGGCTGCGTGGCAACCTGGGAGGGCCGCCCGGCTGTCAATGGTGGCGATGTCGTGGCGGCCAGCAACCCCCAGTTGCTCGAGGAGGTCCTGGCACTCGTCAACAGGGCCCGCCGGGGACCTTAAGCGTTCAGCACGAAGGAATCGAATGCCGCGAAGAACGCCGCCCGGATGGGCTCGCGCTCCATGAGGATTTCATGCTGCGCGTCCCTGATCTCGACAAAGGCGATCCCTGCCTGCCGGGCGAACTGCCGCGCCGCCTCGCTGTCAACCACCCGATCGGCACCCGCGGCGACGATCAGCGTCGGCGCTCCGACCGGCCGCTTGCGGCTGATTCGCCTGACCCTGCCCATGTGCAGGAAGGCGGCCCTCAGCCACGAGAAGCTCGGTCCGCCAAGGCCCAGCGACGGCGCAGCCAGGAGCAGTTGCACGTCACGCTCGAACCGGCGCTTGCACGATGTGAGCGGATTGTCGGCAAAGCCGCTGAGCACCAGCGGCCGGCGCGTATAGCCGGGCAGGAACGCGGCACCGCCCCCCAGAGCCGGCACGAGATGCGCCAGCGCCCGGGCCACGGACAGGGGCCATGCACCGGTATGGAAGCCGAGCAGCGGCGATGTCAGGATCGCCTTGCTGAACCAGCTGTGACGCCACAGCGCCGTCAGCGCGATCAGCGCCCCGGTCGAATGGGCAAGCAGCGTGTAGGGCGGCGGACAATCCGGCAGCACCAAGGCATTCATCACTGCGGCCAGATCATCCTCATAGCGCTGGAAACTCGCAACCGCGCTGCGATAGCGGTTGTTGAAAGGCCGCTGCGATCCACCCTGCCCGCGGAAATCGAAGGCCGTGACCGACAGTCCGCGCTGGCGCAGCTCATGCACCGTTTCGAAATAGCGCTCGATGTAGTCGCCGCGGCCGTTGAGAATGACGACCGTACCCCTCTCACCGCCACGCCAGCGTGCGGCGCGCAGCCTGACGCCGTCGGGGGTCGTCACCATATGATGCTCCGCCCCTTCCGGCAGCAGGTTGATGCCCGGAATGGCGACCAGTCCTTCGATCGGCCCGAAGCCCCTCATGCCCAGACTTGTCTAGCCCGGCAGCGGCCATCAACCAAGGGCCGGGATACAGCCAGACTAGAGTTTCTTGACCTCGGTCAGTTCGCCATTGGCCGCATTGAGCTTGATGGCGAATTTCTTGCCATCCCGCGTCGCATTGAAGGCGTAGATCTGGCCCTTGCAGTCCAGTGACTTCACATCCTTGAAGCCATAATCGCTCACCACCTTGCTCGCCTTGGCGCAGGAGATTGCGGCAGGCGCCTTCTTGGTCTTTTCCGCCGGCTTCGCTGCGGGCACCGGTGCCTTGGCCGCCGGTTTCGCCGGCGTCCTTACGGCGGGTGGTGGCACCTCGTAACGTGGCTCGTAGTATTGTTCGTCAAAATCGTACTCCGGCGGATCGCGCGGATCGGGCGCATAGGCAAAGTACTGCGGCGGATAGCCATAGGCGCGCGGCGCGTAATCATAGTAGTACGCCCGCGGCCGGGGCACGAACACCGGCTCCTCAAGGTAGATCGGGTAGGCCGGCTCGAAATACGGCGCAATGTAGAAATTGAACCGGGTCTTTGCCTCCGAATCGCCGCTTGCCAGCACCAACGCAACACCGGCAGCGGCAATGGCGGCCATGCTCTTCAATGTTCCACGCATCTTCTCCACTCCCACGCTGGGCGGCCGGCCGCCTTCCGGCCGGTCGCCGCTCAAGTCCCCAGGAGGATCGCTGCTACAGCCGGCGAACCTTGGTGATCCGTCCATTGGCGGCCCGCATCTGGATGAGGAACGTCCGCCCGTTGGCCTTGCCGATATACTGGTAATGCGAGCCACGGCAGTCGGTTGCCCTGACACCCCAGAAACCCGACGCCCGCACGATCCGCGCGCCCTGGCTGCAATTGACCCAGCGATTGGCGTAGTACACCCGGTAGCCCCAGCCAGGGTAGATCGGCACCGGGTCGACATAGACCGGCCCCGGAATGCCGATGTTGATATCGACATTGACCCCGGCTTGCGCAGTCCCGGTCGCGGCGACACTGCCCAGACCCAGCGCAACTGCCATCCCGGCCGCGGCAAGAAGTTTTCGCATCATTCTTCTCCTCAGAAACATCGCCCCGCCGGTCGTCTTGGACGCCTGCGGTTTGGCGGAATTGTGGAACCTATCTGTAACGGCTGCGCGCAATGACCTTGCCGCTTGCCGCGTTGACATCAACTACATAGCGGTGATTGCCGTGCCAGCCACGGAACCGGTACACGCCGCCTTTGCAGTCGATCGAATCCGTCACCCGCCAGCCCCGCTCGCGCAGCTTGAACCGCACCTGCGCACAGGACAGCCGTTGATCGTAGCGGCGGTAACCATAAACGGCGCGTGGCCGGTGGTATTGGCGCGGGACGTAATAGTGGGGATAGCGGTCGATGTAGTAACCGCCGGGCCAGCAGTAGCGGTAACCATGCCCGAAACATTGCGCACCATAGCCGGGCGCATAGGGAAATCCGTAGGGTACGCCGATACCGATATAGACGTTGGTTTTGGCTTCGGCCGGCTGCGTGAGACCGGCGATGCCAGTGAGCACCGCCCCCACTGCCAGGATCGTGCTGATCCGCATTGAACCCTCCACCATGCGGCTGGACCGCAATTCAGTATCGGGCATTCTACACGCCGCGCCTGAACGAACGGCGATTGCCTCGTTCATCTGCCGTTCATTTTGGGATGAAGCGGTACCGGGGTCCAAGAGCGCCCGTGGGGGCGCTCTCGCCTCGTGGCCGTGGACTACAGGTGCTTGACGGAAATGATGTATCCGGCGTGGTTCACCTTGACGCGGTACGGCTGGCCGAACTTCCAGGCCTTGTACTGATAGACCGGCTTGCTGCAGTCGAAGGCGTGGATGTTGTAGAAACCGTGGCTCTTTACGACCTGACGGCCACCCCAGCAGCTCACGCCCCAGATCTTGTTGGGATAGTAGCCGGGGTAATAGCCGGGATACCAGCCATAGCCACCACCGAAATAGACGTCGATGTCGATGTTGGTCTTGGCCTGCGCCTGCTCGACGGGGGCGGCCGCGGTAAGCGCCGCGGCAACGGCGGCAGTTGCGATGAGGGACTTGGTAAACATGGGGCTTCTCCTGGAGTTGGCTTCGGCTCTTGATGGCCGCACTGGCCATCCATGGGTGCGAGAATAGGGGGGCGGTCCTGAACGCAACCGGAAATGCCCGTTCATGCGCCGTTTAGCATTTGCCGGGGACTTGAAATCCCTGAGGCCCGAACTACTTGAACCTCGGGCGCCCGTCAGGGGCCCAAACCCGATCAGCCCGGCAACTTGCGGGCGTAACGTTTGCACCTTGCTTAAGGAGGATGTGCACCATGTTCGATCTGTCCCCCCTTTACCGCTCAACCGTCGGCTTCGACCGTCTCGCCCAGATGTTTGACGATCTCTCGTCCTTCGAGGCACCAACCTATCCGCCCTACAACATCGAGCGCCTCGGCGAGGATGAATACCGCATCACCATGGCGGTTGCCGGCTTCTCGCCGGATGATGTCAACATCGAGGTCAAGCAGAATACCCTGACCGTTACCGGCAAGAAGGCGGAAAAGCAGGAAGAGAAGTCCGAATTCCTGCACCAGGGCATTGCCAGCCGTGCCTTCGAGCGCCGCTTCCAGCTGGCCGATCACGTTGAGGTCAAGGGCGCCGACATGGCCAACGGCCTTCTCCACATTGCCCTCAAGCGCGAAATCCCCGAGGCCATGAAGCCGCGCATCATTCCGATCAAGAGCGCCGGCGATCAGAAGGTGATTGACGCCAAGAAGGCGGCCTGAACAAGACACCTGCGCAGAGCGCTGCCAAGAGGTAGCGCTCTTTCTGCAACTGCGTTTCAGCCGGCCTGGCCGCCGATGATGCTGACGAGCTTGGCCAGATCGATCCGCGCCCCGCAGATGACGATAATCACCGACCTGCCCCGCACCGCTTCCGGGCGGGCGGCGGCTAGCTTGAGAAATGCTGCAACGGCCAGAGCCGCTGCTCCCTCGATCAATTGCGCGTCATGGGCCATGTAGCGGCGCATTGCCTCGGCGATCTCGCCTTCCGAGACCACGACCCACTCGTCCACCAGCGTGGCGCACAGCGGCACGGTGATGGCGCCGGGCTCGACGGACCCCGCCGTGCCGTCGGAAAGCGTGGGCGCTGACCCCTCATGGGCCACTGCGCGCCCGGCCTTCACCGAAAGCAGCATCGAGTGGTCGTTCTCGGGCGCAGCACCGATCACCTGAAGGCCGGGATTGCTGGCTTTCAGATGGCCGGCAATGCCGGAAATCAGACCGCCTCCACCCACGGAGACCACCACCATGTCAGCCCCTGGGGCCTGCCGCTCGATCTCGGCACCGATCGTCCCCTGTCCGGCAATGACGTCCGGATCATTGTAAGGAGAAACATAGACCAGCCCATTGGCTGCCGCGTAGTCCCGGGCCGCAACTTCGCACAAGCCTGAATCAGTGCCCTCACGCCGTATCTCGGCACCATAGGCCGTCATGGCCTCAACCTTGACACTGGGCGTGGTCTCCGGAACGAAGACCAGGGCGCGGCCACCCATGCGCGCCAGCATCGCGGCCACGGCGGCCCCATGGTTCCCGGACGAGGCCGCCACGATGCCCCGCTCGCGCGCCGCTGCCGGGATCATGGCCAGCTTGTTGGCAGCGCCCCGCGCCTTGAATGAGCCGGTCACCTGGAGGTTCTCGAGCTTGCACAGCACCTCGGCGCCGGTAATCCGCGACAGGTAATCGGAGCGCCTGAGCGGCGTTTCAGGCACATGCGGGCGGATGCGCCGGTCTGCCTCTTCCACGGCGGCGCGAATATCGCTGGGATTCATGACGGCACCCCCTCATGCATTGTGGACGATGGCCAGGAATCGCTCGACATCCGCTGCTGCTGTCGCAAACGATGTCACCAGCCGCACGATCACCTCGTCTTCCGCCAGGTTGATCTCAGAAACCGGCCGCCGGTGAAACTTCGCTCCGGAGGCGACGAGCCGGTCATGCAGGGCCCTGGGCATGATTGCAAACACGATGTTCGCCTGCACCGGAAACGGCAGGCGGATGTCGCGATGATTCCTGAGCCCGTTGGCGAGCCGCTGCGCCAGGGCATTGGCCGTGCGTGCATTGTCGAGCCACAGCCCGTCCTGGAGATAGGCCAGCATCTGGGCGCCGAGAAAGCGGCTCTTCGAGACCAGCTGGCCGGCCCGCATCCGGCGATAAACGAAATCCTCGGCGAGTTCCCTGTCGAAGAACACGACGGCATCCAGCAGCATGGCCCCGTTCTTGGTCGCGCCGAAGGACATCACGTCGACCCCGGATTTCCAGGTCAGCTCTGCCGGCGTGACGCCAAGCGATACCACCGCATTGGCGAACCGCGCCCCGTCCATATGCAGGCGCAGGCCGCGCGACCGGATCAGCGTTGAGATCGCCCCGATTTCATCCGGCGAATACACCGTGCCGAGTTCCGTGGCGTTGGTGACAGAGACTGCCGCCGGCTTCGGATCGTGCGCCCCGCGAACCATCTGGCCGAGCGTGGCTTTGATCGTATCCGGCGCGAGTTTTGCGTCCGGACCGGGGAGCCCCCTGACCTTGGCACCGCCGCTGAAGAACTCCGGTCCATTGCACTCGTCATTGGCGGTATGGGCCTCGGCATGACAGAACACGGCACCGTAGGGTGGCGCAAGGCTGGCAAGCGCCAGGCCGTTGGCCGCCGTGCCGGTTGTTACCAGAAAGGCCTGCACCTTTGTCTCGAAGATCTCTGACAAGGCCGCCTCCGAGCGCTCTGTCAGGCTGTCCCCGCCATAGGAAGCGGCAGTCCCGGCATTGGCTTCGGCCAGCGCGGCTTCGATCCGGGGATGCATGCCGTAAACATTGTCGGACTGAAAGTTCATCGCCTTCCTCGTTGCTTGCGCCGTCAATATCTTGGCAAGCGAGGCAGCGCCATACCCAATGGGCCTCTCTATTTGACGCGCCAGCCGATTGTCCTAGCGTTAGTGGCCTCCCAGTTGTATGTTAACCATGCGGCACAGCCACGCCGCCAAACGCAGCAAATCAGTAGGGAGGACATCATGAAAGCCATTCGTGCCGTTCTGCTGGCTTCAGGGTTGATGCTGGCCATGCCCGGCATCGCCGCAGCGGGAGAGATGGAAGACAAAGTCAGCGCTGCCTATGCCGCGTGGGATGCTGCCTTCAACGCCGCAGACGCCAAGGCCGTTGCCGCTTTCTATACGGAAAACGCCACGTTCCTGCCGGCAAGCCATGACGTGATCGAGGGGCCGGCCGGCGTCGAAAAGTTCTTCGCGGGCCTGTTCGCCAACGGCGTCACCGGCCACAAGCTCGAGATCATCAGGGCGAGCGGCGGCGACGGCATGCTCGTGGCTGCCGCGAAATGGTCGGCACAAGGCAAGGATGCCAATGGAGCGGCGGCCAGCTTCGGCGGCGTTGCCACCCATGTGTTCGCTGTGCAGCCCGATGGCAGCCTCAAGCTGATGCTGCACACCTTCAATTGATCAGGCGCGCTGCCGGACAAGCTGGTCGAGCGACAGCGCGCCGGGCCCGTACTTCATGATCATGAGCAGCACGGCTGCCCACAGCCCGTGCGTCACATAGGCTTGCGGGTAGACGAAGACCTGGATCACCAGGGTCATGGCCAGGAGTGCCAGCGCCGACAGCCGCGAGGCCAGCCCCACGATCAGCAGCACCGGGAATATGTGCTCGGCCATCTGCGCCAGCAGCGCCGCGATTTCCGGGGGGAGCAGGGGAACCCTGTACTCCTCCCGGAACAGGAACAGCGTCTTGTCGTTGACACTGAAGATGTTCCAGCCATCGACCTTGGTGCGCCCCGAGTTCCAGAACACCAGCGCCACCGAGAAGCGCGCGATCAGCGCCAGCAGGCTGTGCGGCAATCGCTCCATCAGCCCGATGAGACCTGTAATGAGACCTGTCATGTTTGGCTCCTTCCGCTGATGCCGGAAATGATTTCAAGCGACAACAGGCCGCGCAGCTGCGCGGCGAGATCGGCCGCGGGCCAGGTGGCAGCGAGTTCCGCCGCGACGGCTCCGAGCGTCGCTTGCTGCCGCAGGCGCTGGATCATCCAGGCCGTTTCCGGTGCAAGGACCCGGACGATGACATCCGCCTGCGGCCGGCAGACGAGATAGGTCCGGCTCTCGCCCGCCCGGCAATCCGCGGCATCGCCCTGCCACAGGGCGGCCAGCGGATAGCGCGAAGCGACGGTCGCCACGCTGGCGTGGAATTCGAGCGAGGCATTGCCCAGTTCCTCGGGCGACAGCGCGAGCAGCGCCGTGGCAGCGAGCAGCGGCATTTCGCGCGCGTGGTAGGCCTCCCACCAGGCGCTCTCAAATGTTGCCAGATCGGCAAGCCAGGGCAGCCGGCAACCCGTCGTGTCCAGCGACAGATAGGCCGGAAACTCCGCGCCATAGGCAATCAGCACCGGCGATTGCGGCGGATGGGTGCCGGCGAAGCCGCGGGCCAGCACCGCGAAGTATTCCTCACCCGCCATCCGCTGCACGGCGGGATAGCGCACCGCCAGTGCGTTGGTTAGCGCGGCGGCGATATTGTTCCGGTAGATGGACAGCCGCTGCCCGTGCTTGAGCCCGCCGGGCGGGTCAGCGGCAGGATCGAGCAGCGCCGCGGCAAATGTCATGCAACGCTCCGCCTCGCCTCTCGGGCCATGATCGAGTCCGCGCGGTGCGCCTCGGCGACGAGCGCGGCCAGCGCCGGCACGTCGTTGTCGCGCTCGATCAGCGCCGGCACCGGCCCGGTGCGGGCGATGACCCGGGCAAACAGCGCCCAGACCGGATCGGCGACCGCGGCGCCGTGATCGTCGATCAGGACCGGCAGTCCCGCCGCATCGATGCGCTCGGCATGGCCGGCGAGGTGGATTTCCTTGACCTCGGCCAGCGGATAGGCCGCGATATAGGCCTCGGGCGCAAAGCCGAGATTGCTGGCCGAAACGAAGACATTGTTGACGTCGAGCAAGAGCCCGCAGCCGGTTCGCCGCACGATCTCGCCGATGAACGCCGGCTCGTCATGGGTGCTCTCGGCAAAGGCGAGATAGCTCGCCGGGTTCTCGAGCAGCATCTGCCGTCCGACGCCGTCCTGCACCTGCGCAATGTGCGAACACACCAGTTCCAGCGTCTTCCCCGTGTAGGGCAGGGGCAGGAGGTCGGCCAGATAGCCGACGCCATGGCTGGACCATGCCAGATGCTCGGAGAACAGTCCCGGTTGATAGCGCCGGTCCAGCTCTCTGAGCCGCGCGATATGCGCCTTGTCGAGCGGCTGCTCGCCGCCGATCGATAGGCCGACGCCATGCAGCGACAGCGGATAGTCTTGCCGTATGGCTTCCAGGTAGCGGTGCGGCGGCCCGCCCGCACCCATGTAGTTCTCGGCATGGATCTCGAAGAATCCGAGATCGGGTCTGGTCGCGATGATGTCGCGATAATGCTCCGCCTTGAGGCCTATTCCGGCGCGGGGCGGCAGTGCCGGGTCCACTCTCATGCCATGCTTGTCCGGGCTGTCAGGCACCGGGCCGGCGCCCGCACCGCTCAGCTTGGACGCTTGACCGGCTCGAGGGAGCCGGGTCCGTGCGGCGTTTCGGTCGCAACACAGCTTCCCTTGGGCACCAGCTTCCAGGCATTGCCCTGGAAGTCGACCGTCGATGTGCCGGCACAGGTCGTGCCTTCGCCGGCCGCGCAGTCATTCTGACCCTTGAGGGCGATCCCGTAGCATTTTTCCATCTCTTGCGCCGCCGCCGGTTTGCCGAGGCCGGCGACCGCGGCTGCCATGGCGCCGGCCAGGGCCAGCAGGGTTGTGCGCTTTGCATTATCCATGAAGTGTTTCCCTAACTTGTTTGTTTCGTCAGACGGCCGCACGTGACCGCCGCTGTCCTTTGATCACCGAACCCGCCATCAAGTGGAAATCAACTGCCCGTTATGTCTGGCCATCATGCCTCAGCCGGAAACGGCCGCCGGGCCGCCCATCGAGAAAGATCACCGCAAGGCCCGCCGCCAGGATCATCACGATGCCGGCAACCGCCAGTCCATTGGGGACATCGCCGAACGCCGCGAACCCGATGATGACCGCCCATACCGTGAATGAATAGAAGAACGGCGCCACGGTACGCGGGGTCGCCAGGCGCAACGCCAGGAAGATCAGCACATGCGCGAACACCAGCAGAATCCCGGCCAGCGCCACCAGCATCAGGTGCCGGCCGCTGGGCGGCAGCCAGGTCTCGAAACCTGCCGTTGCCAGTCCGGCGCAGGCCATGACGACAATCACCGTCGCGAACGACACAACAAATCCCGGTACACCGGCCGGCACCTTGCGGGAGGCCAGGTCGCGCGCCGCCGCGCCGATGGCTGTGGCAAAGCCGTAGACCGCATAGCCCGACGCCGCCGTGGTACCCGGCTGCGCCACCAGCAGTGCCCCCATGATCCCGCAGGCGATGAGAACGGACCGGAAGAAGCCGATTCGTTCGCCCCAGATCAGCGCGGCACCAGCCAGCATGAACAGCGGCGCCGTCTGGTAGATGGCCGTGATGTCGGCAATCGGCATGTGCTTGAGCGCCAGTACAAAGCTGGTAACCGCCAACACCTCGCAACCGCATCGCAAGATGACCCAGGGATTGAAGACGTGGCGGATGTTGCGGCCGATCCCGAGCATAACCAGCAGCGGCGCGCACCAGATGGTGCCCGCAACCCCGCGCATGAACAGCACCTGCAAGGGCGGGGCGTCCGCCATGACGGCCTTCATGCAGGCGTCATTGGCCACGAACAGGCCGGCGGCCAGCACGGTGCAGGCAATGCCGCGCAAGCTTGATGAGGGCATCATGAAGGTATGGATTTTCCCGGACGGCTCTGGCGCTCTGACTACCTGCTGAAACGGATTTTGGCAAATCAGGCCGTCTCTTTGCCGCATTTTGACAACACCTTACGAATTCTTAAATTACCTTGTGATACACACGAAGCAGGAGGTGGACGGCTTGCACCTCGCGGCAGTGGAGATGGGGCTCGACAGCCCGGGCTGGGAATGCTGCGCAGGGAACAGGTGCACCGGTACATCTTTTTGATCGTTTGGAGTAACCCATGCCCCTGCCCCGAATCTCGCCGTCGGATGCCAAGCTGCTGATCGACAAGGGTGCCCTGCTCGTCGATATACGTGAGCTCGAAGAGCACGCACGCGAGCGCATCCCCGGCGCCAGAAACCAGCCCCTCGGCCGCCTGCGCGACGGTGCCCTGCCCAACGATGCCCAGACCATCGTCTTTCACTGCAAGTCCGGCAATCGCAGCCGCCTCAATGCCGGCCTCCTCGCCAAGGCCGCCAGGGACGTCGATGCCTTCATCATCGACGGCGGCATCGAGGCCTGGAAGGCAGCCGGCCTGCCGATCGACAAGGACAGCCATCAGCCGATCGAGCCGTCGCGCCAGGTGCAGATCGCGTCCGGCGTGGTCATCCTTGTTGCGACCGGCCTGGGGTATTTCGTTAATCCAGGATTCTACGCAGTCTGTGGCGTCGTCGGTGCGGCCCTGCTCCTGGCCGGCTTGACGGGCAGTAGCGCCATTAACAAGCTCGTAAGTCACATGCCCTGGAATCGTATCCAGGCGTCCTGAGGCGAAATTTTCTTTCAAATCGGGTCAATGACCCAATCTTTCCTTGCGCAAGAGCCGAATTTCTGTCATTTAATCAGAAAGGACAGTAAAGCTGTCCTAATAATGAGCGCAACCGTCAGGAACCTGCCCCGGACCATGACCCGGACAGTCACCAAACCGACGACAAGGACGGCAGACAATGCCGCCAATGGCGCTCGCCTGTCCGCACGAGCCAACAAAGACCTCTGAGGGACCGGCTCGGGCGCTGGCAGCAGAAGCGCAAGGGAGCAACGGTCCGGAGGGTTTGCAGCGCGGATGATCAGTTCCGCCTCCTACCGAGCCAGCACTCCTGATTGGTACCACCAGCCGGTTCAATCTGGCCGCGGTGAGAGTATAGTCGGCCAAGAAGAGGGAATGGCCCATGAGACTGGATAACGGTTTGCTCCCCGAAGGCATGGCCCCGCGCCAGGGCCTGTATGACCCCCGCAATGAGCACGATGCTTGCGGCATCGGCCTGATCGCCAACATCCGGAACATCAGGAGCCATGCCATCATCGAGGATGGACTGCGCATTCTCAAGAATCTGGAGCACCGCGGCGCAGTCGGCGCCGATCCCAAGGCCGGCGATGGCGCCGGCGTCATGCTGCAGATTCCCCATGCCTTCTTCGCCGCGGAGGCCAGGCGTCTTGGCTTCGAACTGCCGCCCCCGCAGCATTACGGTGTCGGCTACCTCTTCATGCCGCGTGAACCCATTTACCGTCAGGATATCGAACGCATCTGGTGGGAAACCACCCGCGAAGAAGGCCTCAAGATCCTCGGCTGGCGCGACGTCCCCGTCGATTCCTCGGTCCTTGGCTACTCGGTCAAGGGCACCGAACCGGTGCACCGCCAGGTCTTCATCGGCCGCGGCCCCACCATTCGTGACGAGGCGCATTTCGAGCGCAAGCTTTTCGTCTGCCGGAAGGTGGTGTCAAACCGTGTTCTGGAGGTGCTGGGCGCCAAGGCCCGTGCCTACTATCCCGTCTCGGTCTCGGCCCGCACCATCGTCTACAAGGGTCTCGTCCTCGGCAAGGACCTCGGCCTCTATTACCGCGATCTCGAAGACCCGCGGCTCGAATCCGCCTTCGCGATGGTTCACCAGCGCTTTTCGACCAAC
The DNA here is from genome assembly GCA_964543235.1 of uncultured Rhizobiaceae bacterium. Taxonomy (GTDB): domain Bacteria; phylum Pseudomonadota; class Alphaproteobacteria; order Rhizobiales; family Aestuariivirgaceae; genus JANMMJ01. Next base: position 566 of record CAZIXE010000045.1, on the reverse strand, counting down.
ACCTTCCCGAGCTGGCCCCTCGCCCACCCCTACCGTTACGTCGTTCATAACGGCGAGATCAACACGGTGCGCGGCAACTTCAACTGGATGGCCGCCCGCCAGGCCAACATGAAGTCCGACATCCTGGGCGAGGACCTCTCCAAGCTCTGGCCCATTTCCTACGAGGGCCAGTCCGACACGGCCTGTTTCGACAATGCCCTCGAGTTCCTGCACATGGGCGGCTATTCGCTGCCGCATGCCATGATGATGCTCATTCCCGAGGCCTGGGCCGGCAACCCGTTAATGGATGAGGACCGGCGCGCCTTCTATGAGTATCACGCCGCCCTCATGGAGCCCTGGGACGGCCCCGCGGCCATGGTCTTCACCGACGGCAAGCTGATCGGCGCCACCCTGGACCGCAATGGCCTCAGGCCATCTCGCTACCTGACCACCAGCGATGGCCACATCCTGCTCGCCTCCGAGATGGGCGTGCTGCAATTCGCCGAGGAGAACATCTCGCACAAATGGCGCCTGCAGCCGGGCAAGATGCTGCTCATCGACCTCGAGCAGCAGCGCATCATTTCCGA
>CAZIXE010000044.1:0-27870 GCA_964543235.1 uncultured Rhizobiaceae bacterium | reverse complement strand
AAACCGGACAGATCATTCGCTACCTAGACCGGACAAATCATGTGCTCTCTACAACAACTTACAAAAGGCTTGATCTCCTCTCCCCCCGGCGCGATGATTACTGCTTGGCAGAACGGGTAAGAAGCTTGATTTTTCCGGAAGTTAGGCTTGACACACTGGCCTTTCGCGATTTCTCTCCCGCGCTTGCCCCCAATGCAGCGGGAGGCTGTGCCTGATGTCTTGGAATAGCAAAGTCGTCTGGTCCGAGGGCCTGTTCCTTCGCCCCCACCACCTCCAGCAGGCCGATCGCTACGTCGAGCATCTGATTGCCGGGCGAACCAGCCACATTACGCCCTATCCGTGGGGATTTTCGGAGATCGAGATCGATCGCGATCTTGCCATGCAGAGCAAGTTCGGTTTTCGCCGCGCCGCCGGCATCATGCCCGATGGAACTCCCTTCAACCTTCCCGCCGATAGTCCCCTGCCGGCCCCCATCCCTGCACCGGAAAACGCTGCCGGCATGCTCGTCTGGCTGCTCATGCCGATGATCCACCCGAATACCCGCGAAGTGGACGACAGCGAGGCGGAGAGCGCCACGCGATTCGTGGTGCAGAGCGAAACGCTCATAGACTCGACATCGAAGCTGCAGATAGAGGAGCAGATTGACGTGGCCCTCCCCCGCCTGTCCTTCGAGATTCGCAAGACACCCAAGCCGGGCTATGTCGGCCTCATCTGCGCCAAGATCCTGGAGGTTACTGACAAATCCATCATCTTCGACGAGAGATTTGCGCCGCCGGTCCTGGTCATCTCTTCCCACGCCACGGTCCTTGGCTGGCTCGATCGCGTCATCGGCTGGGTTGAAACCAAACTCGAGGAGCTGGCGCGCTATGCCTCCGACCGCCTTTCCGGCGGAGGACTGCAAGGCGTGGACTATTCCGTGCTGCAACTGCTGAACCGCCAGATTCCCATTCTCAAGCACATGCGCAATTCGCGCTACGTTCATAGCGAGCGACTTTACGTTGAGTTGCTGCGTCTAGTTGGCGAGCTTGCCACCTACTCGACCAAGGAGCGCCGCGCCCGCGACTACCCGGCTTACGATCACGATGACCTCGACACGACATTCGCGCCGGTCCTTGCTGATATTCAGCGCTACCTCAGCGTCGACGTGAGCCGCGCCATCAGGCTGGACATTGTCGAGAAGGCGCCGAACGCCTTCCTTGCTTCCGTCACCGACCGTAACCTGTTCAAAAGTTCGACATTCGTGCTTGAAGTAGCGGCGCACCGGCCGCTCCAGGAAATTCAATCCCAGTTTCCGGCCCTATTCAAGGTTGGCCCGAACACCAAGATGAACGAGATTGTCCATGCCCACCTGCCGGGCATCCCGCTCATCCACACGCCGACCCCGCCCGCACAGATCAGGGCCATCTCGACCAATGTCTATTTCATACTCGACCGCATGTCCCCGCTGTGGCCGAGCTTCAGCACCGCAGCGGGGATTGGCATGCATTTCTCGGGCGACTGGCCCGGACTCGAATTGAACTTGTGGGCGATCAAGGAAGACAGCAGGTGAGCCCCGAAACAGATGGCAAACGGTAGCGGCAAACCTCCCTACGATCCTTTCGCGCCGGGGGAGCGAACCGTCATCAAGCCGAATCCCGGAGGACGGCGTGATGCGTCGGCGCCCTCGCCGGCCGCCGTGCCCCCCCGTTCCGGCCAACCGGGTGCAGACATGTGGGGCGGGCAGCGGGAGGTGCCGCGGCCAATGCCCCGGCCGCCCGCATCGCCGCCGCCTCAGGGATCCTATCCAGCGCGGCCGGTCCCTGCCCAGACACCGGCGTCGCGACCGGCCAGCGTCGCAGTGCCGGAACTCAATTCGCACTCCGTCGAGCAGGGCCCCAATCCGATTCTGGATGCGGCGCGCCCCATCCTGCTCCTGCTTTCCAATGTCCGGATCGCCAGGCAGCTGCCGCAGGTGGCACCTCTCATGGATGCAGTCGTGAGTGGGATCGACAGTCTCGAGGCGACGCTTCACGCCAAAGGCTTCGATGAGCAGCAGGTCAGGCTGGCCAAATACGTGATCTGCGCCACCGCCGACGACATTGTCCAGAATCTGCCGAGCACGGACAAACAGATCTGGACGCAGTACAGCATGCTGAGCCGCTACTTTCAGGTGCGGGATAGCGGTGTTGGTTTTTTTGACGAGCTCGTGCGTCTGCGCAGCAATCCCAAACTCAACTTTGATGTTCTTTCCTTGATGCACGCCTGCCTCTGCCTTGGTTTTGAAGGCAAGTACCGTGTGGCCGGTGGTGACGTCCCGCTGCAACAGATCAGGCGCGACCTCTATGAAACTCTTCGCGGCTTGAAGGCACGTACCAGTGAAGACATTTCTCCCCATTGGCGCGGCCAGGAATTGCCACCCGAACACATTCGGCAGCCGGTGCCGGTCTGGGCCATCGCCTGTTCCGCCGCCGGCCTCCTGCTCTTGTCCTTCATGGTTTTCCGCTGGCTGCTCGGCGGCTATTCCGAGGACACAGCCGCACAGCTCGCGCTGCTGCATCCGCCGGGCGAAATTAATCTTGCCCGCGTGAACTTCAAGCCGATGGAACCGGTCGTCGTCCCGCAGACAACCCAGCTCGAGCGCATCCGCAAGGCCCTCGCCGATGACATCGCAGCCCGCCGCCTTGCCGCCGACTATGCAGGCAAGGATATCGTCATCCGCCTCCTCAATGACGTGGTGTTCGACAAAGGCAGCGCGGAAGTGAGCGCCGGCTTTGTCCCGTCGATCGGCAGGATCGCCAAGGCTCTCAATAGTGAAAAGGGCAGCATTCGTGTGGTCGGGCATACCGATGACACGCCCTTGCGGTCGACCGTCAAGTTCAAGGACAATCAGGATCTTTCGGAGAAGCGGGCGCAGTCGGTGGCGGTCTTGCTGCTCCCGGGATTGGCCGATCCGAAGCGGCTGGAAATCAGCGGGCTGGCCGAGACCGCACCCATTGATACTGCCAACACGCCGGAGGCCCGGGCAAAGAATCGCCGCGTCGAAATCTTCATCCCGAGGGACGATCTGTGAGCGAGCGCTGCGAAAGAGTTGAGGCATAGATCATGAAACGGTGGCTCGTCTTTCTGGCCGGGCTGGTGGGCATCATTATTCTATGTGTGCTTGTCTGGTTCGTCTTCCCACTCATCGCCTTTGCCGGCGTTGCACCTTTCGAGAACCTCTGGCTCAGACTCTTCCTGATCTTTCTGATCCTCGCGGTATTCTTTGCGTATCATGGGCTGCGTTACTATCGACAGACCCAGGCCGAAAAGGCTATCGAGGCTTCCCTGCTCGAAGAGGAAGAGCAGTCGTCCGATCGTGTCATCATCGCCGAGAAGATGAATGATGCGATTCAGACGCTGAAATCATCTTCCAGATCGAAGGGCAACTTCCTCTACGAACTGCCATGGTACATCATCATCGGCCCGCCAGGCGTCGGCAAGACCACCGCGCTGCTTAATTCCGGATTGAAATTTCCCTTACTTGGACAATCCGGCAAAGCTCCGGTGGCCGGGACGGGTGGTACCCGTTACTGCGATTGGTGGTTCACCGAGGATGCCGTTTTCATCGACACCGCCGGCCGCTACACGACCCAGGATTCCAACACGGAGGTTGATCGCAAGAGCTGGCTTTCGTTTCTCGACATGCTGGGCCGCAACCGGCCCCGGCAACCGATCAACGGCGTCATGGTGGCCATCGGCGTTGACGGGTTGCTCAGTGGCGACCAGGCTGAACTGGCTGCGCACGCGACCGCCATCCGCCGGCGCCTCGCCGAACTGCACGACCGCCTTAAGATCGACTTTCCCGTCTATGTGCTCTTCACCAAATCGGATCTGATCGCCGGCTTTGTCGAGTATTTCGGCAATCTCGACGAGACACGCCGCAAGCATGTCTGGGGCGCAACATTCCAGACCTCTGACAAGAAGCAGAACAAGGTTGGCGAAGTTGGTCCCGAGTTCGATCTTCTCGTCGAGCGGCTGCTCGCGGAAGTACCTGACCGCCTGCAGGACGAGGCAGATCCGATTGCCCGGGTCAGACTGTTTGGACTGCCTTCTCAGCTTGCGGCAATCAAGCCCGCGGTCGTGTCCTTCCTGACCGAGATTTTCGAGCCGACGCGTTATCAGCAGAACGCCTCCTTGCGCGGTTTCTACTTCACCTCCGGAACACAGGAAGGTACGCCCATAGACCGGGTCCTTGGCAGCATGAGCAGTGCCTTTGGAATGCGTTCCGGCCCATCGCCGGCTTATTCCGGCCGGGAAAAGAGCTTCTTCCTTGGAGACCTGATAACCAAGGTCATCCTCGGCGAAGCCGGCTGGGTCACGACCAATGCACAGGCGGTACGCCGCGCACGCCTGACGCGCATAGCAGCCTATGCGGCCGTGGTGCTCGTTACCGTCGGCAGTCTCGCGGCTTGGTGGGTAAGCTACGGCGCCAACGCAAACTTGGTTGGTAACACAGCCGAGGCCGCCCAGCGTTACAAAGATGACACGCAGGCACTGATTGCTGAGGATCCGATCCGCGATTCGGATTTTCTCAGGATCCTCGGCCCTCTCAATGCCCTGCGCTCTCTGCCTGCCGGATATGACACCGCATCGATTGACCCGCCGGTTATGGAAACGCTGGGCCTCGGCCAGCATGAACGCTTGCGGACCTCAACGACCGCCGCCTATCGCGATGGGCTCGACCGGCTACTGCGATCACGCCTCGTCCTTCATCTGGAGAAAAGACTGGCCGGCCTGCAGAACGACCCCGGCCTGCTTTATGAGCCGCTGAAGGTCTACCTCATGCTGGGTGGAGATCCCAGCATCCCGGTCGACTCCTCGCTCATCGAAGGCTGGATGCAGGCCGACTGGGAGACGCTCTATCCGGGTGAACCAAACCGGCTGGTCCGCCAGCAGCTTCTTGCGCATTTGCGGGCTATGCTGGCGCTGAACCCTGGCACCCACCAGATCATTGCGCTGAACGGCGAACTCGTTAAAGCCACCCAGGCTGCGCTGCTGCGCATGTCACTGGCCGAGCGCGCGCTCGCGCTGCTGAAGTCAACCTCCCGCAGCGGCGAGGTCAAGGACTGGAGTTTGGCGGTTGCTGCAGGCCCTGATGCTGCGGCTATATTCGAGACTGCGGATGGTGCGCCCATCGACGCCGTGAGGGTGCCGTCGATCTTCACTTATGACGGGTTCTATAAACAGTTCCTTGAACGCATGCAGGCGGTCATCGATCTCCTCAACAAGGAGCGCTGGTTGCTTGGCGATGGCGCCCAGAAGGGCACAGTGGACCGCCAGCTCACACAGCTGGGCCCCGATCTCCTGCAGCTCTATGATCAGGAATTCCTGACAGCCTGGTCTACCGCGCTCAATCGGATCAAGATGAAGAGCCTGACCACGGGATCACCGGATTTTCCTGCCTTGCAGATTGCCGGCGGCGAAACTTCGCCGATCAAGGCGGTCATCGAGTCGATCGCCGCTGAAACCCGCCTGACCGAGCCGCGTCAAGCGCAGGCGGCCGAAATTGATACCAAGGCCGCGCAGGATGCCTTGAAGGTCGTCGGTGGAAGGCTCGGCAACATGGCCGCCATCGGCCTTGAGGCCGCGACAAAAGCAACCGGCCGGGGCGGCGAGGTACAGCCCGCCCTGGCCCCCGGTGCCAGGATCCAGGAGCGTTTCCGCCGCTACCACGAACTGACATCATCCAAGGGCGACAAGACCCAGATCGACATTCTCATCGAGAATCTCAAGGGCCTGCATCAGAGCCTTGTCGAAGAGCAGAACTTTGAGCAGGCCGCACAGGCCCGGCAGAATACGCTCAAGTTCCTTGGTGCACTGAACTCGAATGCTTCCCGCCTCGAAGCCCCCTTCAACGATCTCGTAAAGACGGCACTGACCGAGTTTGAAGCCAAGATCGTCGGCGAGCGCGTTGCCAACCTCAAGGGCCGCATGGCAGAACAAGTCACCCGCAAGTGCCTCGATGTCATTGGCAGCCGCTATCCCTTCACGGCGAAGAGCAAGCGCGATGTTCCGCTTGCCGAATTCAGCAGGCTGTTTGGCCCGAACGGTGTTTTCGACCAGTTCTTCAACGAGAATCTGACTGGCCTTGTCGACACCTCCGGCAAGTCCTGGGAGTGGAAGAAGAACACGAAGCTTGGCCAGGAACTGTCGGCGGCCACCCTGCAGCAGTTCCAGAATGCCGCGCGTATCAGGGATGCCTTCTTTACCGGTCAGGGTAGTGCCCCCAATGTGCGCTTTGCGCTCGCCATGGTCTCGTTGAGCCAGCAGGCGCCCTCGGCCACCTTCGAGGTTAATGGTGTCAAGCTGGAAAGCCCATTCGGCGTGGAATCCCGAGGTGACTTCGAATGGCCGGGGAACTCTCCCGACGGCACCGCCTCCGTCTCGCTGCCGGAGGTCGCCGGAAGTTCCTCGAGCCTCTCCTTCACCGGACCATGGGCGCTGCATCGGCTGTTGAACGAAGGCAGCATCAGGCAATCGGGCAACCGCACCATTGTCAGGTTCGTGATTGGCGGACGCGAAGTCAGTTATCAGCTGACCTTCGATACGCTCGACAATCCCTTCCTTCTCATTCCGCAGCTGAAGTTCAGCTGCCCGACCGAACTCTAGGATTGCGGCATGCACTGCGGCCTGTTCGGCAAGCTTCCGTCCAAGCGGGATTTTGTCTCCTACCAGATGGAGCGGCCCTTTCTCGATCTGTGGGAGGGCTGGCTACAAACAGCGATTGCCGTGAGCCGCGAAGCACTGGTGGAGAATTGGCAGGCCGCGTTTCTCAATGCGCCATTATGGCGGTTCTGGTTGGGCAGCGACATCGCCGGATCCACAACCGCCGGCGTGCTGATGCCGTCTGTTGACAAGATCGGGCGCTACTTTCCGCTGAGCATCTGCGCCGGCGCTCCGGCAGGTTCGAGGATCAACCCGCCGCCGAGTCCGGCTCTGGACAGCTGGTTGCAATCTGTGGAGCAGTTCTTGCTCGATCTCCTCGAGGATCAGCTTCCCGATGAACCAGGCAATCTGCTGGCGAATCTGCCCTTCCCCGAGACGTCCCCGCATGCAGGACCAGCTACCTCCTTCCTTGAGCAGCCGGTGCATACTGCCTGGAATGGCGATATCGGCGCGCTGTTCCGCCAACTTGAGGCCGAAGACCACAGTACTCTCCATGGCCGGCGCAGCTACTGGTGGACCATGGGCGGGCGAGATCGTCCTCCCCAGATCTGCGTGCGTCATGGGATGCCGAACCCATCGCTGTTCACTAGCTTTCTTACCGGCCGGTTCGACGGGGTTATTGCGCCATGACCGGCCCCCCACTCCACTTCGAGACCGGCGCCGTCACTCATGTCGGTTGTGTGCGGACGGTGAATGAAGACAACCTTTTCACCAACGAGGAGTTTGGCATCTGGCTGGTCGCGGACGGCATGGGGGGACATCAGGACGGCAAGCTGGCCAGCACAATCATTGTCGAGGAGGCGAAGTCGGTCGGTCGGCCGGCCTCTGCGCCTGACCTGCTCTCGCGGTTCAACGACCGGATTGCGCGCGCCAACAGCCAGCTCATCCGCATGAGCCGGAGCGACGGGAGCGACTTCATCGGATCGACGGTAGCGGCGCTCTTGGTGTTCGGCCGGCAGTTCGCCTGCGTCTGGGCCGGTGACAGCCGCATTTACCTGGTACGCAGCGGATCGATCCGTCAGGTCTCGAGGGACCACACCGAGGTGCAGGAACTTGTCGACAGCGGCGTGTTGAAACCATCGGAGGCAAGATCATGGCCACGCCGCAACGTCATCACCCGTGCTTTGGGTGTTGACGATGACCCCGGGCTTGAGATCGTTCAGGGTCAGTTGCAGGATGGTGATGCATTCGTGATCTGCAGCGACGGCCTGACCGGACATGTCGACGACAATGAGATCCTCCAGACTGTACTGGCCATGCCGGCCCAAGAAGCCAGCAACGCGCTGCTTCACCTCGCCCTCGATCGTGGCGGGAAAGATAATGTGACAGTGATAGTCGTGAGCGTCAGGCGGGACGAGAAGACCACGATCTTGCACCACTTCGAGCCAGACCGCCACGTGAAACAGCCGTGACCGACAAGCCAAACACCCGCACCATCGTCGAAGGCGCTGTCCGTATCGGCACCGAGCTCAATCAGACCTACATGGTGGATTCTCTGATCGGCGTCGGCGGCATGGGCGAGGTCTTCCGCGGCCACAACATACAGACCGGCGATCCCGTCGCGATCAAGATTGTCCTACCGGAATTTGCTCGCGATGAGATGATCCTCGAATTGTTCCGCAAGGAAGCGCGCATCCTGAACCACCTCGCCCACGACGCGATCGTTCGCTATTACGTGTTCTCGATCGATCGCACGCTGGGTCGCCCCTACCTGGCCATGGAATTTGTCGACGGCCCCTCGCTAGCCGAACGCATCCGGTCGGGACCATTGACCGAGGATGAGGTGGCCTCCCTGCAAGTGCGCTTGGCCGATGGCCTGCAGAAGGCGCACGAAGCCGGCGTCATTCACCGGGACATGTCGCCCGATAACGTTATCCTGCCTGGCGGCGTTGTTCAGTCCGCTAAGATCATTGATTTTGGCATCGCGCGGTCGGCAGGGGTCGGCGGTGCGACCCTGCTCGGCGGCAGCTTTGCGGGCAAATACAACTATGTCTCGCCGGAACAGCTCGGCCTGTTCGGTGGCGAGGTGACGCCGCAATCGGACATCTACAGCCTCGCGCTGGTCCTTGCGGCCGCACTCCGCGGCAGCCCGATCGACATGAGCGGCACCCAGGTTGAGGTCATCGAGAAGCGAAGAGGCGTACCGGATCTCACGGATGTCTCGCCGCGATTCCGGACACTTCTTGAGCATATGCTGCAGCCCGATCCGCAGGCGCGGCCGCATAGCATGGCGGAAGTCAGGGACTGGAAACCGCCGGCCCCCGCAGCGCCCATCCAGCCGCAGGATGCCACGGTCATCAAGCGGCCCCGCAGGGGGGCTGACAAGGCGGTGGCAATTGAACCGGAGCATCCGGCGCCAGAGCCACAGCCACCAGAGCCGCTGCTATCTCGGGCGCCGCCCGAAACGCCACGATCATCGCCCGGCTTGGTCGCTGCCGCTATCGCGCTCGTATCAGTCATCGCCCTCGGGGCTCTGGGCGGATGGTACTATGTACAACTCAATTACCCCGGCGAGCAGGCCGACCTTCTTACCGCGCCTCCGGTACCTAAAGCTAGCGTCGACGAAACACCCTTGCCGCCGGCAGAACAGCCGGTAGAACACCCGCCGGAGTCGCGGCAGGCGGAGGAGCCAGAGCCACCACAGCCTGCCGAGCCGGCAATACAGCCTAAGCAGACTGAGACCCAAACTGCTGTCGTCGCACCAACGGTCGAGCCGCAGCCGAACATCCCGGAACAGGCTCTACCTGCACCATCGGAGTTTGACCTCCCCGGGTTCCTCCGCAACTATAACGCCGGCTCCTGCTTTCATGCTGTGGCAATGCCGCTAGCCTCCAAACCCACTCTCGCCGCCTTTGCCAATGACGGTGCTGCCATCGAAGCCCTCCGCGCCGCTCTTGAAAAAGAGTCCGGAGCCTCGGCGGTCATCGAGACCCATCTCGTGGCTGACCCGCAGTGTCCAGCGATCGAGAGTGCTGCGAAACTCAGCTCTCCTGGGGCACCGCCGCTCAGCATCGTCATCGATGCGTCAGGCGCTGATTCGGGGCAGGCCAGGATGACAGTCGCAGCCAGCGTCCTCGCCGCTGGCAACAGATCAGTCAATGTGCTTCTCGTCACGGATGATGGAGGTGTTCAGAATATTAACCGCATGTGCGCCAGATGCCTGAGCTTTGAGGGCGATGAATTGAAGGTGCGGCTGCCCCTCGAACGGCCTGCGACCGGCGGTGTCGGAGCAAATGACCGCGACCAGCATCCCGTCCTGCTTGTCGCCCTGGCCTCGCCACGTAATCTCTTTAGTATTTCCTCACAGAACATCTACGACGCGGCCGACGCCTTCCCCGAGCTTGTCAAGGAGATAGCGAAGACCTCCGATGTTTCTTCGGCGATCGCTTATTTCAAATTCTGATCTTAACTGAAAGCTCTCAGGACCACGTAAATGGCGCCACTCGGGAGCCACCTATTCAACCGCCGATCAGCACATTCGGCATGCCCGCGACGATGGTTCCACCATGGGAGGTCAGATCGCCGACCCGGGCCGCCGGCCGGCCGTTTACCAGAACCGTGAAAGAACCGAGCACAATGACATCGGGCGGACCAGTGCAGATACAGGTGTCGCCTACCCGCGCCTGCGGAAGTGCTCCCGTCAAGACATTGGGTGATCCCATCACGATCGGCCCGCCAACGTGCGGAACCAGCACTGTTACCATTGGACAGGCATGAAAGTCGGTGATGCGTGCAGCCGGCATTCCCATAGCTTGACCATAGCCGATCTCGCTGTGCAGGAACATCCCAGGATTGGGAGGAACTCGAAGCAGTCTGTCGGCACCGGCGGCCATTTGGGATCGGGAGCGAGCGCAAAGTCTCGCCGGAATCAGGTCACTGGCTATGCGAGTATGTCGAAAGCCGTATCCGTATTCGGTCCTGTTTCACTAAGGCGAGTACACAACGTTCAATGCATACTCGTTCTTCCCCTGTGCGTCCACGCCGAGGGGAAACATGGGCCGCGGGTCGGGCAGGGACGCAAACAAGTCATTGGGATCGATCGGCGGGAAGAACCAGAGCCCGTGGGTTGGCAGGGTGGAGTCGCTGCCAAGCGTTGCCGTCGGGCTGAAGTTGGCCTGGATCCACTTGTCGATAGTGGCAAGATCCTCGGCCACGACATGGCCATTCATCGGCTTGCGATGCTCGTCGAGGCCGATACAGCAATGGCAGGGTTTGCCGCCCAGCATCTGCGTATAGGTGACAGTTGGATCTGTGTGCGCTTTCGCATGGACCTTCAGGATATCCGATCCCGCCTTAGCTGGACCTGTTCCGAAAAAGCTGTGCAACTTCGGGGCGCCGAAACTCGCGGCGCCGAAGAATTTGCGAAACTCCGCCACCGAACTCACATTGCGCCCCAGGTTGCAGCCACGAAACTCGATCGCGGTGATGCCAAGTGCTTGAAGTTTCTTCATCTTGTCGATCAGGCGCTCGATTTCCTTCTCTGTGATATCGAGCTTGGTCAGGTCGTCAGGCAGGACCTTAAGCGGGTCCCGGGCTGCGATCGTCATGAGCCGGGTCAGTATGTCGAACTTGACCTGCGCGCCCACTGCCGAGCCGGCCCGCGTAGCCAGCTTCAGGAACAGGCCGCTACCGTCCTCGAAGCCATGGGTAATGACCACGAATTCCTTCTGCTGCTTTGCAGCGAGCATGGCGTCCATGAGGTTCTCAAGGCTTTTTGGCCCGCCGAGAACCACCGTCGCGTCGACTCTGAGATTGCGCGGCGGAAGCACCGAAAACTTGGCAAAGTATGCCTTGACCGCGTCGGAAAGCGCCTGACTGAGATTGGTCGCAATCGCCGTAGCGCCCATCGTCTGCCCCTTGCCGGCTCAGACAAGGAAATACCGACCCGGTCTCACGGAATGCACATGAGCCTGGGCGTCATCGAACTCATTGAGCCTCGCCAGCGTTCGCCCGTTGGGATCAACCCTTCCGTCGGGGGTCGTGAACCCGCACTGTTCGCGCTGAAATGTCTTGATGGCCGCAATTGTCTTTTGCCATGGCAAGCCATCCACCTTGAGAGCGGGAATGGGCCCACCCTCCTCCGGTGCAACATTGTTGAGGAGCTCCTGCACGGTCATGGAATCAGTCTTGCGGTTGACGCCACCCAGCCCCACCGATCCAGAAATACTACGCGCCATACCTGTTCTCCCATGCCGGCCCTGACCGAAGTGAGCACAACTGCTGCAGTGCCTCAAGCGCAATATGCACATGGCGATTCAGCGGTTGACCCGCCATCTCACAGCTCCCCGGAAATTGGCAATCTCCCGTTGCTCCGCAAGTGCGCTGCGCAGTTCCTGTGCGTGGTTGCGCGATTCTTCGAGCGCCTTGTTGGCGCGTTCAAGGCTCTGCTTGAAATTCCACACCCGAAGTGCCCACTTGTTCCAGATGTCCTCGACCAGTCGTCTGTGAACCTTCTTCTCGGTTTCGATCGCCGCCTCGATGTCCTTTACCGACGCCCGGGCTGCTTTGATTTCATCAAGATTGACGACATCATAGACCGCGTTCACTTTTGCAGCACCCTTGGCAACCTTTTGCATCGACTCCGACATCTTCGTGACTTTGGCAATCGGATCCTTCAGCGTGGTGGCAGTAGTACGCACGATCTTGGAAGCATCCGGGCCCTGCGGGCCGAGCCGCGAATCTGCAAACAGCCCGCCAAAGCCCAGCGCGATTTCCTTGGCCAGGGCAATCTCCGGGAAGGCGAAGGTGATGATGCCCTGTAGAACATCAATGCCCTTGTCGATATAGGCTTCGGTCTCCTTGCGCCGCGCCTTCTCGAGGGCCGCTTCAAGACTCCGTAACGCGGCCTGATAGGCTTGAAGTTCCTGCGCCAGCTCGCGATAGGGAAACATGCGAACGAAAGGCAGGAAGCCCGAGGCAAGACCCAGCGCCATCATGCCCTCGAACATCTCAACTTCGTATTCAACGCAGTCACTCGCTGTCTCGAAGAGCTCGAGGACCACCTTGAATTGGTTCTTGTCCACTTTCTGGCCATTAGCAACCATGCGAAACGCATCATCGACGTCGGCGCTGATGCCGTCGAGCAGATCGACGCGCCAGCTCAGGCCGTCGTCATAGACACCGAAAGCGTTCCTGATCGGGCCGTAATACCTCCGGTGATAGAGCCGCGCCCGGCGTTGCAATTCTGCGGCCCAGTCGTAGGTGTCGTACCCGAAATAGGCATCGATGATTTCAGCATTGGGGGACGGCATGTACTGTTTAGCCGCCCCTCGTCTTCCAGCCCTCGACGGTGGCCCTCCGCCGCTTGCCGGCTGCAGGTGGCGCGGTCACGCAAATGAAGTCGACGCACATGCCAGTCAGAAGCTCCTCGAAATCCCGAAGCCGATAGATTTCCCCTCGGTGATCGGCACCACGCGCTCATCAATCGACAGTCGTTCCGATGCCAGGCACTTGCATCCGAAATCGAACGCGGCCGTGAGCTGCAACTGTCCGACATCGAGTTTGACCCCCGCTACAGTGGCGTATTTTGTATCGGAGCTCGGCAACATCAGCGACAGGTGCTCGACCGCCCATACCGGCGCCGAGGTATCTCCATACTTCTCCACCAGCCAGTCGCGCAGCAGCGACTTCCACAACAGCTCGTTCACCAGATGCTGGACGAAGTCGGGTGTGAGTCCGACGACGGACTTGGGACCCCTCAGCACAAAACCGACATCGTCGATATGGATGTTGCAGGCCTCGGGCGTCAGGGCCACATGCAGGGAGGAAATATCGATGCGGCGGGCATAGTTGCCCGGAACCTGCCCGAACTTCATACTGAAGCGATCCTTGCCGGCATAGTTCGTCTTCGCTGCTTCGAGCGGGCCGACCTCGACATTGTAGATGTCGGCGATCTCGCGGAAGCCCCACGCCTTCTTCTCCGTCGCTTTGGTCAGGCCCACTTTCGTTTGCTCATAGGAGAGGCCGAGCAGGTTGCCGTAGGCAATCTGCTCTGCGTAATTCAGCAGCATGGCGATCTTTGACCCGCCAGGAGACGCCTTAAGCGGATGATAGTGGAATGCCGACTCCCCTTTGGAGTTTGACGCATTCTTGAACAGATCAAGAAGTCGCTGGAAATCTTTCGGCGGAAACGTGATCCCTTGGAGCGTTGTCTTGCCTTCGAGGAACTTGCCTTGCCGCGTATATCCTGGCAGCGTGATTTCCCGCTGGCCGCCAAGTCCCTTGTAAACGCCGCCCATGCTCGGGTCGATTGTTCCGGTAGCTTCCGGAACGACAACATTGCCGATATGGTCTTTGAGTTGGATGCGGTAGCGCTCGCGCAATCGCTTGTCGATTGCATCGAATACCGGGCCGTAGATGCTACATTGCTGCTGGCCTAACTCCGTGGACATGCGAAGACCTCCTGCCTAAAGCGATGTCGTGCATGCGTGGCAGTTGCGCCGTTGTCGCTCTTCATGACACCACATATCCGAACTCTCCGTCCTTCACCTCGACCCGCGCCTCCCTGATCTCTTCTCCCGCCATCGCCTTGTTGAGAATCTGCCGCGACAGGGCTGGCAGCAAGGTGTTGGTCACGATGTTGTCAACCATTCTGCCGCCCGAGTCCGGGTCGTTACACTTCGCTACGATCCGCTCCACCACCGCTTCATCATATGTGAATTGAGCATTGTGGTTGTCGGCAATCCGTGTGGCGATGCGATCCAACTGTAGCCGCACGATGCCGGCCAGCATATCCCCGGAAAGGGGATAGTAGGGAATGGTTACGATCCGTCCGAGGAGCGCCGGAGGGAAGGCCTGGAGCAGATAAGGCTTGAGATCGGCCGAGAGCTGTTCTGGATCAGGACGTTCGGCGCCACGCGCCGCCGCCTGCATGATAAGTTCAGTCCCCACATTGGTGGTGAGGATGATCAGTGTGTTCTTGAAGTCGATGCGCCGCCCCGAACCGTCTTCCATGACGCCCTTGTCAAAGACCTGGAAGAAGATCTCATGCACGTCCGGATGCGCTTTCTCGACCTCATCCAGCAACACGACACTGTAGGGCTTGCGCCGTACCGCCTCGGTCAGCCGCCCGCCCTCGCCATAACCGACATAGCCGGGAGGAGCGCCCTTGAGCGTCGACACCGTGTGCGCCTCCTGGAACTCCGACATGTTGATGGCAATCATGTTCTGCTCACCACCATAGAGCGCTTCCGCCAGCGCCAGTGCCGTCTCGGTCTTGCCCACACCCGAAGGTCCGGCCAGCATGAAGACTCCGATCGGCTTGTTTGGATTGTCGAGCTTGGCGCGGTTCGTCTCGATCCGTTTGGCAATCATCCTCAGACCATGATCCTGGCCAACCACTCGTTTGCCAAGAATATCGGAGAGATTGAGGATGGTCTGGACTTCGTCCCGGACCATCCGGCCCACCGGAATGCCAGTCCAGTCGGACACAACCGCAGCAACCGATTGCTCGTCCACATAAGGATATATCATGCGTTTCTCTGGCGCGATGCCATCGAGCTGGGCGATGACTCTGGCCAGGTTCTCGCGCGCCGGAGCAGCCTCCTCGCCGCCTTCGGTGACGGCCTTGCGGAGTGTCATGACTTCATCAACCAGGGCTTTCTCAGCCACCCACTCGCCTTCCAGGCTGGTGAGCTTGTCTCTCAGAGCACTGAGCGTCGACTCGACTTCGGCAATCCGCTCCTCGTCCGCAGCACCGATGTCGCGCTCCCGCCGCAATGCTGCGAGTTCCTTTTCCCGTGCGGCGATTGCCACCCGTGCATCCTCGACCGCTGCTGGTGTTGCCGTTTGCGACACCGCCACCCGCGCCGCCGCGGTGTCGAGAAGACTTACCGCCTTGTCCGGCAGCTGTCGGGACGGAATGTAGCGGCTCGAAAGCCTCACCGCTGCCACAACTGCGGAATCCGAGATGTGCACCTTGTGATGCTGTTCCATGGGACCGAGCAGTCCGCGCATCATGTCACAACACCTGTCGATCGCCGGCTCGCCAATCTGAATGGGCTGGAAACGCCGGGTCAGGGCGGGGTCCTTTTCGATGTGCTGGCGATACTCTGACCATGTTGTGGCGGCGATTGTCTTGAGCGTGCCGCGCGCCAGCGCCGGCTTGAGCAGATTGGCAGCGTCGCCTGTTCCGGCCGCACCTCCTGCCCCAATCAACGTATGCGCTTCGTCAATGAACAGGATGATCGGGATCGGCGATGCCTGGACCTGATCTATCACCGAGCGCAGCCGCTGTTCGAATTCACCCTTCATCGACGCTCCCGCCTGCATGAGCCCGATGTCGAGCGCATAAAGCTTGTTCCCCCGCAGGGCCGGAGGAACATCGCCCGCCGCGATCCGTTGCGCGAAGCCTTCGACCACTGCCGTCTTGCCGACTCCGGCTTCGCCGGTAAGAATCGGATTGTTCTGGCGCCGCCGCATCAGCACGTCGATCACTTGGCGGATCTCCTCGTCGCGCCCCACGATGGGGTCCATCTCGCCGGACGCCGCCCTTTGTGTAAGGTCGATGGCAAACCGGTCGAGCGCAGTGGTTCCCTTCTGCCCGGTGGCTGCAGCGGCGTGGGCGGCCCCCTGCCCCACAATTCCGGAACCGTCCATCGGCTGCATGTTTTCTTCGCGCGAATCCTTCCAGATCTTGCGGTGCTCATTGGTAAGGATCTCGACATCGATCTTGCGAAACTCCTTGGAAAGCTCCGCGAGCGAGCGGCTGAGCCTTGGTTCCTTGAGGGTAGCAGTGAGGACATGTCCGGTGCGGATCTGCACCTCGCCGAATAGCAGCGTCGCGTAGTGCCAGGCGCGGTCAAGAGCGTCGATGACATTGTCGGAGATGGCAGGCATTTCTGTCTTGTTGATTGCGAAGCCGGAGACCGCATTCTGCAGGTCGGTCAGGAGGCGCCCCCGGTCAAGCTTGAACTTGTCGGCGGTCAGCGACACATCGGTCCGGTCCATTTGCACGATCTTGAGCAGCCAGTGCGCCAGCTCCACATAGCGGTTTCCGGCACCTTTCGCCTGGCGCAGGGCCTGCATGAACGTGTCGTAGCCGATTTGGTTGAGTTTGCCAGTAACTGTCTCAAGGCTGATGTCGGCCATAACGTCGACCCTCCCGTTTGTACTATTGCCCGCCGCCCTGTGAATCGGAGCGGCGTTCGACAGGATGGAACCGGCAATCCCACCGCAGCACAGCGACCGCAGTCCTGTCGCGCGCCTTCAGCCAGCTCGTCCAGCCGAGCCGCCCGAATTGTCCAAGCCGCAAAGGGCGGGTCTCGGTTTCAGGCAGCCCGAGAGCGACCTCGAAGGCCAGTACGTTGCCAAGGTAGAACGAGACTGAGTCGGCGAGCCTGTCACAATGCATCCCGTTTGGAAGGAAGCTTTCATATTCCTCCAGCGAACGTGCTCTGATCCTGATCCTGAATTTGTCCTGCAGGCTGAACACCGACGAGCCCAGAATCGTATCTTTCCCCAGTGCTGCATTCAGGCCGGAGAGCGAAGTCTGGTCCTGCTTCTCCAGCGGCATCCACATGCCCACGAACTGTTCGACTGCCACCTCGGCGCGAAACAGATACTGTAGCATGGCCCGCAGCCGCGAAGCGCTCTTGACCGCCGGTGAAAGCAGACCCGCGACGGCGATCTTGGCGAAATCGTGAAGGCTGTCGCGATTGCGGAATGAGCTGGTCCCGACGCCGATGGTTGTGCCGATATAGTCGGCAAAGCGGTCTTCGGACGGCCGGTCGAATTGGCCCGCCGGCCTTGCATTGGACCAGGCCCGGAAGAACAGCTGTTGAAACCGGTGATTGAAGATATCGAGAAACCGTGCAAACGACTCGTCCCGCATGTCCGCCCAGTGCCGCGCCTCGTAGCTGGTATGGAGCGGCAGTGCACCCTGCGGTCCGAGCAATCCCAGAAATTTGCTAATCACCCGGTATCGTCCGAGCGCGTCAACACTGAATGTCTCAATGTTGGAAGCGGGAAACTCGACGTAGGGCGGCTGGCCAAGAATGGCGATCTCTTCGTCTCGCGCGCTGCTGTCGCCGATCCGGGGTTTCTCGGGATGGCTCCGTTCGAGCCATCGCATGATATCGAGAAAATCGCATGACTCGGGGTATTGGCGCAGTGAGTCGATCCGCTTCACAGCTCGATCCTCTGGCCAAGCCGCGGTGGCCACCGCATGATTTCACCGCGCTCGGTTGAGCGGATCACGGTCTGGACGGCATTGTTGACCGGCGCATACTCGGTGAAAAACCGGTCCAGGACGGCACCGAAGAGAAACACGCCGCTGCCTTCGAATGCCTTCTCGTCGAGCGTGACAATGATCTCAATGCCCCTCACGACCCCGGTGCCGTTGTCCTGGCGGATACGGCGGACGACGGGTCGGTGCTCGACGGCCAGAATGCCGCGGATGCGGCGCTCGGCAGCAGCATCGGACGCACTGCAGAACAGTGACAGGAGCTCCCGAAGCGACGCAGCCGAATTGTCTGTTCCCCGTCCGGTTATCCCCAGATGATTGAGGCTCAGAAGGCTGATCAGTCGCCACGCTGTTGTGCCGCGCGGGCTCAAATCGTCACTTCGCCGGAGGGCCGTCACGATCGCTTCCATGGGTTTTGTTGGCCCTGCCACGCATGAGACGGTGAGATTGGTCTTGTCCTCCAGGATGAAATCGGCCCCACCCTTGCCCACGGGCAGATGCTCCGTCAGGTGCCGGTTCGAGCAAAGTGCGCGCACGCTGATCTCGGAGATTCCGGCATCCTCGATCATGCCCTGGTTGGTCAGCATCAGGAACATTTCGCTCCCGACATAACTCGTCGTTCCCGAGTTGCGCAGTTCTTCCTTGGACCGGCGGCGCGGTAGCCGCCGCACGGTGTAGAAGATCGCTTCCGATTCAGACAGGCCTGCCGGAGGCGCCGAATAGAGAGGATAAACCTCGGTCTTCTCTCCGCTGCCCGCGTAATGCGCAAAGACCTTGACGATCCTGTGAGGCTCAAAGTCGAGCATGCGGGTGCGGTCGACAACAATGTGATGCTCGTGTTCATTCGTGCGCGTCGGCACCCTCGCCGTCGTCAGTTCGAACAGATTGACGGCCGGAGCCGCGTAAAGTGCAAAGCAATTGGGCCGGATAGCCGCCGCCAGTCGCGGATCGCCGTGATTGAAGCTGAACAGGATGTCGACGCTGTTCGCCTGCACCCGCGACAGCGCCTCTCTCAGCCCGGTCAGTTTGAAGGCAAGAAACTTCTGCGGAAAAACGAAGTACTCGCGCAACAGGTCGAAACCCTTGAACAGGCGGACGTCCGAGAGGAACAGTGACTCGTCCTCCGCAAGGCCGGCTTGCTGCAGACAGTCGCGAGGCAATTGCAACAGGACCGGATCGCCGGACTCGTTCAGATAGCGCAGTTTGACGTCCGCCGTATGCGCGAATAGCATCTCGTAGATGCGCACGGCGTCGCTCTCGCTGCAGATGATGTGAAATGGCAACTCATTGGTACGGCATTTGCTGATCCAGCCCTCTGTCTTGAGTCGAGCCGCCTTTTCCTGAGGCTCGTCCTCCCTGCGTGCCAGCGTCCGCCTGAGCAGTGTTAGCCGCATCCCCGAGACCGTTCCTGGGCCGGCCTCGAGCCCCAACGCCTGCAGGCCCGAAGGGGAGGCGTAGTACTCGGCCTGCACCAGTTCGAAGGGCCACAGCATGATGCCGGAGATGAGCTGGTACTTGCATGCAATCCGCCGCTCCCGCTCGACAAATCGCGCTTCGGCGAACGCCCCGCTACCAATCCTGATGCCATCCTTGAGGTTCGGCTCGCCGTAGGGCGGCGCCACTTGCAGTAGCGCCACTGACGGTGTCGGTGCGAGATAGTGAGGCAACAGCTGCTCGAGCAGATTGTTGGTGAATTCGGGATACTCGTGCTTGATCTTGAGTTGCACCCTCGCGGCCAGGAATGCAGCGCCTTCCAGCAGTCCCGATATCATCGGGTCGATGTTGCCCTCAATCAGGCCACCAAGCCTTTCGGCAATTCCGGGAAACTCCTCCGCAAACTCCTTGGCATTCTCGTGGAGAAGGTGAAGTTCGCGGTTGTAGAGTTCCAGGAATTCGCGGTTCATATTGCTAGGCCTTTGCCAGCGTGGCCTTGCCGCTCGCCGGTTCGATGTCCGCAATGAACTCAACAGCAAGATCGACCGGCGTCGAATACATTTCCGCAGTTATATGCAGGCGGATGAGGCCGGAAGCGTCGTCCGAGCTTCTTTCCTTTCGGATGACGATTGAACCCGGAACCAGTCTCGACTCATATTGCGACAACACATCGTGGAGATTGCGGGCGATCTCGTCGGCAACTCCGTCGTTGCTGGTAACACCGGTGAGGTCCCGGATACCGTAGTTGAGGATCGACTTCTTAACCTGATCGAAGGGTCCGAGATCTGTGGCGGCCGCCAGGTTAACGGTGTTGAGCAGCGCAGAAATGTCATCGGCAAGTTCCTGCCGCAGCACCGCCTCGTCAACCGCGCTTCGCGGGGAGGATCGTCTTCCGGGAATGATGCGTTCGCCGGCCTCGTTCTTGACGTCAATAAGCTTCCCGGCGTCCCGCTGCCTGAAGGCAGCTCTGAATGCCTGCATGATCGGCGGAATGAACCGCTCCTTTTCGCGGCCACGGCTCATCGGTTCTTCGCTGGCCTGCCGGACACCATACGCCGGCTCTCCTGCTGCTACAACTGGTCAGGGGCCGCCGGACGCAACATCATTTGCTCCGGCCGGCCGCCCTTTCGCACTGTATCAATCACGCTTTGGTGTTTGCCGCGATGTCCCAGCCCACTTCGCCCGCCGACTTGCCTACACCCTTCTCGTCCTGCACGAAGTACTCCATCTTGAACTTCGAAAAGTTCAGGCTGACGTTCTCGGTCAGGCGGTCTTCCCCGCCGGATCCGCCGGTGGAAACATTGGTAACGATGATGTCCTCCATTTTCAGCTTGAGGTACTCAAGGGGCTTGTCGCCGGCCGCCTTGCGCACGACGAGGCTCGCATCCTTGATGTGTTCGCCCTTGCACATCTTGAAGAACAGGGCGCAGGAAGCGCTGTCCACATACTTCGTGAAACTCAGGTCCTGCACATTGACCTTGCCTGATCCCTGGCCGCCGCCCACATGGGCGGTTCCCGACTGGCTGCCGCCCCAGGACCAGGCCAGCACGTCGATTTCGGCAACGTGCGCCTTGTCCTGTGCTTCGCCCTTGATACCGTCAATCTTGATAAACATGTCTACAGCCATTGGACATCTCCGTGGGTTGAGTTGAGACAACAATCCTCATTCCATCCGCTCAAGCGTGGCTTGTCAGGCTACAGTTGGGTCAGATGTCAGAACTTACAAAACTGCGTCGAATCTCAGCCTTGCTGGCCTGGAAGTCTTGAAACGAGACTCATTCCGATATCCATTCCTTCAAGCTGATAGTGTGGCCGCAGGTAGAACCGTGCGGCGTAGTAGCCGGGATTCTCCTCGTCCGGGAAAACCTCCACCTTGGCATCCGCCAAGGGCTTCCTCGCCTTGGTCAGTTCGCTCGAGTTCTTGGGGTCGCCATCGACATACTTGTTGATCCACTCCTGTAGCCAGCGCTGCAGCTGATCCTCCTCCATCGTGGCACCGATCTTGTCGCGCACCATGCATTTCAGGTAATGCGCAAAGCGCGAAACGGCGAACATATATGGAATGCGCGACGACAGGTTCTCCGAGGCAGTATCTTCCTCTTTCATCATCTTCTTCGGCTTGTACAGGGACTGCGCCCCGATGAAGGCGGCCTTGTCGGTGTTCTTGCGATGGATGAGCGGCAGCAGCCCCGCTTTCGAAAGTTCGGCTTCGCGACGGTCGCTGATTGAAATTTCGGTCGGGCACTTCATGTCGACGCCGCCATCGTCAGTGGGGAAAGTGTGGGTCGGCAGATTGATCACCTCGCCACCCGACTCGACGCCGCGAATGCGGACCGTCCAGCCATATTCCTTGAATGCCCGATTGACATTGGCGGCCATCGCAAAAGCCGCATTCATCCAGCTATACTTCTCGCCCTTGTGCCCGTCGGTATCCTCCTCGAAGCCGAATTCCTCTACCGGCTCTGATTTCGCCCCATAGGGCTGGCGGGCGAGCACCCGTGGCATGCACAGGCCGACATACCGGGAATCCGGCTGGTCACGCAGCGACTTGAACGCGGCATAGTCCGGCGTATCGAAGATCTTGCCGATATCCCGGGGATTGGTCAGTTCATTCCAGCTGTCCATGCCGAGGAGCGACGCGCTCGCCCCGGCGAAGAAGGGTGCATGCATCGACGCCACGACCTTGCTGATGTCACGGAGCAGTTGTACGTCGACTGGCGAGTGATCGAAGTAGTAGTCGCCCACCAGGCAGCCATAGGGCTCTCCACCCAGCGTGCCATACTCGGCCTCATAGAGTTTCTTGAATATTGGGCTCTGGTCCCAGCGCGCACCGGGATAGACCTTGAATTCCCGATAGAGTTCGTTCTTCCCGACATTCATTACGCGGATCTTGAGCGAGGTGTCGGTCTCGGAATTGAAGACGAGGTAGTGCAGACCGCGCCAGGCGCTTTCGATCTGCTGGAACTCGGGAGCATGGATGATCTCGTTCAGCTGCTTCGACAGCTGTTCGTCGAGCCTCGCTATCATGCCGTCAATTGTGTCGAGAACGTCTTCCTTGACGAGGGACGTATCCTCGAGTGCCTGCTGTACCAGAGCCGTGACAGCATTCTGGACCTCTGCGGCGGCGCTTTCGTTGCGCGGCCTGAAACTCTTTCTTAGCAGCTCTGAGAATGCCTCTGGGTCGCGGACTTGCGCTGCACCGCCTTGTTGGACTGATTCCTGTTCCTGGGCCATTCAAGCCTCCATCGAGCTCTTGTCCGTTCTTGCCACTCTGTCGCGGATCAGGACGCCGCTTCCTCGTCGCCGCCTGACGAGGCCTGTTTCTCTCTCAAGAGGCGCATCAGCTCCGGGTCCCTGAGGAGCGACTTGAGCTGATCTTCTGCGGCAACCTTGCCATCCATGTAGCGCTGCAGATTGGCCAGCTGTTCCCGCGCCTTGAGCAGTTTCGCCAGCGCCGGCACCTGGCGCACGACGGCTGCCGGATTGAGGTCGGCCATCTTTTCAAACTTGAGTTGGACGCCGATCTTTTCGTTGCCGGCAGAATCGCCAAGCCTGTTGGTCACCTGGAAGGAAATGCCGGGCTTGATCGCCTTCATGCGGTCATCGAAATTGTCCATGTCGAATTCGAGGAACTTGCGATCGGCGATTGGCGGTTTCTCAACCTCAGATGCATTTCCCGACAGGTCGGACAGCACACCCATGACGAATGGCAGCTCGACCATTTTGTCGCCGTTATGGGGGTCCTGATACTCGATTTGAACGCGGGGAGGACGGTTTCGCCTGATGAACTTCTGTCCGCTGTCAGCCATAGCAGTCTGCTCTCTACATCTAGTTGCAGTCCCGGCCCCGGAACCTGACCATAACGCAAGCTCCGAAACCTGACAATGGGGCGCCGCAGCAAGGAACGGTCTGAATGCGATACGCCTCGACTTGCTCCGAGCAATTTGGCGCAATTGACCGGCCGGCGGAATACCCAATTGTGGGATGTCGGACGCGCCTCTGCCCGCAGTGCTCCGCACCAGTTTGCCCGCTCCTGTTCGACCCCGTTCATGAGAATTGATCAAGGGCTGGGCCACTGGGAAATCCGGCCATTCTGGCCGTCATGGGGCGCAATGGCTTGTCAGTCTGTGTCTCTTGCATTGTGGGAGCAAACCGGCGCCGGGTTGTTCTAGAATGATTGAACGAGGCCGACAGGGGAGCCCGCGGTGACAGGATATCCAGGCCATCCAGACGAAAGCGGGGACGGCATCGCGCTGACCGCAAGACAGTACGACGAAGTACCCTATGGCTCCTTTCCATTCGCCCTGCTCCAACCGGCGCGGATTGGCGCGACGGCGGTTCTCTACGGTTTTGCCCCGCCAGATCCGGCAACAGCACGCGTGCTGGAGATCGGCTGCGCCTCAGGCGGCCACATCATCCCTCTGGCCGCGCGCTTTCCGCAGGCCTCCTTTCTCGGCATCGACGTCTCCGCCAGGCAGATCGCCGAGGGGCGCAGAAGGGTCGATCACGCCAGGCTTTCCAACATTAGCCTTGCCGAGCGCAGCGTTACGGAACTGCAGGCCACCGATGGCCCCTTTGACTACATCATCTGCCATGGCGTCTTCAGCTGGGTATCGCCGGCGGTGCGCGAGGCCATTCTCCAACGCTGTGCCGCACTCCTGTCGCCCAATGGCCTTGCCACAATCAGCTTTAACGTGTTGCCAGGCTGGCGGCTTCTGCAAGTGATCCGCGATGCTGCGATTGCCCACGCCGGTCGCTTCGCTTCACCTTCGGAAAAGGCCTTTGAGATCCGCTCGCTGTTCGAGGCGTTGTCGCGCTTCACCAATGAGCGCACGACCTATGGTTCGGTCTGGCGGAATGAACTGAAGCGGCTAACAGCCCAGCCTGACTACTATCTGCATCACGAACTCCTCGAGTCCGACAACACGCCCATGACCCTGACTGCCTTCTGCCTATTGGCGAGTCGGGCCGGACTGAACTACCTCGGCGACGCCCATATCCTCACAGCCATCCCCGAGAATGCCGGACCGGAGCGCGCCTCCCTGATTCGCGTTCTCGGCCACAACGATTTCCTGGCCAGCGAGCAATACACCGACATCGTGACCGGGCGTACGTTTCGCCATGCTCTTCTCGTCAGGGAGTTCCAGCGTAGAGAATTGGATCTCACGAGCAATCTGCCGGCGGTCGATCGCATGCACCTCACGGCCCCCTTCGACCTGAAGGTTGAGAAGGACGCGCAGGAAGGCTGGTGGATCAGGGATGGAAGCGACCTCGGTGTCCAGGTCAGTGACGAGGCCGTTGCCGCGGCCGTGACGGATCTGATTGCGCGCACACCGTCGAGTGCCTGCATGGACGACCTCCTGCCGGGCGATGGCCCGGCCGCTACCCGCCAGGCGGTGGCGGAGGCCATCCGGAAACTGGTCTGCATGGGACTGATCGACATCTCGCTGCAGCCACTGGATTGTCCCAGGTGGCCCGTCGCAAGGCCCATAGCATGGCCACTGGCTCGCTCCGACATCGCCCTCAATCTCGACTACACGACCACGCAGCGCCACGTGGCCTACAAGATCAACGACCAGGCGCGCTTCCTCTTGCCCTTGGCCGACGGAACCCGAACCGCGGCCGACCTCGCCGACAGTCTCGTCCGGCTTGCGGAGTCGGGCGGCGTGGCCTTGAGCCGGGCCGGTGCCCCCGTTGCCGGCGGCCAGCCGCTGGCCGACGCCGCACGAGAGGCGGTCGACAAGGAATTGCGAGGCTTTGCGCGAGCAGGTCTGCTTTGCTCCTGACCGCCCGGCTTTCTATGAATGGGCTGGACACGGGAAGAGCCCTGCCGCATTCTTCCTCCGTTCCGCGCTGCGCCGGCAGTCCCGGCGCCACCGGCCTCATCAAGGAACATGACCGAACCGCAGCCATCACACCCGATCCGGACCATCGTTATCGAAGATGATCCTTCAGCGCTTGACCGCATTCATGCGGCCCTGGATGCGGTCGACGACATCGACATCGTCGCCGTCGCCAGGAACGCCACGAAGGGACTGGAACTCATTGAGGCAGGCGGCTTCGACGTGATGTTGTGTGACCTGGGTCTGCCGGATGGTTCAGGAACAACCCTCATCAGGGAGGCGGCCCGGCGATATCCGGACGTCGATATCATCGTGATTACGGTGTTTGCCGACCAGACCAAGGTTCTCGACAGCATCAAGGCAGGGGCCCGCGGCTATCTCTTGAAGGATGTGCGATTCGACAACTGCGCCGAAAGCATCCGCGAAATCCGCCGCGGCGGCTCGCCCATCAGCCCGATTATCGCACGCCAGCTGCTCAAGAACCTGCAGCCGCCAGCCAGCAATACGGAAGACAGGCAGCGCAATCCATGCGCTCTGACCCCGCGCGAACTCGAAGTTCTCAACCTCCTGTCCCGCGGTTTCTCCTATTCGGAGATCGGCGGAATCCTTTCGCTCTCGACCCAGACCATTGCCACCTATGTCAAGAGCATCTACCGCAAGATGGAAGTGAGTTCGCGCTCCGAAGCCGTCTATGAGGCTTCCAGTCTCGGCCTGATCGACATGCGCCGCATGTGAATTGCCCGCCGCGCCCCGACGATGGAACCGGCGCCAGCCAGCCGCATACGGCGAACAAGCGCATTCAGCGATGATCTCCTGGCGGCGCTATTGATCCTGCTGGTCTTCTGGTTCGGTGCCGTCTCGCCCTCCGCCCGGGCCGCGATGAAGCAGACTGCTAACGTCGAGCTGGATACAGTCGAGTTCGCCGCGGAACCATCCGCGAGTGCCCCCGCGGCCGGCTGGAAGGCCATGGCCCTGCCGCTCACGCCCGCGGCGCTTGGAGCGGACGCGGCAGCGGGCTTCTGGCTCCGACTCCCCTTCGCCAGGCCGGCGACAGGTGAGGATTTGGCCCTGATGTTGGACCGGGCGCCACCTTGGCAGGCAGTCCTGCTCAATGGCAGCGAACTCTATCTCCAGCAGCCTGGCAGCCTGGCGGGGTACCCCTCGCCCTTCGCTCCCGCCATCCTGTCCCTTCCGGCCGAAAAACTTGTTTCTGGGAGCAACGCGGTCACCATCCGCTTTGCAGAGACTGGCACCGTGGCCGGTATCCGTATCGGCACCGTTGCGGCGTTGGTGCCGCGCTACCAGCGCGATGTGACGCTGGCGGTCGAGGCCCCTCGTCTCATCAACGCCATTCTCGCTGCCCTCGGCATATTGGCGCTGGTGTTCTGGCTGATGCGTCGCAAGGAAATCACGTTGGCCTGGCTTGCCCTCATGGCTGCCTTGTGGTTCTTCAGCAATCTGCGCTTCCTTGTAATGCCTGCTGGCAGTCTCGAGCCTGCGCTGCGGCTGGCTGCCCTGGGCCTCCTCTATACATTCTGGGGAATGGGCATCTCCCTGTTCCGGTTCAAGAACAGTCTGGCATGGCTGGCAGCGGGTGCCGCGGCCACCCTGCTGATTGCCCCGGCCCTTCTTGCTTATCCGGCGGAGGCGGCTACAGCAACGGCGATCCTGGGCCTGGCTGCCATGCCTGTCCTTGCCCAATATGCCTGGGGAACGTGGCAGGCGCCGGGATATGGCAACCTGCTCGCCGCAGGGGCAACACTGGCGGGAGTCGCCGCCCTCCTTCATGACCAGGCAGTGGCGGCAAGCCCGGACTCTGGCGCCGGCTTCAATCTGTCGCCGTATGCCGCACTCCTTTGCGTGTCCATCTTCGTTCTGTCCTTTGGCCGCCGCCTCCTCGCTGCACTCTCACTCGAGGAAAACCTCAACATTCTGCTGGAGAACCGCTCGCGCGCAGCCACGGCAAGCCTTGCTGCGAGCGAGGCGGCCCGCCGCGTTCTCATGGTGGCCAATGCAGTCAATGAGGAGCGTGATCGCCTCATGCGCGAAATCCATGATGGCATCGGCTCGAGCCTGATCGCCGCCATCGCTGCGTCGGAGCGTCAGGCCGAGCCGGTGAATGCTGTCGCCATTTTGAAGCGGGTGCTGACCGACTTGCGCGTTGCCGTCGATTCTCTTGAGCCCGTGCAGGGCAACGTGCCGACACTATTGGCGAGTCTGCGCCACAGGCTCGAGCCCGATTTCCGGAAAGCCGGAATTGCTTTCGACTGGCGGGTCGAGGAGGTACCGGAACTTGATTGGCTGGACAGTGTCAATGCCCTCCACGTTCTCCGCATCTTCCAGGAAGCCTTCGCCAATGTCGTGAGTCACGCCCAGGCGACCAGGGTCGCCGTGCGCTGCTTCCCGGAGGATCGCGAAGGCGGGCCGGGCATCACCGTCGAGGTTAGCGACAACGGTCGGGGTTTTGCCGATCGGGGTGGAACACCCGGTCATGGTCTGCGCAACATGGCCAGCCGCGCCGAGGCCCTCGATGCGGTCCTCACCACCCGTTCAGAGCCTGGCAATGGCACCACGGTGTCGCTGTGGCTGCCACTCCGCAAGGGATTGGACAGCTGAAAGCACGGCCACCATCTTCAGAAGAGAGCCCTGCGGACCATCGACAACCCGTTCGGCAGGTAGTGTCCTGAAGGTTCAGCAAATTCGGCCGTGAAGGCGGTCATGGTATGC
>CAZIXE010000043.1:0-28165 GCA_964543235.1 uncultured Rhizobiaceae bacterium | reverse complement strand
GGCGGTCTCGACACCCTCAAGGCCAAACGCCATCCTTCTTCAACAGCCTGCTAGTTGGATTAGCTCTGCCTTAGAGAGTGGCTTTCTGCCCATGGCAGCAAATAATTCTATGTCTTGCTTCGCCGCCCAGATCAGCATCTCACAGATCTCCGTTGCTTCCCGAGAGCGAACTGGCAAGCCCATCTTCTCGACAATTCGCAATGACCAGGTCCTGAGAGGGAACAACATGCAATGCCCCCTAAGGTGTCACCTCGACGCGCTGGACGGGTTTCGGGCGGGTGAGGCCTTTCCAGATGGCGTTGGCCTGGTGGACGGGGGCGTTGGGCTGGCGTGCCACGAAATCGCCGTCGCCCGGTTTGGCGCGCATGTCGCCTTCAGCCCACGCCACGCGGCCGCGCGAGAGCACGAGGCGGGGCACGCCCTTGCATTCGAAGCCCTCGAAGACATTGTACTCGATGCGGCTCACCTGCTTCCTGGCGGTGATCTTCTTGGTCGCGGCGGGATCCCAGATGACGATATCGGCATCGGAGCCCACCATCACTGCGCCCTTCTTCGGATACATGTTGAGGATGCGGGCGATGTTGGTCGAGGTCGCGGCGACGAATTCTTCCTTCGTCAGGCGGCCGGTGTTGACGCCCGCCGTCCACAGCACCGGCATCCTGTCCTCGAGGCCGCCGGTGCCATTGGGAATCTTGGTGAAATCCTTGGCGCCCATGCGCTTCTGGGCGATGGTGAAGGAGCAGTGGTCGGTGGCGACCACCGAGAGGGTGCCCGACTGCAGCCCGGCCCAGAGCGAATCCTGGTGCTTCTTGTTGCGGAAAGGCGGCGACATGACGCGGCCCGCGGCATAGTCCCAATCCTTGTTCTGGTATTCCGAGTCATCAAGGGTCAGGAACTGGATCAGCGGCTCGCCCCAGACGCGCTGGCCTGCCTGTTTGGCGCGGCGGATCGCCGCGTGGGTCTCCTCGCAGGAGACATGGACGATATAGAGCGGGCAGCCGGCCATGTTGGCAATCATGATGGCCCTGTTTGCCGCTTCGCCCTCGACTTCGGGCGGGCGGGAATAGCTGTGGCCCTCGGGGCCGGTGATGCCCCGGCTGAGGAGATCGGCCTGCATGCGCGCCACCACGTCGCCGTTCTCGGCATGGACGAGAGGGAGGGCGCCCAGTTCGGCGCAGCGCCGGAAGGAATTGTAGAGCTCATCGTCATTGACCATGAGGGCGCCCTTGTAGGCCATGAAGTGCTTGAAGGTGTTGATGCCGTAGGTCTTGACCACGGTCTCCATCTCGTCATGGACCTGCGGGTTCCAGGAGGTCACCGCCATGTGGAAGGAATAGTCCGTACACGCCTTTTCCGCCTTGTGGCGCCAGGCCTGGTAGGCGGCGAGCATGGATTCGCCGGGCGAGGGGATGCAGAAATCGACGATCATGGTGGTGCCGCCGGAGAGTGCCGCCTTGGTGCCCCATTCGAAATCATCCGCCGAGACGGTGCCCATGAACATCAGTTCCATGTGGGTATGGGGATCGATGCCGCCCGGCATGACATAGCAGCCGCCGGCGTCGATCACCTCGGTCCCTGAGAGCTTCTCGCCGATGGCGACGATGCGGCCATCGCCGATCAGCACGTCGGCGCGATGGGAATGGTCATGGTTGACGACGGTGCCGCCGCGGATGAGTGTGGTGGACATGGGACTCTCCTATGGATTCTTCCTGCTTTCGAGCAGCTTGCGAAGACTGTCAGCACACTTCCTGCGCTCGTCATCACCGAGCGCGCTCTTCATTACTCCAATAATCCGGCCCCGGTGTATAATGGAGATTTTCTCGCCGGCCTGAACACGCAGGAAATTGACGCGCCAACTGCGCCGAAATGCGGTCGCCGTCATCTGAATGGCTGGTTCTTGCGGGTTCGGGGAATTCATCTGCCGCTCATCATCCTGCGGTATTGCGAACAGCCCTCAATGATGTGCTTGCCTGAGGTACTTCAGCAATTACCTTCTCCCGTCCACAGGAGGGGGAGGGGAGGCCCTCACCCGCCCGGTCGGGCACCCTCTCCCATGCTAGGCACGGGAGAGGGTAAACACTTGTTACATCGCCTTGGCCTTGTCGGTGACGATTGAGGTCCAGGCGCCTTCCGGCTTTTTGGTGATCACGGGATCGGAGCCGCCCTTCATCAGCGTCTCGACGGTGCGCTCGGCGTCGGCGACATCAAGCGTACCGTCGGAGCCCTCGGTGAGCTTGTTGATCTCGCCCATCATGCGGGTCTGGTGCTCGATGGTCTGGGCGCCGGTGGCGTCATTGTCGAGGGTGATCTGGGCCGATTCATCCGGGTTGGCGCGGGCATAGTCCCAGCCCTGCATCGAGGCCTTGACGAATTTCGCCATGGTCTCGACGAAGGCCGGATCCTTGAGCTTGTCTTCCAGCACATAGAGCCCGTCCTCGAGGGTGGCCACACCCTGGTCCTCATATTTGAAGACCACGAGCTGATCGGCCGGGATGCCGGCGTCGATCACCTGCCAGTACTCGTTGTAGGTCATGGTGGAGATGCAGTCGGCCTGCTTCTGGATCAGCGGATCGACGTTGAAGCCCTGCTTGATGACGGTGACACCATCGGCGCCGCCGGTGGTCGGGATGCCAAGCTGGCTCATCCAGGACAGGAAGGGGTACTCATTGCCAAAGAACCAGACGCCGAGCGTCTTGCCCTTGAAGTCCTCGGGCTTGCTGATGCCGGTCTCCTTGCGGCAGGTGAGCATCATGCCGGACTTGGCGAAGGGCTGGGCGATGTTGACCACCGGCGAGCCCTTCTCGCGGGTGGCAAGGGCGGACGGCATCCAGTCGATCACCACGTCGGCGCCGCCGCCGGCCAGCACCTGCTGCGGGTTGATGTCGGGGCCGCCCGGCTTGATGGTGACGTCCAGTCCTGCATCCTTGTAGAAGCCTTTGGCCTGAGCGACATAGTAACCCGCGAATTGGGCCTGGGTGACCCATTTGAGCTGCAGCGTCACCGACTCGGCCGAGGCCGATGCGGCCGACGCCGCAAGCGCTGCTGCGGCGGTGGCAGCCATCAGAAACTTCTTCATCTTCCCTGTTCTCCTTCTTCTCTCATGTTGCGCCTACCGGCGGTAGGACGGATGCCAAAAGGTCACCACGCGCTCGATCGCGACGAGGAGACCATAAAATGCCGAACCCGTCAGTGCTGCCACGGCGATTTCGGCCCAAACCATGTCCAGCCCCAGTCTGCCAACTTCCGTCGAAATGCGAAAGCCCATGCCGACAATGGGGGTGCCGAAGAACTCGGCAACGATGGCGCCGATCATGGCCAGCGTCGCATTGATCTTCAGCGCATTGAAGATGAAGGGCATGGCGGCGGGAAGCCTGAGCTTAACCAGGGTCTGCCACCACGAGGCGCCGTAACTGCGCATCAGGTCGCGCTCGAGATGGCCGGAGGCCGCGAGGCCGGTTACGGCATTCACCAGCATGGGGAAGAAGGTCATGACCACCACCATGGCCGCCTTGGATTGCCAGTCGAAGCCGAACCACATGACGAGAATCGGGGCCACGCCGACAATGGGGAGGGCGGAGACAAGGTTGCCGAGCGGCAACAGGCCGCGGCGCAAGAAGGGCAGGCGGTCGCAGATGACAGCGACGAGAAAGCCGCTGGCCGAACCGATGATCCAGCCGGGGACGACGGCGCGGACGAAGGTCTGCACGAAGTCGGCCCAAAGGGTCGGCAGGGAGGTCATGATCTTCGCCCAGATATCGGAGGGCGCCGGCAGCAGCACCAGCGGCACATTGAAGGTCCGGACGACCACCTCCCAGAGCACCAGCACGCCCAGGCCGAAGACGGCGGGGTAAAAAATATCCTGCGCGGTCCAGCGGCTCACGGCCTCGCCCCCATCATGCGGCCCGTCAAACGCTCGGCCACGCCGACCGCCCAAACGAGGGCTGCCGCCACGAAGGAGGCGGCGAAGAGGGCCGCCCAGATCTGGACGGTCTGACCATAATAGGAACCGTTGAGCAGCCTGGCGCCGATGCCGGCAATGGCGCCGGTCGGCAGCTCGCCGACGATGGCGCCGGTCAGGGCAATGGCAACGGCGACTTTCAGCGACGCGAACAGGAAAGGCAGAGAAGCGGGAAAGCGCAGCTTGCGCAGGACCTGCATGGCGCCGGCATTGTAGGTGCGCATGAGATCGAGCTGCATCGGATCGGGAGAAGTGAGGCCCTTGACCATGCCGATGGTGACGGGGAAGAAGCAGAGATACATGGAGATCAGCGACTTGGGGACAAGGCCGGTCAGGCCCACGGAACCCAGCACGACAATGATCATCGGGGCGATGGCGAGGATCGGAATGGTTTGCGAGGCAATGATCCAGGGCATCAGGCTTTTCGAGAGGAAGCGCGAATGCACGATGGCGACGGCGAGGCCGATGCCGAGCAGGGCGCCGAGGATGAAGCCGAGGACGGTCGAGGAGAGCGTCACCCAGGAGTGGTAGACGAGCGACCGGATGGCCCATGGCGCCACGCCGAAGACCGTGTTCCACAACTCGATGACGATCTGGTGCGGCGCGGGGATGACGGGGCGCGGCTCGTTCCAGGAGTAGTGCAGAAGGTTGTTGAGTCCGCCGCCGGCCGCCTCGATCTTCGCGGCGGTCACCACCCAGTTCATAGGGATGGCGGCGGCATACCAGGTGACAAGGATGACCAGGCATACGGCGGTGACGGGGAGGAAGGAACCTCTGGCCAATGCCTCACGCATGGATTGTGCCCGCATCCGCCCTTCGGGCATCTTCTCCCATCCCACGGATGGGAGAAGGCAAGTCCAGGCCATGCGCCTTCTCCCGTGGCGAGGCCATGGGAGACGTTCCCGAAGAGCAATGAGGGCCCCTGCTAGTCCTCATAACTGTGTCCGGCCCTGAGACCCTCGCGCACGCGGTGAGCGACTTCCAGGAATTCCGGGGTTTCGCGGAAATCCAGGGTGCGCTGGCGCGGGAAATCGGTTTCGATGATGTCAATGATGCGGCCCGGACGCGGTGACATGACGACGATCCTGGTCGACAGGAACACGGCTTCGGGAATGGAGTGGGTCACGAAGACCACGGTCTTGCCGGTGCGGTCCCAGAGGCCGAGAAGCTGCTGGTTCAGCTTGTCACGGACGATCTCGTCGAGGGCGCCAAAGGGCTCGTCCATGAGCAACAGTCTGGGATCGAAGGCCAGGGCGCGGGCAATCGAAACCCGCTGCTGCATGCCGCCGGAGAGCTGCCAGGGGTATTTCTTCTCGAAACCCGTCAGATTGACCAGTTCAAGGTTCTTCCGGATGCGCCCGGACTGGTCGTCAAGCCCCATGATCTCCAGCGGCAGGGCCACGTTCTTCTCCACCGTGCGCCAGGGATAGAGGGCCGGCGCCTGGAACACATAGCCGTAGGCGCGGGCCAGCCGCGCCTCGCGGGGGCTCATGCCATTGACGCTGATCGTCCCCTCGGTCGCCTGTTCGAGATCGGCTATGACCCGGAGCAGGGTGGTCTTGCCGCAGCCGGAGGGCCCGATAAAGGACACGAAGTCACCGTTGTTGACGGTCAGGTTGACCTTCGACAGGGCATAAACAGGACCGTCCGCGGTCGAGAAGGTCAAACTCAGGTCTTTTGCTGCAATCACGGCGGAAACCGCCATCGTGCCTCCCCAGGCCATTCTTGTTATGCGGAAATGCTAGGCGTTCTTGACCAATTGATCAAGAAATTTGACAATGGTCTCATGAGCGAGGTGAGGAACAGGCCGGTGCGCGAAACGCGCATCCAGGCGGCAAACCGCGAAATCATCCTGGCAGCGGCGCTGGAGATATTCTCGGCCTTCGGCTTCCGCGGTTCCACGGTGGACCAGATTGCGGCGCGGGCGAACATGTCGAAGCCCAACCTGCTCTACTACTTCCGGCGCAAGGAAGACATCTATGTCGCGCTGCTCGAGCACACGCTGGCTGACTGGCTGAAGCCGCTCGAGGCACTGGATCCGATGGGCGACCCGATCGAGGAGCTGTCGAAATACATTTCGGCCAAGATCGCCATGTCGCGTGACAACCCAAAGGCCTCGCGACTGTTCGCCAACGAGATCCTGCATGGTGCGCCGATGATCGGCCGGTTCCTGGGAGGACCGCTGCGCGAACTCGTCGACCGCAAGGCGATGATCCTGCGTGACTGGAGTGCCGCCGGCCGGATTGCACCCGTCGATCCCTACCATCTCATCTTTGCCATCTGGGCCGTGACACAGCACTATGCCGACTTCGACGTGCAGGTGGAGGCGGTCAGCGCCGGGCGCGCCGGCGATCCGCGTGAAGCCGTCCTGCAACTCTTCCTCGATGGCCTGCGGCCGCGTCAGCCATCGGCGGCGGCAGGTGCGTAGGCGGCGCCGTTGACAGAGGGCGGGCGGCCGTCGAGGTGAAGCCTGCTCACACGCTCCGCGGTCTCGGCAATCACCCTGCCAGCGCGCACGACATAGAGCCGGTTGGCCCTGAGCCGGATCGCCTCAATCGGGTCTTGGGCCTGCAGGATGACAAAGTTCGCGCGGCAGCCCCTGGCCAGGCCGTAGCCTTCGAGCTGCATCGTCCTTGCGGGGTTGACGGTCACGGCGTCGAAGCACCAGCGCATGGCCTCGCGACTGGTCAACTGGCCGACATGCAGGCCCATGGACGCCACTTCGAGCATGTCGCCCTGGCCCAGGCTGTACCACGGGTCCATCACGCAATCATGGCCGAAGGACACGTTGATGCCGGCCGCGCGCAGTTCCGGCACCCGGGTCATGCCGCGCCGTTTCGGGTATGTGTCGTGGCGCCCCTGCAGGGTGATGTTGATGAGCGGATTGGGTGTTGCGTGGAGCTCCGCTTCGGCCATGAGCGGGATGAGCTTCGAAACGTAGTAATTGTCCATGGAATGCATGGAGGTCAGGTGCGAGCCCGTGACGCGGCCGTGCAGGCCGAGCCGCTGCGTCTCACAGGCAAGCGTCTCGATGTGGCGGGACAGCGGGTCGTCGGTTTCATCGCAGTGAATGTCCACCAGCAGGCCACGCTTGGCGGCGATCTCACACAGCTCCTTCAGGCTCGCGGCGCCGTCAGCCATGGTGCGCTCGAAATGCGGAATGCCGCCGACGACGTCGACGCCCATGTCGAGGGCACGGATCAGGTTCTGCCGGGCGGTAGGCGAACGGTAAAAGCCGTCCTGAGGGAATGCGACGATCTGCAAATCGAGATAGTCCTTCACCTTGCGGCGCACCTCGAGGAGGGCTTCGGTGCAGAGCAGCCGGTCATCGCAGACATCGACATGGGTGCGGATGGCGCCGATTCCCTGGCTTACCGCCAAATCGATATAACGCAGGGCCCGCTCGATCACTGCTTCGTGGGTGAGCATCGGCTTGAGCTCGCCCCACAGCGCGATGCCTTCGAGAAGCGTCCCGGAACGGTTGAGACGCGGGATGCCGAGAGAGAGCGTGGCATCCATATGGAAGTGACTGTCGACAAATGGCGGGGAAACGAGATAGCCCCGCGCATCGATCGTGACGGCGGCCGCGGACTGAATGCCGGCGGCAATCTCGGCGATGCGGCCGTTGTGGCAGAGTATGTCAACCGGCGAAGCGGCGTCCGGCAGTCTGGCATTGGTGACAAGAAGGTCTGCTGGCATTTCGTTGTGTCCCCTCAGAATCGTCCTGAATAGTCCGATCTCCATCGATCCGCCAGCGCCGGCACGCTTGACGGCGCAGTGTCCAGTCAATACCAGTC
The DNA here is from genome assembly GCA_964543235.1 of uncultured Rhizobiaceae bacterium. GTDB lineage: Bacteria > Pseudomonadota > Alphaproteobacteria > Rhizobiales > Aestuariivirgaceae > JANMMJ01. The sequence goes on along the minus strand of CAZIXE010000043.1, from coordinate 20,410 downwards.
GCAGGGCGGGTGACATAGAGTTCGAGGAAGGATGCGGTGAAGATCTTGCTGTTGCAGGGGCCGTTCGGCGGCTTCTTCACCGTCCTTGCGCAAGAGCTCAACAAGCGGGGCCACCAGGTCAAGAAGATCAACTTCAACGCCGGAGACTGGGCCTTCTCGTCGGGGTTTCCCGCAATCAACTACCGGCTGGGCCACCATCGCTGGCGCGAGTGGCTGCGCGAGCTAATCCAGAGCTGGAAGCCCGATGCCATCCTGCTGTTCGGCGACCAGCGACCCATCCACCGGGTGGCCATCCAGGTCGCCAAGGCGGCGGCTGTTCCGGTCTACTGTTTCGAGGAGGGCTATGTCCGGCCGGACTATGTGACCTTCGAGTGCGACGGCAACAATGCCAATTCGCCAGTACCGCGCGATCCGGCCGCCTTCAGAGACGAGTCGGAACCGGCGCCGGCCGAGGAGCTGCCATCGCATTTCGACCGGGTGGCCTGGACAGCGATCTTCTACTTCTTCGCAAAGTCGGCAGGCCGGTGGCTGTTCCCGAAATACGTGCACCACCGCCGCAGGCCGCTGTTGCGCGAGGCGGCCTACTGGGTCCGCTGCTATCTCAGGCTCCTGCAGCACAAGCGCTCCGACGAGGCGGTGCTGCACGAGCTGACCTCCGATCACCCGCCACCCTACTTCCTGGTGGCGCTGCAGGTGCATGATGACATGCAGCTGATCCGGCATGGCCTGCGCTGGCGCAATCAGGAATTCATCAGGTCCACGGCGGCCTCTTTTGCGAAGCACGCACCTCCCGACAATCTGCTCGTCTACAAGATCCATCCCATGGACCGCGGGCACCGCGACTATGAAGACAAGGTCCGCCTGGTGGCGCGTGAATTCGGCATCGAGAAGCGGATCCGCATCCTGCAATCGCGGCCGCTGGCACCGCTGGTTCGCAGCGCCAAGGGCCTCATCACCATCAACAGCACGTCCGGCATCGTGGCTATCCAGGGCGGCATCCCGGTGCTGGCGATGGGCCGTGCCTTCTATGGCATCAAGGGGCTGGCCAAGGCCGAGGCAACGACCAAAGACCTCGACCGGTTCTGGAAGGCGCCGGCAAAGCCGGACAAGGCGCTCGCGAGGCGCTTCATCGCCTATCTCAAGCGCCATCACCTGATTGCCGGGAGCTTCTATTACCGGCCGACCTGGCCGGGCATGGCCCAGGCGGTGCACGAGAAGATCAGCGGCGCGGCCTGATCCGCAATGCAAGGACGAGTTGTCATACTCTCGCCGGGCCTGTGGCGGTTGCGCCAGGAGGTGGAACTGCTCACCGGATTGCAGCCGGTCCTGGGGCTTGCCCTGCCGCCACGCGGCGCTGCAATCGCGGGATGGGGTCACAAGCCGACGGCCAACCGGGCGCGCCGGCTGGCGCGGGCGCGCGGCATTCCCTACATCGCCATCGAGGATGGCTTCCTGCGCTCGGTGAAGCCCGGCCGGGACATGCGGCCCCTGGCGATGGTGATGGACCGCAGCGGGATCTACTACGACGCGCGCGGGCCCAGCGATCTCGAGTCGCTGATCAATGCCGGCGGATTCGATGGTGCCGAGCTGGCACGGGCCGGCGCGGCGGCCGCGATGCTGCGCAAGCTGCGCCTGTCCAAATACAATGCGGCTCCAGCCGAGGTGGAACTGCCGCCCGGACCCTACCGACTGGTGATCGATCAGACGGTGGGCGACGCGTCGATCGCCGGCGGGCTGGCGACAGCGGCGAGCTTCGAGAGCATGGTCGAGACGGCGCTGGCCGAGGCCGATGGCCAGGCGGTGGTGGCCAAGCTGCATCCGGAGACACTGGCGGGGCAGAAGGGCGGCTTCCTGTCGCGCTACAGGGATGACCGGCGGCTCACCGTGATTGCGGTTCCGGGCAATCCGTGGGAGCTGCTGGCGCGGGCATCCAGAGTGTACACGGTGTCGAGCCAGCTGGGCTTCGAGGCGCTGCTGGCCGGGAAGGACGTGCATTGTTTCGGCGCGCCGTTCTATGCGGGCTGGGGGCTGACGAAGGATGTGCTGCCGCTGCCACGCCGTACCCGGCGGGCGACGGTGGCCGAGGTCTTCGCCGCCGCCTACCTGCGCTACTGCCACTACTTCGACGCCTGGACCCGGCAACCCATCGACATCGAAACGGCCATCGACCAGCTGGCATTCCTGCGTGACCGCTTCCACGAGAACCGCAAGGGCGTGGTGCTGTACCGCATCCCGCTGTGGAAGCGGCGCCCCCTGGAACGGCTGCTCGAAGGGCCATGTCCGCCGCCGCGCCATGTCCGCCGCCTCGATGCCGCAGTCGGCATTGCCCGGGCCGAAGGACGGGCGATTGCGGCGTGGGGCAAGACCGCGAACATGGTGCGGGCTGAAATCCGCGCCAGGGGCTGCGAATTCATCTCCATCGAAGACGGCTTCCTGCGGTCGGCCGGACTGGGTGCGGCGCTGACGCCTTCACTGTCCTACAGCTTCGATCGCCGGGGCATCTATTACGACCCCAGTTGCGACAGCGATCTCGAGGAGCTGCTGCAATCGCATCCGCTCGATGAGTCCCTGCTGGCGCGCGGGCGCCGGCTCAGCGCGCAGATCGTCAGTCACGATCTCAGCAAGTACAATCTGGCCGGCCAGGTCCGGCTGCCAGCCTTGCCAGAGGGGCGGCGGCGAATTCTGGTTGTCGGGCAGGTGGCCGACGACGAAGCCGTCCTCAAGAGTCTCAGCGGCAGCAGCGGCAATGTCAATGAAATGATCCTGGAACGGGTGCGCCAGGAGGCGCCGGAGGCCTGCGTCATCTACAAGCCGCATCCCGACGTGGAACGCCTGGGACGGGCGGGGGCGATCGACAGCAGGACGCTCGCTCGCCTCGCCGATGCCGTCTACAGCGACGTGCCCATCACCGCGGCGCTCGACAGTGCTGACGAGGTGGCGGTGTTCACATCGCTGGCGGGATTCGAGGCACTGATCCGCAACAAGCCGGTCAGGACCTTTGGCAAGCCGTTCTATGGCGGCTGGGGGCTGACCGTGGATGCGGAGCCGTTTCCGCGGCGGACGCGGCGGCTGCCGCTCGATGCCCTCGTTGCGATCGCACTCATCGTCTATCCCCGCTACCTTGATCCGGTTTCAGGCCTGCCCTGCCCGGTGGAGGTTGCGGTCGCAAGGCTGCTCGCGGCGCGCCAGTCCAGGACAGGCGCGCGGGCGCGGCTTGGCGCAGCGGCAGGAAAGGGGATCATCCTGTGGCGACGGCTCACCGGGCGCTGAACTCCCTTGCTGCCCTATTTTCGCGGCTTTCTGCGCCGCTGATGCAGCCATGACCAGCAGCAACCCCAGAACGGCACTCGTCACCGGCGCTTCGGGCGGCATCGGCGAGGCCTTCGCCGAAATCCTGGCCGCCGACGGCTATGACCCCGTGCTGGTGGCCCGCCGGGCCGGCGAGCTCGAGCGGGTGCGCAACCGCCTGACGGGGCGTTACGGCCGTTCCGCCACATGTGTCCCGCTCGATCTCAGCCGGGCCGGCGCTGGCCAGATGCTGGCGGGCGAGCTGGCCGCCCGCGGCATCGCGCCCGAAATCGTGGTCAACAATGCCGGATTCGGCCTGGCCGGCGCGGCCGTGTCGCTGGCGGCCGAAGAACAACTCAGCATGATCGATCTCAATGTGCGGTGCCTGACGGATCTGACCCTGCGTTTCCTGCCGGAGATGCTGCGCCGCCGGGCGGGAGGCGTGATCAATGTCGCATCGGTGGCGGCATTCCTGCCGGGGCCCAACATGGCCGTCTATTTCGCGACCAAGGCCTATGTCGTGTCGTTCAGCGATGCGCTGCACGAGGAAGTCAAGGCAAGCGGCGTCAATGTCATGTCGCTGTGTCCCGGACCCGTGGCAACGTCTTTCCAGGCGCGGGCGGGCCTGAGGAGCGCGGAGCAACTCTCGCGGTTACGGGTACCCTCGGCGGCGGCGGTCGCGGCGGAAGGCTATGCCGGCTTCAAGGCGGGCGCCCGGCAGGTGATTCCGGGGCTGGCGAACAAGCTTGTCGCCTATGCCGGACGCGGGGCGCCGCGGCGCGTGGTGCTGCCCATCGCTTCGCACGTCACGAGCCGCGCGAAGGCTTGAGAGAATCGCAACGCGGTGGCAAGTTTTGCGAGGTAATGTGCGTTCCCGCCATGACTGCCAAGATGCTCATTGTCCTGCATTCCGAAACCTCAACCGCGGGCCGGGTCGGGCATATGCTGCGCGAGATGGGATATCAACTGGACATCCGCCGGCCGTGCCTGGGCGAAGACCTGCCGGCCAGCATGGACGCACATGCCGGGGCGGTGATTTTCGGCGGGCCGATGAGTGCCAATGACAGCGACGATTACATCAGCCGCGAGATCGACTGGATCGGCGTGCCGCTCAGGGCCGGCAAGCCGTTTCTGGGTATCTGCCTGGGCGCCCAGATGCTGTCCAAGCATCTCGGCGGTGACGTGGGGCCGCATCCCGACGGGCTCGTCGAAATCGGCTACTATCCATTGAAAGGGTTGCAGAACGGCCTGCCCTTCGGGCCCTGGCCGGACGTCGTCTATCACTGGCATCGCGAAGGCTTCACCCTGCCCGCCGGCTGCAAGCAGCTTGCGGCCGGGGAAACATTCGAAAACCAGGCGTTCTGCTACGGCGATCACGCCTATGGCCTGCAATTCCATCCCGAAGTCACGCGGCTCACCATGCATCGCTGGACGGTTTCAGGCGCCCACCGTTTCGTGCTCAAGGGGGCGAAACAGGGCCACGAGCATCTTGCCGACCAGTTGCTGCATGACGGACCGGTGAGGGACTGGCTGCGGCGCTTCCTCCGCCATTGGGCCCGGAACGGCGCGCGCGCCATGCAGGATGCGGCTTAAGGTTCGATTTGTACACAACCGAACAATAGTTTCTTAACACAAATCCGCTCTTAAATCGTTCAATTTCAACGGTTTGGAAACCCAGATCGGCGACAGTGCGGGCATGCCTCCAGGGTTTTGCCCTCCGGGGGACTGCACCGGGATCAAGTATTGCGTACCCGGCGCCAATTGCAAGCGGGGGGTCTCTCGGGGGACCCCCCGACTTCGCATGAATCAATCGTAGCGCTCGGACTTCAGGAAATCATAGACGGTGAAATCGCCGGTGCCGTGCATGTGGTGCGTACCCTTAAGGCCCGGGAAGAAATTGGGCTCGATCTCGGCATAGGTCTCTTCTGCAAAACCTTCGGTGTCGAGACGCGTGACCCTGGCGATGGAGAAACCCGCGCCATAAAGGTTGAAGGCCTGGCGCTGGCGGACCCGGTAGTAGCCGCCGTCGGCATCGAGCAGGAATCCGGCATTGCGGCCGATGGACGGCGTGTTGACGATCGGCAGGCTCGACAGCCGTTTCCACTCGGTCGTACGCAGCTTGTCCGCCCAGAGAATGTGGAGCTGGGAAAGGTGGTCGGGGGTGTGAAACTGGCTGATGTTGGTGAGCAGGAACCATTTGCCGTCGCGCTGCACCGGCATAGTGTCAGTCGCCGAAACGCCTTGCACGAGTTCCATGTCGAGCTCCCATTTGTGGGGAAACTCCACGCAACGGTAGAGCCGGATCGCGTTACACTCGGCGGTTTCGGGAATCATGTAGGTTTCACCTCCCTCTTCAAACACAAGCGGGAAAGAGAGGTGAAACGGCTCCATCAGGATATTGTCGATGATCCGGTAGCTGTCATCGGGCTCGACGACGATGCATGAGATGGCGCCGAGACCGCGGCGCTCGTCATAATCTTCGGCGAAGATGTAGTGGCGGCCATCGCGCGCGACCACGAAGGGGTCGGCAAGGAAGCGATGCGGGGGATTGGCGATGCGCTTGCCCCTGGCCAGGACCGCTTCCGTCCAGTGTCTGCGGGTGTATGCAACGCCCCAGCGCAAGTCGCGGCGCAGCAGCTTCCGCTCCACGACCAATTGCGCAAACAGGGCGCCGGTCCGCATGACGTAGACGAATGTCTGCCACAGGTTCGGGTAGCTGTAGATCATACCGCCATAGGGAATCCTGGCCTCCGGCCTGATGAGAGGATCGCCTTCGAGATAGGCCTTGGTGACATAGGCGAGGAACGGATTGCTTTCCCGGTAGAGGTTCACGAGATTTCGCGTGTAGACGCGCTTGGTCACGATTTCGCCGCGGTAGAGCACGGTACCGCCGTCGAGTTCCTCGTTCAGGATCTGAATGATGAAGCCGGTGGCGGGCCTGCGCCAGTAGACGCACCAGAAGGCGGAAGCGGCGCCGCGGTTCCAGCGGTTGTCACCATGATGGAAAGAGATGATGCCGAGGCGCGCGGCTCTCAGTACATCGCCGCGATAGATGCTGCCGGTGTTGCCGCGGACGATGATGTCAAGTCCGGCCTCCTTGATCTTCCTGATGTCGCCCTCGCCATAGCTGCAGAAGAGCCCGGTCTCCGACAGTTCCGGGTGGACGTCGATGCGGCCGGCAAACCGGTCCGTTGCGATCGCTTCCTTGCGGAAATGGTCGCGAACCGACTTGCTGTAAAGCGACATGAAGCGGACTTCGAGGCTGCGATAGGCGCCGAAGGCGAGCAGGCTTATGGAACGAAGAAACCCGGCGCGGCGCAGCTTGTACCTGAACCTGGTGTGCGAATCGCCGTTGGCATTGCCATTTTCGAGAATGAGAAAAAGGTCGATGGCGGGATCATTGGCCAAGGTGTCAACCGTCTCACGCACATATTTCGTGCAGGAGAGACTGCTCATGAGAATGCCAACGCGATACTTTTTCATGGGCGCCAGGGTTACCGGAAGAGTTTACGCTCGAGGGGTTAACGACACCGGACTAGAGGCGCCTTCGCAGGAAATTGATGCCGGGCAGCGGGTCCGACAGGCTGAAGACCGGAAGTACCTGGCGGTGCATCAGGCTCGCGAGCCATTCCCGGAAACTCAGTTCGCCAAGGGCGTGCAACTCGCGGAAGGAACGATAATCGCGGCCGGGATACCACATGCGCAGAAACTGCTTGTACTGCTCGAAGACCGGCACAGGCTGATCCGTCAGATAGCAATAGACGAGAAGATCGCTGGGCGCTCCGGCGCGAACGAACAGTTCGTGGGTCGCAACAAAGCGCGCATTCGACTCGATGACCTTCAGCTTGCCGTCACGCGGGTCACGCTTGAACTCGACGTTGCCGATGCCGCGAAACCCGATGCCTGCGAAGAAGCGACGGCCCATCTCGGCGACGTCGGGTATCCACTCGGTAATGTGGTAGCAGGCGCTGCCGCGGTTCTTGGGGTAGCGGCGGAACACGCGCTTGGTGAATTCGAAGCGGGTGCGGCCGTCGCTGTCGATGAATGTATTGTAGCTGACCAGGAGGCTGTCAGGCCCGGGAATCATCTCGGCGACCATCACATCCATGCCGTGGCCGATGGCCAGCCGGACCTTGTCCTGCAACTCGTCGAAACCGCGCTCAATGATGAACAGCTTGCGGCCGAAGGCCTTTGCGAAGGCGTGGGTGTTGATCGGCTTCACCATGACAGGAAACTGCAACTTGCCGCGCAGCCGCCCGGCATCTTCCAGCCGCGCTATGCTCCAATAGTTAGGGGCCGGAACACCGGCCCGGCGGGCGAGGTCGATCGTCTTCTGCTTGTCGAGAAGGGCCAGCTGCAGGGCGGGATCGCTGTCGACAATGCGGTAGCGGGTGCGGAGTTCGTCGCGGTGGACGGCCACGAATTCGAGGGCGGGGTCATTGCAGGCAAAGACCACCTGGCCATGAAAGCGCGAACTGGCGGGACCCAGCAGCAACTCGCGCCAGTGCTCCGCCGCCGGCCTGTCCGCCGGCATGACAAGGGACTCCGCGCAGAATCGCGAATCCATCGCCCATGATCCCGGTGCATTGCTGACTCTGACCCTGACGCCGAGCCGTCCGAGGTTACGGGTCACGGCAAGAGCATTCTCGCGCCCGCCGAGCAGCATGACGGGCGTGGACGGGTCGAATGCGACGCCCACCCTCCTGCCCGGATGCAGGCCCGGGCCCAGCGCCGCGCTTTCCTGGTCCAATACCTTCAGCATGCGATCACGGCTGCGGCCGGCCGCCATGAGGCGGCAGGAGAGGAAGGGCGGGAATGCGGATCGCCGCTGGACCTGGGGCCGGGATTGAAGGCTGATGGGTCGGTCGCACGGATGGGCCTTCACTTGAGGGGGTGCGTGTCGGTGGTGTTTTCCGGTGCCGCAGCATCGGCGATGCCGGGCTGGCGGTGGTGGCGGGCTATGATGCGCCTGAACAGACCGAGTTCGACCTCGACGGCACGGTCGAGTGAAAGATTCGCGACGACGAATTCGCGGGCCTGGCGGCCGATTTCCGGATTCATCTCGCGCAGGGCCTGCGCCAGGGTGGCTTCGATGGCATCGGCGTCATAGCCGCTCGTCAAATAGCCCGTCTTGCCGTGCACAATCAGTTCCGAGGCGCCGTCGGTCGGCGTTGCAACGCAAATCAATCCCGACGCCATGGCTTCGATCATGGCCTTGGGCATGCCCTCGCGCGTCGAGCAGAGAATGAAGATCGAATGTTCGTGATGGCGCCGGAACAGCTCCTCGTTGGGCACCGTGCCTCTGAACACGATGGTGGCGCCCACCTCGTCAGCCACTTTCTGCAAGTAATCGCGGAGATCGCCGGGACCGTGATAAAGATGCAGCGCGACATTCAGCCGGGCGCAGGCCCGGATGATGTTCTCGATGTTCTTCACCTTGTGGAGCCGGCCCACGAAGAGCACGGGATCGCGGCGGTCATAGGCCGATTTCAGAGTCGCCCGCGACACGTCCACGAAGTTCGGAACCCATGTCACGTTGTTTTTGTCGCCTAGGGCCCCGTAATAGTCACGCATGGTCATCGAGGCCACGGCCACGTGGTCGGCGAAGCGAACCGACAGAAGCTCGACCAGGCGGGCCAGGGCGTAATTGAGCCGCTTGCCCTCGGTCCTGAATCTGACCGACAGCGGATAGCCGACGCGAAACAGCAACGGCTTGCGATAGAGTGCCTTGGCAATCAGTGCCGTCCAGGAGCCGGTCACCTGCTGCGTGCGATAGGCATCCGCTTGCCGCAGGGCGCTGCGGTGCATTATGGGACCGATCAGCGAATAGAGGATGTGGCCAGGTTTCGAATCGAGCCAGGCCGGCGGGCCCAGGACATGGAATGTGCGGGGCAGGGTCCCCTCTTCCTGCAGCCTCAAGAGTTCCTCGCGGTCGCGAGAGCCATAGGTGAAGACATAGAGTTCCTGGAGCTCGTTGCGCTCGATGAACCTGATGTACTGGACGAGGTTGCGATACAGCAACCCCTGCCGCCTCTCCTTCTGGAAGGTCGAGTAGAGTTCTGCAAACAGAACCAGGCGTTTCATGCGGTCCGCGCCCTCCTCGACAACACGACCGTTACGACCAGTGTCAGCAGATCACGAAGCGGGTATGACGCCGCACTCAGGACCAGGGCGTAGTCCCCTCCGAAAGTCAGGACAAACACGAGATAGACCAAGGTGATCAGCGTTGACAGGACGGACGTCATGGTCGGAACGCTAAGCCTGGCGTCCTTGTAGTACACAGACGAATAGTAGACCACCACCGAGATGAAATAGACGCCCAGGCCGGCAATGATGATCGCCGCCAGCGGATAGGCCTCCGCGTATTCGCTGCCGAGAACCTCGGCAAAATAGTAGTAGAGGGGCCAGGCGGCGATCAGGCCGGCGGCGCTCAGCACCACGAAGAGGGTGACCATCAGCCTCAGACTGAAGCGCTCCTTCACGAGCACCGGGAAATAGACGGTCATGGTCGGTTTGATGACGATGGAGATCAGGCGGCCGGTCGAAATGCCGATGGTGTATAGGGCGAGTTTTTCCAGACCCAGGAAGTAAGATACCAGAAGCTTGTCGGCGTGCTCGAGGATGAGGGGGAAGAAACCGGCGAAGCTGAGCTGGATGCTCTCCCTGCGATAGAGCCGCGCCTCGGCGTTGGCCGGCTCGTAAGCCTCCTTCTGCATCATGAGGTAGGCTGAATTGATGGCGGCGAGCCAGACATAATAGATCACGATGAAGGCGAGCACGGCGATCGACCACAGGCTGGAAATAAAGGCCAGCGAGGTGAGGATCGCGTATTTCACCATGCTGTAGGCCGCGAGCTTGCGGAAATTGTTCTTGGCCTGGATGATCTGGGCGTAGAGATCGGTGGGGTAGGCAAAGGGCAACAGCAGCGAGGCTGCAGCAATGGCCAGCCAGATCGATTCGCCACGCCCGTAGAACACCCAGGCCGTAACGAGGCCGGCCGCCGTGCCGAGAAGCGCGAACTGCATGCGGCTGACCAGGAGCGGCCGGATGACGCCAGGCTTGCCCATGACGAGGTGACGGATCGCCACCTTGTCGGCTTCAGCGAGGGTGAACAGGGTGAGCAGGCCGACAATCGACATGAGCAGGCGGAACTGGCCGCCTTCGGTCAGCCCGTAATACTGCGACAGCAGGATGATGATGACGTAGTTCGACAGGCCCGCGCACAGCGATGCCACCACGGCCCAGGGGGCATGGCGAAGCGTGTGGATGATGAACTGCCTGATGTGCATGCGCAGCGTCTGTGGGCGGTTTTCCGGAATTGGGCAGGGGGCACTTCGCAAGATCGGGACCAACGCGGCGCCGATCCGCGAAAAAAGTGCGCTCCGCAGGTCCTACATTTTTAACCGAGCTTCTTTGGCCTGCCGCCAAGCGCCGCGGGCCCGATGGTAACCTTGAATGACGGTGCTGTCTGGTTAGCCCTGGCCGGTGCGGCAGCGCCGCGCGCGGGCTGCGGCCGCAGGTCGGCAAGGACGCTATGATAGACGCGCTCGGTTGCCTCGAAGACCTCGCGCCAGCCCGCAAAACGGCTGCGGTCGACGATGAACCTGTCTGGTTGGGCCAGAGCTTCGGCGATCTTGCCCGCCAGAGCGCCAGGGTCGCCCTGACGGAAGTAACAGGCTTCGTTCAGGCGCATTTCGCGGTTGGCGGCGATATCGCTGGCAATCAGCGGGCTGCCGAAGGAAATCGCTTCCAGAATGGAATTGGAGAGGCCCTCATGCGCGGAGGCACTGATGTAGGCCGCACAATGGCGATAGAGAACCGGCAGCAGTTCGCGGTCAAGGCGGCCAAGAAACCGCACATTGGGCCCGGCCTTGGCGCGCAGTTCCTTGTGGTGATCGGTGCCATCCGGGCCGCCGACGAGGACAAGTTCGATACCGGTACCGCGGAGTTGCTCCATGGCGCGCAGCATATCGACATAGCGCTTGTCGACAGTCAGGCGGCCAACGGAGAGCAGGTAGCGCTTGCCTTCAAGTCCCACCTGCGAAAAGTATGCCCTAGCGGCATCGGTGATCGCGACCTCGTCGGTGCCATTGGGTATCACGGTCAGATTGCGCAGGCCGTAGCGGCTGGCGAGATCGCGTTCGTACTTCCGGGAGACGGCGATCACGTGGTCCGCCAGCTTGAGCTGGCGCTCACACATCCTGAACGCGGCACGTCCGAGCCGGCCCCATTTGGAGTGCTCGTAATCGGCAGAGCCGTAACGCATCACCGTCTTCATGCCGAAGAGCCTGTATAGAAACAGGAAGATGCCGGAGTTCAGCCCTTGCAGATGAACCAATCTGGGACGCTTGTACGCCGCGTAGAGGAAGCACAGGAAGTGATAGACCAGCTTCTCGGTGTTGGCGATATTGAAGGTCGGCACCGCGACCAGTTTGACTCCCTGGTACTCCGGCGTTCTTATGAACTCCCGGGTGCCCAACACTGTGACGGCATAGCCGGCGGCGGCAAATTGCGGGAAGACGTTTTCAGCGTGCTTTTCAGCGCCACCCTCGGCGCCGGGCATGCCCCGCGCCCCAACGACCAGAATATCCGGCATGAATCACACCCCCGTGCGAGTCGAACTGTTTGGTTAAAAATCGACTAAAATGAGTACGGGGGGTGCCGTAGGGAGTCAACGGGCGTTGCTCGCTAGTGTAAACTTGTGGCACAGTGAAACTCCACTTTACGGTTACTATCCCTGTAAACCAGGAATATGAAACTGTGCCATATTCGGACAATTTCGAGATTAACAGTTAATGTTCGATGTACGTTCCGACCGTTTATTCAAAACGGTGCAATAATGACCCTTGCGTGAATCACGGCGCTGGCTAATATTGACATCGCATTGGGATCCGAGGCCAAGTTCTGCTGCTTCATAAATTGGCCGCCTAGGGTTGGGACGGATAATGACCACTACGGACCGCGATGCGCGTGGGACAAGCTCTCACGGCAGCCATTTGCGCAGGTATCGTGCCGGTGGCTCCGACCTTACGCGCGCGCCATTTTTTGTTTCGGTTTCAAAGCCCGTACAGGCGACGGGCATGCGCCAGACGTTCGGCCACCAGGTGAGCACGGGGGCGCGGCTGCATGTCATCGCCGGCCGGCCGCTGGTGGTGCCGCAGCGGTCCTGGAACGACAATTGGTGGACCCGCTTCGGCAAGCGCGCCTTCGACATCCTGTTTGCGAGCCTGGCGCTCGCCGTCCTGTCACCGGCCTTCCTGCTGATTGCCGCGATCATCAAGCTGTCGAGTCCAGGACCGGTGTTCTTCCGGCAATTGCGGCATGGCAAGGATTGCCGGCTGTTCTCGATCTACAAGTTCAGAACCATGGCGGTCAGCAGCACCGCGGGCGGCGTCGTCATGCAGACCAGGGTCAATGACGAGCGGGTGTCGCGGTTCGGCGCGTTTCTGCGCCGCACCAGCATCGATGAACTGCCGCAGCTGATCAATGTGCTGACCGGCGACATGTCGGTGGTCGGTCCGCGCCCACACGCCCCGCTGACGGCGATCGGCGACACTTTTTTTGAAACCCTGGCGACCAGCGAACACTATCGCAGCCGCTACGATGTCAGGCCCGGGATCACCGGCCTGGCGCAGATTTCCGGGTGCCGGGGGGCCATGTGGACGCGCGAGACCGCGATCCGCCGGCTTGAGTGCGATGTGCGCTACGTCGCGTCGCAAAGCCTGGCTCTCGATCTCAAGATCATCGCCAAAACGTTCATCAGCGAGTTTCTCACCGGCAAGGCGCATTGAGCTCCGGCCCAATGGCTCCGCCCTAGCCGCTACAGTATGAGATAGATGGTGGCGGCCACAATGAGTGCCGTCGGGCCGAAAACGAGCAGATTCTTCAACAGCAGTTCGGCTGCAGTGAGGTCACGGCCGGGGGTATCGCGGGCTGCAGCCGGGCGCTCCGCCATTTCTGCCGGCTGATTGGCCAGTACGCCTCTGAGCAAAGCCTCTCTCTCTTCCACGCCGCTCGCCACCTTGCCACGCCGCGCCGTGAAGCCGCCTCTGTCCGGCGCCGTGTGGATGACCCGATCCCCTTCGTCGAAGAGCCTACCGCGCGGGCGGCAGTTCCTCCAAGGCAAGTTGCGGATAACATTAAGGCCAATTTAAGCCCGGCGGCGGCGGGCCTTTCAGGGCCTGCCGAGCAGACCGCGGAGGGTTTCCGGCGACTCGGCGCATTGCGGCGTGGGCGGCCCACCGACCTCGAAATGGCGCAGGCAGAGCCAGGCCGCGAGGCGGCTCTTGCCACTGCCGCCGGCCGGCGCGAAGGGATCGTCCGGCACGGGCGGCGGCGGCTGGGTGCCGGCCGTCACCGGATCGCCACCCACCTCCCAGGGACTGTCGATCACCCGGCCGTCACCGCGCTCGGCGCCGGAGACGATGCGGGCATCGGTGGCGCCACGCTCGGCCGGGCGCATGCCGGCATAGCGGCTGACATGTGCCCAGACATCGGCAGCCGGCAGGGTCTGCCAAGTCGCCGACACGGTCGCCGGCGCCGCGGCCAGCGGCTGGTCCGGCTCGACCTGGCCAGAATGGATGCGGCCGTCGCAGCAGTGATTGTCGAAGGCATAGATCACAGCGCCCGGCGAATCGGAGGCGAGATCGCCCTGGATCTGAAAGGCCGTCAGGTCTTCGGCAGTATCGGGACCGCGAAGTGTCACATTGCCGATCAGCGAGGCCCTGGTACCGGCGCCCTCGTAGACATGCACGGAATTGCGGCCCGGGTTGTAGATGAAGTTGTTGGCCACAAAGGCGCTGGCTCCCCCGCCAACGACCGGATTGCGGCGGAGGTTGCTGGCGAAGAAGTTGCCAGTGACCTCGATCGCCCTGGTATTGCCACCAATCAGCGATCCCATGGAGTGAACCCCCTTGGAGTGGCCGGCATTGCGCAGGCCCTCGGCAATCAGCGAATTGCGCAGGGTCACGCGCTCGAGCTTCGCACCCCAGAAGCCGATGTTCTCGTCGATGCCCCAACTGGCGCTCACATTCTCGATCAGGACATTGGAAACCGGCCTGTCGCAATCATCACAGGCGAAGACGGTGATGGCGTCGCGGTCGCCGCCCTTGTCCGCCGTGGCCTCGCTCCACAGGCGCACGGCAATATGCTGAATGGCAACATTGTTGGCCCTGATCTTGAGCGAGGCGCCCTGCAGGGTGATGCCGGGCCCGGGAGCGGTCTGGCCGGCCACGGTCACATCCGGTTCATCGATACGCAGGTCGGATTCGAGTTCGATGGCCCCGGCAACGTCAAAGACGATGACCCGCGGTCCCCTCATGCGCAGCGCGGCGCGCAGCGAACCGGGACCGCTGTCATTGAGATTCTGCACGTGGACGATCCGGGGGGTGCCGGTCAATCCTCCCGCGGTGTTGGTCCCGGCCTCAACCGGTGCGGCCCCAGACGGAACCGCGCCAAAGGCACAGGCTGCGGCGGCCACCATTACGGCGGCCAGCGCCGGCAGAGGCCGCCAGGCATGTTTGTTCGATCTGCGCATCACACCTCGCTGTTCCCATTCGCGTCGAGCAACCATCATGCCCGCGCAAGAGGTGCGGGTCGATGTCCCACGACCAAGGTTAACGGATGGGCTGCCTGCCATCCCTCAGTTCGATACGGCAGAGCCGGCCCCGGCCGGAGCCACTGTGACGACCTTCAGCACATCGCCCGGCATCAACAGCGTGTCTTCGGAAGCAGGCATGGTGATGGCAAGGCCGTCGGCGTTCAGCCGGACAATTTCGAAGGTGACAGGGGTTTCGCCCTCGCCAGCGTTCTGCGCAGTGGGGGTGGTTATGCTGCTCCCCGCCGGCAGGAGCTTCGACTGGTTGTCGAGCCTCGCCTTGAGGACGTTGATCTCGGTGCCGACCTCGACCAGTGCTTGAGCCACCTCGGCTTCGCGCTGTCCCTTCAGATTGGAAGCCTGCTTCTCGAGGTCGTTCAACTCGCGCTGGCCACGGGTGATGCTGAGAGCGGAGGTGCGGGTCTCGCGCTGCATGTCGGAGACCTGGCGCTGCACCGTCAAGACCTCGAGGCGCCGGGTGAGTCCCTTGTCGCGGAGCGCGGTCAGGTTCTCGAGTTCCTTCTGCATGGGTGGTATCGCCTTCTTCACTTCCTCGGCGTAGCTCTCGGCACTGGCGATCTCCTGCTGCACAACCTCTTTCTGCTGGGCGATGACGCTCAGGCTGTTGGCCAGGGTCTGGCGCCTGGCCTCGAAGATCTCGCGCTCGCGGTCCATCACGCCCTGCTCGCCGATGGCATTGAGCTTGGCGATGAGATCGGGGGGAAACTCGATGGTTTCGGCCTTCTTCTGTTCGGCGAGCAGCCGCGCCCGCCGGGCCAGCGCCGACCAGTATTGCAAAGTCGCCACGTCAAAACGTTCCTGGCGGTCGACGAGATCGGTCGGATTGGTGGCCTGGGCGCTGCGGCGGTAGAAAGGGTTGCCGACGCCACCGGCAACAGCAAGCGCCTTCAAAACAGTCGTATGGGCGCTGTATGGATAGCGGCCGGGATTATTGACGAGCCCCAGCACAAAGAGCGGCCGGTACTCGGTGACGCTTGCAACGACCCGCACGCTCGAAATGTCAGAGAGCCTGGTCAGGCGCTCGACGACGGCGGTTTCCACTTCCTCGAGCGTCAGGCCCGCGGCCTGGATGCGGCCAAGGGCCGGCAGGGTGATCTGCCCGGCATCGTCCACCCTGGTTTCAGCGGAATGTTCAGGTGAGAGAAAGACATCAATCTTCAACGTGTCGCCACTCATGACGCGATAGGGGTCAGCAAGGGCGCTGCCGGCCATGAGCGCGGCCAAAGCGGCGAGCGTGACGATGCAGGTTCGCAGGAGGCGATGGAACGACATCGCACGATCACCCACAAGCTTGCCGGACCTGACCATCATCTTCTTCACTCCGATCACGCCTGAACCGGCGATTTGCATCAGCGCCGGCTGGCCTGTGCCGCAATGATTCAGTCTAACGCAGCTTATCGCCACGGCCAAGCGGCTGCGCCGGCATTCAGTCCACCGCCGCCGTTGGAACTGCCGCCGTTGCCGCCTCATGCCGGCTGCCGCCTGGTGGCGAAAACGGGCGCAGGCTGCGGCCGCACGGTCCCACCATAGACGATGCCGTGACTCCCGAAGACGTTCATCATGATGGCGAAGGCAAACCAGAAGTAATAATCGCCGATGAACATGCCATTATTGTGGACAATAATGTGGACGAGGTAGGAAGAGAAGAACAACCCGGCCAGAAACACGTAGCGCGGATCATAGAGCAGCGCGAGGACCGCCACCGCCGTACCCGCCACCCCATAAGTCAGGAAGTAGTTGAGATAGGCGTTGTGCAGCCCCAGGCGGAACACGCCGTCGGCGTTGACGAAATCGGAGAGGTGCTCCCAGTAGAGCCAAGCATAGCCGGCGGGGTTGAAATCCCAGCCTAAGCCCAGCGGGTTGTCAATGGCGAGACGGATGCCGTAGTTGAACAGCACCACGCGCCCCAGGGCCGAGGCATCCTGGGTCTCGGCAATACGCGAGCCGGTCGCCTGCGCGTAAACATAGAGGGCGGCGGCGGCCAGGATGATCAGCGCCACTTTCAGCAGCGATCTTGCCGTACCGCGGCGCAGTTCCAGCGCCACCTCGCTCACCGCCATGCCGAGCAGCACCGAGCGGGTGCCGTTGGCCAGGGTTGCGACAGCGACGAGGAAGCAGCCGGCATAATAGTTGAAGAAGCCCATGAAGCGGAAACGATAGAGAATGTTCAGAATCACATAGGTGC
This sequence comes from uncultured Rhizobiaceae bacterium, assembly GCA_964543235.1. Lineage (GTDB taxonomy): Bacteria > Pseudomonadota > Alphaproteobacteria > Rhizobiales > Aestuariivirgaceae > JANMMJ01. The sequence goes on along the minus strand of CAZIXE010000043.1, from coordinate 3,320 downwards.
ACATCATGTGATAGGAAAACAGGATCGGCGACAGCGACACGCCAAGGGCGCGCTCGCGGCTCGTCACGTAGTTCTGGATGGCGGCTGGCTCATGCTGGATCTCGCTGGTGATTTCGCGCAGCCGCCAGGCAATCTCGACATCCAGATACTGAAGGACGGCCACGGTCCCGGTCAGGGCGGCACCGGAAAGGGTTATCAGCACCACCGGCCACAGACCGATGAGCGGGATAAGCATGAGCACCACGTAGAAGATCAGATAGGGCTGAACAATGTTGGCGGTCAGGCCGTCGAAGGTGCTGCCGGCGCTTCTTTCGTAGTAGTAGGTCAGGAGGGTACCGATGACGGCGAGCGCAAAGAAGGCCCAATTGATGGCACCATGGCGTGCGAGAAGATCAAGCGACTGACGGTAGTAAGAGACGAAGATCAGTGCCGCGAGAAAGACCAGGGCCAGCGTGCGCAGCGGCAGCCCGACCGAGAACTTGGTCAGCGCCGTGTAGAGGACGATCACGGCAAGATAGACCAGCGCGAGAAAGATTCTCATGCGGCAATATCCGGCGGGCGGCGCGGCAGCATGGCGCTCAGCCCGCGTGGTTGAGCACGACGCCGGCCAGCTTCGTCTCAAGATCGGGAGCGGTCTCCTTGATCATGGCGATTTCCTCGACCGTGGTGCTGCGGGCATCAACGACAAGAATGACGATGTCGGCCATGCTGACGATTGCACGGGTCTCGACATTGTTCCTGATGCCGGCCGTGTCCAGGATCACGAGGTCAAAGTCCTTGCCGATCGAGCGCACGAACTTGGACATGGCGGGCGACATCAGCATCTGCGTATTGCCGAGCGGGTTCTCCTCCCACGGCGAGGTGCAGATCGAGAAGGCGCAGTCCGGCGGATCGATCAATACGCCGGTGTTGGTGAGAGTCCCCTCAAGCGCCTGCGCGAAAGAATGCGTGGCATTCGGCGCAAAACGCTTCGAGAGGCTGCGCTGGTGAATGTCGCAGTCGATGAGGGCCGTCTTCTGATGGGTAATCGCGGCGGCGTACTGCGCGAGCGCGGCCGCGATGGTGGATTTGCCGTCACCGTCATTGACCGACACGATGGCGATCACCCGCTGGCCGCTGCTGCGAATTTCGGCGAGGTAGCGGTGGATCAGGACGATACCCTGCACGAACGGTGCGTTGGGATGGGTGTTGAGCAGCGCGAACGCGTCGGTGTTGCGGCCGCGGAGCTGATCAAGCGTTGCAATGTGCGGCACGCCGAGATTGCTTTGTACCAGCTGAGGCGTGCGCAGCACTGTCGACATGTGGTCCTTGATCAGGGCGATCGTCATGCCGAGGCCGAGCCCCCCGAGCAGTCCGACACCGAGCATCAGGGTGAGGTTCGGGCTTGACGGACTCTGGGGGACGGCGGCGCTGTCGAGCATCTGGATATCAAGCATGGAATAGTTCTGTTCCATCTCGAGCTGCTTGATGCGCGTCACCATCGCCAGGTAGCTGTCCCGCGTTGCCTGGGTTTCCTTCTGCAGCTCCGCGAAGCGGTTGAGGGCAGTGGTCTTCTGCGCAAAGTCACGCTTCATGCTGGCGAGGGTCTTTTCGAGCAGCGCCACCTGGTTGCGGGCAACTTCGTAATTGTGGCGGGCATCTGTCAGCTTGCCGATGGTGGCGATGCCCGTGGTGTCCTTGGACTGGGCTTCCCACTGCTGAAGATCCGCCAGCAGCTTGGCCTCCTCGGCACGGGCCAGATTGAGCTGCGTGGCGGTCTCGGCGACTTCGCGCTCATCGAGCGTGCTGCCGCCGGCGGAGACGAGATTGTATTTTTCGCTCAGTTCCTGAAGCGCCTGTTCGTTGGCGGCAAGATCGGCGCGGGCCTGGGCGATACGGCCGCGCAGGGTCTCGACGGCACGTTTCGATGCCGCCTGTTCGCGGCGGTCGCGGTCGACGAGGTATTCGTCGACAATGGCATTGGCGACGGTTGCAGCCCGAACCGGGTCCTTGTCGGAGAACTGCACCAGCAGAATAAGAGTGAGGCCCTTGCGGCGGACGTCCAGATTCTCCTGGAACTTGCCGATGATGCCCAGCGGAATGTTGGGCGAGGCGGTGCCGGGCCCGCCGGCAGCCGCCGCATCGCCGGTGGCGGCTGCGGCATTGCCTGCGGAGGGCGAAGTCTCCGGGGCGGCCTGCGCGTCCTCGGGCAGTTCATGGGCCTCGACGGACTCGGCATAGCCGGTCTTCTGGATCACGCGGCTGACGATGCGGGTGGCGCGAATGATCTCCACCTGGCTGTCGATGATGGGACCCATCATGAACCGGGTGGTGTCGGCGCCCAGCGACTGGGCTTCGCCGGTGAGCGGACGGTTGAGATCGATCAGGAGCTGGGCGGTGGCCGTGTAGGTCTTCGGTGTCACGAGCAGATAGAGCGCGACAAGCGCCAGGACCGCCAGCGTCGCAGTGACGACCCAGAAACGCTCGCACCAGAGCGAGGCGACAAGTTCGCGCACATCCATGAACGGGCGCTGGTAAGCCTGGTCCACCCCGAGCCCCGGAGTCATGGCAATCAGATCGGAAGTTGCCGCCCGCTTGTTCTTTGGAACCACTATCGAATTCTCCGCACCAGCAACATCAGTTCAGTATTGTCTGCATCGAGCCACTTTGACTTCTAGCCAGTTTTACCGGTGGACGCCACTCCGGCAGCTACAGGCTCCAGTACAGAATATCGCGACGCAGCGCCTGCGGCTGGAGGGCAGACTTCACGTCGATCAGGACACCACCCGGCCGCACCCGGTCGGTCAGCTGTTCCGCCATGTCGAGATATTCCCGGTGATTGACGGCAAGGATCATCGCATCAAGGCCGATGAAACGGGTGAGTTCCCGCAGCTTGATGCCGTACTCGTCCTGGGCTTCCGCCGCTCCGGCGTGGGGATCATGCACCATGGCCTCGATGCCGAAGTCGGAGAGTTCCGAGACAATGTCGGGCACCTTGGAGTTGCGCAGGTCAGGGACATTCTCCTTGAAGGTCAGGCCGAGCACGCCAACCTTGGCGCCGCGTACCGGCGAGCCGGCTTCAATCAGCATCTTGACGGCCTTGCGGGCGACGATGCGGCCCATGTCGTCGTTGATGCGGCGGCCGGCAAGGATCACCTGGGGATAGTAACCGAGGGCCTCGGCGGCGGTGGTCAGATAGTAGGGATCGACGCCGATGCAGTGGCCGCCGACAAGGCCGGGTGTGAATTTCAGGAAGTTCCACTTGGTGGCGGCGGCATCGAGGACATCCTTGGTGCGGATGTTCATGCGGTCGAGGATCAGCGACAATTCGTTCATCAGGG
>CAZIXE010000042.1:0-28800 GCA_964543235.1 uncultured Rhizobiaceae bacterium | reverse complement strand
CACATAACTTGGGCAGGCGCATAGTGTGTGCACATGTCCTGGCGATCCAGAGTCAATCGGGATGTTCCGTACGCCGCTTCCCTTGCGATGCTTGCAAGGTAGATGACATGAGTTGCAACGCAGAGCACCGCGAGCAGGCCACCGGCGGCGATCGTGGTACCAATGCTCCAGCCGATCGACGACGAGTCGAAAATGCTGCCGAGATGGGCTGACTGGCGGAGGAGGATGAATTGCTGAAGGAACGCGGCCGAGGAGAGCACGCAGGCCGCCAGCGCCAGATGGGCCAGCGCCGCGGTCATGAGGAGATGGCGGCGGATCGCCGCCCAGACCGGCAGGGCCGGCAAAGCAAGGAGCAAGGCCCAGAGCGGCACCGGAAGCAACTGGAGTGCCGCTTCGAACGAACTCAGGACCGGATCGGTCAGACGGTTGAGCTTCACCGACAGAAACCACAGGGTTTCGCTGCGGGGATGGAGAGAGAGAAGAAGGGCCGCGATATGGGCCAGTGGAAACACCAGAAAGACAGTAAAGGACACCGAATTCTGGACAAACAGGAACTTGCGCGCGCCACCCCAAGACATGGCGCAAGTCTAACCGGGTTTTCTTAAGCGAGTGCTAACGGGGAGCCGAGTCAGTAGAGGGGTCGTAAGTAACAGATATTAACATGCAAGTTCGCAAGCTCAATCCAGCTCTCTCTCCGATTAACTAAAATTGAATTTCCCCACAATACAGGACCGCTTGCAGCAAAAACCCGCGGTATGCAAAGTCTATAATTCGAACTCATTATTGGCTGTATCAATTTAATACATCTTCTATTCTTGCCGTTCCAGGGTAAATCCTGACGAATGCTTCGATTCGCGATTCGACATCAGAAGGAGTAAATGATACGTTAAATTCAATCGAAATTTTGAGACGATTTTGAATCGCGTTTTCGACGATCGGCTCAAGGTTTCGATGGGGTGTTTTCGCCTTTCCCGGCAAGGGGCATGCGGGCGGGGCGCCTCAAGATAGAGTAGTCAGTAACCTCTCAAGGAAGGCGACAATGAAGAAGCTTGTTTCCCTGGCCCGCGATCTCAACAAGGACGAGAGCGGCGCGTCGTTCATCGAATATACCGTGCTGCTCGGCGTGATCCTTGCTGCGTCCATCGCCGTCATTGCCGCGGTCGGGACGTGGGCGAGTGGTGTTTGGGTGAGCTTGAACGGTCAAGTCAATCCGTAACAACATGAGGGCCGGCGCGCTCTGCGATGCCGGCCCGTCTTTTTCAGCACCAAGAACACCGGGCGACGGCGGCTGTCATGCGTTTCCTGATGCAGACTATCAAGGACCTGGGCGAGGACTCAGAGGGGGCGACGGTCATCGAGTATTCGCTTCTCGTCGGCGTGATCATTGCCTTAGCCATCTCCCTGGTCGGGGCCATCGGCCTGTGGGCCAGCGGGCGATGGGAAACGGTCAATGTCGAAATCGCGCAGTGATCAGCATAGCGGCGACCAGCGCCGGCCCGTGACGGCACCATCCATGACAATCCGGCTGGAACTGACTTTGCGGTATGATTGTGCCGATCCTGAACGCGCGTTCAGCATATGATGGTAAAGCCAAAGTTGATTCGGCAAGTCGAATCTTATTAAGATTAATTTAATTTTGCCGGGGTTGCGGTTTACTTTTCGCGTCCCGCTAAGTAACATTAAAGTTCGCAGCGCTATGTTGCGCACCCACTTATGTCCGGCAGGTTGACATGCGTTTCAATTCCCTCGTGATGCTCCTCCTCGCGATCCTCTTCGGCGCCGGCGGCGTCTATGTCGCCCAGCAATGGCTGGCGCTGCAGTCGCAAAACCAGGTCCAAATCGTCCAGGAGGAACCCGCGCCCCGGGCCACCATCGTGGTGGCCGCGGCCAATATCGGCTTCGGCACCACGCTCAGCGAGCAGAATTTGCGCGAGATCCCCTGGGCCGGCAATGCGCTGCCCGAGGGCTCCTACAAGTCGATCGCCGAACTCAACAAGGAGGGCCGGCGCGTGGCGCTGGCGGCGTTCAGCCCGAACGAGCCGATCCTCAACTGGAAGATTTCCGGCCCCGGCGCGCGGGCCTCGCTGTCGGCGGTGGTGTCGGAAGGCATGCGGGCAGTGTCGATCCGGGTCAATGACGTGGTGGGGGTGGCCGGCTTCATCCTGCCGGGCGACCGGGTCGACGTGTTCTTCACCAAGACCAGCACCAGCGAAGAGGATGTGGGCCCGACCACCGACATCATCATCCAGAATGTCAGGGTGCTGGGCGTCAACCAGGTGGCCGACGAGCGCACCAGCGAGCCGGTGGTCGCCAATGTGGTGACGGTCGAGGTCAATCCGGTCGATGCGCAGAAGATCGCGCTGGCGCAGTCGGTGGGGCAGCTGTCGCTGTCGCTCCGGGCGGCAGGCTCGACCGACCAGGCGCCGCCGCAGCGCGTGGTGGCGCAGGAGCTGGTGTCGTCGCCCTCGGTCTATGTGGCCGAATTCAACGCCCGCAAGGAAGAGCAGGAGCGCATCAACCAGCGGATCGCCGGGCTCGAAACCAAGGTGACGCAGGTCGCCACCCAGGCCGAGAGCAAGTTCGCCGATGCGCGCAAGATGATTGCCGAGGTCGAACAGTCGCTGCGCGAGAGCGTCGGCCAGACCGGCGAGGCGCTGAAGGGCGAGCTCGCCTCGCTGCAGCAGCGCCTGCAGGACGTGGCCAGGCTGCAGAACGAGGGCGATCCCACGGCCAGGCAGAAGCTGGCGGCGCTGGAGCAGAGCCTGCGCGATGCCATGGCGGCGGCGGGCACGGGCAACACGGCGCTCCGGCGGCAGCTGGAAGGGCTGCAGGCGGCGCTGGCCAGGATGAATGCGCGGCCGGTTGCCGCAGCAGCCCCGGCCAAGCTCGATGTGGAGGCCTTGCAACTGGTTAACGAAAAATTGACAGTGGGGGTGTCCCGGGGCTTGAAACGGGATACATATGAAGTGCAGAAGGACATCTATACCGAGTAAGTTGGGGACCGAAGGGGATGCGGATGCGCAGGATAGATAAACCCGGACCAAGACTGTGCCGATTTGGCACAGTCGGTCTGCTGATGCTTGTTCTTTCCATCGTCACGCTGTCCGCGGGGGGCATGCTGGCGATTTCGCCGGAGGCCCAGGCGCAGGGCCGGGTGATCAATGTCTCGGGCGGCAACCGGGTCGGCAAGCTGGCGGTGATCCTCGGCCAGTCGGAGACGATCCGGGTGACCGAGTCCTTCGCCGACATCGTGGTCGGCGATGCCGAGACGGCGGATGTGGCGCCGCTCACCGACCGCAGCCTCTATGTGCTGGGCAAGAAGCTCGGCACCACCAATGTCACGCTGTTCAACGAGGCCAAGCAGGTGATCGCGGTCATCGACGTCGATGTCACGCACAATCTGGGGGGCCTCAGGCAGGCGCTCAAGGAAGGCGTGCCCGGCGCCAGCATCCGGGTGCGCTCGATCAACGGCCGGGTGCTGCTCGACGGCGAGGTGCCGAGCGCGCCGGCGGCCGAGAAGGCGGTGAGGATCGCCCGCGACTTCGCCGGCGACGATGTCACCAATTCGCTGACCGTCGCCTCGGCCCAGCAGGTCAACCTGGAAGTGCGCTTCGTCGAGGTGAACCGGCTGGCCGGCAAGGACCTCGGCATCAACTGGAACGCCACCGACAACAAGTACGGCCTGCAGACCGGAACCGGCGTGGGCGGCGGCGTGCCGGGCATCGGGGTGGGCGCGCTGTCGGGCGCGCTGCCGTTCGGCACGGTGCTGGCCAATGTGCTGAGCAATGGTGTCAGCCCCGATCTCGTCATCACGGCGCTGGAGCAGAAGAAGCTGGCGCGGCGGCTGGCGGAACCCAACCTGACCGCGCTGTCGGGCGAGACGGCAAGCTTCCATGCCGGCGGCGAGTTTCCCATTCCCGTCGCCCAGGACGACGGCAAGATCGAGATCGAGTTCAAGGAATTCGGCGTCAAGCTTTCGTTCACGCCGGTCGTTCTCGACAACGGCCTCATCAACATGAAGATCGCGCCGGAAGTGAGCGAGATCGACGCGGCCGCGTCGATCAGGGTCACGGCGGCCAGCGTGCTCATCCCCGGCCTGTCGGTCAGGCGCGCCAATACCAGCGTCGAACTGCGCGACGGGCAGAGCTTCGCGATCGCCGGGCTGCTGCAGACGGTGAACCAGAAGACGGTGGACCAGGTGCCATGGCTCGGCGACGTGCCGGTGCTCGGCACGCTGTTCCGCTCCTCGGCCTTCCAGAAGCGCGAATCCGACCTCGTCATCATCGTGACGCCGCGGCTGGTGCGGCCGGTCGGCAGCAAGGAGCAGCTGGCCACGCCGCTCGATGCGTCGGTTTCTTCGAACGAGCCGGAATTCTTCCTGTTCGGCCAGCTCGAGATCCCGCGCAAGTCACTGGATGAAAAGTATCACGGCCAGTATGGCCACATCATCGACCTACCAAAAGGAGTGAGCGGTGCGGCATACAAGTAAGATCCTCGTGGCGGCGGCCCTGGCCGCCATGGCAGCGCCGGCGGCGTTCGCCGACGATTTCAACTATCTCGGGCGGGGCGACACGGTCACGCTCGCCACAGGCAACGCGAACCGGGCCAACCTGGCGATCCAGCATCCCACGCCATGGCCCCGCTACGTGAACGACGTGTTCATCGAGGGCAACGGGCCGCGCTCGGTGATCACCATTACCGACTATTACAACAAGTCGGACGGCAGCAAAGCGGCGGGCCCGTCGACTGTGATCAATGTGAACGGCGGGCCAGCCCAGTAACAGAAACATTGCTGGTTTGCTGAGGAGTAATTGTGCCAATGACTCCGATTACGTCCGTATTCCGCCGGGTGGTTCGCCGTTTTCGCGGCGATGAGTCCGGCATCGCGCTCATCTATGCCACCATCGCCCTGCCGGTCATCATCGGCTTCGGGCTGCTGGCGATCGATGTCAGCCGGCTGTGGTCGCTGCAATCGTCCTTGCAGCATGGCGCCGATGCGCTGGCGCTGGCGGGCGCGGGAGAGCTTGATCGAAGGCCGGATTCAATTGTTCGCGCTGAGCTCGCCATCGACAATCTCGTCGCCAACAAGGCGATCTTCAATTCGGTTTCCACCGAGACGCTCGTCAACGGCACGCGGGTAACGACCCGTTATCTGAATGCAATTCCCGGACATGGAATGCAGGGCACAGACGCTGACCCGATGCCAAGCGGCGCCGGGCTCAATGTTGCGATACCGGCCGACAATATCGCGGCGCGTTTCGTGGAAGTCACCGTCACTCCAACATCCCTCAACACCGTTTTTCCGGCCTCTTTTCTCGGCGCAACGAACAGCGCACGGGCATCCGCTACTGCTGTTGCCGGATTTGAAGCAGCCGTGTGCAATTTTACCCCGCTCTTCATGTGCAATCCGTTCGAGCCGGACACCGGCACGACCGATGTCTACAGCGACTATGGACTCTATGCCCATGTTGCCTTGGAGTCCAACAGGCGGCGCCTGATCGCTCTCAAGGCGCATGATCAACAGTGGGCGCCCGGCAATTTCGGTTATCTTGAAGCGAATGCCGGGCCGGGGGCGAAGGAACTCGCGAACTCGATAGCGTCCGTCAGCCCGCAGGCCTGTTTCATCCTCAATAATCTGTCGACCCAGACCGGCAACATCGAATCCATGAAGAAGGCCTTCAATACCCGATTCGATCTCTATCCGAACGGAAACATTGGCGGACAGAGCGCCACGAGCTTTCCTCCGGCTGTGAATGTTAGAAAGGGTTACCTGATCAAGAAGAAGAACGGCAATGGTGCGCCGAATGCCTGCGACGACAACAACCCGGTCAGCGACTACAACGGCGGCAACCCCGACTACACGCAGGCAATGGAATTGCCAAAGGACAGCTGCCATATTGCGAATAATTGCACCCTGGCAGCAGGACGGATGGGCAACGGCGACTGGGGCGGCGACAATCCCAACGATACCCTCGACAATCCGGCCGTACCCGATTTCTATCAGTACTGGCGGTTCAATCATCCAGGCCGCGCCATCCCGTCGGAAGCCGACCTCGGGATCGGAATCGGCACCAGCCCGATTCCCAATAACAATCCTCCCTCAAGATACGCCATCTATCGCTACGAGATTGCCCAAAACATACATACGGATGCCAATGCCAACCCGGTCGTTGCAGATCGGGAAGTCGGAAATCCCCGGTGCAATCCGTCGATAGCAACCGATAATCCCGACCGCAGAATCATCTATGGGGCGATCATCAACTGCCGTGCCAACGGTCTCAATGGCGGCAAGACGACGAACCTCCAGGCCGTGGCCTTCGGCAAGTTCTTCATGACGCAGCCGATGACCGGTCAGAACGCTTCCGATACGACGCTATGGACGGAACTCGTCGACATCGTGCAACCCGGCCAGGCCAACAGCGTGGCCCGCGACATGGTTCAACTTTACCGGTAACAACCATGGTGCGCGGACTTGCCAGCGACCGGGACGAGAGCGGTACAGCCACGCTGGAACTGGCCGTGGTGCTGCCGCTGCTGTTCACCCTCGCGCTCGGGGTCTTCGAGTTCGGGAATCTGATCTATCGCTATCACCTGATCACGGTGGGCGTCAGAGACGCCGCCCGCTATCTGTCCGGGGTCCAGGCCAATGCTACAACAGAGGCGGCAGCAAAAAACATTGCGACGCGCGGCACGACCGATACGTCGGGTTCAGTTCGAGTTTCGGGCACGCCGGCCTGGCTGCCCGCTGACGTTGTCGTGACCTATTCGAGCGTCACCAATGTGGACGGATCCGGAAACAAGATCTACAGAGGCGGCGCGACCATTCCCTTGGTAACCGTATCCACCAGTTATGCCTATCAGCCGCTGGGATTCATGGGATATCTGGGTCTCGGCACGATCACATTGACGGCATCACATCAGGAGCGGGTTTTTGGCAGTCGCTAGTCTCAGACGGTTCAGGCGGGACGAAAGTGGCGCGGTGTTCCTCGAGTTCACCGTCGCGGGACTGTTTTTCCTGATCTTTGTGTTCGGCGCGGTCGAGTTCTCGAACATTTACTATCAATGGAACCTGGCTACGAAGGCGACGCAACTCGGGGCCAGGCTGGCTGCCGTTTCCGATCCTGTGGCATCAAACTTGAATGGCATCACGGGATTGAGCAATTCGGTGCTCCCGGGTGATCCGATGCCTGCATTTGACTTCGAGTGTACTGCTACAAGTGTTTCAGCCGGCACCTGCTCCAATGGGGGGACATTCAGTCCTACGGCGATGAACACAATTGTCTTTGGCCGCGGGGACACTAATCGCCGCTGCACTTCCGATATCGTTGCCGATCCACAGTTCGTCCCACGCAATATGGGCATGTGTGATGTTTTCAACCGGATCGGTGTCACCAATGTCAGAGTCCGCTACACGAACACGGCTGGCGGGACCAGCCAGGGCTATGCCGGACGGCCGGGAGGACCGGTGGCAACGATCACCGTTGAGCTCATCGGCATGAGATATGACTACATCATGCTCAACGGGTTGTTCGGACTCAGTTCGGTCAACCTGCCGAGCTTCAAGACCACGATCACCAGCGAAGATTTGCGAAAGTCGGGTACATAATGTTCCAAATCTTCACCCGTGCCACTGCCGGCGCCAAGCGCATCCTGCAAATCGGCCTGGTCAGCCAGGACGCCAAGGTGGGTGCTGCGCTCAAGGCCTTCGTGGCGGCGCGTGACGGCGTCGAGCTCAAGCTGGTCAAGAGCCAGGCGGTCGACGCCAAGGCGAAGATCAAGGACGTCTCCATCTTCGTCTACGATCTCGACGCCACCAAGGAAGCCTCGATGCTCGAATTCGACCGGTTCATGCGCGAGCGGCCGGCCGACATCCCGGTGATCGTGCTGTCGCCGGCGCTCGATGACGAGCTGGTGCGCTGGTTCCTCAGGCTCCGGGTTTCCGACTGGATCAAGACGCCGCTCAGCCCCGGCGAGCTGATCGCCGCCTGCGGGCGGGTCATCAGCCAGGCCATGGGGGCCCGGCAGGATGTGCGCTGTGTCACCATGATGGGGGCGCGCGGCGGGGTCGGCACGACGACGCTCGCCATCCAGGCGGCCATCATCCTGTCGGGGGAAACGGCAGTCAGAACGCCGACCTGCCTCGTCGATCTCGACCTGACGGGCGGCACCGTCGCCGACTATCTCGACCTCAAGGCGGGCTGGCAGCTCGACGAGATCATTCCCAATCCCGACCGGCTCGACACGCACATGCTGGACATCATGCTGGCAAGCCACCCTTCCGGCATCAGCGTGCTGTCCTCGCAGCGGCCCTACAGCGACCAGCTGCGCTTCGACGCGGAAGTGATCACCCGGGTGCTCGACCTCGTGTCGCAGAAGTTCTCCAATCTCGTCATCGACCTGCCGCGGCAGGCGGCCAACTGGACCGACAGCGTGCTGCTCGGCTCCAACCAGGTCTATGTCGTCACCGAATTCTCGATCCCCGGCCTGAAAGCGGCAAAACGGCTGGTGGGCGAGATCAGCCAGCGCTTCGACAATGAGGTGAAGCCGATGGTGATCGTCAACAAACACGGGCGGTCGCTGTTCGGCTCGGGGATTTCGACGCATGAAGTAAAGGAGATCCTGCAGGGGGCGTTTGCCGACTATGTCGGCTCGGACCCCAAGCTCGTGCAGGAAGCCATCGACCGCGGTGTGCCGACCACGGCCATCAAGCCGCGCAACACCATCGTCAAAGACCTCACCAAGATCCTGAAAGCGAAATAAATGGTACTCGGCCGTTTCACCATCAAGCGAACCAGCGAGCGCGAGGATGCGCACGCCGATGCGCTGCGCACCAAGCCCAAGCAACCGAAGCTGTCGGAGAGCGACGCGCTCGCCGCCGCCACTGCCGGGCAGAGCGCGGATGAATTCATGGTGCAGCAGAAGCTGCTCGACGCCAAGGTGCGGCTGCACCGGCGGCTGATCGACGAGATCAACCTCGCCGCCGTGGAAAAGATCCCGGAGAAGGAGCTCCGGCCACAGATCCACCAGATGGTGTCGCAGTATGTGGCGGCCGAGCGGATCGCGCTCAACGCCCAGGAGCTCGACGATTTCACCGGCGACATCATCAACGAGATGACCGGGCTCGGGCCGATCGAGCCGCTGCTCAAGGACCCGTCGATCACCGACATCCTGATCAACGGCCACAAGCAGATCTATGTGGAGCGGGCCGGCCAGCTCGAACCCTCGCAGGCGCGCTTCAAGGACGAGCAGCACCTGCTGCGCATCATCAACAAGATCGTGTCGACGGTGGGCCGGCGGGTGGATGAAAGCTCGCCGCTGGCCGATGCCCGCCTGCTCGACGGCTCGCGCGTCAACGTGGCGATCCGGCCGATCTCGGTCGACGGGCCGCTGGTGTCGATCCGCAAATTCGCCAAGCGGCCCTACTCGATGGAGCGGCTGGTGGAGATCGGCAGCATCGCGGCGCAGATGGCGGAACTGCTGGCGGCGGCGGTCGAGGGCCGCGTCACCATCCTGGTGTCGGGCGGCACCGGCTCCGGCAAGACGACGATGCTCAATGCCCTGTCGTCCTACATCTCGCACAAGGAGCGCCTGATCACCATCGAAGACGCGGCGGAATTGCAATTGCAGCAGCCGCATGTGGGGCGCATGGAAACGCGGCCGCCCAATATCGAAGGCAAGGGCGAAATCCGCCAGCGCGAACTCGTCAAGAACGCGCTGCGCATGCGCCCCGACCGCATCATCGTGGGCGAGGTGCGCGGCGAGGAAGCCTTCGACATGCTGCAGGCGATGAACACCGGCCATGAAGGCTCGATGACCACCATTCACGCAAACACGACGCGCGATGCACTGTCCAGGCTCGAGCAGATGGTGGGCATGGCCGGTTTCCCGATGACCATCCTCAGCGTGCGCGCGCAGATCGCCTCGGCCATCCGCGTGGTGCTGCAACTGCAGCGGCTCTCGGACGGCAAGCGCCGGGTCATGTCGATCAGCGAGATCTCCGGCATCGAAGGCGAAGTGATCCAGATGCAGGAGATCTTCAAGTTCAACCGGGTGTCGACAAGCGAAGACGGCAAGGTGCACGGCTACTACCAGGCGACCGGGGTCAGGCCGAAGTTCCTCGGCGACCTGGCGGCGCGCGGGCTGCATGTCCCGGCCTCGCATTTCGATCCCTCCAAGCAGCTGTAAGGAGGCGCGCGCGCCATGAACCTGCAAGCCATCTACCCTTACGCGCTCTACGTGTTCGCGGCTGCCGCGGGCGTCTTCCTGGCCGAAGCGCTGTTCCTGGCGGGATCGCGCATCCTCGGCCATCAGCGCAGCATCAACCGCCGGCTGCAGGCGCTGGGCGACGGCATGACCGGCGAGCAGGTGCTGCTCGAGCTCAAGCGCGAGCGCGGCATCGCCGCCGACAATTCGCTCAGCATGATGGGCGGACTGCGGCTCCTGCTCATCCAGTCGGGCCTCAGGCTGACGCTGACGCGGTTCGTGCTCATCGTTGTGGCGCTGGCGGTCGTGCTGTTCATCCTGTTCGATGCGGTGTTCCGGGTCGGGACGCCGCTCGCCGCGGCGATCGGCGGCCTGACGGGGATCAGCTTTCCGCTGCTGTTCCTGCGGGTGGCGCGGTCGTTCCGGCAATCGAAATTCATCGAGCAGCTGCCGGATGCGCTGGATGTCATCGTGCGCAGCCTGCGCAGCGGCCATCCGATACCGGTGGCGCTGGCGATGGTCGGGCGCGAAATGCCGGATCCGATCGGCACGGAATTCGGCCTGGCGGTCGACGAGATGACCTATGGCCTCGATACCGAGCAGGCGCTGCAGAACCTCTACATGCGCGTCGGCCATCCCGATCTCGCCATGCTGGTGACGGCGGTGTCGCTGCAGACGTCGACTGGCGGCAATCTGAGCGATATCCTGAAGACGCTCGCCAAGATCATCCGCGACCGATTCCAGCTCAGGCGCAAGGTGAGATCGCTGTCGGCAGAAGGGCGGATCTCGGCCTATGGCATGACGGCGCTGCCGATCGTGCTGGCGCTGTTCATCAACACGCAGAATCCCGACTATTACGGCTCGGTGTGGGACAACCCGATCTTCCTGCCAGGCATGGTGGCGATTGCGGTGTGGTCGCTGATCGGCGACTTCATCATGTTCAAGATGATCAACTTCAAGTACTAGGGAGGCTGGTCAATGAACGACATCCTCGACAGCCTGACCCGATACGGCAACGTGGTGTTTCTGGGCGCCGTATTCCTCAGCATCATGCTGGTGAGCCTCGTGGTGTTCGGCATTCTCAACAATGCCTTCGACTTGCGCCGGCGTACCCAGGCGATTGCCGGCCCGAGCGGCGGCAGGCCGGGCGGCAGGGCGGGCGGCGGCATCATGACCGGTGCCGGCAGCAAGCACAGCGTCCTGGACAGCCTGATGGTGACGGATGAGCGGAGCAAGTCGGAGTTGCGCAAGTTCCTGGCCCTGGCAGGCTATGAGGGCCGTAACGCCGTGATGACCTACCAGGTGGTGCGCCTGGTGAGCGCCGTGGTGATCGGGTTCCTGACGGTCACCAATTTCGACTATCTGCTCAAGGATGCGTCGCTGCCGATCGTGGCGGCCGGCAGCATGCTGATGACGGCCCTTGGCTTCTATCTCCCCAAGACGCTGGTTTCCATGCGGCGCGACCGGCTGTGCGAGGAGCACCGCAACGGATTTCCGGATTTCCTGGACCTGATGGTGATCTGCACCGATGCCGGCGTTGGCGTTGATGCCGCCATCGAACGGGTCAGCCGCGATCTCTATACCGCGCATCCATCATTGGCGCGCAACCTCAGGATGATGAGCCTCGAGCTGCGCGCCGGGCGCTCACTGCGGGAAGGTCTCGACAATCTGGCGGAGCGGCTGGGGATCGCCGAGGCAAAGTCTTTTGCGACATTGTTGCAACAGTCAGAAGAATTGGGATCCAGCCTGGTCGATTCGCTTCGCGTCTATGGTGATGAAATGCGGGCAAAGCGCTATGCTCGCGCCGAGGAGAAGGCCAACGGCCTGCCGGCGAAACTCGTCATCCCGTTGGGACTTTTCATCTTTCCCGTTATCCTTGGGGTAACCCTGTTTCCTGTTGCCCTGCGGATATACGCTGCCTTGGGAATTTGAGTGATAGAATGAAAAGACTGAAGGGGTGGGGTGATGATGGGGATCGGGATGTTGCGCCTGGGCGTTGCGGCGGCAGCCGTGATGGTCTTGCTGGCGGGGTGCAAGCCGTCACTTGAGAACCAGCTCCTGGAGGAGTCCGGTCTCGCAACCGAGGACGCCAAATTCTATCCCTCCGACGACTATCTGCGGATGGGAAAGGTGCATTTCCGCAACCGCGACTATGGGCTGGCCGAGAAGAACTTCCGCAAGGCGGTCGAAGTGACGCCGACGGATGTCGAGGCCTGGCTCGGCCTTGCCGCCAGTTACGACCATCTGCGGCGGTTCGATCTCGCCGACAACGCCTACAAAAAGGTGCTGGCGATGCAGAGCCGCAATGCGGTGATCTACAACAATGCGGGGTACTCGCATCTCCTGCGCGGCAATACCGAGAAGGCGCGCTACTATCTCCTCAAGGCGAATGAGCTCGATCCGGGCAACCCCTACATAGCGAACAACCTCGAGCTCCTCGCACAGACATCCAAGACGGTCAAGCGGGCCAGCCTGTGAAGACCAGCCGACCCGCGTCGGCACCGCCAGCCACCCGCCGCCGCGGCCTAGGACGGGGTTCAACCCTATCGGTGTGGATGATGGCATCGTTCCTGCTGGGCGCCATCAGTGCAACAGCGGTTGCGCTTTCCCTCGGCATTCGCGTACAGCCCAAGCTGATCACCGACAGGCTTGCACAAACTGAAATTGCCCAAGAGGCCGATCCTGTTGCCTTGTCGCGACTCAAGCGGTCAGACCGGCTGGTGACAGCCATGTCGAATGCGCCAACCAAGATGCCGCTTCAGCCGGCGGTAGCAGCTGCCACTGCCGAGGCCCCCGCCATGGCGGCGGAGCCGGTTGCGGCCGAGGAGAGCGAGCTGGCCGAAATCCCCGATGTGGGCGAGGACCTGCTGCCGGAAGAGAACTACGTTGACTCAGCTTCGGTATCGGGAGCAGAGGCGCCGAATGTGGAGGGGAAGCGGGTGTTGCCCAGTCTCTACTTCGACCGGGAAAAGAAGCAGCGGATCATCGGCAACTTCCAGACCCGGTCCTTCCCGGGAGACCGGGAGACCTGCCGGGAGATCGGCGAATCGATGGCCAAGGACCCAAGTGGCAGTTCCAGCGCGCTTCAGACCCTTGCCGACAGCAGCGCCATCAAGGTCCTGAGGATCTGTGCGGCGAACGGGTCTGTCATCATTTCCTGCCGCAGTGGCCAGGTCACAATCAGCCCGCGCCAGGTGCGCCCCGACGACAAGTGCGACGAATACCGCACCAGACAGGTCGCTGGCGCGGAAAACTGAACGCGCACCACGCCCGTCAGGCCTGCATGTAGGCTGCCAGAGAATCCTTTTCCTGTTCCGAAAGATGCAGGCCAAACTTGGTCCGGCGGTCCAGCAGATCAGCCGGAGTCATGGCCCATTCGTGGGACCTGAGATAGTTGACCTCGACCTCGTAGAGCATGCCACCGAAATGGCGGCCGAGACCGGCCATGGAGGAGGCACCATTTAGCACACTGGCAGCACGGGTGCCGTAGAGCCGGGCATAGTGCAGCGCCAAATCAGCGGGCAACCATGCATGTTCCCGCGCAAATCCGCTCGCAAAGCTTGCAAAGTCCAGCCCATTGATGTCGCCGCCGGGTAGCGGCGCACCGGCGGTCCAGTCACCGAGCATTGCCGGAAAGTGGGGTTTCAGCTTCTGCAGGGCGTGTTCTGCCAGCTTGCGGTACGTGGTGATCTTGCCGCCAAAGACCGACAGCAGGGGCGGTTCACCAGTGACGTCAAAGACATAGTCACGAGTCACGGCAGAGGGGTTGGCGGCATTGTCATCATATAGCGGCCGCACGCCGGAGTAACTGTGCCTGATATCGGCGCGGGACAGTTGGTGCCGCGTATAACGGTTGACCGCGGCCAGCAGGTAGTCAATTTCGCTGTCCTCAATGGCGACATCCTCAGCACGGCCTTCATAGGGAATGTCAGTCGTACCAATCAGGCCGAGGTGGCTTTCATAGGGATTGACGAAAATCACCCGCTTGTCATGGTTCTGGAACAGATAGGCCTGCGGACCCTCCCAGAATTTCGGCACGACGATGTGGCTGCCCTTGACCAGCCGCACGCGCCGCGTGGCATTCGATCCTGCCACCCTTCCCGCTACATCCTCGACCCAGGGACCGGCGGCGTTGACCAGCGCCCGCGAGCGAACCAGCGAACTGGTGCCGTCGGCGGCCGCGAGCTCGATCTGCCAACTGTCATCTACGCGGCGCGCGGCAACTGCCGCGGTGCGGGTCAGTACCCTGGCGCCACGCTCCCTGGCGTCGAGCGCATTGAGGACGACAAGCCTCGCATCATCAACCCAACAGTCCGAATACTCGAATGCGAGCTTAAACTCAGCCCTGATCGGCTTGCCCTCCGGGGCGCCAGCGAGATCAATGCGGCGGCAGCCCGGCAGCTGCTGACGCCCACCGAGATGGTCATAGAAGAACAGGCCAAGGCGTACCAGCCACGCCGGCCGCTGATCCGGTGAATGCGGCAGGACGAAACGCAGGGGCCAGACAATATGCGGCGCCGCGCGCAGCAGCACCTCGCGTTCGATCAGGGCCTCGCGGACCAGCCTGAACTCGAAATACTCGAGATAGCGCAGCCCGCCATGGATGAGCTTGCCGGAACGGGACGACGTTCCCTCGGCCAGATCGCCCTTCTCGCACAGCAGCACAGAAAGTCCCCGCCCTGCGGCATCGCGGGCGATGCCGGCGCCATTGATGCCGCCCCCCACCACCACGAGATCGAATTGCCCCAGGTCCCGCAAGGCGGCCTCACTCCTCCCGCTTCCTCCCCGGCCCAGGCGATATGGCAAGAGCAGCGTCCATCACGAGCACGGATTGAGGGGGGGTTCATTGTCGAGATAGCGGCGCACCTCCTCCGCGGCCAATCCGGCGGCATATGACACGGTCTTGACCGATGCACCCGCTATGTGCGGAGTCAGTGTTACGTTGTCGAGGGACAGCCAGGGGGAGTCCTTCGGGAGCGGCTCAATATCGAAGGTCTCGAGCATAGCGCCACGCAGACGGCCGGTTTTCAGCGCGTCATAGAGAGCCGGATAGTCCACCAAAGGTCCGCGCGCCGTGTTTATGAAGAAGGCACCCTGCTTCATCTGCGCCAGTGTTGCGGCGTTGATCATCCGGGTGGTTTCGGGCGTCACCCGGGGATGCATGGACAGCACATCGCTCTCGGCCAGCACGCGCTCCAGGGACACCTGGACGACGCCGTCATTCAGGTCCTCCGCGGAAAGCTGCACATAGGGATCGCAAACCAGAATGCGGCAGCCAAAAACCTTGAGCAACCTGACAACCCGGCGGCCAATCTCGCCATAGCCGACCAGGCCCACGGTCAGTTCCGAGAGCTCCTCTCCCGCCCGGTCGGCGCGGTAGAGATCGCCACGCCATTCGCCGCGCCGCAATGCGTCATGGCCACGGGTGATCATGCGGGTTTCTGCGAGGATTGCACCAATCGTGAACTCCGCCACCGCCGTCGCATTGCGCCCCGGCGCGTTGACCACCCGGATACCGCGGGCCCGGGCCGCTGCCATATCGATATTGACGGGTCCGCCGCGGGATACGGCCACGCATCTGAGCTTGGGAAGGCGGTCCATGATCCCCGCAGAGAGCGGCGCCAGATGAGTGACCATGATCTCGGCATCGCCAGTCAGTTCGACGACCTGATCCGCGGTGCCCATGTATTCCTTGAGTCCATCCATGGCTTTGACGGCATAGCCGTGCTCCATGGGCTGGTCTGGCCATGGCAGGTCGTGCTTGCGGACGACAATGTCGTGCAGACGGCAGCGGTCGCGAATGGCACGCTCGAAAACGTCCGACAGCATGAAGAGATCGCCGATGATGGCGATGTCATGAGGCATGGAGAGCCTCCTGCCGGATGACCTTGTGGCTGCGCCACAACGGACGCAGGGCATTGCGGGCTTCCACATAGAGCGGGAAAGTCTTGTCGAAGAGCGCCGCGAGCGTTGCATCGGGGCGCGTGGCCGAACCAATCCGCGGCTCCACCCATTCGGCGGCGCAGGCCTGCATGTCCGGATAGAGACCGTGCTGGACTGCCGCCATCATGGCAGCACCTGCTGCACCAGCCTCCTCGCGCGTCACTGCACGTATATCGGCCTTCAGGGCGCTGGCCAGAAGCAAACGTAACGCCCCGGAACGCGCGGCCCCGCCCGTCAGGCGTACCTCCGCGGGCGTCGGTCCCATGGCTGCATAACAGTCACGCGCGGCGTGACAGAGACCTTCGAAGATGCCGCGCATCAGGTCAGCAAAACCGGTCGAGACATCAATGCCAGTGAAAGTGGCGCGGGCCGCCGGCTCGAGAAATGGACCACGCTCGCCGGCCAGGGATATGTAGGGATGATACAGAAGCCGCCCCGGCCGCGCCTTCAGCACGGCATCATCGAGACCGGAAAGAATATCCGTACGGCTGCGCGCAAGGCCTTGCGCCCGGCATACCTCCACCGCGATGTCGAGCAGCCAGTCGATGTTGAGGGTGGCCGCCATGTTGGACTGCATCTGGCCATACATGCCGGGGACCGGAAATGACATGGTATATCCGGATCGTTCGGCGTTGAGCTTGACAGCCGTGGCCGAGGTGGCGAGGCGCATGTGCATGCCGGTCGAGCCCATGATCGTGCAACCGACCCGGCCCTCCCGGTCGAAAAGCCCACCACCAAGGCCGGTGCAGACGACATCAAGATAGCCCAGATTGACCGGCGTGCCGGAGGCGAGCCCCGTCTGGCCTGCGGCTGTTGCGGTCAGTGGATGCGAGATGCGGGTGCCGTCAATGATCGGGGGTAACAGCCGCCGGGTCTCTCCGGCCCCGAGCTCGTCCAGGATGTGCGGCGCATATTCGCGGGAACGGAACTGGCCGAATGTGAAGTTGGCTTCCGATGGATCCGTGACGCGCTCGCCGGTCAGCTTGAAGTAGAGCCAGTCCTTGCAATGGTGGGCGCTGGCGCTGCGGGCAATCACGTCGGGCCGGTGGCGGTGCAACCAGACCAGATGGGTGCTCTGCTGACAGGCGTTCACGCCGCTGCCGGTGCGCTCGTAATGGGCGGCGTAGCCGGGCGATTCCAGGTACTCCTCGGCGATCGCCGCGGCGCGGGCATCGAGCCACAACCAGGCCGGGGCGGCAGGTTCGCCCCCGGCATCGACCAGCCACGTGCCATCGCCCTGGCCCGTCACCGCCACTGCGATAACACGCTCGCGCAGGCCGGGAACCAGATCGGCCAGCATAATGAGGGTGCGGGCCGTGTCGGCCCAGGTCCGGGCCATGTCCTGTTCAACGCCGGCATCGGGCAGGGTCACGTAGCTGTTGGGAAGCGATGCCACCGCGAGCTGTTCGCCTTCGCGGGTGAAGGCGACCGACTTGATCACCGAAGTGCCGGCGTCGATGCCGATCAGAACATCACCCGTCATGCGCGGCGCCCCCCATGGGCGACGGCCAGTCCCGTCGACGGATCGAAGATGTGCAGATTGCCCGCAGCAACGCGCATGGACACGTGATCGCCGATCTTCAAAACCTGACGCTCGTGCGAGACCGACACGATGGTGCGGCCAGCGATCTCGCAGGCGACATGGGTCTGATCGCCCAGCCACTGGCAGGAGACGACCTCCGCCGGCAGGCCCCTGCCGGCAAGCTCGATGCCATGCGGCCTGACGCCAAGCACGAGTTCCTTCGCGTTGCGCAGGACGCCGCGCAGTTCCGGCTCGAACTCCGCTGCACGAAAGCCGAGCACCAGGCCGGGGTCTTCCTTCAGCCTGAAATCCAGCCGCCCGGCACCGCTTTCGACCAGGACAGGCAGCACATTCATGGGCGGCTCGCCGATGAAGGTTGCGGTGAAGAGATTGGCTGGCCGCTCCTTCAGCTCGCGGGGCGTGGCAAACTGCTGGAGCTCGCCGCCCTCCATGACGGCGATGCGATCGGCGAGGGCATTGGCTTCTGTCTGGTCATGGGTCACCAGGATGGTGGTCAGGCCGTTCTCGCGCAAATAGTGCTTGATGCGCCCGCGCAGAATGGCGCGCAACTGCGGCTCGAGCTGGCCCATGGGCTCGTCCAGGAGAGTTAGCGCGGCCTTGCGGACGAGTGCGCGGCCGAGGCTGGCGCGCTGCTGCTGCCCGCCGGAGACCGAGGTCGGATACTTGCCGAGGATGCCGTCGATCTCGAGCATCGCCGCCATGTCGCGAACCCGCTTGGCCTGTTCAGCGGAAGAGAGTTTCTGAGACTTGAGCGCAAAGGCGATGTTTTCGCCGATGGTGAGCGGCGGATACAGGGAATAGGCCTCGAAGGCCATGGCGACGCCACGCGCCGCAGGGGGCAGGTCATGGATGGGCCGGCCGTCGATGGCGATGGTGCCGCCGGTCACGTCTTCAAAGCCGGCAATCATGCGCAAGGTCGATGTCTTGCCGCAGCCCGACGAACCGAGCAGCGCGACAATCTCGCCAGGATCGACGGCGAGATCAAAGGTCTTCACGGCCTGAACCGGATGGCGGCCGCGCGGATTGTAGATCTTGCTGACGGCCTCCAGCCGCAATTGCGATGCCATCAGAGCTGACCCTCCAGACGCAAGCCGGATTCACGGTCGAACAGATGCAGGCCAAATTCGCCGAAGCCGACGCCCGCGGTCTTGCCGGCGGCAGGTATCGAGTCTGAAGAGGAGGGAAGCGAGGCCAGGAACTCATAGCCGCCCAGCGACTTAAGCAACAGGACGGTGCGCTCGTTGAAGGGAGTCACGGCTTCGACCTGGGCTGTCATGGCAGCACCGTTCACCGGTCCCAGCGAGATCGCTTCGGGTCGCACTCCCAGTGTGACGGGACGGCCGGCCAGGGCCGAATAGCGGGCGGGCAGTGGCACAGGTTCTCCGGCAATGGCAAAGACCACGGACGTGCCCTTCAGCTCGACGGTTCCATCCACGAGATTGATGACGGGATCGCCAAACAGGCGCGCCACATCGCGCGTGGCCGGAAAGTTGTAGATCTCCTCGGGGCTTGCCACCTGGACGAAGCGGCCCCCGGCGAGCACGGCGATGCGGTCGGCGAGGGCCATCGCTTCCTTATAGTCCTGGGTGACATAGAGGACGGTGGAGCCCGACTGGCGCAGGAGCCGCGGCAGTTCGAGGCGCATTTCGAAGCGGAGCTTGGCATCGACATTGCGCAGCGGGTCATCGAGCAGCAGGATCTTCGGTTCGGCGATAAGCGCCCGGGCCAGTGCCGTGCGCTGCTTCTGACCGTTGGAAAGCTCGCGCGGCGCGTGGCCCAGAACGTGATCGATCTTGAGCAGCCTGGCGACTCGATCGACGCCGGCCCTGACGGCCGCCGCGTCGGCGCCGCGGGCCAACAGCGGCGTTGCAATGTTGTCGGCAGCCGACATGTGGGGAAACAGTGCAAAATTCTGAAAGGCCATGCCGACGTTGCGTGACTCCGGCGCTACGTCGGCAAGCGACTCGCCGTCGATGAGAATGTCACCGCCGGAGGGTTCCTCAACGCCCGCAATGAGGCGCAATAGGATGGTCTTGCCGGTTCCGGAACTCCCGAAGATCACCACGATCTCGCCGGAACGGGTGGCAAGGTCGAGCTGGTCGAAGACCCTGAAGTGTCCGAAGGACTTGGACAGCTGTCGAAGTTCCAGGCGCGCCATGCTCTAGCCCTTCACCGCACCCAGCGACAAGCCTTCCACGAGATAGCGCTGGGCGTAGAGAGCCAGCAGCAATGTCGGGGTGACGGACAGGACGATGGCGGCAGCGATCTGGCCATACTGAATGCCCGAGGCGGTTACGAAGGCCAGGGCGCCCACAGTCACGGGCTGCTTGTCGGCGGAGGCCAGCACCAGGGAGAATACGAAGTTGTTCCAGGCGAAGATGAAGGCCAGCAGACCGGCGGCGGCAATGCCCGGCCTGGCGAGCGGCACGGCAATCTTGCGAAAGGTCGTCCACCAGCTGTTTCCGGCAATGCGGTAGGCGTGTTCGATATCGGGACTGATATCCTCGAAATAGCCGCGCACAATCCAAAGGATGAGCGGCAGGCAAATCAGCTGATAGACCCAAATCAGGCCGATATAGGTGTTGGTCAGTCCCAGATCCTTGAAATAAAGGCTGAGCGGCAGGAGCACGAGCAATGGCGGAGCAAAGCGGAATGAGAGCAGCGTAAACGCGATGTCCTCGCCCAGCCTGAACTTGAATCGGGCGAAAGCATAGGCCGCAGGCACACCGAGCAAGAGTGACAGCGCCACGGATACCGTAGACAGCAGCACGGAGTTCCAGAGGTTCTGCATGAAGTTGATGTCGAGGTTGCCGGCTACCGTCTCCAGCCGGCCGGTGATCAGGGCCCTGTAGTTGCTGACCGTCGGCTCAAAGTACAGAGATGGCGGAATCCGTAGAATCGTTTCGTTGGTCTGGAACGACATCATGAGGATCCAGACGATCGGAAACAGGAAGAAGATGAGGACGAGCGTCACCAGAATGGCGCGAATGGTCCGTTCCAATACGGAGGTATGGTCCATGGTTCACGCCACCCCGTGCGCGCGCTCGCGCAGTTTCAGCCACTGCTTGATGAAGATGTTCGACAGGAGATAGGTGATCGCCCAGAGGATAATCATGAGGGCCGCCGAGCGACCGACATTCGTCGCCTGGAAGAAGTCGAGATAGGCCTGCACCTGGAAAACCAGCAGCTTGTCGCCCGGACCGCCCTGGGTCATCGAATAGATGATGTCGAACTGCTGGATCGAGTCGAGCAGCCGGAACAGGGTTGCGGTTATGATGTAAGGCATGAGCATGGGCAGCGTGATGCGGAAGAACACAAAGCTGCGCGGCACGCCATCTAGGGCTGCCGCCTCGAACGGCGCCTTGGGCAGCGAACGCAGGCCGGCGAGCAGCAATATCATGATGAACGGCGTATAGACCCACATGTCGACAAGGACGACAGTGAGCAGCGCGGTCCTGGGATCGGAGGCCCATTTGAAGTCGGTGAAGCCAAAGAGCCCGATCAGGTAGCTCAATATGCCGAAATCCGGATGGGTCATGAGTTTCCACATGAGAGCTGCAAGTGCCGGCGCCGTCATCAGGGGCAGCAGGAGCAGAATGGAAACAATGTTGTTGAAGCGCGAGGGACGCTGCAACAGCAGCGCGATGCCGAGACCCAAGACCAGTTCAATGCCCACCGTCAGAGCTGCATAGGTGAGGGAGATGTAGACAGTGTTCCAAAATTTCGGGTCGGAAAAGAAGTTGATATAGTTGTCAAACCAGATGAAGCCCTTCATGGCCGGCAGATTCATGCGGTAGCGCATCATGGAATAGTAGACCGCCGTGAAGAACGGGATGAGGATGCCGATACAGACCAGCAGCGCCGGCAGGCTCAGGACATAGGGCAACGCTCTGCGCATGAAGCGGCTGCGCTTCATGGGCATTGAGGTTGGTGCGGCGACTGTGGCCATGGGCCGCTCACCCTAGTTCAGCTTGCACAACGTGAAAAGTGTGGTGCGGGCCCCGATGGGAGGACATTCCGTCGAGGCCCGTTCCGGCGTTCAGGGTTAGCCGAGACCGGCCTCCTTCAGCTTGCTGTCGATGTCTGCCGCCATGGCATCGAGTCCCTCATCAACCGGCACCTCGTTGGCGACCATCTTCTGCAAGGTCTCCGACCACTGGGTGGTGAGATCGAAGAAGAGCGGCTGCGCCGTAAAGTAAATCTTTGCCCCCGGCGCGGACACGTCATGCTGGTGGAGGTAGCCTGGATAGGAGGTGTCGATGCGCTTGCGGAACACCTCGTCTTTCCACACGGAGGCCCGGACGGGATTGACGAAGTCCATCTTCTGGGCGCCGAACAGGCCATGTTCCGCAGAGCTCGCCCACTGCATGAAGTACCAGGTGGCATCCTTCTGACTGCCTGCATTGTTCATGGCAAGCGACCAGATCCAGACGTTGGGAGTGGGCGCCGACGCGGCGGGGTTGGCGGCAAATGGCGCATAGCCCAGGTTGCCCTTCTCCCTGTTGTCACCCCCATTCATGAAGTAACCGAGGATGTCAGCGTCGAAGATCATCGCCGAGGCGCCTGCCCCGAGATCAGTTCCGACCTGATACCAGGTGTAGGTCGACCAGTTCTTCGGACCCGATTCCTGGATCATCTTCACCCAATCCTTGTGGAAGGCCTTGGAGCCGGGCGTGTTCATGGCAGCCTGCAGCTTGCCATCAGTGACCGTGAAATCGCGTTCGCCGAAGTTGGCATAGCCGGAGAGGAATCCGGGATGGATCGATGCCCATGAGCGGGAGCCGCGAACGCCGATGCCGTAGGGGCCACCGAGGTCCTTTGTGAGCTTGGCGGCCGTCTCGACCATCTCGCCAAGATTCTTGGGCGGCTCGACGCCGACCTTCTCGAACATCTTGGTGTTGTAAGAGATGTTGTTCAGTTCGTAGCCCCAGGGGATGCACCATTGCTTGGCGTCGGCAGAACCCAACTCGCCGCCGGGGACGCCGTTCCACGCGGTGGAGGCCCGCAGACCCGGCAGTACGTCTTCCCAGTTATAGTTGGGGTTCGTCTTGGCCGGATCGCTAATGTACTCATTGAGATCGGCGATCCACCCAGCCGGACCGTAGGTCCAGGTCATGTAGGCGCCGGTCATGAACGCGTCGTATTCGGCGGAACCCGATGACAGGGCAGCCGTGACTTTGTCGAAGTACACGTCTTCCGGGAAGATGTCGTAAGTGACATCCATGCCGGTCATGGACTTGAAGGTCTCAAGATTGGCGATCATCGCATCGGCGTAGGGATGCTTGTTGAGAAGCAGCTTGAGCTTTGAGCCCTTGAACTTCATCCAGTCGAAGTCAGCGGCCATGGCCCTGGTCTGCGCCTGGTTCAGCAGGATGCTGGCGGCGCCAAATGACAGGCCCAACTTGCCCGCGCCCTGAATCAGTTCGCGGCGGTCGAGTTTCTTTGCCACAAAGGCCTCAAAAAGGGATTTTTCTTTCTCGTACATTAGGGATTCCTCCGTTTGTTGATGATGCACGTTCAGCCCGGTGCGGTTTGTCCGTTCTTGTTGCCGGGCTCATGTCCCGGATATGCCGCCGCGAGGCGGCTGGCGGTCGCCTCGTCGGTAATCAGTCCCGAAAGCAGGCCGCTCGACAGAATGGCGCGGATCGCGTCGGTCTTGGATGTGCCCCCTGCCAACCCGACAATGCGATGGCTGCGCAGATCTTCGAGACGAGGCGCCAGAGCGCGCCCGGACACTGACGTCTGGATATGGTTGCCGTCAGCGCCAAAGAACTGCCCCAACAGCTCACCGGTAGCGCCCGAGCCGATCACCTCGGCCATGTCCTCTTCGTCAAGCATGCCGCCCGTGGCGATGAAGCTGCGGCGGTCAATCTCGCCGATGCCGGCAATGTACAGGGTGGCGCTGCGGCCCAGTTCGATCACTTCCGACACGCCGTACTGCGATTGCAGGACCTCCTTGTCCTTCTCCGTGTTGGCAAAGAAGGGCACCGGCATCAGATAGGCCTCGGCACCCGTGCGCTCGGCCAGGCGGTGGATCACCTCGAAGGGGCTCGCCGCAAAGCGTCGGGTCAGGCCTCCCAGGAGCGAAACGAACTTCACACCACCCGCCGGCACACTCGGCAGATAGTCAACGGCGGCGGCCAGAGTTCTACCGTGCCCAAAGGCAATGATGTCATGGCTGCGATGTTCGATCAGTGACCTGATAAAGCGGGCCCCGGCTATGCCAAGGGTGCGGAGTGGCAAGGCACCCTCGTCGACATTGGGGACGACCTCGCAGGTCGTCAGCGCGTACTGCTGCTTAAGCGCCTCCTCAAGGGCAATGCAGCCGGCAATGGGCCCTTCCACGAAGACGCGGATCAGCCCGTCGCGGCTGGCCCGGGCGATCAGCCGATGGGCTTTGGTGTTCGGGACATTGAGAAGTTCCGCGACTTCGGCCTGGGTCTTGCCTCCGGCGAAATAGAGCCATGCCGCGCGCGCGGCAAGCGCTGCTTCCTCGTCAACGGCAAGTCCCGGCCTGACCCGATCCACCCGCCATCCCTCGCCTGTGAAATATTTTGCGGTTAATGAAATATTTTTCAGATTGTGGTCGGGAGTCAATCAGAATCGATTCTGCGATGCACAATTTTGTGCCGGCAAAGTCTCAAGCTGTTGAATCAAAGCGAGGATTTCTTGCCACTCTTTTATCCAAGAGGCACGACACGGCGCGGACGCAGCCAAGGCGGTCAGCCAATGCGAAGCAACAGCTCGGCCAGCTCGCCTAGATGATCGAGCTGATGAAAGCGGGGCGCGGCCACCGGCGGCTCGGCATGCTCGACCACCCAGGTCAGGTGGTGCGGGACATGGACCGCCCAGCTGCCGGCGGCAAGCGCCGGGAGCACGTCGGATTTCAACGAATTGCCAACCATCATGCTGC
The DNA here is from genome assembly GCA_964543235.1 of uncultured Rhizobiaceae bacterium. Taxonomy (GTDB): domain Bacteria; phylum Pseudomonadota; class Alphaproteobacteria; order Rhizobiales; family Aestuariivirgaceae; genus JANMMJ01. Next base: position 4,198 of record CAZIXE010000042.1, on the reverse strand, counting down.
GGTCAGGTCCGTCGGCATAACGCGAGAATACCCGGTCATAGGTTGAGGCCGTCTTGTCACTGACGATTTCAACGGCGTCGAAGAGTTCGCCAAGCCCAGATTGCGCCAGCTTGCGCTCCTGATCGAACAGGTCACCCTTGGTGATGAGAATCAGCCGATAGCGTCCGGCCAAACCGGCCAGCGTCTCCGGCACGTGCGGCAGGGTTTCCACCGGGTGGCCCAGCATGTCGCGGCCCGCATCGAGGATGTCCTGGATCACGGTCGCCGGAATGCGCCCTTCGGTGACTTCAATGGCAGTCTCGATCATGGAGAGGGTAAAGCCCTTGATGCCAAAGCCATAGAGGCCGAGATTGCGCTTCTCGGCTTCGAGAAGCCGTTCCGAAACATCCTCGACTCTGGTGTAGGGCGCCAGCATGGCGGCAAAGCGCTCTTCGGTCAGGCGGAAGAACTGCTCGTTCTGCCAGAGCGTGTCGTCGGCATCAAAACCGATTGCAGTAAGATGGGATTGCCGATCCGGCATTGGGGTGGTGCACCGGTTGCGTGGATGGTCCCACGTCTAAGCCAAATACGCGCCGGGAACAATTTGTTCCCGCAGTCAGGCGACGGCGGCGACCTTCGGAGCCTGAATGAGGCGAACCCCACCCGGGTTACCATAAGTGTCCATGACTTCCTGCTCGGAAAGCGGCAGGCCGAAGTAATAGCCCTGGATTTCATCGCAGCCGAGGGAGACAGCGAAATCGAGCTGCTCCCTGGTCTCAACACCCTCCGCCAGGATCGGCACCTGGAGGGCATGTCCCAGCCCCAGGACAGCGCGGCAGATCGTTTCGGCCCGCGGACTGGTGCCAATGCCCTGGATGAAGGACTTGTCGATCTTGATGCGGTCAAAGGGGAACGAGTTCAGCATCGATAGCGAAGAATAGCCGGTGCCGAAGTCGTCCATGGCGATGGAAATACCCAGCGCCTTGATCTGCCGCAGCGTGTGGAGCGCCCGGTTCAGATCATAGATGAAGGCCGACTCGGTCACCTCGAGTTCCAAACGCGCCGGCGACAGCCCGCTCTCCAGCAGGATGCCGCGAACCATCTCGGCAATGCCGGAGTGGCAGATCGCCTTGGCGGAAATATTCACCGCGACCTTCATGTCGTTGTTCCAGCTGGCCGCCGTGAGACAGGCGCGGCGCAACACCCACTCGTCGATCTCCCGGATCATGCCGTTCTCTTCAGCAACCCCGATGAACTCGTTGGGCGAGATGGGGCCGCGCAGACGATTGGTCCAACGCAGAAGTGCTTCGAATCCGGTAATGCTGTTCGATGCCGCGCTGTATTGCGGCTGGAAGTTCAGGTGAAGCTCATTCTCCTGTATTGCCGAGCGGAGCTCAGTGGCGATCTTGCGGCGGTGGCGGATGTACTGGTCCATCTCAACGTCAAATATGCAGATCGACTGGCCCGGATCGTTCTTGGCCCGGTACATGGCAAGGTCAGCGTTGGCGAGAAGATCCTCGCGCTGCCTGCCATGATGCGGGAAATAGGCGATGCCGACGCTCACCTCGGCGGAAATCGACTTGCCGCCGCTCTCGAAGGGCCGCGACAGGCTTTCGACGAGGCGCTGCGCAAGTAACCGTGCGCTGTCGCCTTCAGGCCGCTCCTGGATCAGGACGAACTCATCGCCACCGAGCCTCGCCACATACTCACCGGCTGAAAGAATCTCGCTCAGGCGACTGGCTGCCACTTTGAGAAGATCATCGCCCGCAGCATGGCCAAAGACGTCGTTGACCTCCTTGAAGCGATCGAAGTCGAAGCTCAGGACCGCCAGCTCCCGGTCTTCCTCGGTCGCCTTGTAGATGCTGCAGTCGAGCAGGTCGTTGAACGCCGCGCGGTTCGGCAGGCCCGTCAAGGTGTCATGCAGGGCAATCTGCCGGATGCGCTGCTCGGCAAGTTCGCGCTGCTTCAGATCGTTCACGCGCTCGGTCACATCGTGGAGCACCAGCACGCTGCCGCCGTCTGGCAGCTTGGTGACGTAAGGTTCAACGACCTTGCCGCCGATCTCGATGTCCTGGTCGTCGGCGGCCAGCGCCAGTCTCGCGAGCTGGTCGAGCCGTCCGGACTCCTCACCAAAGGCCGCCTCGGCAAACTCCAGAAAGCGCGGATTCCAAAGGGTGATGTCGCCCCTGTCGTCGATGGCCGCAACACCGGAGATGGTGCTCTTGAGCACCGCCTGGAGAAGCCGTTGGCGGTTGGCGTGGGCAATCGCATAACGGATGGCACGGTCGATGACGATCGGGTTCAGCGATTCCTTGGGGAGAAAGTCGGAGGCACCGGCCTGCAGAGCCGCCTGGTCAATGGCATTGGCCGCCAGACCCGTCAACAGGATTACGGGCGTATCGATGCCCGCCTTGCGCACATTCTTGATGAAATCGATGCCGGTGACCGCGCCCAACCGGTAGTCGCTGACGATGACGTCGAATGACACTTCCGCGAGCTTGGCCATAGCGGCGAGCGCCGAACTCACTGCGCACACGTCGTAGCGAGTCTCCTTCACCTCGGTCAATGCATCATTGATCAGATAAAGATCATCTTCGTCGTCGTCGACTACCAGAAGCCTTATGGTCGGGTCCTTGAGCATCACCTTCCTGTTCAGGATGGGCGAGGCCGGCTCAACGCCGCCGCCTCAGGCAACCTGCCGCTGTTCCTCGCCCACCGGCGGATCAAGGCGGACGTTCTTGGCCACGAGAATGCGGCGGATGTCGCCCAGCTTCCTGAGGCTGGCGATTTCCGGCATGGTGAAGCGCACATGGAAGGCGCTTTCGACCGCCAGCACCACCTCGATGTGGCGCAGCGAATCCCAGCGCGGGGTGTTCTGGGCATTCGATTCCTCCGAGAGCGTCGCGGGATCAACGCCCAGGACCTTGCCGATGATGTTGTAGAGCTGCATGTGGGTCTCCTGTCAGAATGCAGTTGCGGGTCGACAATCAGTCAAAGATCTGCCTGCGCACAGCCTGCGGCCAGCGCTCTGGTTCGAATCCGTGCTGAGTGAAGGCGGCCAGCACCCAGCGCTCGATGCCAAGGCCAACACAACCCGTCTGGGCCGGCTCGCCATTGGGGCACTTGATGCCAAAGCGGGTGCCGAAGAAGTTCCCGTGCAGGTTTATCGAGCCGCAGGCCAGGAGCTTCTCACCACCATCGCCGGCAAGTGCCGGAATCTTGATTTCGTTCTTCACTTCCTGTGCGGCCTGCCAGAACTTCTTGGCGGCCGAGACGGTTGCAAAGAACGGATCGGTGGCGGTCTGCACCCGGCAATCAATGTCGAAGTAGGAGGCAAGTTCCTCGATCACCGGGAGTGCCTTGGCGCGGCAGGCGCGGACATAGTCCTCGTCGCCGACAAAGACCAGCTCGCGGACATTGAACTCATAGAGGCGATCAAGTCCGCTGATGTTACGCGACTCGTAGCGAAACACCCGGCCCATCCACGTATAGCACTCGCCGGCGCCAATGTTCTTGCCGGTGAGTGTCGGATAGCAGGGAAAGCAGGCGGCGGGGTTCAGGCACATGCCATCGATGTGAATGTGCTCGTGCGGCGGCAAATGGGCGCCTTCAGCGCAGGAATTGGCAAGGCGGAAGGCTTCAATGGCATCCATGTCCTCCACCATGTTGCCCACGAAAGTCACCGCATTCGGATGCGAGTCGAAGTAGCCGCACCTGTGCAAGGTGTCGGCATCGATCATCGCGGGAAAGTGGCCGTCCTGCGCGTTGAATACCCTGGCATAGAGCTCACCGGCTCGCGCATTGATGAGACGGGCTAGCTTCAGGACCGGTCCGGAATAGGCAACCTGGCCCTTGCCGTAATCATGCATCCAGCCGCGCTCGACCAGGCCTTGGTTCACGCCCCGTACATAGGGACCGGTGTCCCTGCGCCTGGTTTCGACAAATACCTTGATCTCGAAACCCGAGAGCTGCTTGGCCATGACATCCAGATAACGCCTGGCTTTGTCCAGAACGACGCCAGCCTCAGCGCCCGGGCGCACGATCAGCCGCGCGCTCCTGCGGTCATCATTGACGATGATGCGCTCGATCCCTGGCGACACGAAGACCGATTCTTTCTCGATGTCTCCGGCGATCTCATCATCGACCTCACGCGGCAAGTCGAGGATCATCTCAGTGAATTCAGTCATGGGTCTGTTCATGGCGCTCCCCCGTCAACTAG
>CAZIXE010000041.1:0-30517 GCA_964543235.1 uncultured Rhizobiaceae bacterium | reverse complement strand
GCATGATCGTCGCCCTCGATGCCTTCGGCCCCGTCACTGACAATGCCGGCGGCATTGCCGAAATGGCGGGCCTGCCCAAGGAGGTGCGCCAGAACACCGACGCGCTCGACGCCGTCGGCAACACCACCAAGGCGGTGACCAAGGGCTATGCCATCGGCTCGGCCGGGCTTGGCGCGCTCGTGCTCTTCGCCGCCTATACCCAGGATCTGAAGTTCTTTGCGGCGAATGCCGCCGACGGCACCTTCTTCAAGGATGTCGCCGTGAGCTTCGATCTCGCCAATCCCTATGTGGTGGTGGGCCTCCTGTTCGGCGGATTGCTGCCCTATCTCTTCGGCGGCATTTCCATGACCGCCGTCGGCCGCGCCGCGCAATCGGTCGTGATCGAGGTCAGGCGCCAGTTCAAGGAGAAGCCCGGCATCATGCAGGGCAAGGACAAGCCCGACTACGGCCGCGCTGTCGACATGCTGACGAGGGCGGCGATCAAGGAAATGATCGTGCCTTCGCTGCTGCCGGTACTGTCTCCCATTGTGATCTTCACGGTGATCAACTGGATCGCCGGCAAGGCGGAGGCCTTCGCCGCACTCGGCGCCATGCTGATGGGTGTCATTGTCACGGGGCTCTTCGTCGCCATCTCGATGACGGCGGGCGGCGGCGCCTGGGACAATGCCAAGAAGAGCTTCGAGGACGGCTTCACCGATACCAAGGGCCAGAAGCACTTCAAGGGCTCCGAGGCCCACAAGGCTTCGGTCACCGGCGACACCGTCGGCGATCCCTACAAGGACACGGCGGGCCCCGCGGTGAACCCCATGATCAAGATCACCAACATCATGGCGCTCCTGCTGCTGGCGGTGCTGGCGGGGCATTGATCGTCATTCAACGGACGAATTGACAAAGAGGCCGGTGAGAAATCACCGGCCTTTTGCGTGCCGGCGCGCGTATGACAGCTTAATCTCGCAACATCTGAGCCAATCCGCAGAATGCTAAATCTAAACCAGCGCTACAGTTTCAGGGGACAGAGAATCGCCTGGGGCCGCATCGGCGAAGGTGCCCCGTAGTTCTGGTCCATGGCACGCCATTCTCCTCGCAGGTCTGGCGGCGCATCGCCCCGTGGCTCGCGCGCCCTTTGATGCAAATCAACGCCGGCCCCCGCCGCAGCTGGTAACCAGTGCGCCAGGACGGTTTGCCATGAGCAAGGTTGCCATCATTGTCGGGCATGTGCGCGAGGGCTCGCTCTGTGAAGCGCTTGGCGAAGCCTATCGCGACGGGGCAACAACGTCCGGCCACGAGGCTTCGCTTTTCGTGACCTCGCGCATGCATTTCGACCCGATCCTGCATGAAGGATTCGAGCGCGTGCAGCCCCTGGAACCGGATCTGCAGAAGGCTGCTGATGCCATTGCCGCAGCCAATCACCTGGTCATCATCTTCCCGCTCTGGCTCGGCGCCTTTCCGGCGATACTCAAGGGCTTCCTCGACCGCGTCTTTCAGCCGGATCTTGTTGCCGGTTCGAAGGACAAGAAGTTCCCCAAGCTGCTCAGGGGCAAATCGGTGCGCGTCATCATCACCATGGGCATGCCGGGCTTCATCTACCGCTGGTACTACGGCGCCCATGCGCTCCGCCTTCTCAAGCGCAACATCCTGGCCTTTCTCGGCGCCGGTCCGGTGCGCACGACCATCCACGGCATGGTTGACGGCGTTTCCCACGACACCCGCAAGCGCTGGCTCGCCGAGGCCGAAGTCATGGGCCAGAACCTTTCGTAACGTGCAGGGCAGCGCTTCGGGGCACAACCTCTTGGAGAAGAAGCAGGAATCAGATCGGCAAGTCAGCGGAAAAAATACCTTGACAAAGAATCCTATTACCGCTATTTGTCCTACACGCGCCAAGGAGGACTGACATGAACAGACTTTTGATGATCCTGCTCCTCCTTCCCCTGATCGCCACCGGTGCCCGCGCCGATGCCATCGACGAGACCTTTGCCCGCCATGCCGCGGCCGGCACCTATGGTCCGGGCGCGGCCGAAATCGCCGGGCTCGCCGCAGCGGACCCGGCCCGTGCCGGGGCGGCGGAAGGCGCAATGCGCTTCGCCCTGGCCATCGAGCACCTGGGGCAGGGCCTCTACCGCTACGGCCTGGCGCCGCCCAGTTCGCGCGAGACGATGGTTCTACCGGTGCTGCGCTACCCGGTCCCCGACAACCCGGCGCCGCAGCAGATCACCTACCAGGACTTCCGCCATATCCTGGAATCGCTGGTGGCCGACCTCGATGCCGCCGACCGGGCCCTCGCCCGGCTGGGCAATTCGGACGTGAAACTCCCCGTCGATCTCGCCCGGCTGGCGATCGACTTCAATGCCGATGGCCGAACCACGCCCGAGGAGACCCTGGGCGGATCTCTGGCCCGCATGATGGGCGCCATGCCGGAACCCGGCACCATGCCGGACATGACGGTGGCCTTCGACACGGCCGATATCTATTGGATGCGGGGCTACAGCCGCTTTGTCTCCGGCTTTGCCCAGTTCCTGCTCGCCCATGATTTCGAGCCACTCTTCGACAAGACCTTCCACCTGTTCTTCCCGCGCGGCGGCCTGGCAACGGGCGACCAGCTCGCCCGGAACCGCAGCGTGGCTCCCTATGTCGATGGCGAGATCGGCGATCTCATCGCCTTCGTCCATCTGCTGAACTGGCCGGTCACCGACAGTGCCCGGCTTGCCGATGTCCGGATGCGGCTCCTCGGCATGGCCGAAATGAGCAAGCTGAGCTGGGCGGCGGCCCGCCGTGAAACCGACGACGACCGCGAGTGGCTGCCCACCGCCCGCCAGACCGGGGCGATGACCGGCGCCTCCCTGGCTGACGAGACCATCGACGGCTGGCTCACCGTCATGGACGAGTTCACAGCCATCCTTGAGGGTCGGAAGCTGATGCCCCATTGGCGCTTCGACCGCGGCATGAACGTTAAACGCATGTTCGCGGAGCAGAAGACCTTTGACCTCGTCCTGCTCATCACCGGCACCGATGCGGCCGCCTATCTGGAGGACGGTCCCGTCTCGACCAGCGCCGAGTGGAACCGGATCATGGCCGTTTTCCAGGGCAATTTCCTGGGCTATGCCCTGTGGTTCAATTGACGAGCCGTGCCGGCACCGGGGCACGGGGCTTGCACGACCGTTGACAGAGAGGCGTAAACGGATATAACCGAGCAAATTACTCGGCTATAGGAAGGCGAATATGCTGCAGCGCAACCCGAGGCCCGTGCGCCTGTCATTTCTCGTTGATCTGGTCATGGCATCCTGCCTGACAGTGGGCGCGGCGGCGGCCCTGGCTTTGCGCCTGTGAGGGAGACCGCAATGGCGACGGACGACAAGCCCCTGTTGCCTCGCTCTGGCCGCGGACGCGGAGGGGCGGCGCGGCGCTATTCCGAGAAAGAGATCGCAGTGAAACTTCGCCTCATGGCGGAGCTCCGCGAGAAGGGTCTGCCCATGCATGAGGTGGCGCGCCGTCTCGGGGTCAGCGACACCACACTCTATAACTGGCAGATCCGCGCCGGGATGAACGCCAGCGGCCTCGCCACATCCGCGCGGCGCAAGCACCGGCTGGTGGCCCTGCTGCGCGAAAACGAACGCCTGGCCCGCCAGCGCGCCGCCGCTGCACCGCAGTCCCCCGGCAAGGATCGACCATGATCGTCTGCCACTGCAACGTCATTACCTGTGGCGAGCTGCGCAAGGCCGCCGCCGAACTCTGCGACACCGATCCCTATGCCATCGTGACCCCCGGCACCCTGTTCCGGGCCTGCGGTGCCCGTCCGCAATGCGGCTGCTGCATGCCGCGCGTCGCCGACCTCATCGTTGAAGTGCTCGACGAATTCGAACTGGCCGGCTGACGCAACCACTTGAATGCGCTCCGATTGCTGCTAGCCTCGCCGGCATGCAAGGCGGAGGTGAGCAGTCATGAAGGGCGACAAGAAGGTCATCGAGTATCTCAACAAGGCGTTGCGCCATGAACTGACGGCGGTCAGCCAGTACTGGCTGCACTACCGTCTCCTCGAGGATTGGGGCTATGCCCGTTACGCCAGCAAGGAACGCGAGGAATCGCTCGAGGAAATGCAGCATGCCGACAAGCTGATCGCCCGCATTGTCTTTCTCGAGGGCCATCCCAACCTGCAGACGCTCGATCCGTTGCTCATCGGCCAGAACATCAGGGAGGTGCTGGAGAGCGATCTCAAGGCCGAATACAGCGCCCGCGAACTTTATCGCGAAGCCTATGACGTCTGCCGCGATGCCAAGGACTACGCCTCAATGGAGCTCTTCAAGTCGCTGCTCGAAGACGAGGAGGGCCACATCGACTTCATCGAGACCGAACTCGGTCTCCTCGACAGGCTCGGCGACAAGAACTACGGCCTGCTCCAGGCTAAGCCCGCCGACAAGAAGGAATAGCGGCTACGGCGCCTGCCCCGTTGCCGTGTCAAGTGAGGTGATGTAGGCGACGATGTCCTGCACATGGTCGGGGTCGATGTCCCAGATCACCTCGGGCATGCCGGCATGCGGGCTGGGCGCGATGATGCGGCCCCAGATGTCGTCGGCGTTGCGATAGATGGCGATTGCCTGGAAGCTGGGCGGCCGCTGCTTGAAGGCGCCGCCTGCCTCGATGTTGTGGCAGCGCGCACACCGCTCCGCCGCAATCTTCTTGCCATTCTGGACATCGGCCGCCATGGCCGGAGCGAAAGCAAGGCAGACGATGCCCACACAACCGGCAATCGCGGCGGCTTTGCGCATGGCGGGGTCCTCCCTCGTGGCGGCTGGTAACTCATGTAGCTTCTCACAGCCGCACCCGCGCCGGTTTGATGCCGGTCAAGGCGACGGCGTTTGCCCGCCCCGCGTGGCCCCGTCACAGCGTCGCGGCGCCCGACGCGATGCTCTCGGCGCCATCCAGCGTGAAGACCGCACCCGAGGCATAGGCCGCCTCGTCCGAGGCAAGATAGACAAAGAGCGCCGCCACTTCCTCGGGGCGGCCGTGCCGTCCCATGGGAATGATCCGGTTCACCGCCGCCAACATGTCGGCGCTGTATTCGGCATCCTGCATCGGCGTGCTGGTGTAGCCGGGATTGACGGCATTGACGCGCACCCGGGGCGCGAGTTCCAGCGCCATGCTGCGCATCAGCGAAATCACCGCACCCTTGCTGGCGTTGTAATCGGCATAGTGGCGGTAGGCGAGAACGCCCGCCGTCGAGGCAGTGATGAGGATGACACCGCCCGTCTCCTGCGCCAGCATGTGCCGGGCGGCAAGCTGGCTGGGATAGAACACGCCATGCACATTGACCCGCATGACGCGGTCGAAATCCGTATGGGTTATGTCGACGAAGGGTTTGCGGATCGAAATGCCGGCATTGCAAATCAGCACATCGAGGCCGCCGAGCCTGACCAGCGCCGCCTCGAAGGCGCGGCCTACCATGGCAGGATCGGCAACATCGGCCACCTCGACGCCGGCAAGGGCAGGGAGTTCCTCCCGGATAGCGCGGGCATTGTCGGGGTTCCGGCACCAGACACTGACACGCGCCCCCTCGACCAGAAAGCGCCGCGCCGTGGCCGCGCCGATGCCGGTCGAGCCGCCGGTGATGATGACGCGTTTGCCTTGCAATCTGCCCATGACGCCTCTCAGATGATGTAGCCCGACGGCACGGGATCGAAGGAATGAAGCTGCAGCCTGCCGCGCCCGCTGGCGAGCGTCGCCGCAAACCCCGCGCCGGCTCGGACGGTGACGCGCAGCGAAAGCCCCAGCGCATCGAAGATGGCCTGGAGATCGCCGGCGCGGGGGCTGAACACCTCGAAACTGGCAAGCCGAGCGCCCCGCGGCGCTGTGGTGGCAGGATGCGGCGTGCCGTGCCAGTCGATGAAGAACGGCACCAGCGCCCCGAACCCGTGATCACGGAGCCCCCAGCAGGTCCAGCGTAGTTCCTGGCCGCCGGGCGTCACGCGCCCACCGCTGGCCGGGGCGCTGCACCGCAGCCCCGCCGCCGCCGCGCGGCGCTGCAGGTCAGCAGGGTTCAGGCCACCGACCGCCCAGTGGTAGAGGCCGGTGCCGGTCAGGGCCGCAATGGCAGGGTCGATGGCGCCTGGCGGCTGGGCCGGATCGCGTCCCAGGATTTCCAGATAGGTGACGGGTCCCAGCGACAGCAGCGCATTGGCCGTGCCCTCGCCCGGATGGCTGCCGCCCGCCACCGGTGGCACATCGGCAAAGCCGGCGATCTGCCCGAGCCCTTGCGCAAGGTCGCCGCAATACCAGACGAGATGATCGATCATGTGCCCCCAAACCTCGTGACGGCGAGGATGCCAAAGCCTGCGTCAGCCGGCAATGCCGGGCAGCGGCGATCAGAAGCCGCCGCCCGACCCCGGACCTGCGGTTGGCGATGTTGGCCGCACAGCCGTGCCGCCTGGCTTGCCGACGGAACCGAAGAACTGCTGCAGGAAAGTGTATTCGCGGCCCTTGGTTGGCGTCTCGCGGGTGTTGAGATCGATGATGCGCCCGTCCTCAAGCCCGTACTGTGCGAAACTGGAGACCTGGTCGTTCTGGTCGAAACGGATGACTATGACCTCGCGGCTGAGCTCCTTCGGTTTCAGAAAAGCCTTCTGTTCCGTAACGCTTGAAATGTAGTAGTAGCTGTCGCCCTGATAGTTGATGCTTGCGGTGGTCGAGGGCGAACCCAATATGCCTTCGACCTGTTCCTTGCTCATGCCGTTCTGGATCTGGTCGAAGCTGCCGGGCTTGGCCAGATAGCCACGGTGATCGACAGTTGGGGTGCAGGCAGCGGCGAGGAGGAGCGCGCAGCCCATGAGCGCGCCGGCCATGGTTTTTGAAAGTGAATGCATGCAGACCCTGAACATATCCCCTGCAACCGTGCCGCCCGGCGCCACCGGAGGTCCCCGATGACCCTGGCACGCGCATTGCGGCGATGGTTGCCGCAGAAACCTGAACGAGCCGTTTATGAGGCGATTGTGGCCGCCGCGCGGCACCCGCGGCTCTATGCCGGCCATGATGTGCCTGACACGCTCGACGGCCGCTTCGAGATGATCGCCCTGCACACGATCCTGGTGCTGCGCACCGCCGCCGCTGCTGCCCCTCAGTCAAAGCAGGGCTTCTGCCAGGACCTGATCGACGAGTTCTTCCGCGACATGGACCGCTCGCTCCGTGAAATGGGCACCGGCGACCTGTCGGTTGGCAAGAAGGTACGACGCATGGCCGAGGTCTTCTACGGCCGCCTGCGCGCCTATGGCGAGGCCCTCGACGCCGACGGCGAGGCCCTGGCCGCCGCCCTCGCCCGCAATATCTGGCCGGGCGCCGCGCCGCCATCCGGCGTCGCAAGTCTTGCCGCCTATCTGCGCCGGGCCGATGCCGGCTTGCGCGCACAGTTGCCGCAGCGCATGCTGGCCGGCGAGGTCAGTTTTCCGGAGCCCTGATGCGCGCCCCTCCGCCAGAACTGTCGCGGCCGCTGCGTGCCGACCGGGTGCCGGCTGCCGGCTGCGAGGAACGGATCGCGGCAGATGCCGAGGAATGTACACGGCTCGCCGCCAGGCTCGGCGTCCCGGCACTGCACGCCCTGACCGCAAGCCTTGTGATCGAGCCGGCCCGTGGCAAGGGCCTGCGGGTGCATGGCGCGGTCAGGGCCCGCGTGACCCAGACCTGCGTGGTGACGCTCGAGGAATTCGACACCGAGATGCACGTCGAAATTGAGAGATTCTTTCTGCCTGCAACCGCATTTCATGGCGATGACCAGGAAGCAGCCGATGAGGATGTCGATCTCATCCGCGACGGTGAAATCGACCTCGGTGAACTGGTGGGCGAGTCTCTGGCGCTGGCCATTGACCCCTATCCGCGCAAGCCCGGCGTGGCATTCAGTCCTGTCAGCAGTGGGGGCGGCAGCGACAGGGGCGAAAGCCGGACACCCTTTGCGGAACTTGCCCGGCTCCGGGGCGGTCCCCGGCGCCGCTGATGTTTTCGTTGGTTTTGCCGATGCTGTTGTCTATGGTGCCCCGTCACCCTAGCCCTGTGCCCGAGACCGTGTCACCCGAGGCAAACCCGAAAGCATGACCGCACATCCGATGATATCCCTCGACGCGATGGGCGGCGATCTGGGACCGGACATGGTGTTGCCGGGCGCCGAGCTGGCCGCCATCCGCCATCCCGAATACCGCTTCCTGCTGTATGGCGACTGCCGCCGGATCGAGCCGATTCTGGCCAGGCTGCCGAAGCTTGCCGCAAAGGCGGAAGTGCGCCATACCGATGTGTGGATCGCCATGGACGACAAGCCGAGCAAGGCGCTCCGGCACGGCCGCGGCAAGAGCAGCATGTGGCAGGCGATCCAGGCGGTGAAGGACGGCGAAGCCCAGGCCACCGTGTCGGCCGGCAATACCGGCGCCCTGATGGCCATGTCCCGCTTCCTGCTCAAGACCCTGCCGGGCATCTCACGCCCGGCCATTGCCGCGGTATGGCCGACGCTGCGCGGCGAGAGCATCGTGCTCGATGTCGGCGCGACGATCGGCGCCGATGCCATCGAACTGGTCGAGTTTGCCATCATGGGCGAGGCCATGGCCCGCGCCATGTTCGGGCTCGAGCGGCCGACCGTCGGCCTGCTCAATATCGGCGTCGAGGAGATCAAGGGCGTCGAGCAGGTCAAGGAAGCCGGCCAGATGCTGCGCGAGTCGAAATTGCCGATCGAGTACTGCGGTTTCGTGGAAGGCGATGACATCGGCAAGGGCACCGTCGATGTGGTGGTGACCGAGGGGTTCACCGGCAACATCGCCCTCAAGACTGCCGAAGGTACGGCCAAGCAGCTCACCACCTACCTGAAACTCGCCCTCAACCGCACCCTGATTTCCCGGCTCGGCGCCGCCCTGGCCTCGGGTGCATTTGCCATGCTGCGTGATCGTATGGATCCGCGCAAACACAATGGCGGCGTATTTCTCGGCCTCAATGGCGTCGTCGTGAAGAGCCACGGTGGCACCGACGCGCTGGGCTTCGCCACGGCGATCGACGTGGCGATCGACATGGCGCGCAACGAGCTCACTGCCAAGATTGCCCATGACATCGCCGAGAAGAACCGCCTCATGGCGGGCCACAGCGCCGCGGTCATTGAATTCAGCCGGGCCCGGAAAGAAGCATAAAGCACCCATGCGCCGCTCCGTGATCATCGGTTCGGGGGCCTACCTCCCCCAAAGGGTCATGACCAATGCCGACCTCGCCCGCATCGTCGAGACCAGCGACGAATGGATTGTCGAACGCACCGGCATCCGCGAACGCCGCATCGCCGCCGATGGCGAGAAGACCTCCGATCTCGCGCGAGAAGCCGCGCGTGCAGCCCTCGCCGCCGCCGGTGTTCCGGCCACCGATGTCGACCTCATTGTCCTGGCAACCTCGACGCCCGACCTGACCTTCCCAGCGACCGCTACCACCGTACAGGCCCAGCTTGGCATCGCCCATGGTGCCGCCTTCGATCTCCAGGCGGTCTGCTCGGGCTTTGTCTATGCGCTCGCCACCGCCGACAACTTCATCCGCTGCGGGCAGTGCCGTTGTGCGCTGGTCATCGGCGCCGAGACTTTTTCGCGCATCCTAGACTGGAGCGACCGCAGCACTTGCGTGCTGTTCGGCGATGGCGCTGGTGCCGTGGTCCTAAAGGCCGGCGAAGGCAATGGCACCAGCACGGACCGCGGCATCCTCCACACTCAGCTCCGCTCCGACGGTCGCTACCGCGACAAGCTCTTCGTTGATGGCGGACCGTCGGCCACGCAGACCGTGGGCCATCTTCGCATGGAAGGCCGCGAGGTCTTCAAGCATGCCGTCGTCAACATCGCCGATGTCATGGAGAACACCATCGCAGAGGCCGGACTGAAGCCTTCCGACATCGACTGGTTCGTGCCGCACCAGGCCAACCGGCGCATTCTCGAAGGTACCGCCCGCAAGATCGGCGTGCCTGACGAGCGCGTGGTCATGACCCTTGACAAGCACGGCAACACATCCGCCGCCTCCATTCCGCTGGCTCTCAATAGCGCTGTCAGCGACGGCCGCATCAAGCCGGGCAATCTGGTCCTGATGGAGGCGATGGGCGGCGGCTTCACCTGGGGGGCCGCCCTGGTGCGCTGGTGACACATCGTCTAAGTCTTTGAGAGCGCACAAGACTTTGTGTTGACCGCGCCCCGCCATTCGCGTTAAAGCTTGCACGTCTAGAGGCGAGGGGATCTCATGGCGGGCAAAACACTGACGCGGGCGGACCTCAGTGAAGCGGTACACCGCCAGATCGGCCTGTCACGAACCGAATCCGCCGACCTGGTCAAGTCGATCCTCGACACAGTTTCCGAGGCCCTGGTCGCGGGTGAGAACGTCAAACTCTCGTCATTCGGCACATTCATGGTGCGCAGCAAGCGCGGTCGCATCGGCCGCAATCCGAAGACCGGTGAGGAAGTCCCGATTACCCCGAGACGGGTTCTGGTCTTCCGGCCGAGCCAGGTCATGAAGAACCTGGTGAACGGCCTGGAAGGCGGAAGTGAAGATTGAGCCAGCGCCGCTGGCTGTGACGGCGGAGAAGGACTTTGGAAAAGGCGCCTGAGGCTTTCCGGACGATCAGCGAGGTCGCCACCGAACTCGATGTTCCGCAGCATGTCCTGCGCTTCTGGGAGACACGCTTCGCCCAGATCAAGCCGATGAAGCGCGGCGGCGGCCGCCGTTTCTACCGTCCCGGCGATGTCGATCTCCTGCATGGCATCCGCAAGTTGCTCTATGGCGAAGGCTACACCATCAAGGGCGTACAACGCATTCTCCGCGAGGAGGGCGCAGCCTATGTGGGCGGCATCGGGCGTGGCGAAATTGCCGCCCGCAAGCGCGACGCCCATGATCTTGAACTCGATGGCGTGCCACGGCCGGGCAAGGCCAAGCCGGCACCCCGCATCGTCCGCTCGGCGCCGCCGGTCGGCAAGGCACCGCCGGCCAGGGCGCGTGGCGCCGATCTCAACGATCCGCCGCCGCCCATCTACAAACTCAGCGAGGGCCAGCTAGGTTCTCTCAAGGCCGCGCTCGTCGATCTGGGCCAGGCCCGCAAGCTCCTCGGAGCCGATTGAGTTTTTGCTTTTACTCCCCGGAAAGCCGGTGTTATACCCCCGCCACGTCGGAGCGTAGCGCAGCCCGGTAGCGCACTACTCTGGGGGGGTAGGGGTCGCTGGTTCGAATCCAGTCGCTCCGACCATTCTACTCTGCCCGCCCAAGTCCCTGTTGCGATGATGGAATTCCGGCAAGCGGCGGTGCCTGCCCGGTCAGCCTCACCTGCCGCACATGCAGCACTGTGGCCCCGTAGAGGCCCCAGGTGAGCCCCAGCAGAGCATAGAAGTGCCGCCAGTGATCGGTGTCGATCTGTACGCCCTGCAGCATGGTCGTGAGCAGCGGCAGGAACACGGCGATGCTGATATGCTGCCACGGCGTGCGCGTGAACATGATCTTCCAGCCCACCGCGATGGTGCTGAGACAGAGGACGATATAGGAGAACCCGCCGAGCCAGCCGTAGGAGGCAAAGCCATTCATGTACACGTTGTGCGGATCCTGTCCGAATATGTCGCGGAACAGGGTCGGCCCGAACCCGAACGGGTGTTCGAGCAGCAGGGGAATGCTGCGCAGCTGATTGCCGAATCGCCCGGTTTCGCCGGCGTCATACTGCTGGACCAGGCTGGCGCGCATCAGGAACAGGTCGCGCACCTGCGGAATTGACAGGAGTGCCGTGAGCAGGATCACCCCCGCAATGACACCGAGGATAACCAGGATGATGATCCGCGTGCGCAGCTGCTTTTGTTCGGCCACAATGAACGTCACCATCACGAGCAGTGTCGCGCAGAGAAGGAAGTTCAGCCATGCGCCGCGAGAAAACGCCAGGAACAGACCTGCGAGGATGATGAACAGCGACGCCAGCGACACCAGTTTCCAGCGCTGCGTCCCCAGCAGGAAGCCCTGGATGAGGAAGATCGCCGGCGGGATGAGAAAGGTCGACAGCACGTTCGGATCCTTGAACGTGCCCTGGGCGCGCCAGATCGGCGCCCAGGCTGCACCCATGCCGAAGACGTTGAAATAGCCGATCATGCCGTTGGTGGCGGCAATAACCGCGGCGATGATCCAGGCGTTGCGGATGATCCGCATGCGCCCGATCGGATCGGCGGGAACCACGAAGGAAAGGAACATCGCCACCGTCGCCATGTAGAACGACGTGATCACGAACAGCGAGGCCTTCGTCTGGTTGGAGACTTCGAGATAGCTGATGAAGCCGCCGAGATTGTAGAGCAGCAGGAACAGGATCAGCGGGGCGGCGGTCGCATGGATGACCAACCCCGAGAACAGGAAGACCACCACGACCGGCACGAACAGGAGGTCGGATGGCGACGGCTCGATGATCACAAGCCAGCCCATCGCGAACATCAGCCACAGCAACCCCTTCTGGATCCGGTCCAGCATGAGGCCGGGCCGGGAGAGAGCGGCAGTCTGGCTGATGCTCAATAAGCGTTCTCCGTATTCAGCAGGGCAAACGGCGTGCGCATGAGAATATAGAGGTCCATGAAGAACGACCAGTTCTCGATGTAATAGAGATCATGCTCTACTCTCCGCTGGATTTTTTCGGCGGTGTCCGTTTCCCCGCGCCAGCCGTTGATCTGGGCCCAGCCGGTGATTCCCGGTTTGACTTTGTGCCGGGCGAAATACTCCTCAACCACATCATCGTAAAGCTTGTCCTCGGCCTTGGCCAACGTTGCATGCGGCCGCGGGCCCACCAGCGACAGGTCGCCCTTCAGCACATTGATGAGCTGTGGCAGCTCATCGAGACTGGTTTTGCGGATGAACGCGCCGACCCTGGTGACACGCGGATCGCCCTTGGTGACAAGTCGCGAAGCATTCCTGTCAGTCATGTCGGCGTACATCGAACGGAACTTCAGAACCTCGATCAGCTCGTTATTGAAGCCGTAACGCTTCTGCCGGAACAGCACCGGCCCCTTGCTGTTAAGCTTGATGGCCAGCGCGATGGCGAGCATGGCCGGTGCCAGGACCATAAGCGCGATAGCAGCCAGGACCTTGTCCTCGGCGGCCTTCAGCACCGCGCCCCAGTCGGTCAGCGGCTTGTCGAAGACATCGAGGAACGGCACATTGCCGATGTAGGAATAGGCCCGCGGGCGGAAGCGCAGGCGCTGGTTGTGCGCGCTGATGCGGATATCGACCGGCAGGATCCACAGCCGCCGCAATACTTGCAACAGCCGGTTTTCCGCCGATTGCGGGAAGGTGACCAGCACCAGATCTACACGGGTCCGCCGCACGAAGGGGACGAGTTGTTCGATGGTGCCTAGCTTGGGGACGTTGGCCACCATCCGTGGCGAGCGCTCGTCGTCGCGGTCGTCGAAGATACCCACCACCCTGACGTCATTGTCCTTGGAACGCCGGATGGCGCGCAGAAGCTCCTCCGCGGGCGCCCCTCCGCCCACCAGGACGGCGCGCCGCGACAGCTGTCCGTTCCGGTTCCAATGCCTTACCACTGCGGCGACGCAAACCCGGTAGGCAACGAGCACCACAAACCCCAGGCCGTACCACGTTGCGAACCATACCCGGGAATATTCCGCGCCGAACTTCGTGAAGAACAGACCCATCGCCATGACGCCGAAGACCGCGATCCAGGCGAGCGACAGGCGCGGAACCTGCGCCAGCGTTCGCTGCAGCGCGGCCAACTTGTAGAGGCCCAGGAGATGCAGCAGTGCCGGAACCCCGAGGCTCATCACACTCAGGACAGGCAGGTAATAGGCAGAGGTCGCCGCCCACGGCACATAGGATGTCCAGACGATGAGTCCAGTGAGAAACACCAGCAGGCCTTCGCCCGCCCGCACCAGTGACGATAGAACCTGGCTCGAGATCAGTGGAGCTGAATTGAGCAGGTCTTTCGAAATGATTGGAAACTTGCTGTGAGACAGTAAAGACAGTGGTCCAGCAGTCAACGCACTGTCAAGAATACCCCGGTCTTGACGCATTGCTTGTTCTTTCGCCGTAAATTGAAACGCACACAGACCGCTGCTGCCGGCCGGTTTGATGCCGACAAGCAATCAGCGAAGCAGATTGACGTCAGTTAATGAATAGTTAACGCCGTGGCGCGTTTTAGGACAATTCAGCGTAGAACTCAACAATTTCCCGAACCATCCTGCGACAGTCGAGATGTGCGGTCATTTCGCGGCTGAGCGGTGCTTTTCTTGGTGAGTCAAGCATGCCCAGCATGCGGGCCGCCAGAGCATCGGCGTCATCCGGTGGCACCAGCCACTCCGCGGGGATGACCTCGCCGATGCCGCCCACGGCGCTGGCTATCAGCGGCATCTGCGCTGCCGCGGCTTCCAGAACGACGTAGGGCAAGGACTCTGCCCGCGAGGGCATGACGAACACCCGGCCGCGGGTAAGAGCCGTGCGCGCCGGCAGGGCACCGGCAAAGTTAACCTGTGCTGCTAGGTCAAGATCGCGGGCCAGGGACTCGAAGGCGCTGCGGTCTGGCCCTTCGCCGACGATGGTCGCGGTGATGCGCCGCGACCGCCGGGCCAGGTCGACGGCCCGGAGCAGCACATCGACACCCTTGAGGAAGCGGAGTTCGCCGATGAAGACGACGTCGCTTGCATCCGGCGCAGGAACGACGGGTGTGAATTCCTCGGGCCACAGCCCGTTGTGGATCACCCGGCTGGGCGTGCGGCCCAGGCCGATCTTCGCCGCAAACGTTTCTTTCTCGAAGGCGCAGACAAAATGCAGGCCGCCGCTGAGCGGCCGCAGCATCTTCTCGCTAGCGAGAAACACCGCACCGGCGGGATCCGTCCACGAATAGTGCAGGCTGCCGCCATGCGGCACATAGAGCGAAGGCACGCCGAGCAGGCGCCCGGCAAGCCGCGCGTAGAGACCACCCTTGGCGCCATGGCCGTGGATTATATCGGGCCGGTTCCGGCCGGCCAGGCGGGCGATCTGCCGTGCCGCCGCCCAGTCGCCAAGGCCCGGCGTGCGCGATACCGGCAGCCTCTCGACGCCAAGAGCACAGTACGGCGCCAGGGCCCGGAGTTGCTGGGCAGCCAGCTCGCCGCCGGTTTCGGAATCGCAGATGATACCGGCGCGATGGCCCGCCTCATGGAGGCCGCGCGCCAGATCGCGCACATGCCGGAACAGGCCACCGACCGGCGTCCGGAACACGATCTGCACCGAGAGCTTGCGCATCGCCGCCGCGGTCAGAACCAGCGCTCGCGGACGTAGACGATATCACCCGGATAAAGCTGGGTGGTGACCGGAACCTTGTAAGTTGCCGTGCCATCGGCAGTGCGCCGCGTGAGCAGGACTTCGCCCTGATCGGCCCGCGCCGAATAGCCTCCGGCGATGGCCACCGCGTTCTGCACCGTCATGCCGGGCTGGTAGCCGAAACTGCCGGCGGTCGTCACTTCGCCGAGAATGAAGAACGGCCGCAGCGTTGTAGCCTGCACCGACACCTTGGGATCGCGCAGGAAGCCGTTCTTGAGCCGCATGACGATCAGGTGCTCGATCTCGGCCGTAGTCTTGCCGGCCACCGGCAGGTTTTGCACATAGGGCATCGAGATGTTGCCGGAGCCATCCACCAGGTAGTCGCCGCTGAGCTCCGCCTCACCCGCCACCTTGATGGTGAGCCTGTCGCCGCTGCCGACATTGTAACCGTGGCCGTACTCGTAGGCCGCCGCTTCGCCCCGGCTGCCGTAGGGCGGCAGTGGTCCCCTGGCATTGTGGGCCGGGAGCATTCTGACGCTGGCGACTGCGTCGGGACCCTCCACGATTGCGCCATCGCGCGCCAGACCCATCCCGCCCGGCGCCGCGCCCGGCGGATTTGACTCCCAGGTCTCGGCGCAGCCGGACAGCATCAATGCCGCTGCTGCAAGGAGAATGACACGCTTACGCACTTCGATGAGTCCCGGCTTGAAAAAAACCTGCACAGTGATGAAGTAGGCGGCGACCGTAAACGGCTTATGGTTAGCAAGGGCTTAAGCGGCGGCGTGCCGCTGGCCCAAGACGGGATGGGCAAACGTTAATGTTAATTGATTGGTTACTCGGGAACTGCAATGTGTGCCGAAACGACAAGGTTTCCTTAACCATAGCGCCACCATGACCGCTCCAGCCCATCCCGCCGCCCCGGCGAATATTGCCATCAGCATCGCCGATGTCCTGCGCGGCATCTGGCGCCGCAAGCTGATGGTTCTGGCGCTGACGCTGACCACCTTCCTCATCGCTCTCGGCTTCGTGCTGACTGCCAAGCCCCGCTATACCACCGAAGCCAAGGTGCTGATCGAGAACCTCGAAACGCCCTATCAGCGCCTTCAGGCGGCCGATCCCGTGGGCCGCCGCGAAATCACCGACGCCGACATCACAAGCCAGATCGCGGTCATGACCTCGCATGACCTGGGCGAACGGGTGATCGAAGCCCTGAAGCTCACCGAGCGCCGGGAGTTTGACTCGCTCGCCGATGGCATCGGCAAAATCAGCAGCCTCCTGATCAATATCGGCTTCAAGCCGGACCCGCGCCGCATGACGCCGGAGCAGCGGGCCCTCAACCGCTACAACAGCATGCTGGCGGTCTATCGTATCCCGCAATCGAACGTCATTGCCATCGCCTATGAATCGGTGGACCCGGCGACCGCCGCCGAAGTCGCCAACGCCCTTTCGGAAATTTACGTCACCTCGACCCGTGAGGCACAGTCGGAACCGACCAGCCGCGCCAGGGAATGGCTCGCCGACCAGATCGAGTCGCTCCGCCAGAAAGTGGTCGAGTCCGAGCGCGCCGCCGAACAGTTTCGCGCCCAGGCAGGTCTGCTGAAGGGCAGGGAGACGACGCTGAGCAACGAGGCGCTGTCGGAGCTGAATTCGCAGATCATTCAGGCGGCCGCCCAGCGCGCCGAGGCCCAGGCCAAGGCCAAGTCGATCCGCGATGCACTCGCCGCCAGAGGCAATGTCGATTCCTCGGCCGAGGTGCTGGCCTCGAACCTCATCCAGCGCCTGCGTGAACAGCAGGTGGCGCTGCGCCGCCAGGCCTCGGAACTCTCGGTGACCTATCTGCCGAACCACCCGAAGATCATTGCCGTCAATACCGAGATCCGCGATCTCGACCGCCAGATTCGCGGCGAAGCCCTGAAGATCGTCCAGGGGCTTGAGGAACAGGCCGCCATCGCCCAGACCCGCGAAGCGACCCTCCGTGCCAGTCTCAACGCCGCCAAGGCCCAGGCCTCGGATGCCAACATTGACGAAGTGAAACTGCGCGAACTCGAGCGCGAGGCCGCCGCCAATCGCGAGATCCTTGAAGCGCTGCTGAACCGCTACACCGACGCCAGTGCCCGAGACAGTCTGGCGGCCCAGCCCGGCATGGCGCGCATCATCCAGCGGGCCAGCGTACCCGCGTCGCCGACCTACCCGCGCACCGGTCCGACCATCATCCTGGCGATTGTCGGCGGCCTCATCATCGGGCTGGGCCTCGCCTTCCTGCTGGAGATCATGAAGGCGGCAAGCAGCCTCGATGTTCCGGCCCAGATCCCGCCGTCGGCGGTGCCGGCAAACCTCACGGCGGCGCCCCCGCCGGTCATGACACCGCCTGCTGTGCCCGCCGCGCCGCCGCCGCCGCCCGAACCGGCAGCGGCCGCTCCGTCCCAGCCGCCTGTGGGGCCACCGCCGCCCCCCGACTCCACGCGGGAACTTTTGCCGGCGCTTTGCCAGGTCCCGCCAATTCCCGACGGTGAGGCGGCCATCCTGCGCGCCTTCGAGATCATGGCGACGCCGAACGGTCCTTACGCCTCTGCCTTCAAGACGATTTCCTCGTGGGCAAGCTCCGTGCGCCAGGCGATGGGTGTCCGGACCATCGCGGTCGCTGCGGTCGATGGCGCCGACCTCGACTCCGCCGCCGCCGCTGTTGCCCTGGCGCGCGCCACGGGCATGCAGGCTCAGCGCGTGATCATCCTCGACGCGGCACCGCCCGGCCAGCAAGTCGAACCGGTCGCCGGCCTGTCTCCCGGCGGCGGCCTTGCCGAGATGCTCGTCGGCGATTCCAAGTTCGCCGAACTCATCACCACCGATGGCGCATCGGCGGTGCATATCCTGCGCGCCGGCCGCAGCATCGAATTTGCCGCCCAGTATTTTTCGACCAACCGCATGGACGCCATCCTGAAGACACTGGAGCAGAGCTACGATGCGGTGATCATCAATCTCGGCAACCTCGATGCCAACCGCCGTGCCCTCGCGCGCTTTGCCCAAGCGGCAGTCATCCTGGCCGCCGCCGGCCGGGCGCTGGACGTCTCGCAGCTTTCGGCCGAGCTGCACCAAGCCGGCCTGCGTAGCGTGCAGTATGTGCGGATTGGCCTGGAAGCGTCACGGCCCGACACCGGGCGCAAGCCCGTCATCGCGTGACGCTCTCCTCCGTCTTGCCGCGCCGGAGCCTGTCATAGGTGACCCGCTGCACTGGCACCTTGCCGCCCACGCGGTCGAGATGGGCCCGATAGATGCCGAACTTGAAGTAGACTTTATCCGCCGACAGGGTCGGCTGTCCGCTGTCGACGCGCACCTCGCCATCGACCTTGACCAGAACATGGCCCTTGGTGCGCGACCACTTGACCTCCATAACGATGTCATGCCAGCGCCCTGGCAATTCCTCTGCCGGAATAAGCACCGGCTTCCTGCCCGCGGTGAAACGCGATTCCAGCACAAGGCCGCGCGGCTCGAGACTGAACAGCAGGGCAGGCGGCCCGTTCTCCTGGTGAAACTGCCCGAGAAACACCCGCGCCGGCCAGATCGGCGGAAAATCGCCGGCCAGCCGGAATGACCAGCCGTACCACCAGCGCTCACCCTCGCGCTGGTACTCCCGCTGCTTGAGTTCCAGCCTCTCGCGGTCCTGGCCACAGTCGCTTGCGGCGCAGTTGCCTGGTGCCAGTGTGAATCCGATTGCCGTCAAGCCATCACGCACCGGTGCGGTGACAGTCTCGACTCCCGCCGCAGTGTCCTTGGAGACGACGAATGACCAGCCCGCCACATCCTCTCTCTCTGGCGCGAATCCGGCGAGGGACATGCCGCCGATTGCGGCGCCGGCCAGGCGCAACAGGCACAAGCCAAGGTGCGGGCCTCGCAAGCGGGCGGATTTCCAAGCGGTTTTCATATTCAGCCCCGGGTGGACATGATACTAGCTTGATTCTCTCTTTCGTCCTTCGCACACCGTTCCATGAAGCCTCTCGCATCCGGCCAAAGCTCGCCCTTGGCAGGCATCCTGCTGATGCTTGCGGCCATGGCAATCCTGCCGTTTCTCGACGTGGTGGCCAAGTTTCTGGGCCAGCAGGGCGTTCCCATTGTCCAGATCGTCTGGGCAAGGCTGTTCCTCGGCATGTGCATCACCTTGCCCTTCGCTCTCCGCCTCGCCGGCGCCCGGGCCCTGATCCCCGACCTGCCGATCATCCACACCCTGCGCGCCAGCCTGCTGATCGCCGCCACAGGCTTCTTCTTCTGGGGCCTGAAATTCCTGCCGATCGCCGACTGCCTGGCGATCTTCTTCGTGCAGCCGCTCATCGTCACCCTGCTGTCGCCGGTCATGCTCGGCGAAACCGTCGGCATCAGGCGGTGGTCGGCGGTGGTGATCGGCTTCATCGGCACGCTGGTCATCATCCGGCCGGGCTTGCAGGAGATCAACCCGGGCGCCTTCCTCGCCCTGGCGGCGGGTGCATCACTGGCGATCTACATGCTGCTGACCCGCAAGATCTCCAATCGTACCAGCGCCATGCTGACGACCTTCCATACCAATCTGATCGGTGCCGTCCTGACCACGGCGATCGTCATCTTTTTCTGGCAGCCACCGACAGCCGGGCAATGGGTGCTCTTCCTGCTGCTCGCCTTCATCGCCAATTTCGGCCACTACCTCATCGTGCGGGCCTATGATCATGCCGAGGCCTCCTTGCTGGCGCCGCTGGCCTATGCCGAAATGATCATGGCGGTTGCTGCCGGCTGGTGGTTCTTCGGCGACTTTCCCGATGCCTGGACCTTTCTCGGTGTTGCCATCCTCATCGCCTGCGCGGTCTATATTTCCTATCGCGAGAGGGTCCGCAACGTCCGCACCGGGCCGGACTACGAACAGCCCTGAACATGGGCCGGCAAAGTAAAGCGGCCGGAGCAGGCTCCGGCCGCCTTGTCCAATCGCCTGATGCTTAGCGCTTCGAGAACTGGAAGCTGCGCCGGGCCTTGGCGCGGCCGTACTTCTTGCGCTCGACCGTGCGGCTGTCGCGGGTGAGGAAGCCACCTTTCTTGAGCACCGGCCGGAGTTCCGGCTCGAAATGGGTCAGCGCCCGGGCAATGCCATGGCGCACCGCCCCGGCCTGGCCGGAAAGCCCGCCGCCCACCACCGTGCAGTCGATATCGATCTCCGACAGGCGGTTGGCCGCTGTCGCCGGCTGGCGCACCAGCATCTGCAGCACCGGCCGCGCGAAATAGCTGTCAAGCGCCTTGCCGTTCACCGTAACTTTGCCGGCCCCGCGCTTCACCCATACACGGGCGATGGCGTCCTTGCGCCGCCCGGTGGCATAGGCGCGCCCCTTGCTGTCGAGCTTCGGCTTTGCCGGGGCCGGCGCCGCAGCCGGCGCTGCGGCCGCACCGATGGCCTGGCCCAGGTTTGAGAGAGTCGTGGTTTCCGCCATGGCTTATGAATCTCGCAGTGCGTTCTTGGGGTTCATGGATTTGATGTCGAGCTTCTCGGGGGCCTGCGCCTCATGCGGATGCGCGGGTCCCTTGTAGATCCGCAGATGCGTCATCTGCTGGCGGCGCAGCGGACCCTCCGGGATCATGCGCCGGACCGCCGCTTCGAGCACCCGCTCGGGGAACTTGCCATCGAGGATCTGGTGCGCCTTGCGCTCCTTGATGCCGCCCGGGAAGCCCGTGTGCCAGTAGTAGGTCTTGTCCTTGCGCTTGTTGCCGGTGAACACCACCTTCTCGGCATTGACCACGATGACGTGATCGCCGCAGTCCATGTGCGGTGTGAAAGTCGGCTTGTGCTTGCCACGCAGGCGGTTGGCGATGATCGTGGCCGCGCGGCCGACAACCAGCCCGTCAGCGTCGATCAGCACCCACTTCTTCTCGATGTCCTTGGCCTTCGCCGAATAGGTCTTCATCTTCTGTTCCGGTCGGATGTGTCTGGCTCAATGAAAAGGCACGAGGACTGATCTGCCTCGCGCCCGGCTCGATGCCGGCTCGTCTAGGCTTGCAAGCAGGCAATGTCAAGCGGACCCCGCAAAAATAGACATTTCCGCTATGTGGTAACAGAATACCGGTAGCTGTTGCCGGCCCGCAACACAAGCCGGCTCTATTGCCCTTTGGCTTTGGTCCGCCGTGCAAATTGCACTAGATTGAACCCAGGGAGTGTCGCTGGTGCATCGTCTGCTGGCATTGTGTGGAGTAATGGCGTTCTGTGTCTACGGTGCGCCGGGTCCGGCCCACGCAATCGACAAGGATCAGTCGCGGCTGCCGGTAGCGGAAGACGCCGGTGCCGGCAGCCTGCAAGCGCCGGTTGCCCAGTCCGAGCCGGCGCCGCCCTCCGAAGAGGATGACAGCGAGGAGCCGAACCTTGGCGAAATTCCGGTCATAACCACGGTCGAACTCACAGTTGACCTTGCACACCGGGCAGTCGATGCCTTTGCCGTCGTCAAGGACAAGTACCGTGACGCCAATCTTGAGGAGTTTGAGAACCTCCAGGATTTTGTCGATCAGGCGCCGGAGGGCAAGGCCTTCGATGAAGACATCAAGGCTTTCGGCTTTGCGAACGTAACCGACTGGAACACTGCCATTACCTCGGTGGGATTCGCTTATTCCGCATTGAGCGATGACCAGTCGCATGAGATTGAGCTTCAGATCAAGGAGATCGAAGGCGATGCCACGATCGCCGACGACATGAAGGACCGCATGATCTCGAGCCTCCGGGCGATGATTCCCTCCGAAAACAACCGCAAGGTCATTGCCGAAATGGCAGCCGACCCGGCCTATGAGGAGAAGCTGAAGCTTCTCGCTGAAGAAGAATGACGCCGCATGTATTCTCCCGTTGACACAGCCTTTCCCGATGCCGGCATCTGCCGGCTGACCCTCAACGATCCGTCCAGCCGCAATTCCCTGTCCGAGGAGATGATGGCGGCACTCGCAGCAGGCCTTGCGGGCGCGGCGCAGGACAATGCCTGCCGGGTCGTAATCATCGCGGCAACGGGTCCCGTCTTCTCGTCCGGACACAATCTCAAACAGCTCACGGCCCGCCGCAATGACCCCGATCGCGGCGCCGCCTATTTCGCCGCGATCTTTCGCCAATGTTCCGATCTCATGCTGGCGATCATGCGCCATCCCAAGCCGGTCATCGCCGAAGTCCAGGGCATGGCCAGTGCGGCAGGTTGCCAGTTGGTCGCGAGCTGCGATCTGGCCGTGGCTGCCGACCACGCAACCTTCTGCACGCCCGGCGTCAACATCGGTTTGTTCTGCTCGACGCCGATGGTGGCGCTGTCCCGCAACCTGTCGCGCAAGAACGCCATGGCCATGTTGCTGACCGGCGACACGGTGACAGCCGCCGAAGCCCTGCGCCTTGGCCTCGTCAACAGCGTTGTGCCGCCGGCCGAGCTTCCGGAAGCATCCCTTGATCTCGCCCGCCGGATTGCATCCAAATCGCGCGCCACCGTGCGGATCGGCAAGGAGGCCTTCTACAATCAGGTCGAAATGCCGGTAGCCGAAGCCTACGCCTATGCGGCACAGGTGATGACCGAAAACATGCTGGCGCGGGATGCGGAGGAGGGGATCGGCGCCTTCATTGCCAAGCGCCAGCCCCGCTGGGAGGACCGCTAGGCATGGAACCGCGGGTGAGCCTGATCACGCTGGGCGTCAGGGATATTGCGGTCTCCAGGGCCTTCTATGAACGGCTGGGCTTCAGGGCCTCCACGGCAGGCAATGAAAGCGTCGCCTTTTTCCCGGCTGGTGGCATGCTGCTGGGCCTTTTCGGACATGCCGCTCTCGCCGCAGATGCGCATCTGCCGGCAGATCCCCCGTCGGCTTTCCGCGGCATGGCGCTCGCCCACAATGTCCGTTCGCGGGAGGAAGTTGACACTGTCATCAAGGAGGCAGTGGCAGCCGGTGCCAGTCTGGTCAAGGCGCCCGAAGACGTTTTCTGGGGTGGCTACAGTGGCTATTTTGCCGATCCCGACGGGCATCTATGGGAAGTTGCCTGGAACCCGTTCTTTCCCCTCGACGAACAGGGCATGATCCGCCTGCCATGAACCATGACAGTTACGACCCTGACTACATCAGGGGCATCCTGAGGAGCGTGAAGACCATTGCCCTGGTCGGGGCTTCGTCGAACGAGGTGAGGCCGTCCCACTTCGTTCTCCAGTACCTCCTCGACAAGGGCTACGACGTCATCCCCGTCAACCCCGCAATGGCAGGCAGGGAAGTACTTGGCCAGAAAGTCTATGCCAGTCTCGCTGAAGTGCCGCGCCCGCTCGACATGGTGGATATCTTCCGGGCCGGCGACGCGGCCCTTGCCGTGACCCACGAAGCGCTTCGCCTCGATCCTCGGCCCCAGGTGATCTGGATGCAGCTGACTGTGCGAAACGACGAAGCCGCCCGGCTCGCCGAGGCGAAGGGCCTCAAGGTGGTCATGAACCGCTGTCCCAAGATGGAGTACGGCAAGCTGTCGGGCGAATGGGCCTGGGTCGGCGGCAATTCCGGCCTCGTCTCTTCGCGCAGGCAGAAACTGCACGCCAGCGGCAAGATGCAAAGCCTGGGGATCGCCGACCGCGGCTGAGACCTATTCTGCCCGCACCCGGACATAGCTCCCGGGCGCATCTTCGATCGCCTTGAGTTTGCCCTCGCCGGGAATTCGCGCCGGGACTTTCTCGCCGCTCTTGTTTGACATCCACGCGATCCAGTCCGGCCACCAGGAGCCCGGATGTTCAGTGGCGCCCTTGAGCCACTCCTCGAGCGTTTCGGCGCCCTTGTCATTGGTCCAATACTGGTACTTCTGCGCCGACGGCGGATTGACAACGCCCGCGATATGGCCGGAGCCCGCCACGACCAGCTTGGTTGGGCCGCCGAAAAACTGCCCCAGCCTGAACACCGACGGGAGCGGCGCGATATGATCCTCGCGCGCCGCGAGGTTGTAGATCGGTACCGTCACCTTCTTCAGGTCGATCCGCACGTTGTCGAGCACCATCCTGCCCTGTGACAGGCGGTTGTTGAGGTAGCATTCGCGCAAGTAGAAGGAATGGACACCGGCGGGCATGCGCGTGGAATCGGCGTTCCAGTACAGCAGGTCGAACGCTATCGGGTCCTTACCCAGCATGTAGTTGTTGACGACATAAGACCAGATGAGATCGTTTGAGCGCAGCAGGTTGAAGGCATCGGCCATGCGCCGCCCCGGGAGGTAGCCCCGGTCGGACATGCGCTCCTCGATCCACTGCACCTGCTCGTCGTCGACATAGACGAGCAGGTCGCCCGCCTTTTCGAAGTCGACCTGCGTGGTGAAGAAGGTGACGGCATTGATGCGCGTGTCGCCCTTCGCCGCCATGTAGCCAAGCGACGACGCCACCAGCGAACCGCCGACGCAGTAACCGATGGCATTGACCTTGTCGGTCCCGGTCGCGTCCTGTACCGCCTGTACGGCGGCGAGAAAGCCGTCCCGCATGTAGTCCGAGAACGTTTTGTCCGACTGCGTCTCGTCAGGGTTGATCCATGACACCACGAACACCGTGAGGCCATGTTCCACCGCCCAGCGCACGAATGACTTCTTCGGATTGAGGTCGAGTATGTAATACTTGTTGATCCATGGCGGCACGATAAGCAGCGGAATGGCGAAAACCTGCTCGGTCGCGGGCGCGTACTGGATGAGCTGCAGCGTGTCGTTCTGGAAGATCACCTTGCCGGGTGTCGTGGCGATGTTCTTGCCGATTTCGAAGGCGGTGCCGTCCACCTGCCGGATGCGCAGCCGCCCGCCGCCCGCGCTCAGATCCTCCTCGAGATGCTTGAGGCCCTCGATCAGATTGGCGCCATTGCTGGCAAGCGTTGCCCTGACGACTTCCGGATTGGTCAGGCCGAAATTGGTCGGCGACAGCGCGTTGGCGATCTGCTCGACATAGAATTTGGCCTTGCGGCGCGTATGCGGGTCGACGCCTTCGGCGTTCTTGACCAGGTCCTGCGCCCAACGCGCCGAGATCAGGTAGAACTGCTTCATGAAGTCGAAGACCGCGTTCTCCTGCCAGTCCTTGTCGTTGAAGCGCTTGTCGCCGCGCTCCGGCTGCGCCACCGGCTGCACGTCCTGACCGAGGAACTTGGCCCAGGCGTTCTGCCAGAGCTGGGTGTAGCCGGACCACAGTTGCATCTGCGCGTCCATGAGGCGTTGCGGATCATTCATGTAGGACTTTGCGATCTCGCCCAGCGTCTTGGTCACCTGCTCGAGAGGGACGATCTGCGTTTCGAGTTCCTGCTTGGCGACATCACTTTTGTCCGCCAGGGCCGAGGCAATCCTGGCCGCATGTTCGAAGACCTGCGCCATATTCCGGGCAAAGGTCGTCGGGTCGGACAGACGGAAATCGGTCGGGTTGGATTTGAGATCGTTCATCTCTGTCGCACATGATCCAGTGACCTCATACCATACTGACGATCATGCTGTGCGGCAATGCGGAGTTCCGGTTTCACCGCGCACCCGGCAGCATCCGCGCGAGCACCTCGTCGCGGTTGATGAACTGATGCTTGAGCGCGGCCGCGACATGCAGAATGAGCAGGGCAATCGCCACTTTGCTGCCAATGTTGTGCAATGCACCGGCCGGCACCCCGAGTTCGGGCGCCACCGGCACTGCCAGGCCAAAGGCCGTGAGCCCCGCGAGCGACGGCTCCTCCCACAGAAAGTGCGGCAGCCCCAGCCACCCCGTCACGGGCAGGCCGATCATGAGGACATAGAACAGGGCATGCGCGATCCGGGCAGCTGTCAGCTCCCAGGCGGCCGTTCCGGCTGGCGGCGGCGGGGCCGGGTGGGCGAACCGCCAGCCAAGCCTGATCAGTGACAGGACGAGGACCGCGAGGCCGATCGAGACATGAACGGATGGCAGAAACGTCCCGCTGCCTTCATTTTCCATGAGTTCCTCGCCGGCGAACAGCATGGGTATCAGCAGCAGGGCAATCAGCCAGTGCAGCGACATCGCAAGTCTGTCGTAGCGCTGGGTTTTCATGGTGTTTGACATGGTATTTTCCCACAGCTTCTGTTGTTAGTGACGGGCACAAAGCCCGATTCCGTCGGCCGCAGTCTGACGCGGAAAGCATGCGGCCGGGCGTTCCTTGCCAATTCCTCCGCGGATCGCCATAAGGTGCCCGCAAAGCAATTGACATGACGCCGGACAAGGGATGGGCAAATCTTTGAAACTGGGCCTGGCAGGCCTTGGGACGGTCGGAAGCGGGGTCCTCGACGGTCTGGTCAGACACCGTGGATTGCTCGCGGTACGGGCTGGCACTCCGGTTGAGATTTCTGGTGTATCTGCAAGAAATCGCAGTAAGAATCGCGGCCACGATATTTCCGCCTGGCGCTGGTTCGATGACCCCGTGGCGCTCGCGGCTGATCGCGAGATCGACGTCTTCATCGAACTCATTGGTGGCGAGGGCGATCCCGCCCGGACGGCGGTAGAAACGGCACTCAGGACCGGCAAGCACGTCATCACTGCCAACAAGGCGCTGCTGGCGCATCATGGCGCCGCCCTGGCGCGCCTGGCCGACGAGAACGGCGTCATGCTCAACTTTGAGGCAGCGGTGGCCGGCGGCATTCCGATCGTCAAGTCGATTCGTGAGGGCCTCGCCGGTAACGGCATTGGCCGTGTCTTTGGCATCCTGAACGGCACCTGCAACTACATCCTGACCAAGATGGCCAACGAGGGCAGGAGTTTTGCCGACGTTCTGAAGGAGGCCCAGGCCCTCGGCTACGCCGAGGCCGATCCCACTTTCGACGTTGGCGGCTTCGATACCGCTCACAAACTTGCTGTGCTGACCGCGCTTGCCTTCGGCGTCGAGCCCATGCTGTCGGCAATCGAGATCGAAGGCATCGAGGCCATCACGCTGGACGATATTCGCAATGCCTCCGAACTCGGCTACAAGATCAAGCTCCTCGGCGTGGCGGTGGCGACTGCCGAAGGTATCGAGCAGCGCGTGCATCCCACGCTGATACCAAAAGGCTCGCCGGTCGCCGATACCGACGGTGTTTTCAATGCGGTAGTCGTGCGCGGCGATTTCGTGGGCGACTTGATGATGGAAGGCCGCGGCGCTGGCGCCCACCCGACCGCATCTGCCGTCATATCCGACATCGTCGATGTGGCTCGCGCCAACCGCCGGCCCGCCTTCGGTGTGCCGGCCGCCGCGCTGAAGCCCTATACGCCGGCGCCGGAGAAGGCCCATGAAGGCGGCTTCTACGTGGCGCTGGAACTCCATGATCGCCCCGGAGCCGTAGCCGCAATCGCCAGCATCCTGGCCGATGAGGCGATTTCCATTGAATCAATCGTCCAGCGCGGCATGCGGGGGCAGGACGAGGAACGTGCTACCGCTCCCTTCATCCTGATTACCCACAACACTCTGGAAACCGCCATGCGCCAGGCCCTGTCGCGCATCGAGAAGGATGGCCACGTCGCCGCGAAGCCGCGCATGATCAGAATCGAAAGGCTGTAACCCATGTTGAACCGCATGCTCACCATCGAGATTGCCCGCGTGACCGAGGCAGCCGCCATTGCCGCCGCACGCTGGGCAGGCCGTGGCGATGAAAAGCAGGCTGACCAGGCCGCTGTCGATGCCATGCGCAAGGCGCTGAATGCCATCGTCGAAATGGATGGGTTGGTGGTGATCGGCGAGGGCGAGCGTGACGAAGCGCCGATGCTTTACATCGGCGAGAAGGTGGGCGGCGGCAAGGGAGCCCGCATCGACATTGCGCTCGATCCTCTCGAGGGAACGACGCTCTGCGCCAAGGCCATGCCCAACGCCATTGCCTGCGTCGCCATGGCCGATGGTGGCAGCCTCCTGCACGCACCCGATACCTACATGAACAAGATCGCCATCGGCGGCGGCTATCCTGAAGGCACTGTCGACCTTGATCTGCCGCCCCAGGAGAACATCAAGCGGCTTGCCAAGGCCAAGGGCGTCAAGCCCAGCGAGATCACCGCCTGCATTCTCGACCGGCCGCGCCACGAGGCCCTGATTGCCGCCGTCCGCGAGACTGGCGCCTCGATCAGGCTCATCACCGATGGCGACGTGGCCGGCGTCATCCACACCGCCAATGCCGCCGAGACCGGCATCGACATCTATATGGGGATTGGCGGTGCGCCTGAAGGGGTTCTGGCTGCTGCGGCGCTGCGCTGCATCGGCGGCCAGATGCAGGGCCGCCTCCACACAAAGAGCGCCGACCAGAAAAAGCGCGCCAAGTCCATGGGCGTGACGGATTTCGACAAGAAGCTGACATTGACCGACATGGCCTCCGGCGACGTCATGTTCGCCGCCACCGGCGTTACCGATGGTTCGCTCCTCACCGGCGTCAAGTTCCTGCCGGACGCGGTGGAGACCGAAACCGTGGTAATGCGCTCGGCGACCGGCACCGTCCGCTGGATCAAGAATCGCAAGAAGATTTGACCGCTGTCCCTGCCTTTCTCAAGGTCGAGCGCTCGGTGACCGGAAGGCGCTGGCGGGCAAGGCTGGACGACACGCGGGCCGCCGAAGCCATCGCTCAGCGCTACGAACTGCCGGATCTCCTTGGCCGGGTCCTTGCAGCGCGCGGCGTCGGCCTCGAAGAAGTCGAGACCTATCTCAATCCGACGCTGCGCAGCCTCATGCCGCAACCCGACGCCTTGCGCGATCTTGAGCCGGGGGCAGAGCGCATCGCCGCTGCCATCACGACGGGCGAGGCGATCGGTGTCATTTCCGACTATGATGTTGATGGCGTGTGCGCGGCCACGCTGTTCCGCCAGTTCCTCCGGGCAGTCGGCAGCGACTGCCACATTTACATCCCCGACCGCCTCACTGAGGGTTACGGTCCGAGTGAAGCGGCGGTCCGCGCCCTCAAGGCCGAAGGGACACGTCTGCTGGTGACCCTTGATTGCGGGGTCATGGCCCATGATCCGCTGGCCGAGGCCCGAAACCTCGGCATGGATGTGGTGATCGTCGATCACCATCAGGCAGGTGAACTGTTGCCTGAGGCTGAAGCGGTCATCAATCCCAACCGCCAGGACGATGTGTCGGGCTTCGGTTATCTCTGCGCCGCCGGCATCACCATGATTCTGGTGGCGGCGGTCAACCGCCTGCTGAGGGCGAGGGCCTGGTACATGGAAATGCGGCCCGAGCCCAATATGCTGCAATGGCTTGAGCTCGTGGCCCTCGCCACCGTTTGCGATGTCGTGCCGCTCAAGGGGCTGAACCGCGCTTATGTCACTCAGGGCCTCAAGATCATGGCCCGTCGCCAGAATCCGGGCCTTGCAGCCCTCGCCGATGCGGCCCGCCTGAAGCGGCGGCCCGACACCTATGCATTGGGCTTTCTGCTGGGACCCCGGCTCAATGCCGCCGGCCGAGTCGGCAGCGCCAATCTCAGCCTCGATCTCCTGTGCACGATGGATCGGGGACGGGCCAGCATGCTTGCCGCCGAACTTGAGCGCCTGAACCGCGAGCGCCAGGCAATCGAGATGGCGGTGCTGTCCCAGGCCATGGCCCAGGCTGAGGCTGCCCTCGGTCGCGAGGGCCATGCCGCCGCCATCGTTGTGGCCGGCGAGGACTGGCACCCCGGCGTTCTGGGTCTTGTTGCGGCGCGACTCAAGGAACGCTTTAACCTGCCGAGTTTCGCGCTGGGTTTTGCCGGCGGTTATGAGCTGGCCAGCGGCTCCGGTCGCTCCGTGCCGGGCATTGACCTCGGCGCTGCCATACGCCATGCGGTCGAACGTGGCATCCTCGTCAAGGGAGGTGGCCATGCCATGGCGGCGGGGCTCACGGTCGAACGCCGCCGGCTGGGCGAACTTCGCGCCTTTCTCGAGCAGGAGCTCGCGGCAGCCGCCGGCATGGCGCGCCAGCGCGTGCTTGAGATCGATGCGGCGCTCAGTGCTGCCGGTGCCACCCTGGAACTGATCGAGATGGTGGAGCAGGCGGGTCCCTACGGGGCCGGCAATCCGCCGCCCGTCTTTGCCCTCCCCGCCCATCGCGTCGTCTATGCCGATAGCGCGGGGGCCGACCATGTGCGCTGCGCCTTGATCGGCGGTGACGGCACCAGGCTGAAGGCGGTGGCCTTTCGCGCCCTGGGCACGCCACTAGGTGAACTGTTGCTCAGCGAGCGCCAGCAGCCCCTGCATCTGGCGGGAAGGCTTGCCATTGACGATTTCAACAGTGCGAGGAGCCCGTCCTTTCATATCGAGGATGTCGCGGTCGTGCTTTGAGTTGGGGGCTCGCGGTGCTGTAGAGAGCGGCTGAAGTTGTCCGGTTTATGTAGCACATGAATTGACCGCTT
>CAZIXE010000040.1:0-33429 GCA_964543235.1 uncultured Rhizobiaceae bacterium | reverse complement strand
CATACCATGACCGCCTTCACGGCCGAATTTGCTGAACCTTCAGGACACTACCGTCCCGCAGGCGGTGGGATGGCGTCCGGATCGCGCCGCACGCATGCGCGGCCTGGCCGGGGTGACGGCAGGATCAGCGAGGCGACTCCCGGCCGCTCGCCTGGGCTCGCGGCGCTCGCAACTCGAATTCATCCATTGGACGAATTCGTTCGCTTCGCGAACCGATGCTCACTCCCTCCGGCCACCTGCGGCGGCCACCGCCCCCGCGACGGCGGAGGATGGCGATGAGGCGGGGGTATCAGCTGACGATGAAGCCGACGATCCGCCGCACCTCCCTGACGATCGGCTCGGCAATGGCGCGCGCGCGGGCCGAGCCATCGGCGAGGATGCCCTCGACATAGGCCGGATCGGCCTGAAGCCGCTTGGTCTCGGCGCCGATGGGTCCCAGTTTCGCCACGGCGAGTTCGGCGAGATCGTTCTTGAAGGCGGAGAACTGGCCGCCGCCATATTGCGCCAAGACCTGTTCCACCGTCCGGCCGGACAGCGCAGCATAGATGCCGACGAGATTCTCGGCCTCCGGGCGGCCCTCGAGGCCCTGGGGTTCGGACGGGAGGTCAAGAGGATCGGTCTTGGCCTTGCGGATCTTCCTGGCGATCAGGTCGGCATCATCGGTCATGTTGAGGCGCGACAGATCAGACGGATCCGATTTCGACATCTTCTTGGTGCCGTCGCGCAGCGACATGACGCGGGTCGCGGGCCCGGTGATGAAAGGCTCAGGCAGGGGAAAGAATCCGTCCGCATAGCCGGCGGCACGGATCGAGTCCGCAAAGTCGAGGTTGAACTTGCCGGCGATATCGCGGGTCAGTTCCAGGTGCTGCTTCTGGTCCTCGCCGACCGGCACATGGGTGGCCTTGTAGGCCAGGATGTCGGCAGCCATGAGGTTCGGGTAAATGTAGAGCCCGACCGAGGCCGCTTCCTTGTCCCTGCCGGCCTTCTCCTTGAACTGGGTCATGCGGTTGAGCCAACCCACCCTTGCGACGCAGCTCAGTATCCAGGCGAGTTCGGCGTGTTCGGCCACCTGGCTCTGGTTGAAGATGATGGATTTTGCCGGGTCGAGGCCGCAGGCGAGATAGGCGGCGGTGACGTCGCGAATCGCGCGGTTGAGCTCCTTCGGGTCCTGCCAGACGGTGATGGCATGCATGTCCACGACGCAATAGATGCATTCATGGGTGTCCTGCATGTGAATCCAGTTCAGCATCGCGCCCAGATAGTTGCCGAGATGCAGGTTGCCGGTCGGCTGCATGCCGGAAAACACGCGGGGGGTGAAAGCGGTCATCAGTCGGTTCCCTCAAAATCCGCGCGGCTTATGCCCGCATTCCGGACCCAAGAAAAGGGTCAACGGCGCAACATGGCCGAAAGCTCGCCGAAGGTCATAGCCCGCGTGAAATGGCAGAGCAGGAAGTAGCTGCTGACCCCGCCCACCACGAGCACCAGCAGGGCCGCGATCCGAAGCAGAATGCCGGAGCCCTCGCCGTAATGCCCGGAGAGGAGCCAGCCGCCGAGCAGAAGCAAGGCGCCCATGAGGAGTCCGGACAGGATAATGCGCGGCAGCTTGCCGATCAGCCGCCCGTCCAGCGTGAACAGGCGGCGACGGCTCAGCGTCACCGCGAGCAGCAGGGCGTTCACCCAGGCGGCGATCGCCGTTCCCATGGCGATCCCGACATGGGACAAATAGCGCGAGAGCACGAGGCTGGCGGCGACGTTGACGATGACGGAGACGATGGCAAACTGCATCGGCGTCCTGGTGTCCTCGCGGGCATAGAAGCTCGGCTGGAAGACCTTGGTCATCGAGAAGGCAGGCAAGGCGGCGGCGAAGGTGAGCAGCGCCGGCGCCACGGCCAGGGTATCGGCGCGGGTGAACTCGCCATGCTCGAAGACGGTATGGATGATGGGCGCGGGGATGGCCATCAGCGCGATGGCCGAAGGCAGGGTGAGGAACAGGGACAGTTCGAGGGCGCGATTCTGGCTGGCCAGAGCACCCTCTTCATTGCCGGCGCGGAGCTTGCGCGACAGATCGGGCAGCAGGACAACACCGATCGCCACGCCGATGACGCCAAGGGGCAACTGATAGAGCCGATCGGCGTAATAGAGGTAGGAGACGCCACGGTCGATGGTGGTGGCGATCATGGTGGCAATCAGCAGGTTGATCTGCATGATGCCGCCCGAGATGATGCCCGGCACCGACAGCCACAGAACGCGCCTGACATCCGGGGTGAGCCGGGGGAGCGCCGGAAACAGGGGCATGCCGGCGCGCCGGCAGGCCACCGCCAGCAGAAGAAACTGGGCGATGCCGGCGGCGAAGATGCCCCAGGCAAAGATGTAACCGGTTGCCGGCGTATTGCCGGTGCCCCAGAACCAGGCCAGGATGTTGGAGCCGATCATCACCAGGTTGAGCAGGATCGGCGCGGCGGCGGCGGCGGTAAAGCGGTGCAGGCTGTTCAGCACGCCGGACTGCAGGGCGGCGAGCGAGATGAACAGCAGGTAGGGAAAGCAGATGCGGGTGAGATCGACGGCGAGATCGAAGGTTGCCTGATCGCTCGTGAAGCCGGGAGCGATCACAAACATGATGAGCGGCATCGCCACCATGGCCAGCGCCGAAAAGGCGAAGAGCCAGGCGAGCAGTACCGAGAATACCTCGATGGCAAAGCGCAGGGCGCTGGCTTCGCCGTCGCCTTCGATGCGCTTGGCGAAGAGCGGCACGAATGCCGCATTGAAGGCGCCTTCAGCGAAAAGGGCACGAAACAGGTTGGGGAAACGCTGCGCCACGAAGAAAGCGGAGGCGACCGGGCCGGTGCCTACGGTAAAGGCGATCAGCTGGTCGCGCACAAATCCCAGGATGCGGCTGACGAGGGTGAGGCCACCCACCGTGGCAGCGGACTTCAGCAATGACATGCGCGGTGATTCCCCTGATTTGCATCCTTACTGCATGTTTCATGGCGATGCGGCAACCGCCTGGTCGCCGGGCTGAAGCACGGCCGTCAGGGTCTTCTCGATCTGGCGGTGGCGCGCGGGGCTGGTGATCTTGCCGCCGGTCAGGTCGGTAACATAGAAGACGTCGATCGCCTTCTCGCCGAAGGTCGTGACATGGGCGGAGGCGATATTGAGGTTGAGGCGGAACAGGGCCTCGGTCAGTTCATAAAGCAGGCCGATACGGTCGAGCCCGTTGATCTCGATCACCGTGGTGCGGTTCGAGGACTCGTTGTCGACAATGACGCGCGGCGGCACGGTGAAGGCCCTGAGGCGCTGCTGCGGGCGGCCGGCCCTGGCCACCAGCTCGCGCAGCCGCAGCTGGCCGCGCAGCGCCTGCCGCACAAGTTCGGCAACCCGCTCGGCGCGGCGCTGTTCGTCCGCGGCCTCGGTGAATTCGCGCTGGATCAGGATGGTGTCGAGGGCCATGCCGTCGGCGGTCGTGAAGATCTGGGCCCCGGCAATATTGGCGCCGGCTGCGGCGCAGGCGCCGGTAATGAGAGCCAACAGCCGCGGATGGTCCGGTGCATAGACCGTGAGTTCGGTGATGGCGGTGAAATCGTCGGTCCTGACCTCGGTGGCAATGGGCTCGTTGCCGGCGCGGGCACGGCGGATCAGGGCTTCATGCGCCAGCTGCCGTGGCGTGTCGACGGTCAGCCAATAGGCATCGTAGTGGCGGCCGAGATAGGCCTTGCGTTCGGCCTCGGTCCAGGCCGGGAAATGCGACAGGAACCTGGCCTGCGCTTCAGCGAGGCGCTCCTTGCGCGATGTCCCGGTGTGTCCCCCCGACAGGACCGGTTCGGCCTCGAAATAAAGGGTGCGCAGCAGCTGGCCCTTCCAGCCGTTCCAGACGCCGGGCCCGACGGCGCGGATATCGGCGACAGTCAGGATCAATAACAGCTTCAGCCGCTCGGGGCTCTGCACGACCTTGGCGAAATCGAGTATGGTCTTGTAATCGTTGAGGTCGCGCATCTGGGCGGTTTCGCTCATCAGCAGATGATGGCGGATCAGCCAGGCGACGGTTTCGGTTTCGGCCTCGGTCATGCCGAGCCGCGGACACAGCGAGAGCGCCACCTTCTCGCCGGCAATCGAGTGATGTTCGTGGCGGCCCTTGGCAACGTCATGCAGCAGCGCGGCCATATAGAGGGCGCGCCGGCTCTGCAGCGTCGGGAAGATGACCGTCGAGAGGGGATGGTCACCTTCAAGGGCGCCGCGCTCGATCTCCTTCAGGATACCAACCGTGCGGATCAGATGCTCATCGACAGTGTAGTGATGATACATGTTGAACTGCATCATCGCGACGATCCTGCCGAAGTCGGGGATGAAGCGGCCAAGCACGCCGGCTTCGTTCATCAGCCGCAGCGTGGCCTCAGGATCGTTGCTCCCGGTCAGGATCTTGAGAAACAGGGCGTTGGCCTCCGGATTCTCCATGGCAGCGCGGGAAAGCCTGGCCAGGGACGTGCGCAGGAGCTTGAGCGCGTCGGGGTGGATCTCGACATTGCCGGCGTCGGCGAGCGCAAAGATGCGAATGAGGTTGGCCGGATCCTTCTCGAAGACCTTGTCATCGGCGATGTTGATGCGATTGCTGTCAAACCGGAAGCCGCTCGAATCGCCGAAACGGACCCGGCGGCGCGACATGAAGCGGCCGAACATGCGGCTGAGGGCGGGGGCTTCGGCGATCTGCTGGGCTTCCAGGCTGGCGCAGAAAATGCGGGTGAGATCGCCGACGTCCTTGGCAACCAGAAAGTAGTGCTTCATGAAGCGTTCGACGTGCTTCAGGCCGCCATGGGCCTTGTAGCCAAGCCGTTCGGCCAGTTCCGGCTGGCGGTCGAAGCTCAGCCGGTCGTCGCCGCGGCCCGAGACGAAGTGGAGATGGCAGCGGACGGCCCACAGGAAGTCCTCGCATTTCCTGAAAACGGCGAGCTCGTCACGGCTGAAGGCGCCCTTCCTGGCAAGTTCGTCAGGTGAATCCGCCGCATAGATGAATTTGGCGATCCAGAACAGGGTGTGGAGATCGCGAAGACCGCCCTTGCCGTCCTTGACATCGGGCTCCACCAGATAGCGGCTTTCGCCCGCCTTGAGATGCCGGGCATCGCGTTCGGCGAGCTTGTTGGCGATGAAGGCGCGGGCGCCGCCGGCCACGATGTCGCAGCGGAAGCGGGCGGTCAGATCGTCAAAGAGGGCGCGTTCGCCACAGATGAAGCGGGCTTCGAGGATCGCCGTCAAGATCGTGTTATCGGTCTTCGCCAACCTGATGCAGTCATCGACGCTGCGGGTGGCGTGACCGACCTTCTGGCGCGCGTCCCAGAGCGCATAGAGGATGAACTCGATCACGCTCTCGCCCCAGGGGGTCTGCTTGTAGGGCAGAATGAACAGGAGATCGATGTCGGAGCCGGGCGCCAGGGTGCCGCGGCCGTAGCCGCCCACGGCGACAACCGCGACGCGCTCGGAGCCGGAGGGGTTCACGGCCGGATAAACGCGCAGGCGCGCGAAATCGAACAGGGCACGGACGATCTCGTCTTCGACATAGGAGAGATTGGCGGCGCAGGCGGTACCGCGGCCGTCCGCCATCAGGCGGCGTTCAGCCTCGGCGCGGGCATGCTCGAGTGTCTGTTTGAGCGCCGCCACGACGGCATTGCGCAGTTCGATACCCCTGATGCCGGTGGCAGCGAGTTCGTCAAGCTTGCGCCGCAATGCCAGGCTGTCGAGGAGCGCGGCGGGGTCGTGGATCTCCGGCGGATCGAACTTCTGCATCACGGTGCATCCATCAGCCGCTTGAGTTCATAGATCAGTTCGAGGGCGGCACGCGGTGTCAGCTCATCAGCGCTGGTCTCGGCCAGCCTGCGGCAGAGCGCCTCGCTGGCGGCGGAAGCCGGCGCGACGGATTGCGGCCGCGCCGCCGCGAAGAGGGGCAGGTCGTCGATCAACGCCTGCCGCTCCGCCGCCGTTTCGCCGTCTTCGAGCAGACGCAGCACCTCGGCGGCGCGGGCGACGACTTGCGCCGGGAGCCCTGCAAGCTTTGCGACATGGATACCATAGCTGCGGTCGGCCACACCGGGCACGACCTCGTGCAGGAACACGACCTCGTCCTTCCACTCACGGACCTTGACGGTGGCATTGGCCACGTGATCGAGCCGCGCCGCGAGGGCGGTGAGCTCGTGATAGTGGGTCGCGAAGAGACCACGGCAGCGGTTGACGCCATGGAGGTGCTCAACGGTAGCCCAGGCGATGGACAGACCGTCAAAGGTCGCCGTGCCGCGGCCGATTTCGTCGAGGATCACGAAGGAACGCTCACCGGCCTGGTTGAGAATTGCCGCCGTTTCGACCATCTCAACCATGAAAGTCGAGCGGCCGCGGGCGAGATCGTCAGCGGCACCGACCCGGCTGAAGAGGCGGTCGGCGACGCCGATATGGGCCGCGTCAGCGGGGACGAAACTCCCCATCTGCGCGAGGATGACAATCAGCGCATTCTGGCGCAGGAAGGTGGACTTACCGGCCATGTTGGGACCGGTGAGCAGCCACAGCCGGCTGCCCTGATGGGAGAGATCACAGGAATTGGCGATGAAGGTGCCGCTACCACTCGCGGCGAGCGCCTGTTCGACGACGGGATGGCGGCCACCTACGATTTTCAGCTCCAGCGAAGTGTCGATTACCGGCCGTACATAGCGGTGCCGGGCCGCGAGTTCGGCGAGGGCGGCGGAGACGTCAATGGCGGCAATGGCGGCCGCGATACGGGATATGGTTGCGGATTCCTGCAGCACTGACGCGACGAGCCCGGCAAAGATTTCCAGCTCAATGGCAAGGGCGCGATCCGAGGCTGCGGCGATACGGCTTTCGAGCCCGGAGAGCTCGGTCGTGGTGAAGCGCATGGCGCCGGCCATGGTCTGGCGATGAATATAGGTGCCGGCGTTTTCGGGGGCCGTGAGAATGGCGGCACTCTGGGCTGAGACTTCGATGTAGTAGCCGAGGACGTTGTTGTAGCGGATCTTGAGGGACCTGATGCCCGTCTGTTCGGCATAGGCGGTCTGGAGGCCGGCGATAACCTGGCGGGTGTCGTCGCGGAGCTGGCGGAGGACGTCCAGCTCTTCCATGTAGCCCCGGCGCACCAGCCCGCCGTCACGGGCGAGCAGCGGCAGCTCATCCGCGAGCGCTCGCTCAAGTTCGGCCACAAGCGGCAGCGGGATGGCCGACAGGACTTCGACATGACCGGCGACAGCCGGCGGCCTGCGTGCCAGAGCATCCTCATCCCCGAACAGGGAGGCAAGCGCGGCGGCGCTGCTCAGGCCATGTCTGACGGCAGCGAGGTCACGGGGCCCGCCGCGCCCCACACTCAGGCGGCCAAGGGCGCGTTCAAGATCGGGGAAGCTTCCCAGCGCTTTACGCAGATCATCACGCACCTGGCGCTCAGCGAAGAAGTAACTCACGGCATCAAGGCGATGGTTGATGGCTTCGGGATCAGCCAGCGGATTGGCAAGATGCTCAGCCAGCAGCCTGGCGCCACCGGCTGTCACCGTGAGATCAATTACCGATTGCAGCGAGCCCGATCTTTCGCCAGCCAGAGTCCGCGTCAGCTCGAGATTTGCCCGCGTGGCGGGGTCGATCAGCAGCGCCCGGCGCGCGTCTTCGCGGCGCGGGCTGCGCAGGACGGGAACGCGACCAACCTGGGTCAGAACGATATAGTCGAGCAGCGCGCCAAGAGCTGCCGTTTCGCTGCGGGCGAAGCCGCCGAATGCGTCAAGGGCAGCCACCCGGAAGTGCTGCAGCAACCGCTTCTCCGCAGCCGCGCTATCGAAACGGACAGCCGGCAAGGGAGTGAGTGCC
This sequence comes from uncultured Rhizobiaceae bacterium, assembly GCA_964543235.1. Classification (GTDB taxonomy): domain Bacteria; phylum Pseudomonadota; class Alphaproteobacteria; order Rhizobiales; family Aestuariivirgaceae; genus JANMMJ01. Next base: position 25,590 of record CAZIXE010000040.1, on the reverse strand, counting down.
GAACCCGCCTGCTTCAGAATCCGAGATATCTCCGGGTCATCCAGCAGCAGATCCGGAACGATGATCTCGCCAGGTTCCAGGCGCGCGAGGTCGGCGGCAAGACGCCGGGGAAAAGTGCGCATAACGGCCAGGTCGCCTGATGAAATGTCGGCCCAGGCCAGCGCCATGTCACCGTCGCCGCGAACCCGGGCCAGAGCGGCCAGGTAGTTGTGCCGGCGCGAATCGAGAAGGGTGTCCTCGGTCAGCGTACCGGGCGTGACCAGCCGTACAACATCGCGGCGGACCACGGCCTTCGATCCACGCCTCCTTGCTTCTGCCGGGTCTTCGATCTGTTCGCAGACCGCCACGCGATGGCCAAGGCGGATCAGGCGCTGGAGATACTCATCGGCGGCATGAACCGGCACGCCGCACATGGGTATATCCTCGCCCATATGCTTGCCGCGCCGGGTGAGGGCAATGCCAAGCGCCCGCGAGGCCGTCTCAGCGTCGTCAAAGAACAGTTCATAAAAGTCCCCCATGCGGTAGAACAACAGGCAATCGGCGTTGGCCGCCTTGATTTCCAGATACTGCTCCATCATAGGGGTCGGCCTGGGCGGCGGCCCCGCAGGCTGGGAAACTGCCGAAATCTCGTTCATCAGCTTCGTCATAGAAAGGGGTGAGGGATTTGGCAATCTGCGGTCTTGAGAGCCAGCCGCCACCCCTCTAGTGTGGCCGCCGACGGGGAAAAGGGATCAAATGAGTACGGACACACGCAGTTCCAGACGGCCAACCTTCACGGACGCGGAGGCCCTCCGCTTTCACCAATCGGGCAAGCCCGGAAAGCTTGAAATCAACCCGACCAAGCCGATGGCAACCCAGCGTGACCTGTCGCTCGCGTACAGCCCGGGCGTGGCGGTGCCGGTCCGCAAGATCCATGAGGAACCGGATACCGCCTATGATTACACCGCCAAAGGCAATCTCGTCGCGGTCATCTCCAATGGCACGGCCATCCTGGGACTCGGCGACCTTGGGGCGCTCGCTTCCAAGCCGGTGATGGAGGGCAAGGCCGTCCTTTTCAAGCGTTTTGCCGATGTCGATGCCATCGATCTCGAGGTTGACACCAAGGATGTCGATGCGTTCATCAACTCCGTGCGCTATCTCGGTCCGTCGTTTGGCGGCATCAATCTCGAAGATATCAAGGCGCCTGACTGCTTCGTCATCGAGCAGCGGCTGCGCGAAGTGATGGATATCCCGGTCTTCCACGACGACCAGCACGGCACGGCCATAATCGCTGCCGCCGGCCTCATCAACGCGCTGGAGATCACCGGCCGGGGCATCAAGGATTTCAGGCTGGTGTGCAACGGCGCGGGGGCAGCGGCGATTGCCTGCATCGAGCTGATCAAGTCACTGGGGGTGCCGCACGACAACATCATTCTCGCCGACTCCAAGGGCGTGGTCTACCAGGGGCGCACCGAGGGCATGAACCAGTGGAAGTCCGCCCATGCGGTCAAGACGAAAGCACGAAGCCTCGCGGATGCGCTCAAGGGAGCGGATGTGTTCTTTGGCCTTTCGGTGGCGGGTGCGCTGACACCGCCGATGGTCGAAAGCATGGCCAAGAATCCCATCATCTTCGCCATGGCCAATCCGGATCCCGAGATCACGCCGGAAGAAGTGGCCAAGGTCCGCGATGATGCCATCATGGCGACTGGCCGATCGGATTATCCCAACCAGGTCAACAACGTTCTCGGTTTTCCGTACATCTTTCGCGGCGCCCTCGATGTCAGAGCGAGGACCATCAATGACGAGATGAAGATCGCCGCGGCGCGGGCGCTGGCAGAACTGGCGCGGGAGGACGTTCCCGACGAGGTGGCGGCGGCCTATTCGGGCACCCGCCTGCAGTTCGGGCCGGGTTACCTCATCCCGGTGCCTTTCGATCCGCGCCTCATCTCACGGGTGCCGGTTGCGGTTGCCCGGGCTGCCATGGATTCGGGCGTGGCGCGCAAGCACATCGCCGACCTTACGGAGTATGCCCAGTCACTGTCGGCGCGGCTCGATCCGATCGCCGGTACGCTGCAGAATGTCTATGGCCAGGTGAGGGTGGCGCCCAAGCGCATCGTCTTTGCCGAGGGCGAAGAAGACCGGATGATCCGTGCGGCCAATTCCTTCGCGAGCGCCGGTCTCGGGACGGCGATCCTGATCGGCCGCGAAGCCGAAATCGAACGAACGCTTGGCGCAAGCGGGATCGAGTTGCACGAGAATGTCAGCATTCTCAATGCCCGCATCTCCAGCCGCAATGTCGACTATGCCAACTATCTCTATGAGCGGCTGCAGCGCAGCGGCTTCCTGTTCCGGGATTGCCAGCGGCTTGCCAATCAGGACCGCAATGTCTTCGCGGCCTGCATGGTGGCGCTGGGCGATGCCGACGGCCTCGTGACCGGGCTCACCCGAAACTTCTCGGTGGCCTACGACAATGTCAGGCAGGCGATCGACCCGCGGCCCGGACACCGGGCGATCGGTGTTTCGATGGCCCTGGTGCGCGGCCGCACCGTCTTCATTGCCGACACTTCAGTCCATGAACTGCCAACTTCCGAAGAGCTGGCCGACATCGCGCAAGAGGCTGCCGGCGTGGCGAAGCGCTTCGGCTATGAACCACGGGTGGCTTTCCTGTCCTATTCGGTCTTCGGCTACCCGCGCGGCGACCGCGCCGCCTATGTGCGCAACGCGGTGAGTGTCCTCGACAAGCGGAACGTCGATTTCGAGTATGACGGCGAAATGACGGCAGATGTCGCGTTGTCGCGGAAGGCGATGGCGCTCTACCCGTTCTGCCGCCTGTCGGGCCCGGCAAACGTGCTGGTCATGCCGGCGGCGCATTCGGCATCGATATCAACCAAGATGCTGCAGCAACTCGGGGGCGTTACGGTCATCGGACCGCTGCTGACCGGACTGGAAAGGCCGGTACAGATCGCATCGATGTCGGCGACCGCTTCGGATATCGTCAATCTCGCGGCCATCGCCGCCTATGACATCAACCGCTGACATTGGCGAGGGGTGCATCTTCGGGCGCGCCGAAATGAGCGAAGTAGCGGGGATTGATGGCTGAAACCGGCAGGATGATGAGGACGTCGATGGTGTTGAACTGCTCATCGATCACTGCACCTTCGCCGATGTAACAGCCAAGGCGGAGATAGCCCTTAATCAGGGGCGGCAGAGTGGCCAGGGTTCGCTTCGCATCGACCTTTTCCCTGGGCAGACGGTTCATCTCGACATAGCGATGCGGGAGGGCGCTCACCCGCCATTCCGGCGGGGCGGCGCAATTCTGGGCCAAGAAACTCAAGCTCATGGCATGGCTGTCCGGGTCCGTACCCTCAAGCGACGCACAGCCCAGCATGACATCGAGATTGTGGAGGCGCACGTAGTTCCAGATGCCCTGCCAGAGGAGTTCCACCGCCGGCTTCGTGCGGTAGGGCGAGAGCACGCAAGAGCGGCCCAGTTCCAGAAACCGCAATTGCGGCTTGGCGGCGAGCAGCGGAGCAATGTTGAATTCGTCCTGGGTATAGAAGCCACCATGCTGCGCGGCGACGTCTTGGCGCAACAAGCGGTAGGTTCCCACGAGCTCGCCATCGGCAAGCCGGATGGGCTCCCCGCTACCGGACATGTTGGCGCTGACCACGAGAAGCTGGTCGCAGAAGCCGTCAAAGCGGTCGGCATCGAGGCGGGTCGCGCGAGCCCGGTCATCGGGCTTTGCCGACAATTCCTCGTAGAAGACCCTATAGCGCAGCCGCTGAGCGGCAATAACCTCTTCAGGACCGGCCGCCAGCCTGACGATGAGATCGCCGCGTTGCCCCAAGGTCATACCCGGTGGCACCACGGGATGGCTCAGTTCGATGCCCGTCATGATGCCTTGATACACAGTTTTTTCGCATGTTCCATGGATTTGGGCTAGATAGCCGGCCCATGCCCGCCGACAATCCCCTGTGCATCGCCATCGATACCGCCGACCTGGAGGTCGCGCGCGGGCTGGCCCGCCGGCTCAAACCGCATGCCGGCTTCTTCAAGGTTGGCATGGAACTCTTCTATGCCCAGGGCATGGCTGGCTATGAAGCCGTGGCTGCCGCCGGCGTTCCTGTGTTCCTGGATCTCAAACTGCATGACATTCCCAACACGGTTGCCAAGGGCCTGACTTCGCTCCTGCGGATGAGCCCGCCGCCGGCCATTGTCAACGTTCACGCCTCCGGCGGGCTCGACATGATGCGGGCGGCCTCAGAGGCCGTTGCCGGGCGGGCCAAGCTCATTGCCGTTACGGTACTCACCAGCCTGGCGGATGATGACATCTGGGCGGCCGGGTTCGATCATACGCGCAGTACGCGCAGCCATGCGCGCAACCTGGCTGAGCTGGCTGTCAAGGCGGGTCTCGATGGCGTCGTGTGCAGCCCGCATGAGGTCGAGTCCATCCGGCATGTGACCCCCACGGGCTTCCTGACCGTCGTGCCGGGGGTGCGACCCGCTGAATCCGGCCTGGGCGACCAGAAGCGGGTGGCGACGCCGCAAGCCGCACTTGACGCAGGGGCAGATATCCTGGTGATCGGCAGGCCGATCACCGGAGCGGCCGATCCCGCGGCAGCCGCGCAAAGCATCCTTGAGGACCTCAATGCCCGTTAAGGTCAAGATTTGCGGCCTCTCGACGCCGGAAACGGTGGAAGCGGCGATCGCCCATGGGGCTGACTTCATCGGCCTGGTGTTCTATCCGCGCAGCCCGCGCAACGTCAGCCTGGACCAGGCCCAGGCATTGGCGGAGCGGGCGAGGGGCCGGGTGGCGATCGTGGCACTCAGCGTCGATGCCACCGACCCGTTGCTCAGGCAGATCGCCGCAATTGTCCGGCCGGATTCTTACCAGGCACATGGCAATGAAACACCCCAGCGCATCAAGGAGATGGCGGCGCTTACGGGCAGGCCGGTCATCAAGGCGGTCAAGGTCGAAACCATCAGCGATGTGCTTGCCGGCGATGCCTACCGCGAGGTGGCGGCCTGGATCATCTTCGATGCCAAGGCGCCGGCCACGCTGAAGGAGGCGCTTCCAGGCGGCAACGGCATGCCATTTGACTGGAGGTTGCTGGCCAAGGCGCCGCAGGGTTTCATGCTGTCCGGTGGCCTCACCCCGGCCAATGTGGCCGAGGCGATCCAGATTACCGGGGCTCCGATGGTCGATGTTTCATCCGGCGTCGAATCGGCGCCCGGGGTCAAGGACACGACCCTGATCCGGAAATTCATTGAGGCGGCGAAATCGGCCCGCTAGAACGGCTGCCGAAAGAGTGATGCCATGAATGCACCCATTCCCAATTCCTACCGCACCGGGCCAGATGAAAAGGGCCTGTTCGGCATCTATGGCGGGCGCTTCGTCGCCGAAACGCTCATGCCGCTCATCCTCGAACTCGAGCAGGCCTACAAGGATGCCAAGGCAGATCCTTCCTTCCAGGCCGAGCTCGACGGATTCCTTGAGCATTATGTCGGCCGGCCGAGCCCGCTCTATTTCGCCGAACGGCTCACCGCGCATCTCGGCGGCGCCAAAATCTACTTCAAGCGTGACGAGCTGAACCATACCGGTGCCCACAAGATCAACAATGTCATGGGCCAGATTCTGCTGGCGCGGCGCATGGGCAAGAAGCGCATCATCGCGGAGACCGGCGCAGGGCAGCATGGGGTTGCAACGGCAACGGCCTGCGCGCGCTTCGGTCTCGAATGTGTCGTCTATATGGGCGAGGTCGACATCGAGCGCCAGAAGCCGAATGTGTTTCGCATGAAGCTTCTGGGGGCGGATGTCATCCCTGCCCGGTCCGGATCGCGCACACTCAAGGACGCCCTGAACGAAGCGCTCCGCGACTGGGTCGCCAATGTCGAAGATACCTTCTACTGCATCGGCACGGTGGCCGGTCCGCACCCCTACCCGGTCATGGTGCGCGATTTTCAATCGATAATCGGTCTTGAAACCAAGAAGCAGATGATCGCCCGCGAGGGGCGCCTGCCCGACAGCCTGGTTGCGGCAATCGGTGGCGGATCGAACGCCATGGGGCTGTTTCACCCATTCCTCGATGACAAAAACGTCGAGATCTTCGGCGTCGAGGCGGCGGGCCACGGGCTCGACACCAAGGAGCATGCGGCGTCCATCACCGGCGGCCGGCCCGGAATCCTGCATGGCAACCGGACCTACCTGCTCATGGACGATGACGGGCAGATCACCGAAGGTCATTCGATCTCTGCCGGCCTGGACTATCCAGGCATCGGACCAGAGCATGCCTGGCTCCACGATGTCGGGCGCGTGAACTATGTGGCGGCGACCGATCAGGAAGCGCTGGCGGCCTTCCAGCTCTGTTGCCAGCTCGAAGGCATCATTCCGGCACTGGAACCCTCGCATGCGCTGGCGCATGTCATCAAGATTGCGCCGCAGCGGCCCAGGGACCATCTGATGGTGATGAACATGTGCGGGCGGGGCGACAAAGACATTTTCACTGTAGCCGCGCATCTGGGTGTGAAACTGTGACGACACGGATCGACCGCAAGTTTGCCGAGCTCAGAGCGCAGGGACGGGCGGCGCTGGTCACCTTCGTGACGGCCGGCGATCCCGACTACGAGACGTCGCTCGACATCATCAAAGGGCTGCCCAAGGCGGGGGCCGACATCATCGAATTCGGCATGCCATTCACCGATCCCATGGCCGACGGGCCGGCCATCCAGGCGGCAGGGCTCAGGGCGCTGAAGGCCGGGCAGACGATGAAGAAGACGCTGGCCATGGTGCGGGCCTTCCGCGAAATCGACAGCGATTCACCGGTAGTGCTGATGGGCTACTACAACCCGGTCTATGTTTACGGCGTCGAGCGGTTCCTGAAGGACGCAAAGGAAGCCGGGGTGGACGGGCTGATCATCGTCGACCTGCCTCCGGAGGAGGACGAGGAACTGTGCATCCCCGCCGTCAAGGCCGGACTCAACTTCATCCGGCTGGCGACCCCGACCACGGACGACAGGCGGGCAGCTACCGTTTTCCGCAATACCTCGGGCTTCGTCTATTATGTATCGGTGCTTGGGATCACCGGCACCAAGACGCCTGATCCCGCCAGCGTCAAGCGGAACGTCATACGATTGAAGGGGCACACGACATTGCCCATTGCCGTCGGCTTCGGCGTGAAGTCGGCGGAGCAGGCGCGGGTCATCGCAACGGATGCCGATGGCGTTGTGGTGGGTTCGGCGCTGGTCAACGCCATCCGCGACAGCCTCGATCAACAGGGCAAGTCGACGGCGGCCACCGTTCCCGCCGTCCACCGGCTGGTGGCTTCCATTGCCTCGGGCCTCAGGAGCCAAAGCGCTTGAACTGGATCAAGAATTTCGTGCGCCCCAAGATCCGCTCGATTCTGGGCGGCACGGCCAAGCGCGACACGCCGGAGAACATGTGGATCAAGGATCCCGAGTCCGGCCAGATGGTGTTCTACCGCGATCTCGAGGCCAATCTCTTCGTCATGCCGGCATCCGGCTACCACATGCGGATGGCGGCGGACGTGCGCCTCAAGAGCATGTTCGACAATGGCGAGTATGCGACGATCCCGTTACCCGAGGCTCCGGTCGATCCGCTCAAGTTCCGCGACGAGCGGCGCTACACCGACCGACTGAAGGAGGCACGCCAGAAGACCGGCTTGCAGGACGCCATCCTGGCCGGGCATGGCAAGCTGGACGGGTTGCCGATCGTCATGGCGGTGCAGGATTTTGCGTTCATGGGTGGCTCGCTCGGCATGGCGGCGGGAGAGGCAATCATTGCCTCGATGCGCAGGGCTGTGGAAATGAAGGCGCCCTATGTGCTGTTTGCTTCATCGGGCGGGGCGCGCATGCAGGAAGGCATCCTGTCACTGATGCAGCTGCCGCGCACCACTGTGGCCGTGCAGGAACTCAGAGAAGTACGGCTGCCCTACGTCGTCGTCCTTACGCATCCGGTGACCGGCGGTGTCACAGCGTCCTATGCAATGCTTGGCGATGTCCATCTCGCCGAGCCGGGCGCGCTCATCGGCTTTGCCGGGCCAAGGGTCATCGAACAGACCATCCGGGAAAAGCTGCCAGAGGGCTTCCAGCGCGCGGAGTATCTTCGCGATCACGGCATGGTGGACATGGTGGTCCACCGCCACGAGATGCGGACCACCGTCAGCCGCATCGTTCATATCCTCATGAAGACCAAGCCGGCCGCACAGGCTGCAGCAGCGGCTGGCACTTCCGTGGTTCCAGCGTAGGCATTCGCGAGCGCTAGCCATGGCGATGAGCGACGCCATCCTGACGCGGCTTCTGGCGCTGCACCCGAAGGTCATCGACCTGACGCTGGAACGCATGTGGCGGATTCTCGACCGCCTGGGAAACCCCGAGAGAAAGCTGCCGCCGGTGATCCACGTGGCCGGCACCAACGGCAAGGGTTCAACTATCGCGTTTCTGAGGGCGATGATGGAAGCAGCAGGGCTGAGCGCTCATTGCTACACCTCTCCCCACCTGGTGCGGTTTCACGAACGGATCAGGATCGGCCATCGCAAGGGCGGCCGGCTGATCCCCGAGGATGAACTCAGTCTGCTGCTCGCGGAATGCGAAAAGGCCAATGGCGGAGAGCCCATCACCTTCTTCGAGATAACGACGGCAGCGGCGCTGCTTGCCTTTGCCCGAAAGCCTGCCGATTACCTCCTCCTCGAAGTCGGACTCGGCGGAAGGCTAGATGCCACCAACGTCGTGACGCAGCCGAGGCTTACGATCATTTCGTCCATCGACTACGACCACCAGCAGTTTCTCGGTGACAGTCTGACTCTCATCGCGACCGAGAAGGCCGGAATTCTCAAGCGCGGAGTCACAGGTATCGTGGGCGTTCAGCACGCCGAGGCCCGCGAAACCATCGAACGGGAGGCTGGGCGGGTGGGTGCGCCGTTGCTGATCGCCAATCAGGACTGGCAGGCCTACGAGCAACACGGCAGGCTGGTCTTCCAGGACGAGAACGGGCTGCTTGACCTGCCGATGCCGCAGCTCCTCGGCCGCCACCAGATTGACAATGCCGGCAACGCCATCGCCGCAATCCGGGCGCTCGGCGATTTGCGCATATCTGATCAACACATCGCGCAGGGCTTGAAAACGGTTTCATGGCCCGCGCGGATGCAGAGACTTGGCCCCGGCTCGCTGCATGCCTTCATCCCCAACGATTGTGAACTATGGCTCGACGGCGGCCATAACCCTTCGGGCGGGCGGGCATTGGCACAAAGCTTCAGCGAACTCAACGAGCGCTATTCGCGGCCACTGGTGCTGGTTTGGGGCATGCTCAATACCAAGGAACCCGACGGATTCATCGCACCATTTGCCGGCATCGCGCACAAGGTCGTCAGTCTGAAGATTCCGGGCGAGGAGAACGCGGTTGCAGCCGAACGCCTTGCCGAGGCGGCGCGGGCTCATCGGCTCCAGGCCGAGACCGCGACAACACTCGAGGACGCCATCATCAAGGCCGGAATGACCGATCCCGCACCACGCATCCTGATCTGCGGGTCACTTTACCTCGCAGGGCGCGTGCTTGCTGCGCATCTCGGGGAGGCCATGTCGGAAGTGACCGGGACTACCCGGCGTTAACCTCAGCGCAGCAAAACGCCTTTACAAAACAAAGCGTTGCTCTTGCTTCCAAGTCCCCGGCTCAGATGTTCCTGGGGAAAACAGTTTGGCTGTTTCAGCCGCTCCCGCGACCGGTCAGATCGACTGTTCGATCCAGCTCCGTAGAGCACCTTTGGGGGCAGCGCCAACCTTGGTTGCGGCAACCTGTCCACCCTTGAAGACCATCAGGGTCGGAATGCCGCGCACGCCATAGGCAGATGGCGTGCGGGGATTCTCATCAATATTGATCTTAACGATCTTGGCCTTGGGCCCAAGCGACGCAGCAATTTCCTCGAGCGCGGGGGCGATCATCTTGCAGGGCCCGCACCATTCCGCCCAGAAATCAACGATGACGGGACCATCGGCCTTAAGCACGTCACTCTCGAACGAGGAATCCGTTACCTTCTGCGTTGCCATAACAACCTCTTGTGAAATCCCGGCCAGAATCGGCAAAGACTGTGTCAATCCCTAGGTAGGCAGCGGCAGCCGCCGGGTCAAGCCCGGCTCAAAGTATGAATTTCGACAGGTCGGTGTTGCGTGCGAGATCGCCAATGCGTTGCTCGACATAGGACGCATCAATCAGAACCTTTTCACCGGACCTATCGGTGGCGGAAAAGCTGACCTCATCGAGGACCCGCTCCATGACCGTCTGCAAACGCCGGGCCCCGATATTCTCCACCGCGGCATTGATCTCGGCGGCAATGTTGGCCAGCGCCTCGATGCCGTCATCGGCGAACTCCAGCGTTACGCCTTCAGTGGCCATCAGGGCCGTATACTGCTTTATGAGGCTCGCTTCCGGCTCGGTCAGAATCCGGCGGAAGTCCTCCTTGGTAAGAGCCTTCAGTTCGACCCGGATCGGCAAGCGGCCCTGAAGCTCCGGCAAGAGGTCCGAGGGCTTGGCGAGGTGGAAGGCGCCCGAGGCAATGAACAGAATGTGATCGGTTTTGACCGGGCCGTGTTTGGTCGAGACCGTCGTACCTTCGATCAGCGGCAACAGGTCACGCTGCACGCCTTCGCGACTGACATCTGCTCCCTGCCGCTCGGAACGGGCGGTGATCTTGTCGATCTCGTCGAGGAAGACGATGCCATTGTTCTCGACCGCATCGATGGCTTCGGTGACGATCTGCTCCTGATCGAGCAGCTTGTCGCTTTCCTCGGCCATGAGCACGTCATGACTGGCCTTGACGGTCATGCGGCGGGGCTTGGTGCGCCCCCCGAAGGCCTTGCCCAGCATGTCGCTCAGATTGATGACGCTCGCAGACGATCCCGGCATGCCGGGAATTTCGAAACTCGGCATACCGCCGGTATCGGCCACCTGCACCTCGATTTCCTTGTCGTCGAGATCGCCGGCCCGCAGCTTCTTGCGAAAGCTCTCGCGCGTGGTCTCGCCGGCGTTCACCCCTACCAGGGCATCGAGAACGCGGTTTTCGGCATTGAGGTGGGCCTGTGCCTCGACGTCCTTGCGCTTGGCCGACTTGACCAGGCCAATCCCCGCTTCGAGCAGATCACGGATCATCTGTTCGACATCGCGGCCAACATAGCCGACCTCGGTAAATTTGGTCGCCTCGACCTTGATGAAGGGCGCGTTGGCGAGGCGCGCCAGGCGCCGGGCAATCTCGGTCTTGCCGACGCCGGTCGGGCCGATCATCAGGATGTTCTTCGGCATGACCTCTTCGCGCAATGCACCCTCGAGCTGCTTGCGGCGCCAGCGGTTGCGCAGTGCAATGGCCACCGCCCGCTTGGCGTCCTTCTGGCCGACTATGTGGCGGTCGAGTTCGGAAACAATCTCGCGGGGAGAGAAATCAGTCATGTGAGGTCAAGGCTTTCGAGGACGATTGCATTGTTGGTGTAGACACAGATCTCGGCAGCTATCGCCATGGCCTTGCGGGCTATGGCTTCTGCATCGAGTTCCGTTTCAGCCAGAGCGCGGGCGGCGGCCAATGCGAAATTGCCCCCCGAACCGATTGCCACGATGCCGCGCTCGGGCTCGAGAACGTCGCCGGTGCCGGTGAGCACCAGGCTGGTCTGGCGATCCGCAACGATCATCATGGCCTCAAGGCGGCGGAGATAGCGATCGGTGCGCCAGTCCTTCGCCAGTTCGACACAGGCGCGGGTGAGCTGCAGCGGATACTGCTCAAGCTTGGCTTCCAGCCGTTCGAACAGGGTCATGGCGTCGGCGGTGGCGCCGGCAAAACCCGAGAGCACCGTGCCGTTGGCGAGCGGTCTCACCTTGCGGGCATTGCTCTTTATGACGGTCTGCCCGAAACTCACCTGCCCGTCGCCGGCCACAACCACCCGGCTGCCCTTACGCACCGATAGAATGGTGGTGCCGTGCCACTGTTGCGGTTCTGCCATCGGAAATCCCTTTCTCGTCAGGGGCCTGATGTAGGGCGGGCGGCCCTGAAAAGCAAAGGCCGCAGCGTTAACCGGGCGAAGCGGACCTGTGGCAATTGCGGAGCCCACCTGCTAGTAAGCGCCGCATGCGGAAAGCCACAATCGAGCGTTCGACGACCGAAACCAGCATTACCGTCTCTGTCAACCTGGACGGCAGCGGCCGCTTTGACATCAAGACGGGGATCGGCTTCTTCGATCACATGATGGAACAGCTGGCCCGCCATTCCCTGCTGGATCTGACGATTGCGGCCAAGGGCGACCTGCACATCGATGACCACCACACGGTCGAGGACACCGGCATCGCGCTCGGACAGGCGGTCGCCAAAGCACTCGGTGAGCGCAGGGGCATCCGGCGCTATGCCAGCCTGCATCTGCCCATGGACGGGACGCTGACACGCGTGGCGATAGACGTTTCGGGGCGTCCATACCTGGTGTTCCGCACGGTTTTTTCGCAGCCCAAGATCGGCAGTTTCGATACCGAACTGGTTCACGAGTGGTTCCAGGCATTTGCCATGCATGCCGGCGTGACGCTGCATGTCGAGACGCTTTATGGGGACAACAACCACCATATAGCCGAATCGTGCTTCAAGGGCCTGGCGCGGGCGCTGCGCGAGGCCATGGCCATCGATCTCCAGCAGAAGGATCGCGTGCCATCGACCAAGGGCACATTGAGCGGCTGATGGCGATCTTCACAGTACACAGCCGCGGCGAGCCGGAGCGCGATGCGGTCTTCGTGGCGGACGGATTTTCCTGGGCGGCACTGCTGTTTACCGGCTTCTGGGCGCTGTGGCACCGGATGTGGATCGTGGCAGCGATTGTCTTTGCGGTGATGGTTGCCGGCTCCTATGGCGGCCTGGCGCTCGGGGCACCGGACGAGCTGATCACCGGCGTCAACCTCGCGCTCAGCCTGCTGCTGGGTGCGGAGGCGCAGGACCTCAGGCGCTGGTCGCTCGCGCGGCGGGGGTTTCGCGAGATCGCCACTGTGGGCGGCGGCAACATCGAGGAGGCGGAGTTGCGCTTCTTTGCGGTCAATCTGCGCCAGCATGGCGGCCCGCCGGCGGCCGGTATCCCGGCGCCGCGGGTGCCGCCAGCGGCCGACCGCGAGCCGCTCGGCCTGTTTCATCCTCCCGGGTAGAGACCGTGACAGTCGCCATTGTCGATTACGGGTCAGGCAACCTGCATTCCGCTGCCAAGGCCTTCGAGCGGGCCGCACAGGAGGGCGGGTTGCGGGAGCGCATCCTGGTGACTTCGGACCCGGACGCCGTGAGGAAGGCGGCCCGCATCGTGCTTCCCGGGGTCGGGGCTTTCAAAGACTGCCATGACGGTCTTAAAGGAGTTCCAGGCATGTGGGAAACCCTCGCCGAGGAGGTGCGGGGCCGGGGCAAGCCGTTTCTCGGCATCTGTGTTGGCATGCAGCTGATGGCCACACGGGGACTCGAGCATGACATCACCGAGGGTTTTGGCTGGATCCCCGGCGACGTCAAGCGAATCGAACCGGGTGATCCCGACATCAAGATCCCGCACATGGGCTGGAACACTCTCGAGCCGATGCGGCCACATGCGCTGTTTGCAGGTATCCCGCTAGCTGCTGATGGGCTGCACGCCTATTTCGTCCATTCATATCAACTGATGCCGGATGATCCCGAAAATGTGCTGGCGCTTACCACGCATGGCGGGCCGATCACCGCGGCAGTGGGACGCGACAACATGGTCGGGACCCAGTTCCATCCGGAAAAGAGCCAGGCACTGGGACTCAAGCTGATCGGCAATTTTCTCAGGTGGTCGCCGTGATCCTATTCCCGGCGATCGACCTCAAAGACGGACAATGCGTCCGGCTCAAGCTCGGGGACATGCACGCGGCGACGGTGTTCAACGATGACCCTGCAGCGCAGGCAAAGATCTTCGCCGCGCAAGGCTTTGACTGGTTGCATCTCGTCGATCTCAACGGCGCATTTGCGGGAAGACCGGTAAATGAAGTGGCGGTTGCGCGTATCCTGCAGGCAGTGAACATCCCCGTTCAACTGGGCGGCGGCATCCGCACGCTGGCACAGATCGAGCACTGGCTGGCACGTGGCGTGCGCCGGGTGATCCTCGGCACAGCGGCGCTGCGCAATCCCGCTCTGGTGCGGGAATCATGCCGGCTCTTTCCCGGGCGGATCGCCGTGGGCATCGATGCGAAAGGCGGCAAGGTGGCGGTCGAGGGCTGGGCCGAGACTTCGGATATCGGCGCGGAACAACTTGCCCACCGCTTCGAGGATACGGGGGTCGCGGCCATCATCTTTACGGACATCGACCGTGACGGTGTGCTCACGGGACTCAACGTCGAGTCCACGCTGGCGCTGGCCCGGGCAACTGCAATCCCGATCATCGCCTCCGGCGGACTGGCCTCTCTCGAGGACGTCAAGCGGCTGCTCGAGCCGGACTGTGCCATCCTGGAGGGGGCGATTTCCGGTCGCGCTCTCTATGATGGCCGGCTGAATGCAGAGGAGGCCCTGGCACTGATCCGGGCGCGGAGGGCCGCATGAGCGACAAAAAGGTGCTGGTGGTGACCGGCGGCAGCCGCGGCATCGGCGCGGCGGTGGCGCGCCTGGCGGGAGCGCGCGGCTACAGCGTCGCCGTCAACTACGCGCAAAACCGCGACAAGGCAGAAGCCGTCGCCGCCGATATTCGTGCAGAGGGTTCCGAGGCGGTAACCGTCGCCGGTGATATGAGTCTCAGCGGGGATATCGAGCGGCTGTTCGAGACGGCCGAGCGGCAACTCGGGCGTGTCACTCATTTCGTCAACAACGCAGGGGTCACCGGCCGCAGCAGCCGGCTCGATGAGGCAGATGCCGAGGTGGTCAGGCGCGCCATCGATCTCAATGTTACGGGCGCCATTCTCGCCGCGCGCGAGGCCGTGAGGCGCATGTCGCCACGGCATGGGGGCGTGGGGGGCGTCATCGTCAATGTGTCTTCGGCTGCGGCCTCGATTGGCAGCCCGGGTGAATACACCTGGTATGCCGCGTCGAAAGGGGCGGTCGATTCCCTGACGGTGGGCCTCGCCAGGGAAGTCGCGGAAGAGAACATCCGCGTGGTCGGCGTGGCTCCCGGCCTCATCAATACCGAAATTCATGCACTGTCGAGCGGCGATCCGGGCCGGGTGGCACGATTCGAGCCGGTCATCCCCATGAAACGAGCGGGCCGGCCCGAGGAAGTGGCCGAGACGGTCCTGTTCCTGCTCAGCGATGCCGCCTCCTATATCACCGGTGCCGTGTTGAGAGTGGCGGGCGGGCGGTAGAGCATGCTGAAGGCACGAATCATTCCCTGTCTAGACGTCAAAGACGGCCGGGTGGTCAAGGGGGTCAATTTCGTCAGTCTGCGCGATGCCGGGGACCCAGTCGAAATCGCCAAGGCCTATGACGCGGCCGGGGCGGACGAACTCTGCTTTCTGGACATCACGGCCAGCCACGAAGACCGCGGCATCATTCTCGACATCGTGCAACGGACGGCGGAGGTCTGTTTCATGCCGCTCACGGTGGGCGGCGGGGTGAGGACCACGGAGGACATAAGACAGCTGTTGCTGGCAGGGGCGGACAAGGTGTCGATCAACACTGCAGCGGTCGCCAGACGGCAGTTCGTGCGGGAAGGGGCGGAGAAGTTCGGAAGCCAGTGTATCGTGGTAGCGATCGATGCCAAGCAGACCAGTCCCGCGCGGTGGGAAGTTTTCACGCATGGCGGGCGGCGGCCGACGGGCCTCGATGCGGTGGCCTATGCCCGGGAAGTTGTTGATCTCGGGGCGGGCGAAATACTGCTGACCTCCATGGATCGCGACGGCACGGGAGAAGGCTTTGACGTAGCACTGACGCGCGCCATAGCGGACGCCGTTCCCGTGCCGGTAATCGCTTCCGGCGGGGTCGGCAGCCTGGATCATCTGGTGGCCGGCGTTAAGGAGGGCCACGCTGCTGCGGTCCTGGCAGCGTCAGTCTTCCACTTCGGAACCTATACGATAGGTGAAGCCAAAGCCCATATGGCGAAGCATGGCATTCCCATGCGGCTGGTGTAAAAGGGGCGCCATGAACCACAAGCTCGAAGTCCTTGCGGAACTCGCAGACACTGTCGCCGCACGCCGCGGCACCTCGCCCGAGATCTCCTACACGGCGAAACTCCTGGCGCAGGGGATCGAGAAATGCGCCAAGAAGGTGGGTGAAGAAGGCGTTGAGGCGGCAATCGCCGCGGTCAAGGGTGACCGCGAACATCTGAAGCTCGAGGCAGCGGATCTGTTCTATCACCTTGTCGTGCTGCTTGAAGCGTCGAACCTGCCGCTCGCCGAGGTCATGAGGGAACTTGAAAAGCGGGTGGGAACAAGCGGCCTTGCCGAGAAGGCCGCACGGAAGCAGGGCTGAACGCCGTGGAACAACTAGCGCGGGAAGTCTCGCCGTTTCGCAGATTTTCCCGGGACGAGTGGGCCAAACTCAGGGCCGACACGCCGATGACCCTGACGCAGGCCGACCTGGACGAAGTGCGGGGCCTCAACGAGCGGGTTGACCTTGCGGAGGTCGAGGCAATCTACCTGCCGCTATCGCGGCTTCTCAACCTCTATGTGGCAGCCACCCAGAAACTGTTCCGCGCCACCAACCAGTTTCTGCATGCCGACGGACGCAAGGTGCCCTATGTCATCGGTATTGCGGGTAGCGTGGCGGTGGGCAAGAGCACAACGGCACGCATCCTGAGGCGCCTCCTGTCGCGCTGGCCGAACCATCCCAAGGTCGAACTCGTCACCACGGACGGTTTTCTCCTGCCCAATGCGGTACTGGAACGGGAGGGGTTGATGAACCGCAAGGGCTTCCCCGAAAGTTTCGATCTGCCGGCGATCCTGCGCTTCATGTCGGACATCAAGGCCGGCAAGCCCAATGTGTCGGCACCAGTCTATTCCCACCTCGTCTACGACGTGGTCCCCGGTGAACAGGTCATCATCGATCAGCCTGACATCCTCATCGTCGAGGGACTCAATGTGCTGCAGACGGGGCGGCCGCCGCGCGATGGTCGCGGTATCCCCAATGTCTCGGACTTCTTCGATTTCTCCATCTACATCGATGCAGAGATCGTCGACCTGACGAGCTGGTATGTCGACCGCTTCCTGTCACTTCGCGATGGTGCCTTCCGCGATCCCAAGTCCTACTTCCACCGCTATGCCACGCTGTCGGACGCCGAAGCGCGCGCGACCGCGAAACGCATCTGGGACACCATCAATCTCGTCAATCTTCGCGAGAATGTGCTGCCGACGCGGCCACGCGCCGACCTGGTCCTGCGCAAGGGCGCAGATCATCTGGTTCACAGCGTGTTTCTCCGCAAACTCTAAAGCAGCCCGTTGGCCCTTGCGTGCCTGGCGAGATTGACCTCAGGCCTGGCGCCGATATGGGAAATGACTTCAGCGGCGGCCAGGCTGCCAAGCCTGGCACAATGGGCGAGATCGAGATCCCGGGTAAATCCGAAGAGGAATCCAGCCGCATACAGGTCACCGGCGCCCGTGACATCCACAACCTGACTCACGGGATGGGCTTCGACGACGTGAATTTCCTGGCCTTTCACGATGACACTGCCGGCGGCGGAGCGGGTGAGCGCGGCGATGCCGCAGTCACGACGGATGGCCTGCAGGGCGCCATCAAAGCTCTGGGTCTGGTAGAGCGACTTGATTTCTGTCTCATTGGCAAAGACGATGTCGATATCGTTGCGGATCAGCTCGAGAAAACTCTCGCGATGACGCTCGACGCAAAAGGAGTCCGACAACGTCACCGAAACCAGGCGGCCGGCGCGGTGGGCGATCCTTGCGGCGTGCTTGAAGGCCTCCTTGGCCCCCGGCCGGTCCCACAGATAGCCCTCCATGTAGGTGACCCTCGAGGTCTCGACAATCGCCGGGTCGATATCCGCGGCGGTCAGGTTTACGCACGCGCCGAGATATGTGTTCATCGTCCGCTCGCCCTCGGGGGTGACCAGGATGAAGGAACGCGCGGTCGCGGGTCCGTCGCCCGCCGCCGGCGTGTCGAACCTTACGCCCTGGGCGCGCATGTCATGGCGGTAAATGGCACCAAGCTGGTCGGCTTTGACCTTGCCAAAGAACGCCGCCGTACCGCCAAAAGACGCAACGCCGGCGGCCGTGTTGCCCGCCGAACCACCGGATACCTCGACAGCCGGCCCCATGTCAGCGTAGAGCGCTTCGGCACGCTCTTCGTCGATGAGGTTCATCGAGCCTTTCACAAGCCCGTGGTGTCGCACGAAGTCATCGGCGACACGCGAAATCACATCGACGATTGCATTGCCAATGCCGAGAACATCAATTGTTGCGACGGACATCCAACCCCCAAAACGCGGCCCCGCCAGGCCGTAGCGGATGGCTCTTGCCGTGACAAGCTTACATACTTAGTTAAGGACCGTCATGATTGCTGCCGCCTTTCGGGCCCTTGGAGACGTCGTGTCGCCGGAGTTCCGCTCCATCCTGGCAAAGGCCCTGGGCCTCACCGTCATCCTGTTCATTGCCGTCATCGCCAGCGCCGTGGCGCTTGTCGAGATACTCGGCCTCGTCCCCTGGGGCTGGGCCGAAACCATTTTGCAGGTCGCGACGGGTGTCGGCCTTGCCGTCCTCGCCTTCTTCCTCATGGCCCCTGTCACGGCGCTGTTTGCCGGCCTGTATCTCGATACGGTCGCAGGCATCGTGGAACGCCGGCATTATCCGCAGGACCCACCCGGAAGGGAACTGGCCCTGCCTGAAGCGATCATCACCGCATCGCAGTTCGGCATCGTGACTCTTCTTGTCAACATTGCAGTACTGCCGGCGGTGTTCTTCGCTGTCGGGGCCGTGGTCCTGGTGCTGGCCAATGCCTACCTGATCAGCCGCGAGTATTTTGTCATGGCCGCGGCGCGGCACATGCCGATGACCAATGCCAAGGCACTGCGCAAGGCCAAATCACCGCAAGTGCTGGTGGCCGGGCTGGTCCCCGCGCTTCTGGCCCTTGTGCCGGTGGTCAATCTGATCGTGCCGCTGTTCTCAACATCCTATTTCGTCCACATCTACAAGGCCATCATGCGGTCTTATCCCTGAACAGACACAGATCACGGATCAGGCAGCGCGGGCACTCCGGCTTGCGGGCCTTGCAGACGTAGCGGCCATGCAGAATCAGCCAGTGATGGGCATGGAGCTTGTATTCCGCCGGTACTGCCTTCTCAAGCTTCATCTCGACTTCATGGGGGGTCTTGCCCGGGGCCATGCCGGTGCGGTTACCTACCCTGAATATGTGGGTGTCGACGGCAATGACCGGCTCGCCAAATGCGGCGTTCAGCACGACATTTGCTGTCTTGCGACCGACACCCGGAAGGTCCTCGAGGGCAGCCCGGTCGTGCGGGACACGGCCATTGTGCTTTTCGACAAGAGCCCGCGACAGCGCAATGACGTTGCGGGCCTTGGCGCGATAGAGACCAATGGTCTTGATATACTCACGAAGCCGCTCCTCACCAAGTGCGAGCATCTTGGCAGGCGTGTCGGCGGCAGCGAAGAGCGGTCCGGTTGCCCTGTTGACGCTGGCATCGGTTGCCTGGGCCGAAAGGACTACGGCAACCAACAGGGTAAAGGAGTTAAGCGATTTCAGCTCCCCCTTTGGGGCCGGATTTGCCGCGGCGAAGCGGCGATACACCTCCTTGATCTGATCCGGCTTCAGACGCCTTGCGTTTGCCATGAAACTTCCGAAGATAGTCGTAGCTGGAAAGGATGTTGCATGGATTGCGATGCGGAGCAAAATTTCTCTGCGCTGCTGACGCCACATCGCTCGCTCAGCCGCCAGGGCTTCATCGCGGTCATGGCGGTGGTGGCCGGTGTCAATTTCATAGCCGGTACCGCCTTCACCCTGCTCGGCGCATGGCCCGTGGCAGGATTTGCGGGACTGGACGTCCTGCTCGTCTGGTGGGCCTTCCGGCGCAATTTTGCCGACGGCCGGCTGGCAGAGCGGATCGAAATCACTGCCCACGAACTCATTCTGCAGCGCCTGGCCGGACCGAAGTCCGCTCCCGAGGAGCGGTTCCTACGCCGGTCGCTTCGGGTGGAACTCGACGAGGACAAGGAGCGAGAACTGGTTGGCGGGCTGTTTCTTCGCAGCGGCCAGCGCCGGGTGGAGATCGGGCGGTTCCTGAGCCCGGAGGAAAAGCGCAGCTTCTCGGCGGTCCTGCGGCAGGCGCTCGTCAGAGCCTGACCGGCCAGCGCAAGAATCGGGTGGTTTTGACCAGCGCCGCGACCTAGGCTGCGGAGCATGAACAGCATGGAACACATACCGACGCCCGACAGGGATTATGAGCTGGTGACGCGAACGCTCGCCTATATCAACGAGAACTGGCGCGAGCAGCCTTCGCTTGAAACCATCGCGGCAGCCGCCGGTCTCAGCCCGCATCACCTGCAGCGAATCGTGACACGCTGGGCCGGCCTCAGCCCGAAGGCCTTCCTGCAGGCCGTAACCCTGGATCATGCGCGGGCGTTGCTGCGCGATTCTGCCAGCATTCTGGATACGGCCTATGAGGTCGGCCTCTCGGGTCCGGGGAGACTGCACGACCTCTTCGTGACCCATGAAGGCATGAGCCCCGGCGTCTACAAGGCCAAGGGCAAGGGAATCGCCATCCGTTACGGCTGGCATAGCTCGCCGTTCGGCCAGGCGCTGATTCTGATCACCGATCAGGGGCTGGCGGGCCTCGCATTCGCTGACCGCGGGCAGGAGCGGCAATCCCTTGGCGACATGATGGGCCGGTGGCCGGAGGCGGATTATGTCGAGGATTCTGCGGCCACGGCACCCTATGCCGCCCGCATCTTCCATCCTGAGAACTGGCGGAGCGATCAGCCACTGCGCGTGGTCTTCATCGGCACCGACTTCGAAATCCGCGTCTGGGAAACACTGCTCAGAATCCCGATGGGCAGCGCCTCAACCTATTCCGACATTGCGGCGCATCTCGGCAAGCCTTCGGCGGCACGGGCAGTCGGGACGGCGGTCGGCAGGAATCCGGTATCCTTCGTGGTCCCCTGCCACCGTGTGCTCGGGAAGTCGGGCAGCCTGTGCGGGTATCATTGGGGGCTGACCCGCAAGCGGGCGATCCTGGGCTGGGAGGCCGGGCTGACCTCGCGCGCCGCCTGAGGGGCCGGCGGATCTCACTCCTTCAGAACTTCCACAGCGAGCGGGCGCGAGTCCGGGCCGAGCCGGTAATAGACAGGAACACCGGTATCGAGTTCCCGCTTGAGGATCTGCTGGGGTGTCAGGCCCTCGATGGCCATAATGAGGGCCCGAAGGCTGTTGCCATGCGCTGAAACCAGTACGCGCTTGCCGGACAGGACATCGGGCTGGATATGCCTGATGTAGTAGGGGAGCGCGCGAGCCAACGTGTCCTTGAGGCTTTCGCCGCCGGGCGGCGCCACGTCAAATGACCGGCGCCAGATCTGAACCTGCTCCTCGCCCCATTTCTTGCGGGCGTCGTCCTTGTTGAGGCCGGTGAGATCGCCGTAGTCGCGTTCGTTGAGGGCCTGGTCTCTTACCGTTTCGAGTCCCTGCTGGCCGAGCTCTTCGAGGATCAGGTCAAGGGTGTGCTGGGCCCTGATCAAGGCGGAAGTATAGGCGATATCGAACACGAGGCCGCGGGCCTTCAGCCGACGGCCCGCCGCCCGGGCCTCGCTGATGCCCTGCTCGGTCAGATCGGGGTCCTTCCAGCCGGTAAAGAGGTTCTTCAGGTTCCATTCGCTCTGACCATGCCTGACCAGCACCAGTTCACCACCCATGCTCACTCCAACCCCAAGACATCGGCCATCGAATAGAGTCCAGGCTTCCTGTCCATCGCCCACTGCGCCGCCTTCACGGCACCGCGCGCGAAGATGTCGCGGCTTTCAGCCCGGTGGGTCAGCTCCAGGCGTTCAGCGGGTCCTGCAAAGACAACGGTGTGCTCACCTACCACCGAGCCGCCACGCAGGGCGGCAAAGCCGATATCACCGCCTGGCCGCGCACCGGTATGACCGTCGCGGGTTCTGATCGAGCGCGCCTTGAGATCGATTCTACGGCCGTCGGCCGCGGCCCGGCCGAGCAGCAGAGCCGTACCCGACGGTGCATCAATCTTGTGGCGGTGGTGCATTTCGAGAATCTCAATATCGAATTCCTCGCCGAGCGTCGCGGCAACGCGACGCACGAGGGCGGCCAGAAGATTGACGCCGAGGCTCATGTTGCCAGACTTGACGATGCGGGCGTGGCGGGCAGCGGCCCTGATCTTTGCCTCGCCGTCCTCGTCGATGCCCGTGGTGCCGATGACGTGTACGATGCGCGCCTGGGCCGACAGCTCGGACAGGGCCACGGTCGCGGCGGGTACGGTGAAATCGATGATTCCATCGATCTGCGTGAACAGCGGCAGTGGATCTGTGGCAACGGCCACGCCGAGCGCGCCAATGCCCGCCAGATCCCCCATATCGGCCGCGGCAAAGCGCGAACCTTCGGGTTCCAGGCCACCGACGAGCGTCAGCCCCTCGGTTTCATGGATGATCCGGGTAAGAACGCGGCCCATGCGGCCGGCGGCCCCGGCAACGGCCAGCCTCATGCTACACCCTCCACCAAAACGATTTCAGCCGCGCCAGCGCCCAGCCGGTTCTTCCGTGCTTCCTGGTATTCGCTGGAATTGTAGCAGGCAATGGCATCCTCAAGCGAAGGGAATTCGATTACCACGTTGCGCGGACGGCCGTCGCCCTCCGCCTGATGGAAGCGGCCACCGCGGGCGAGAATGCGCGCGCCATACTTCGCAAATGCCTTGGGCGCCGCTTCGGCATAGAGCCTGTACTGCTCAGGATCGGTCACGGTGACCCGGGCTATCCAATAGGCCTTGGGCATGGTTCCTCTCAGTCGCCCTCTTCGGCGGCTCTCTTCAAATCCTCGGGGCGCGGCGCCGAGATGATGTTGTATCCGGAGTCCACGTAGTGGATCTCACCAGTGACGCCGCCCGACAGCGGCGACAGCAGGTAGACCGCCGCGCCGCCGACCTCTTCAAGCGTCACCGTGCGGCGCAGCGGCGAGTGCCGCTTCTGGAAATTGAACATGGCGCGGGCCTCGCCAATGCCGGCGCCCGCCAGTGTACGCATTGGTCCGGCGGAGATGGCATTGACGCGGATGCCCTGCGGGCCAAAGTCAGAAGCGAGGTAGCGCACCGATGCTTCCAGCCCAGCCTTGGCCACGCCCATGACGTTATAGTTCGGCATGACGCGGACTGCGCCGCCATAGGTGAGGGTCAGCAAGGATCCGCCATCCGGCATCAGGCCGGCAGCACGGCGGGCGATTTCGGTAAACGAGAAGCAGGAGATCACCATGGTGCGGACGAAATTGGCACGGCTAGTTTCGGCGTACTTGCCCTTGAGTTCGTTCTTGTCGGAAAAGGCGATGGCGTGCACGACAAAGTCGATCTTGCCCCAGGCGTCGCGCAACGCATCGAAGACCGCGTCGACGGTGTCGATGTCTTCGACATCACAGGGGAGAAGCAAGCGTGAGCCAACCTGATCGGCCAGCGGCTTGACGCGCTTGCCGAACGCATCACCCTGGTAGGTGAAAGCAAGCTCGGCGCCGTGACGGTGCAGCTCGCAGGCTATGCCCCAGGCGATCGAGTGGTCGTTGGCCACCCCCATGATCAGGCCGCGGCGGCCCCGCATCAATCCGGCTGTCATGCTGGGTTATCCGTTGTAGCGCTGGAAGGCCAGCGTGGCATTGGTGCCGCCAAAACCGAAACTGTTGGAAATCACGGTGTCGATCCTGGCATCGTCCCGGCGCTCGCGGACAATCGGAATATCGGCAAACTCCGGATCGAGTTCCTCGATATTGGCGCTTTCGCAGATGAAACCCGAACGCATCATGAGGATCGAATAGATCGCCTCCTGAACGCCGGTGGCACCAAGCGAGTGGCCAGTCAGGGACTTGGTCGCCGCAATGGGAGGGATATCGCTGCCGAACACTTCGCGAATGGCCTCAATTTCCTTCTTGTCGCCGATCGGAGTCGAGGTGGCATGGGGATTGATATAATCCACCTTGGCGGTGACGGTGGACAATGCCTGCCGCATGCAGCGGGCCGCTCCCTCGCCGGAGGGCTGCACCATGTCGTAGCCGTCGGACGTCGCGCCATAGCCCGTGAGTTCCGCGTAGATTCTGGCGCCACGCGCCCTGGCATGCTGCAGCTCTTCAAGGACGAGTACCCCGGCGCCGCCGGCGATGACAAAGCCGTCGCGATTCTTGTCGTAGGCGCGCGAGGCCTTGTGCGGCGTGCCGTTGAATCTGGACGACATCGCCCCCATGGCATCAAACAACACCGACAGGGTCCAGTCCAGCTCCTCGCCGCCGCCGGCAAACATCACATCCTGCTTGCCCCACTGGATCAATTCAGCCGAATTGCCGATGCAATGGGCCGAGGTGGCGCAGGCCGAAGAAATCGAATAGTTCACACCCTTGATGCCAAAGGGCGTGGCGAGCGTCGCCGAATTGGTGCTCGACATGGCGGCCGGGACGGCAAAGGGGCCGACGCGTTTCGGGCCTTTGTCGCGCGTGGTATCGGCCGCCGCCACGATCGTCCTGGTCGAAGGCCCGCCGGAACCCATGATGATGCCGGTGCGCTCGTTCTTGATGTCCTTTTCCTCGAGTCCGGAATCGGCGATGGCCTGCTGCATGGCAACATAGTTCCAGGCGGCGCCGTCGCCCATGAAACGCCGCACCCGGCGGTCGATGGTCTCGAGATCGTAGGTCGGGGCACCATGCACCTGGCAGCGGAAGCCGAGCTTCGCATATTCCTCGGCGTGCACGATGCCGGAGCGGCCTTCGCGCAGTGAAGCCAGGACCTCCTGGGTATTGTTGCCAATGCTCGAAACGATTCCCATTCCGGTGACGACGACGCGCCGCATTTGTCTGTCCTTTCCGGTCAAGCCTGCTGTGGCGTGAACAGTCCGACCCGGAGATCGGTCGCCGCATAGATGGGCTCACCATCGGCTTTCAGCAGGCCATCAGCTATGCCGAGATTGAGCTTGCGCAGGATGACGCGCTTCAAATTCACCACGTACTCGACTTTCTTGACGGTGGGCACGACCATGCCGGTGAACTTGACCTCACCGACGCCCAGCGCCCTGCCCTTGCCCGGCGCTCCCATCCAGCCCAGGAAGAAACCGAGGAGCTGCCACAGCGCGTCAAGACCCAGACACCCCGGCATTACCGGATCGCCGGGAAAGTGGCACGGGAAAAACCACAGGTCGGGCTTCACATCCAATTCGGCACGGACTTCGCCCTTGCCGTGTTCCCCTCCTTCGTCGGAAATGTGAGTGATGCGGTCAAACATCAGCATCGGCGGCAACGGCAATTGCGCGTTTCCAGGTCCGAAGAGCTCGCCTCTGGCACAGCTCAGCAATTCCTCATAACCAAAATACGACTTCGACAACTTCGTGGCCAAATCCATCGTCCTGCCCAGATAAGCGCGATCCCGCCGACCGCACTTTACCCCCATTTGCCGCGCGCTCCACGGCTCTGAAAATTCTTCCTATCATACTGTTTCCGCAGGTCAAAGGCGGTGAGT
>CAZIXE010000039.1:0-33741 GCA_964543235.1 uncultured Rhizobiaceae bacterium | reverse complement strand
GAAATCGGTGCGGTGCGGGCCTATGTGCGGGTCCGGTCGCTGTTTCCCAAGAAGGTATCGCGCAACCTGCTGTGGGCTCTCGCGGCAGGTCTGCAGGACCGCGACTGGCGCGCGCTTACTGCGGCCGAGAAGGCCTCACTTCTGGCCGAGGTTCGGCGGCTCGGCTGACGGCAGGAACGAGCGGCGCACGATCAGCACGCGGTTCAGCTCGCCACCGAGGATGAGGACGAGAGCGGCGAGGTAGAGAAAGAACATGGCTGCGAAGACGCCCGACAGGGACGCATAAGTCGAGGCGAAATTGTTGAACCTGGCCAGATAGTAGGAATAGACGGTGGCGAGAGCGATCCAGACGGCGACGGTAATGACGACGCCGGGCAGGACGTCCCGGATTTTCAGCCTCTGGGCAGGAAGGATCCGGTGGCAGATCAGAAGCCAGCCGGTCAGCAGGAGGATCACTACGGGAAAGCGTGCCACCTCGATCAGGCGGAAGCTCGGCCGGATATCCGGTGCATAGGCATCGATCAGGGCGAAGGAGACCGGCGCCAATACGATCAAGAGGGCCATGGCCAGCGTGACGGCAGCGGCGGCAATGACGAACAACACGCTCTGCACATAAAGGCGCAATACGCTGCGGTGCTCTTTGAGGTCGTAGGCGCGGTTCAGCCCGACTCTGACGCTGTCAACGCCGCCCATGGCGCTCCAGATGGTGATCAAGGCGGAGAGGCTGAGCAGGCCGGTTCGCGGGACGGTGAGGATTGACCTGATTTCGGGACTCAGTGGCCGCACCAATTCGGGCGGCGCGACGGCCAGAAAATAGCCGACGACCTGCTCGGCCAGCATGTCGTTGCCGAAGAAACCGGCCAGGGCGACGAGGAAAATCAGGAAGGGGAACACCGAAAAGATGGTCCGGAAGGCGATGTTGCCGGCCAGCGGGATCGCCTCATCGGCGAAGAGCCTGCTGATCGCTTCGGACAGGAGCGGCCACCATTCGGCCGGTTTCGCCGGTTGCTGCATGGCACGGCTATAGCGAAGTCGGGGCGCCGGCGCCAATCAGGCGGAAAAAGTTCCCCAGGAAGCGGCGCCGATCACCGGTCCGACGGCGCCGGTCTGCAACAGGGCGACGCAAGCGGTGCATTCCGGGGTCAGAAGCGTCTTCTTGGCGAGGCGGAGCGTTACCGGCTCGCCCTGCCAGACGCCGGCCGGAATGATGCGGCGGGCGACATTGTGATAGACGATGTCGCGGCCGGTGTTCTCGCCCTTTTCGATCTTGACCGCGATCTGCGGAGCAATGGGCATTAGCCAGATAGTCGACTTCTCGGCCGGACCGGGTTGGCCCGAAACCGATACGGTGATTTCATCGCTGTCGTCGGCGATCGACATGCCGACCGGGTTGCGTGGTTGTGCTTCGAGTGCGCGCTTGATCGCCGCCAGGACGACAGAGCGGTTGGAACCAACATAGTGCGAGCCGCCATCAACAATGATCTGCGGCGTGTAGACGTCCATATCGCCACGGGCGCGCGCGTAGTCGTACTGGCGCTGCGAGTGCGATTTGTCGGCCAGCGTGTCGCGCCAGCCGAGATAGTCCCAATAGTCGACGTTGATCGAGATGGCGATCACGCCGGGCATGGTCTTGATTTCGCCGAGCAACTGGTCGGCCGGCGGGCAGGACGAGCAGCCCTGGCTGGTGAACAGTTCCACAACCACCGGTCGGGTGGCGGCCGCCATCGCCGGGCGCAGCCATGTGGCCAGACAGGCGCCTGCCCCAAGGGCCAAGGCGCCGCGCCGGTTGAGGGACAGCATCTGCATCATGCCCGCCTATATGACCAAGGCCACGCGGCCTTACCACTCACGTCCGGGTGAGACCCGATCACGAAGGTGTGGGCCAACAAGATTAACGTACTGCCAACGAATGGCGGCGCGGCCGGAATCGGCATCAAGCGGCCCGGGCGATGTTCCTCAGCACATAGGGCATGATGCCGCCGTTCCGGAAATAGTCCAGCTCGTCGAGCGTGTCGATGCGGCACTGCACATCGACCGTGGCGGTCGAGCTGTCGGGGCGGAGGATGTGCACGGTCAACGTGCAGCGCGGCTTCAAGCCTTCGGCCAGGCCCCGGATGGTGATCTTCTCGTCACCGGTGAGGCCCAGCGTCTTCCAGCTTTCGCCTTCCCTGAACTGCAGGGGCACGACACCCATGCCGATCAGGTTGGAGCGGTGGATACGCTCGAAGCTCTGGGCGATCACGGCCCGCACGCCCAGAAGGCGGGTGCCCTTGGCGGCCCAGTCACGCGACGAGCCGGTGCCATATTCCCTGCCGGCAAAAACGACCAGCGGCACACCGTCGGCCTGATAGCGCATGGCGGCATCGTAGATCGGCAGCTGCTCATGCGACGGATAGTGGATGGTGACGCCGCCTTCGACACCGGGCACCATCTGGTTCTTGATGCGAATATTGGCGAATGTGCCGCGCATCATCACCTCGTGGTTGCCTCGGCGGGCGCCATAGGAGTTGAAATCAACCTTGGCGACACCACGATCCATCAGATACTTGCCGGCAGGCGAGGCGGCCTTGATATCGCCGGCGGGCGAGATGTGGTCGGTGGTAATCGAGTCGAGGAAAAGGCCGAGGATGCGGGCGTCCTTCACGTCCGTCACCGGGGCCGGCACCATGCTCATGTTCTCGAAGTAGGGCGGGTTGGCGACATAGGTGCTGGCCGTGTCCCAGGCATAGGTCAGGCCCTTGGTGACCTTGATCCTGCGCCATGCCGCATCGCCCTTGAACACGTCCTTGTAGCGCCTGGCGAAAGCCTTGCGGGTGACGTGCTTGCGGACGAAATCGGAGATGTCCCTGGCGGTGGGCCAGATGTCCTTCAGATAGATCGGGGCGCCACGGCGGTCATGGCCGAGCGGATCGGTCGTCAGGTTGACATTGAGCGAGCCGGCCAGTGCATAGGCGACGACGAGCGGCGGCGAAGCCAGGTAGTTGGCGCGGACATCCGGGTTGACCCGGCCTTCGAAGTTGCGGTTCCCGGAGAGCACGGCGGCGGCCACGATGTCGTTCCGGCGGATTGCCTCCGAGATGTTCTCGGGCAGCGGGCCGGAGTTGCCGATGCAGGTGGTGCAGCCGTAACCCACGAGATTGAAGCCAATCTTGTCGAGATCCTTCTGGAGGCCGGAAGACTTGAGGTACTCGGTCACCACCTGGCTGCCGGGCGCCAGCGAGGTCTTGACCCAGGGCTTGGGCGCCAGCCCCTTCCTGGCAGCGTTGCGTGCCAGCAGGCCGGCACCGATCATCACGTTCGGGTTGGACGTGTTGGTACAGGAGGTGATGGCGGCGATCACGACGTCGCCGTGTCCCAGGTCGTAGTTGGCCTTGTCGACCCGGTAACGTGCCGAGAGCTGCTCAGCCTTTCTGAATTCCTCGCTCATCACCCTGGCAAAGTCATCGGCGGCGGCAGCCAGAGTGACACGATCCTGCGGGCGCTTGGGACCGGCCATCGAGGGGACGACCGAGGCGAGGTCGAGTTCCAGGATGTCGGTGAATTCGGGCTCGGGACTCTTGGGAGACCAGAACATGTCCTGGGCCCTGGCATATTTCTCGACAAGTGCCAGCTGGGCGGGCGGCCGGGCCGTGCCCCTCAGATAGGCGATGGTTTCGGCAGAGATGGGGAAGAAACCGCAAGTGGCGCCATATTCCGGTGCCATGTTGGCGATGGTCGCCATGTCCTCGAGCGCCATGTGGGCGAGCCCCGGGCCGTAGAACTCCACGAACTTGCCCACCACGCCCTTCTTGCGAAGCATCTGCGTGACGGTGAGCACGAGATCGGTCGCCGTGGTGCCTTCAGCAAGCTTGCCGGTGAGGCGGAAGCCGATCACCTCGGGGATCAGCATGGAGATCGGCTGTCCCAGCATGGCCGCTTCGGCTTCGATGCCGCCCACGCCCCAGCCCAGAACGGCGAGGCCATTCACCATGGTGGTGTGGCTGTCGGTCCCGACCAGCGTATCGGGATAGGCCGTGGTCAACGCCTTGCCCCTGATCTTCTCCGTCCTGGTCCAGACGGTGCGGGCGAGATACTCGAGGTTCACCTGATGACAGATGCCGGTGCCCGGCGGTACTACCCGGAAATTGTCGAAGGCCCCCTGGCCCCATTTCAGAAAGGTGTAGCGCTCGCCATTGCGCTGGTACTCGAGTTCGACATTGAGCCTGAAGGCTGATGAGTTGGCGAAGTGATCCACCATCACGGAATGATCGATGACGAGATCAACGGGCGCCAGCGGATTGATCCTGGCGGGGTCCTTGCCCAGGCTGCGCATGGCATCGCGCATGGCTGCCAGGTCAACAACGGCCGGCACACCGGTGAAATCCTGCATGAGGACACGGGCCGGCCGGAAGGCGATCTCCTTTTCCGCCTTGCCGCGGTTGGTGAGCCATTGGGCAAAGCCCTCGATGTCGGCCCTGGTGACGGAACGGCCATCCTCATGCCGCAGCAGATTCTCCAGCAGGACCTTGAGCGAATAGGGCAGGCGCGAGATCCCCTTGAGCCCGTTCTTCTCGGCTGCCTTGAGACTGTAGTAGACGTAGTTCCGGGAGCCGACCTTGAGGGTCTTCCGTGATTTGAAGGAGTCGAGAGAGGTGCCACTCATGGAAGGGTCCTGTATGGTGTTTTGGCGCCGCTTATAGTGGTTCTTGCAGTGCAGCACCAGTCAAACGAATGACTTACGAGCCTTGATTCCCCTGCCTTGCGACGGGGTACTGGCCGGCTGCGGCGGGTCCGGCTAATGAGGACGGTATCGGGTCGGCCGGGAGTGGAAATGAGGCTTGTCGCAGAGGATCTCGCCTGTGAGCGCGGTGGCAGGCAGGTGTTCAGGAATATCAGTTTCGCCGTCAAGTCCGGAGAGCTGCTGCAACTGACCGGCCCCAACGGCTCGGGCAAGTCGTCGCTGCTGCGGCTGATCGCGGGGCTCACCGAGATAACGGCCGGCCGGCTGGAGCTGGAAGGGGCGGAGAGCGACGACCTCAGCATCGGCCAGCGCTGCCACTTCATCGGCCACCTCGATGCCCACAAGGCGGCGCTGACGGTTCGCGAAAATCTTGCATTCTGGGAGGGCTATCTGGGGGGCGGCGACATGGCTGCGGCCCTGGCGGCCTTTGCGCTCGGGCCGCTGGCGGCTTATCCGGCGCAGTATCTGTCGGCCGGACAGAAACGGCGGCTGGCGCTGTCGCGGCTGGCGCTGGTGCCGCGGGTGCTGTGGCTGCTGGACGAGCCGACCGTTGGCCTCGATGCTGCCTCCCAGGCGTGCCTGCACAGGCTGCTCAAGGACCACCTCGCCAGCGGCGGCATGGCGATCGCCGCCACTCATGTGCCGTTGCCGGTCGCCGCACATCACAGCCTGACGCTTGGCGGTGAAAGGGCTGCGGCGTGAAACTGATCGCGGCGCTCATCAGGCGGGACCTGCTGCTTGCCTGGCGGCAGGGTGGCGGTGCCGGCACGGCACTCGGGTTCTTCCTGACCGTTGTGGTGCTGCTGCCGATCGGCATAGGACCGGACCAGGCGCTGTTGCAGCGGATCGCGCCGGGCGCGCTGTGGATCGCGCTGCTGCTTGCGGTGCTGCTCACCGCCGACCGGATCTTCCAGCAGGATTTCGAGGACGGATCGCTGGAAGTCTTTGCGACCGGGCCGGTGCCGATGGAGATCATGGCGCTCGGCAAGGCAGTGGCGCACTGGCTCTCGACAGCGCTGCCGCTCGCCGTCGCCGCGCCTGTGCTCGGCTTCCTCCTGAACCTGGCACCGGAGGCCATGCTGCCGCTGGCGCTTGCCATGACCACTGGTTCGGTCGCGCTCTCAATGCTGGCGGCGCTCGGGGGCGCGGTCACGGCGGGCCTGCGGCGCGGCGGCCTGCTGGTCTCGCTGATCGTGCTGCCGCTCTATGTGCCGGTGCTGATCTTCGGCGTTTCGGCCAGTGCGCCAGCCGGTGCCGGTCCCGATATTGCCACACCGTCGTTGTTGATCGTGGTGGCGCTGGCGCTCATGTGCCTGGTGCTGGCTCCCGTAGGGGCAGCCGCGGCATTGCGCGTCTATCTCAAGTGAGGCAGCAGGACTAAACGAAGCCGATGCACAAATATGCCAATCCCACCCGGTTCGTGGCGCTTGCCAATGCGGTGCTGCCGTGGAGCTGGACAATCACCCTGGGGCTGTTCGCCGTTGGGCTCTACCTGTCGGTCTTTTCGGCCCCCGCCGACTATCAGCAGGGTGAGACGGTGCGGATCATGTTCGTGCATGTGCCGGCGGCCTGGATGGCCCTGTTCGTCTACTCGGTCATGGCGCTGGCCAGTGCCATGGCCTTCGTGTTCCGCCATCCGCTGTCGGATGTGGCGGCCAAGACGGCAGCGCCCATCGGGGCCTGTTTCTGCTTCCTGGCGCTGGCGACGGGCTCGCTGTGGGGAAAGCCCATGTGGGGCACCTGGTGGGTTTGGGATGCGCGGCTGACTTCCATGTTCGTGCTGTTCCTGCTCTATCTGGGCTACATGGCGGTCTGGCAGGCGATGGAGGAGCCGCACCGGGCGGCGCCGATCGCCCGGATCGTGGCCCTGGCCGGTTTCATCAATGTGCCCATCGTCAAGTATTCGGTCGAGTGGTGGAACTCGCTGCACCAGCCGGCCAGTGTTTTCCGGATGGACGGACCGACGATACACCCGTCAATCCTGTGGCCGCTCATGATCATGGGGCTGGCCTACATGGCTCTGTTCCTCAGCCTGCACCTCACCGCCATCCGCGCCGAAGTCGCCGAGCGCAAAATCAGACAGGCGCGGCTCGCCGCGATCGGGGGCCGGTAGATGGACTGGTCGGCTGCGCATCTGGGTTTTGTGATCGCCGCTTATCTGCTGAGTTTCGCGGTGCTGGGCGGGCTCATCGGGTTCGTGGTACGGCGCGACCGCCGGCTTGCCCGGGATGTGGAACTGCTGGAAAAGCAGGGGGCGCCGGATGGCCGATGATGCAAACCCATCACGCCGTCTGTGGCTCGCCTTGCTGCCGGCGCTGGCGTTCGCGGGGCTGGCGGTCCTGTTCTGGCGGGGACTGTCGGGCAATCCCTCTGAAGTTCCTTCAGCCCTGATCGGAAGGCCCGTTCCGGCATTCGACCTGCCGCCAGTCGAGGGACTGGGCATTCCCGGGCTGGCAACGGCCGACCTGCAGAAGGGAGGGGTTTCGGTCGTCAATGTATGGGCGTCGTGGTGCGTGCCCTGCCGCAGCGAGCATCCGCTGCTGATGGAACTCGCCAGACGCGAGGACATGAAGCTTTACGGCATCAACTACAAGGACAAGCCGGAGAATGCGCGCCGGTTCCTGGGCTCGCTGGGGCAACCATTTGCGGCCGTCGGTGCGGATGAGGCCGGACGGTCGGCGGTGGACTGGGGTGTCTACGGGGTGCCGGAGACCTTTGTGGTCGATGGCAAGGGCATCATCCGGTACAAATGGATCGGCCCGCTGAACGCCGAAGCACTTGAAAACACAGTGCTAAAGGAAATCGAAAAGGCGCAATCGGACTAGGCCCGCCTGCGCGGCCTGATCTTGAGCACCAGCTTCTTGCCGGAAGCGTTTTCAAGCTTGTCCATCTCGTCGGCGAGGAGTGCCAGCGCCTCGAGAAACGGTTTGCGCAGGGACGGAGAAATGGCCTGCAACATGAGGCGATCGGAGTCGTCGGCTCCGGGCGAAGCTGCCCGCAAAACGCGCTTGCCGGCAGCGGTGATCCGTACCGAATTGGCACGGCCATCATCCTTTGAGCGGCGGCGCTGGAGATAACCCTGGGCCAGGAGCCTTGCCACCAGGTCGGCCAGGGTGGAACGATCGATCCCGGTCATCCTGACGAGGGCCGTCTGGCTCACGCCGTCATGCTCGTTGACCGCAGCGAGCACGGTATACTGGCGCTGAGTGAGCCCCGACTTCCCAACCCTGTCCATGTAGATGGTCGCAGCATATTGCGCCGCACGTTTCAGCAAGTGATGCGCCGAGCGCGTGAGTTGCTTCACGTCCTTGTTGCCCGTCATAGACCCCTACTCCTGTCACAGCCGGACCCTTAGGCCTCGTCCGGCCGCCTCATCCGTACAGGCCCGGCCAATTCCCTACCCCCCGGTAGTCGTGGCTCTATGGATTGCCCGTCCGAAACGATGTCTCCTAGCGCATGAAAAAGGCCGTGGGCAAGAGAATAAAGCGGACCGACTTGCTTGGTTTCCGGAAGTTGCCGAACAGCCACATTCATCTGCCTACGGATTGTAGCAGCCGGACGGATACTGGTGACTTGCGTTCGCTTCGCCGGGCAACTAGATGATCCTATCGGCAGGCGCAGGAACCGTTCATGGCTAATCCCCTCATCTGGCTTATCCTCACACTTCTGGACATCTACTTCTGGATCCTGATCGCCACGGTGATCGTGAGCTGGCTGGTCGCCTTCAACGTGGTCAACGGCCACAATCCCTATGTGCGGCAAATCCGCTATGCCCTGATGCGGCTCACCGAGCCGGTGCTCGGGCCAATCCGGCGGTTCCTGCCCGACCTGGGCGGTATCGACATTTCGCCGATCATTGCGATCATCGGTATCCAGTTCATCCGTTATGTCGTGATCTATTATGGCGCACGCCTGGTGTGATGCGGGCGATGCTGCGGCGGACCTCTCGGGGGGTCTGCCTCCTGGTACGGGTTACGCCCAAGTCCTCGCGGGACGAGGTGACCGGCATCCACCGGGCTTGTGACGGCGCGACGGCTCTCAGTGTCAAGGTCACGGCGGCCCCGGACAGGGGGAAGGCGAATGCTGCGGTTGTTGCCGTGCTGGCAGATGCCCTGAGCGTCGCCAAGTCTCAGTTTTCTGTCGTGTCAGGTGAGACAAATCGCAACAAGACCGTGCTGTTCACTGGCGATAGCCGCGTTCTTGAGGCAAACATCGCGGCGCTTGTGGAGAAGCTCGGGGAAAGGACAGGCAGGAATGGCCAGGATCATTGACGGCAAGGCATTTGCGGAAGGGCTGCGCCGGCGGATTGCCGCAACTGTAGCGGAACTCAAGACAAAGCACGCCCTGGTGCCGGGGCTGGCGGTGGTGCTGGTCGGCGAAGACCCGGCGAGCAAGGTCTATGTGGCCAACAAGGCGAGGCAGACCGTCGAGGTCGGCATGAATTCTTGGGAACACCGCCTGCCGGCGGACACTCCCGAAACCGAGGTCCTCGCCCTGGTCGGAAAACTGAACAACGACCCGGCCTGTCACGGCATCCTGGTGCAGCTGCCGCTGCCCAAACACATCGATTCGACCAAGGTCATCAACACCATCAGTCCCGACAAGGATGTCGACGGCTTTCATGTGGTCAATGCCGGGCGGCTGGCCACGGGCCAGGAGTCGCTGGTTCCCTGCACGCCGGTTGGCGCGGTGATGCTGGCCAAAGACGTGCTGGGCAAACTCGAAGGGCTCGAGGCGGTGGTCATCGGCCGCTCGAACATTGTCGGAAAGCCGGTCGCTCAGCTCCTGCTCCAGGAGAACTGCACGGTTACCATCGCGCATTCGAGAACCAGGGACCTGCCAGCGGTGGTGCGCCGGGCCGATCTGGTGATCGCGGCAGTCGGCCGGGCGGAAATGGTCAAGGGCGACTGGATCAAGCCGGGGGCCTGTGTCATCGACGTCGGCATCAACCGGATCGAGCGGGATGGCAAGGGCAGGCTGGTCGGCGACTGTGACTATCAATCCTGCGCACAAGTGGCCGGCGCGATAACGCCGGTGCCCGGCGGAGTGGGGCCGATGACCATCGCCTGCCTTCTCTACAACACGGTAAAGGCGGCCTGTGCCGCCAAGGGGATCACACCGCCCGCCATCTAGAACAATGAGCCGGCGGCCGTGTCACGCTGCATCGAGCCGCAGGGTCAGGCGCGACAGGTCGTGAAGCGGCGGCTGCCGGACAACGCGAAAACCGGCCCGGCGAAGCGTGGCTTCGGTCCCGAAGCAGTTATTGCCATCATTGCAACGGTCCGCCCCGGCGCTGCCGGCGCGCCCCGAACGACTCAAGACTTCTCGTCCCTGGCGCGCGCGATCGACTCCAGGATCATGCGTTCGGCCTCGGCCGCGTCGCCCCAGCCTACGACCTTCACCCACTTGCCCGCTTCAAGATCCTTGTAATGCACGAAGAAGTGCTCGATCTGCTTGATGGTGATGTCGGGCAGATCGGTGTAGTTGTGCACATTCTCGTAGCGGCGCGTGAGCTTCGGAGTCGGCACGGCAACGATCTTTTCATCGCCGCCGGCCTCGTCCTGCATCTTGAGCACGCCCACCGGCCGGCAGGCCACAACCGCACCGGGGATGATGCCGCGCTGGTTGGCGATCAGGACGTCGCAGGGGTCGCCGTCATCGGAGAGCGTGTGGGGGATGAAGCCGTAGTTTCCCGGATAGCGCATCGAGGTGTAGAGGAAGCGATCGACGACCAGCGTGCCCGCGGCCTTGTCCATCTCGTACTTGATCGGTTCGCCGCCGACCGGCACCTCGACAATGACATTGACTTCCCTGGGCGGATTGTTGCCGATCGAAATCGCGTCGATGCGCATGGGTCTTCCTTCTCCGTGGCGTGCGTGCCAGTGTTGTCCCATGAGACGGCTGGCAATTCCATTGTTATTAAGTCTGCCGGCGACGCCGGCCCTGGCGGAGATCACCAGCGTCTACACCGACCTCGACATCGGCAAATGCAGGCTCATCGCCCAATCGGATGGCGAGGGCGACTGGGCCGAATGGGACTGTCCCGGTCTCGCCGGTCACCCTGTCCGCGTCAGCGAGGACGACCTGCGCTTCACCGTGAGCTTTGGTGGCGACGCGGAGCATCAATGCGCCGCGCAGCAGACGTTCAACCGCTTCAATTCACCGGGCCCGCGCATCGAATGGCGGCTTTCCGGTGGCCGGCCATTCG
The DNA here is from genome assembly GCA_964543235.1 of uncultured Rhizobiaceae bacterium. Classification (GTDB taxonomy): domain Bacteria; phylum Pseudomonadota; class Alphaproteobacteria; order Rhizobiales; family Aestuariivirgaceae; genus JANMMJ01. Next base: position 22,813 of record CAZIXE010000039.1, on the reverse strand, counting down.
CCACGATCCTGCGCTGGTATCAGGATGCCGATGGAGTCAGGAGCAACTGGCTGGTGGTCAGCAAGTATGACGGCGCCGAGGCCTGTCACGTCGCCTATGTCGATCCGGCGATGCCGGAAGCCAATGCCTTGGCGCGGCGCAAGGCCGACAGGCTGGCGCCAGGCTTCCGGTGCGATGCGGACCGGCCGGAAATCGTCAGCCAGCGGAGCATCAGGCTTGAGGAGATCGCCGCCGGCTGGCCCTGCCCGGTCGAGTAGGCCGGTTTACAGCTGGCGCTCGACCATCATCTTCTTGATTTCGGCAATCGCCTTGGCGGGGTTCAGTCCCTTGGGACAGGCCTTGGTGCAGTTCATGATGGTATGGCAGCGGTACAGCCGGAAGGGGTCTTCGAGATTGTCGAGGCGGTCGCCGGTGGCCTCGTCGCGCGAGTCGATCAGCCAGCGGTAGGCCTGGAGCAGTGCCGCCGGTCCGAGATAGCGGTCGCCATTCCACCAGTAGGACGGACATGAGGTCGAGCAGCAAGCACAGAGGATGCACTCGTAGAGACCGTCGAGCCTGGCGCGATCGGCGTGCGACTGCCGCCATTCGGCCTGCGGCTCGGGTGTTTCGGTCTTGAGCCAAGGCTCGATCGAGCGATGCTGGGCGTAGAACTGGGTCAGGTCCGGCACCAGGTCCTTGACCACCGGCATATGCGGCAGGGGATAGACCTTCACCGGCCCCTTCATGTCGGCGATTGCCTTGGTGCAGGCGAGGGTGTTGGTACCGTCGATGTTCATGGCGCAGGAGCCGCAGATGCCTTCGCGGCAGGAGCGGCGGAAGGTCAGGGTCGGGTCCTGCTCGTTCTTGATCTTGATGAGGGCGTCCAGGACCATGGGCCCGCAACTGTCCATGTCGACCTGATAGGTGTCGACCTGCGGGTTCTTTCCGTCATCCGGATTCCAGCGATAGATCCTGAACTCGCGCAGGTTCCTGCCATTGGGCTGGGGCCAGGTCCTGCCCGGCTGGATCTTCGAGTTCTTGGGGAGTGTGAACTGGGCCATGGGTCAGAATGAATCCGTCATGCCAATAGGAAGTGTCGTGACCCGGACGCGAGGCGGCATTACTGTAACCACCGCTCCCCTGTCCAGGCTGTCGGCTGTCAGCGTAAACGCCCGCGCGACGTAGTGGCCAATAGATGCCGGCCGCAAATCGGGAGCGCGAATCTGGACGACACTGGGTTTGCGCGTTCCCGCCATCGCATGCAGACGCCCGAAATCGAGGTCATTCGAGAGGATAACTGCGCCATGCTCCGCACCGTAAGCCATAATTTCCGTATCGTCTGCATCGTAGCTGCCGATCCCGCTCCAATGTGCCGCCTCATGACCGCGTTCGCGCAAGTAAGCGATCCATTCCACTGCCATGTTCATGTCGACGATGATTCTCAATTCGCGCCGGTCAAATCGATTTCGCGGTCCGAGGCGATGGCACCAGCGTAGCGAATCGCCTCAAGGATATCCTCACGTTCAAGGTAGGGGTACATCTTGAGCATCTCCTCAATGGTGACACCCGAACCGACCTGCCCGGCGATCATGCCCACCGTCACCCGCATGCCGCGAATGCACGGTTTTCCTCCCATCACTCTCGGATCGCGGGTTATGCGAGGAAACTCAGACATCTCGTCCTCCAAATCCGTTCACTAATACACCCTCGCCTTGGGCTCGATGTAGTCGATGTCGTTGGACAGCGTATAGGTATGCACCGGGCGGTAGCCGAGCGTCACCTTGCGCCTGGCGTCATCGGCCCAGGCGAGGGTGTGCTTCATCCACTTCTCGTCATCGCGTTTGGGGAAATCCTCGCGGGCATGGGCGCCGCGGCTTTCCTCACGGGCAAGTGCCCCCTCGACGGTGACGGCGGCCTGCAGGATCAGATTGTCGTATTCGAGGGTTTCAATCAGGTCGGAGTTCCAGATCAGGGAACGGTCGGTCACCCTGATCCCGTCGGTCGCGCGCCAGACATCGGCGATCAGCCGCTTGCCCTCGGCGAGGATCTTGCCATTGCGGAAGACGGCGCAGTTGGACTGCATGGCCCGCTGCATGCGCAGGCGCAGCTCGGCGGTCGGCGTGTCGCCCGCCGCCTGGCGGAAGCGATCGAGGCGGGCAATGGCGGCCTCGCCGGCATCGGCGGGCAGTTCGGCATGGGCTGAGTTGGGCTCGACAGTCTCGGCGCATTTGAGACCGGCAGCGCGGCCGAAGACCACCAGGTCGATCAGCGAGTTCGAGCCCAGGCGGTTGGCGCCATGAACCGATACGCAGGCCGCTTCGCCGATGGCAAGCAGTCCGGGAACGGTTCTATCCGGATCCTTGCGGTCGCCCGCCAGAACCTCGCCGTGATAATTGGTCGGGATGCCCCCCATGTTGTAGTGCACGGTGGGCAGGATGGGGATCGGCTCGCGGGTGACATCGACGCCGGCGAAGATCCTCGCCGATTCGGAGATGCCGGGCAGACGTTCGTGCAGCACCTTCGGGTCAAGGTGCTCGAGATGCAGATGGATGTGGTCTTTCTGCGGGCCGACGCCGCGGCCCTCGCGGATCTCGATGGTGCAGGCGCGCGATACCACATCGCGCGAGGCGAGATCCTTGGCCGAGGGGGCATAACGCTCCATGAAGCGCTCGCCTTCGGAATTGGTGAGATAGCCGCCCTCGCCCCTGGCGCCCTCGGTAATCAGGCAGCCGGCGCCATAGATGCCGGTGGGGTGGAACTGCACGAATTCCATGTCCTGCAGGGGAAGGCCGGCGCGCAGCACCATGGCATTGCCGTCGCCGGTGCAGGTGTGGGCGGAGGTGCAGGAAAAATACGCGCGGCCGTAACCGCCGGTGGCAAGGATGGTCTTGTGGGCGCGGAAACGGTGGAGGGAGCCGTCCTCCAGGGAGAGCGCCATGACCCCCCGGCAGGCACCGTTATCCATGATGAGGTCGAGGGCAAAATACTCGATGAAGAATTCCGCCGAATGGCGAAGGCTCTGGCCATAGAGCGTGTGCAGCATGGCATGGCCGGTCCGGTCGGCGGCGGCACAGGTGCGCTGGGCGGGCGGGCCCTCGCCGAAATTCTGCATCATGCCGCCAAAGGGGCGCTGATAGATTTTGCCGTCTTCGGTACGCGAGAAGGGCATGCCGAAATGTTCAAGCTCATAGACGGCGGTCGGGGCATTGCGGCAGAGGTACTCGATGGCATCCTGGTCGCCCAGCCAGTCGGCACCCTTGACGGTATCATACATGTGCCAACGCCAGTCGTCGGCACCCATGTTGCCGAGCGACGCAGCTATGCCGCCTTGGGCCGCCACGGTATGCGAGCGGGTGGGAAAGACCTTGGAGATGCAAGCGGTGCGGAGTCCCGCTTGCGAGGCGCCGAGCGTGGCGCGGAGGCCGGAGCCGCCGGCGCCGATGACGATAACGTCAAAGGAATGATCGGTGATGGGATAGGCCCGGCCAGTGATTGCCGCCGATTTCGGCGACACGGGTTTCGTACGTGGAGCGTCCATCAGGATGCAAGGCCCATCTTGAGTACGGCAAACAGGGCGGCTGCCGCCATGGCCACCGTGAAGAAGGTGTTGAGCAGCAGCAGCGCCAGCTTGGCGGCATGGCCATGCACATAATCCTCAATGATGACCTGCATGCCCAGACGCATGTGCATGAAGATCGACAGCAGGGCAAGGATCACGAGCACCGCCGCCAGGGGGTTCTGCAGGCTGGCAAGCAGGGTGGCCCGGTCGGCGCCGAGATGACTCACGACAAAGGCGATCAGGAAGATGACAAGGGGCACATTGGCTGCAGCGGTCAGGCGCTGCAGCCACCAGTGGCCCGTTCCCGTCCCGGCGGCGCCGAGGCCACGCACTTTGGCGAGCGGCGTGCGCATGGTCATGGCATCATCCCATAGCCGACGATCCAGACCAGAATGGTGAGGATTACGGAGCCGGCGAGCGTGACGCGGGCGAGAATTTCGATGGTGCCACGATCGAAGCCGCGGCCGGTGTCCCACACGAGGTGGCGGAGGCCGCCCAGGGCATGGTGAATCAGGGCCCAGGTGAAGCCGAAAAGCACCAGCCTGCCGAACCAGTGCCCGAAGAAGCCCTGCACCAGCGCGAAATAGCGGTCGGAGATCGAGGCGGCCGAGAGCCACCAGACCAGCAGAATGGTTCCGGCATAAAGCACCGCCCCGGTGACACGATGTACGATCGACATGATCATCGTCAGCGTCAGGCGATAGATCTGCAGGTGCGGAGACAGCGGGCGTGTGCGCGCCGTGTTGTCAGCCATGATCCCAGCTCCGTTATCCGGATCGGTTTTACCCCGGCTCATGTTGCACTGCAAATACGTCTTACGGCGAGTGCCGGATTGTCACGGGGTTTCCGGAGTATCTTCGGCCATGTGCCTGGCCATGAAGGGTCCCTGGGAGAGTGCGAACAACAGGGTCAGGGGCAGCAGTCCGAAGACCTTGAAGTTCACCCAGAACTCCGTCGACTGCGTCCGCCATATGGCCTCGTTGAGCAGGGCCATGGCAAAGAAAAACAGGCCCCAGCGCCAGGTGAGGGTGCGCCAGGCGACGTCGGTCATCTTGATCGCTTCGCCCATGATGAGCTTGAGGAAGGTCTGGCCGAACACCAGGCCGCCAAGCAGCACCGTGCCAAACAGGGCATTGACCAGCGTCACCTTGATCTTGATGAAGGTGTCGTCCTGGAGCCAGAGAGTCAGCGCGCCGAAGACCGCCACGAAGCCGGCGCCGATCAGCGGCACGATGGCCAGTTTCCGGGTTTTCGCCCACGATACGGCGAGGGCGATGGCGGTTGCCACCATGAACACGCCGGTGCCCCAGAAGATGCCACCCTTCCAGTTGGCGGCAAAGAAGGCCAAGAGGGGTCCTGCCTCGACGAGGAATTTGAGGCCGGGGCTCATGCTTCCTCCAATCCGGCGATGGCGCGTGAGAAGGCCTCGGCGTCAAAGACCTGAAGGTCGTCGATCTGCTCGCCGACGCCAATTGCGTGGATGGGCAGCCCGAACTTCTCGGCGATGGCCACGAGAATGCCGCCGCGCGCGGTTCCGTCGAGCTTGGTCATGATGAGTCCGGTCACCCCTGCCACCCGCGTGAAGACTTCGGCCTGCGCCATGGCATTCTGGCCGGTTGTCGCGTCCAGGACAAGCAGGACGGCGTGGGGAGCGGTCGGGTCCTGCTTCTTCAGGACACGGACGATCTTGTCGAGTTCGTCCATCAGATGGGCCTTGTTCTGAAGGCGGCCGGCGGTGTCGATAAAGAGGATGTCGGTGCCATCCTCGCGGGCGGCCTTGAGAGCATCGAAGGCGAGGCCGGAGGCATCGGCTCCAGTCGGCCGCGAAATGGTGCGGGCGCCGATTCGCTGGCCCCAGATGCCCAATTGCTCGATCGCCGCAGCCCGGAACGTGTCGCAGGCGGCGAACATGACCTTGAAATCCTCGCGCGCGGCGATGGCGCCGAGCTTGCCGATGGTGGTGGTCTTGCCCGAGCCGTTGACGCCGACAACGAGAATGACGAAGGGCTTTTCATCGCCGAAGTTGAAGGGGATTTCAACCGGTTTGAGAACCTTGGCGACTTCCGTGGCGAGGATTTCGCGCACTTCCTGCGGGTCGATCTCCTTGTCGTAGCGCCCAGCCGATACTGCGGCGATGATGCGCTCGGTCATGGGCAGGCCGAGATCGGCCTGAATGAGCACGTCCTCGAGTTCCCCCAGCGTGGCGGCATCGAGCTTGCGCTTGGTGAAGATCGAGGTGATCGAAGAGGTGATCGACTTCGACGACTTCGACAGGCCTTCCTTGAGGCGCGAAAACCAGCCGCGGCGCTGCGCGGGCTCAGGAGCCGGCGCGGGGACAGGCTCGAGGGCGGCCGGCGCGGCCGCTTCGGTGGGTGGCGGTGGTTGTTCCGGCAGCGGTGGTTCCGGCGGTGGCGGAGCCGGTTCCGGCGCGCGTGGCGAGACCACGGGTGCAGGTTCCGGTGCGGGCGCAGGTGGTGCGGGCAGGACCTGTTCAGGTTCAGGCGATGGCGGTATCGCGGGCGCGACGGTTGCACGGCGCTCGGGCTTCGGTACTGGTTTCCGCGCGGCCGGTTTTGTTGCTTCGACCTTGCCGGGCGTTGGCTTTCTGGCCGCGGGCTTCCTGGGTTCAGGCGGCTTCGGCTCCGGCTTCTTCGCAGCGACTTTCCAGGGTTCCGCCCTGGCCTTGGGTTTCGGACCCCCGGGCGCGGGCTTCTTCGGTTCCGGTCGTTCCGGCTCCGGCTTGCGGGCCTCCGGCTTCCTGGGTGCCGGCTGCTTCGGTTCCGGCCGCGCGGGCGGGGGTGCCTCGGCGATTTCGACTGCCGGCTCCGGTTCAGCTTCGGGAACCGCTACCGGCGCCGGTTCCGGCTCCGGTGCCGGTGGCGGCAGGGCCTCAGGCTCGGGAGCCGGGGCCGGCTCCTCCTTCTTGCCGAGGACACGGTTGAACAGTTTCTTGAAGAAACCGCTCATGCCGCCAGCCTCGCTTCGAGGTGATCATGGCCGCGGCCGGTGACCCGGGCCGCAATGATGGCGCCGGGCCTGACCGACTGCATGAACCTCACCGGCGCGAAATGCTCGGTGCGGCCACCATGTTCGGTCTCAACCAGCACCGACCGGGTGGCGCCGATCTCGCGGGCGAGGAAGGCCTCGAAACGCTGCCTGCCCTTGGCGCGCAGCAGCCGGGCGCGTTCCGTGATCACCGGCTTGGCGAGTTGCGGCATGCGGGCGGCCGGTGTGCCGCGGCGTGCGGAAAAGGGAAAGACGTGCAGGTAGGTGAGGCCGCAGTCGTCGACGATCCGCAGCGAGTTTTCGAACATCGCCTCGGTCTCGGTCGGAAAGCCGGCGATGATGTCGGCGCCGAACACGATATCGGGCCGGCGCCGGCGCAGCCCGGTGCAGAAGGCGATGGCATGATCGCGATCGTGACGGCGCTTCATGCGCTTGAGGATCATGTCGTCGCCGGACTGGAGCGAGAGATGGACATGCGGCATCACGCGCGGTTCACCGGCCAGCAATTCCAGGAGTTCCGGATCGGTCTCGATCGAATCGAGCGAGGAGAGCCGCAAGCGCTTGAGATCGGGCACGAGTTTCAGGATGCGGCCGACGAGATTGCCGAGCCGCGGGCTGCCCGGCAGATCGGCGCCCCAGGAGGTAATGTCGACACCCGACAGGACGATCTCGGAATAGCCGTTGGCGGCCAGCCGGCGCACCTGTTCCACCACTTCGCCGGCCGGCACGGAGTGCGAATTGCCGCGGCCAAAGGGGATGATGCAGAAGGTGCAACGATGATCGCAGCCGTTCTGGACCTGCAGGAAGGCGCGGGTGCGGTCGGCGAGCCCATCGATCATGTGCAGCGCCGTCTCGCGCACCGACATGATGTCGTTGACGCGCACACGCTCCGTTTCGCCCCGGCCGAAGTCGCGCAGGGACCAGGAGTCGGCCCGCATCTTCTCGGCATTGCCGAGCACCAGGTCGACCTCGGGCATGGCTGCAAACATGGCGGGGTCGGTCTGCGCCGCGCAGCCGGTGACAATGATGCGCGCGCCCGGATGCTCGCGGCGGGCGCGGCGGATGGCCTGGCGGGCCTGGCGGGTGGCTTCCGCAGTCACCGCGCAGGTATTGAACACGATGGCATTGTCCAGCCCCGCCTGCTCGGCATGGGCACGCATCACCTCGGATTCATAGGTGTTGAGGCGGCAGCCGAAAGTCACGAATTCAGGGCCGGCCATCTTCACACCATCAGGTGGGGCGGCAGCGTGCCCTCATATTCATACGTCACCGGCCCGGTCATCAGGATGTGGCCGTCGGCCTCGCGGCGTTGCATCAAAAGGTCGCCGCCGGGCAGCGTCACCCGGCATTTCGCATCAATCAGCTTCAGGCGGAAGCCGGCGGCCATGACGGCGCAGGCGGCGGTGCCGCAGGCCCGGGTCAGGCCGGCCCCGCGCTCCCAGACCCTGATGGTGACGTGATCGCGGGAATCGACGCGCGCCAGGGTAATGTTGGCGCGCTGGGGAAAGAGAGGATGGTGCTCGAGCATCGGCCCGACCTTGGCGAGGTCGACGACATCAAGGTCCTTGACCCAGAAGATGCAGTGGGGATTGCCGACATTGACTACCGACGGGGAATGAATGAGCGGCGCATCGATGGGCCCCACTTGCAGCTCGATGTGGCGGGTGTCGTGGAACTTCTCGGACAGCGGAATATCCTGCCAATCGAAGCGCGGCGCGCCATTGTCTATGGTGACCAGGCTGTCGCCGCCCCTGGTCGCCACCAGGAAGCCGCCCTTGGTGTCGATGGTTGCCGTTCGGGTATGACGTTCAGTGAAGATCAGGTCGGCAATGCAGCGCGAGGCGTTGCCGCAGCTTTCCACCTCGAAGCCCTCGTTGTTCCAGATGCGCATGCGCACATCAGCGGCCGGCGAGGGCTCCATGACGATCAGCTGGTCGCAGCCGATGCCGGTGCGGCGGTCGGCGATGGCTCGGGCCTTGGCGTCGTCGATGGCCAGGGCGCGCGTGCGGGCATCGAGCACGACGAAGTCGTTGCCGAGCCCGTTCATCTTGCGGAAAGGAATGGTCGCTGCCGCTGCCATGGCCACAGGCTTATATGGGAATTCAGGCCACAAAGGCCAGAAAATTCAAGCCAATGGCCAGGGATCAGGATTTGGCCGGGCGGCGGCCGAAATCCGGCGTGGCGGTGTCCTGGCCGGCGGCGATGATGCTGCGGCGGATTTCGCGGGCCCGGCTGAAGAGATCGAACAGCTTGTCGCCGTCACCCCAGCGGATCGCCCGCTGCAGCGCCGAAAGGTCCTCGGAAAAGCGGCCCAGCATTTCCAGGACGGCTTCGCGGTTGTTGAGGAACACGTCGCGCCACATGGTGGGATCGGAGGCGGCAATGCGGGTGAAATCGCGAAATCCGCCGGCGGAGAACTTGATGACCTCGGAGTCTGTCACTTCCTCGACGTCGGCGGCGGTGGCCACGATGTTATAGGCGATGAGGTGGGGCAGATGGCTGGTGATGGCCAGGACGATGTCGTGATGGGCCGCGGACATGATCTCGACATTGGATCCGCAAGCCCGCCAGAAGGCTTCCAGCCGTGCGGTGGCGGCGGGGTCGGTGCCGTTGACCGGGGTCAGGATGCACCAGCGGCCGGTGAAGAGCTCGGCGAAACCCGATTCGGGGCCGGATTGCTCGGTACCGGCAATGGGATGGCCGGGGATGAAGTGCACGCCCTCCGGCACATGCGGTCCCACATCGCGGATGACGGCCGACTTCACCGAGCCGACATCGGTCAGAATGGCGCCGGGTTTCAGATGCGGACCGATCGCGGCGGCGACCGGCCCGCAGGCACCGACCGGTACGCAAAGTACCACGAGGTCCGCACCCTGCACCGCTCCGGCCGGGGTGTCATGGATCGAATCGACGAGGTCCAATTTTACCGCCGTGGCGCGTGTTTCGGCGCTGCGGGCATGGCCGGCAATGTGGCCGGCCAGCTTTTCGCGGCGCATGATGTGGCTCAGCGACGAGCCGATGAGGCCGAGGCCGATGAGGGCGACGCGGGCAAACATCAACGCGGGAACTCCGCCAGGGCGGCGATCACCGCGCGGTTCGCCTCCTCGCTGCCCACGGTCAGGCGCAGGGCGTCCGGCAAACCGTAGGCTTCCATGCGGCGCAGGATGATTCCCCGTTCGGCGAGAAAGGCATCGGCGGCCGGGGCACGGCCTGGCGGAAAATGCACCAGAATGAAATTGCCGACGCTCGGTGTCGCTTCGAGTCCGAGTGCTGCGATCTCGGCCGCGAGCCAGGCGAGCCAGCGCTCGTTATGGGCAACGGCCCTGGCGACATGAGCCTCATCGGTGATGGCAGCGGCACCGGCAGCCAGCGCCGGGGTGCTGACATTGAACGGGCCGCGAATGCGATTCAGCGCATCGGCGACATGGGCGGGACAATAGGCCCAGCCAAGCCGCAGGGCCGCCAGGCCATGGATCTTCGAGAAGGTCCTGGTCATCACCACGTTTTCAAAGGTCGAGACCAGTTCGACGCCGGCCTCGTAGTCGTTGCGGCGGACGTATTCCGCATAGGCGGCATCGAGCACCAGGAGACAGCCGGGCGGCAGTCCGGCATGCAGGCGCCTCACCTCGGTCACCGGCAGGTAGGTGCCGGTCGGATTGTTGGGGTTGGCGAGGAAGACGATACGGGTTCGTGCCGATACGGCGCGCAGCATGGCATCGACACTGGCAGTGAGGCGCGATTCCTCGGCAATCACCGCGGTCGCGCCATTGGCCTTGATGGCGATCGGATAGACGAGGAAGCCGTGCTGCGAATAGATGGCCTCATCGCCCGGGCCCAGATAGGCATGAGCGAGAAGCTGCAGGAGCTCGTCCGAACCGGCACCGCAGACGATGTTGTCGGGGTTGAGGCCATAGCGGCCGGCGATCGCCTCGCGCAGGACGGCCGCGGCACCATCCGGGTAGCGCTCGAGACTGTCGGCGGCGGCCCGATAGGCCGCAATGGCGCGCGGGCTCGGTCCCAGCGGGCTCTCGTTGGAGGAAAGCTTGTGGACCTTGCCGCCCGGGGCACCGCTCTTGCCAGGCACATAGGGCGAAATGTCGAGAATGCCCGGCTTCGGCATCGGCCGGGCAGTCTGCGGCTCTGCTGTCATGATTTAACCTCGAGCGGGCTCGGGTAGCGCCCCAGCAGGGTCAATGCAAGGGGGGCATTGGAACGCTTGAGGCCAATCAGCGGCTGGTTGTGCTCCGACAGGAAGCCCGGCAGGCTGGTCAGGCGCCGGCCGAGAAGGCGGGTCTGCCACAACGGAGCCGGGGTGAAATCGCGCGGCAGCTGGCCGTCGGTGATAAGGATGGTCTCGTCGGCACCGGTGGGCTCGGGGATGGCGTGGCCGAAGACCAGCGCTTCGGGCAGGCTGCCGGAGGGCGCCATCCAGGGCAGACAGCCGATGGCATGGGCGCGGCCGGCACGGCCGGTAAGGAAGGCGTCGAGCCAGGGCGAATCGAGCGCCACAACGGCCACGTCGCAGGGATTGGCAGCGGCGGCCTCGAGCACGGACGCCTCGCCCATATGGCTGACGGTGGGAATGGTCCCGAAATGGTCGCGCACCAGCAGCCGCAGCCGCGCGGAATTGCTGAGCCCCGCGCTCACATGGATGCTGACCGGGGCCTGCGAGAGGGTTGAGGACGCAACGATGGCCCGCCAGATGCGCAGCCGCAGATCGGCCGGCACCCGCGGTGCCGGGGCTTCGAGAATGCGCCGCAGGATGAGGGCCTCGCGGGCCGGGCGGATCGGCGAGGCCTGGGTGTCGCTGCCGGTCTGGCGCTTGGCGGCGCGCACGCGTTCAACGGCAGCAAAGCGCTCTTCGAGCAGCGTCAGAATGGACTCGTCGATGCGGTCGATGTCGCGCCTGATCTCGTCAAGTGCGTCGGCCGGCGGCCCGTCATTGCTCATTCAGTGTGCTATCCAGCTCGATGGTCATTCGCCCGAAAGGTCATCCTTCATAGGGAGGGCGCTGACGAATTGCAAACGGGGTGCCGGCGCCTTCGAAGGCCGGCTGCGGCCGCAGAGCCGGCTTCAGCCGCGGCACATAGGCGCGCACCCGCTTGCCGCGCGGGACGGCATAGATCTGCTTGATGGCCTCGACGATGATGACGCCGGAAAAGGCGGGGCTGAGACGGGAGCCGGCGCGTTCCCAGCCAGTGGCCGCCCGCAGAATGATGCGGCGGCCGGAGGGCGGCATGAACAAGGCCTGCGACCAGGCGGTCGGCGAGAACTGGCTGTCCTTGAGCAGAAGGCTCAGCTGGCTGCGCGAAAATGGCTGGCCGTATCCGAAAGGCGTTAAGTCGGAGCGCGCCCACAGGCCGCGGCGGTTGGGCACCACGATCAGGATGCGGCCCTGCGGCGAGAGTACGCGCCAGGCCTCGCGCAGCAGTTCGGCAGGATCGTCGGTCAGTTCGAGGGCGTGCACGACCAGCAGAAGGTCGATGCAGCTCTCCGGCAGCGGCAGTTCACACTCATCCACCAGGCTGACCTGCACCGGCCCCTCCTGGGGCCAGTGAATGACGCCCTGGCGGGCCATCATGAAGGCCAGCACCGAACTTGCGGCATCGCGCCAGCCGTCGAGATAGGGCGTCGCAAATCCCAGGCCGAGCACGGTCAGGCCGGCGACGCTGTCGACATGCGACCGCAGGCGGTGAGCGATCAGGCGGCGGGCGATCGACCCAAGGCTGCCTGAATAAAATTCTCTCAGATCGGCGGAATCCATTAAGATGAAAGATAGGGCTTTATGCCATTGAGGTCGAGCGGGCGGGATCTGTCAGAGGGTTTGCCGGAATGTCTCATCTGGACATGCATGTCTTTATCTGCCGTGAAGATAATTACGGCGTCCTGGTGCACGATCCGAAGTCGGGTGCCACGGCTTCGATCGATGCCCCCGATGCGGCGGCGATCGAGCGCGAGCTCACCCGCAAGGGCTGGCAACTCACCCACATCTTCGTCACGCACCACCATGCCGATCATGTCGAGGGCAATCTGCACCTCAAGAACCAGTTCGGCTGCACGATCGTCGGGCCGGCGGCCGAGGCCGACCGCATTCCGGGCATCGGCAAGCAGGTGAAGGGCGGCGAGACGTTCAGGTTCGCGGCGCGCGATGTCCATGTGATCGCCACGCCCGGCCACACCAGCGGCCACATCGCCTATCACATCCCGTCGGATTTCTCGGTGTTCGTGGGCGATACACTGTTCAGCCTGGGCTGCGGCCGGGTCATCGAAGGCACGATGGAGGAGATGCAGGCGTCACTGGCGGCGCTGCGCAAGCTGTCGCCGCACACCTATGTCTATTCCGGCCACGAATACACCGAAGCCAATGCCCGCTTCGCCCTGTCGGTCGAACCCGGAAACAAGGCGCTGCAGCAGCGCGCCCATGTCGTGGCACAACAGCGCGCGCGCGGCGAATACACGGTGCCGTCGATCCTGGCCGACGAAATCAAGACCAATCCGTTCCTGAGGTGGGACAGCCCGGAAATCCGCAAGATGGTCGGACTCGAGACGGCGAGCGATGCCGAAGTGTTCGCGGAAGTGCGCAACCGCAAGAACGCGTTCAGATGACGCTATCGGCGGCGGAGGTGATCGGTCTCCTCGGGCTCAGGCCACATCCCGAGGGCGGTCACTTCGTCGAAACGTGGCGGGCCGAGGTGGCGACCGGCGGGCGCGCCGCCGGCACGGCCATCTACTATCTGCTTGCTGCTGGGGAAGTGAGCCACTGGCACCGCGTCGATGCCGCCGAAATCTGGCACTGGTATGCCGGCGCCCCTCTGGTGCTGTCGCTCTCGCCGGACGGTCGAGGCAGCGAGTGCCGCGAGCTGGGGCCTGGTCTCGCAGAGGGGGCCCGGCCGCAAGTCGTGGTGCCGCCGTCATGCTGGCAATCGGCGCGCAGCCTCGGCGCCTGGACACTGGCGGGCTGCACGGTGTCGCCGGGATTCCGCTATGAAGGCTTCGAAATGGCGCCGCCCGGCTGGTCACCGGCGTCGGCCTGAGCGCCGCTCAGGCGCCGGTTTCCTTGCGGTGGGCAGCGGCCAGCTCGGCCATGGAGTTGAAGCGGAAGTCGTATTTCGGCATTTCGCCTGGATCCATGGTGGCGCCAAAGCCCTGCTTGTCGTGGCGGCGATGGATCCAGCATGACGCCAGGCCGGTCCGGTTGGCGGGACCATGGTCATGGAACAGGCTCTCGGCGGTGTGGAGGATGTCGCCCTTGCCGATCCCAAGCGTCTGCAGCTTGTCCAGCAGGTAGTCGAAGTTGCGCTGGTCAGGCTTGTAGGAACCGATGTCCTGGGCGGTGTAGATGGCATCGAAGGCAACGCCCAGGCGGCGGTTGGAATGGGCAAAGCTCGCATTGTCGACGTTTGAGAGTATAACGAGCTTGTAGTGCTGCCTGAGATAGGCGAGCGCCTCGGCGGAATCGGGAAAGGCCGGCCAGTCCTTGACGGAATTGCCGTAGCTCACGCATTCGTCCCAGCTCACCTGAACCTGCCATTCCTCGGCGAGGCGCCTGCAAACCACGGCCAGCAGTTCGCTGTAGCGCATGGCGGGCGTCTGGCGCTGCTGGGCCGATTCGTGGCGCGCGTGGGCGGAAAGAATGGCATCACGCGGCAGCGGCCTGGCGAGCCGCGAGGTTACCGGCTTGAGAGCTTCGATCATGCCGCTTTCCCAGTCGATCAGCGTACCGTAGCAGTCGAAGGTCAGGGCCCTGAAATCAGAGAGGCGCATGGCGGGTTCCGTTCGTTGCGGGGCCCCGGGCCTAAAGCATGCGGGGAGCGGACGCAAGCATCGCGGAGCGAGGATGGGCTTCGTTCAGGTGGTGCGGCGGGCGAGGAAGAGATCCTTGGCGGCGATGAGGGCACCAGTGGTGATGAGCAGGCAGGCAATGGCGACTGACCAATGAGCCTTGGCATACCCCGTCGCCACCAGAATGAGGATTGAAAGCAGGGGACCGGCATAGGAGGAGGCACCCAGTACCATGATGTCGCCGTGTTTGACGCCATAGTCCCAGGCATAGAAAGCCGCGCCGACCGGCAACAGTCCCAGACCGGCGACGGCCAGCCACTGGCCGGCGGTCTGCGGCCATGCCGTGGTCTCGAAGGCAAGATGGCAGAACAGGGCAAGGGCAGCGGTGGCGAGGCAGAAGCCAGCCACCACATCCGTCGGCACCTTCCCCAGCCGCCGCGACAGGACCGAATAGCCCGACCAGATGACGGCGCAACCGAGGGCCAGCAGGTGGCCGGAGCTGAGGCCGTCCTGCAGGGCAAGGCTGCCGCCGCCCGTAATGACCATGAAGGCCCCGCCAAGGCCCAGGACGACGCCAATGACGTGGTGGGCCCTTAGCCGTTCGCCGGGCAGGAACGCGGAGAGGACGACCAGCAACAGCGGCCAAAGAAAGGCAATGAGGCTGACTTCGGCAGGCGGGGCACGTCGGATCGCGGAAAAATAGACGAAGTGATAGCCGAAGAGGCCGGCGACACCGAGCGCCCACACCCGCCAATCCTGCCGCAGGCTTGCGGCGGCCTGCGGACGGAACAGCCAGCTTGCTGTCCCCAACGAACCGCCGACAAGAAAGGTCATGGCGGCCAGCTGAAAGGGCGGAACCGCGCCGCTCGCCGCCGACAGCAGGGCGAGCACCGACCACATCAGCACCGCTGAGAAGCCGACCAGCGTGGCGAGACGGCGGGACACGGCGTCAGCCCCTGAGCAGGGGCCGGGTCATGCAGGTGGGGCCGCCTTCGCCCAGGCGGCTGATGTTCTGCGCCTCGATCACCTCAACCCTGCAGCCCGCCGCCGCGAGCCGGCGGGCGGTCTCGGGATTGCCGCTGACCACCACGGCATGCCGCGGCGCCAGCGCCAGGACGTTGCAGCCCATGGTCGGGAACTCGGCGTCCGGCACTTCCACGAAGGCGATGCCGCGATCCTCGAGAAGCTGCACGAGGCGCACCGGCATCAGCGGCGGATAGACGACGGCGAGATCGCGGTCGACGGGGCTCAGCACCGAGAGCAGGTGGAACACGTCGCTGCTGCCCTTGTAGTGCGGCAGGTCGAAGGGGAGGACATCAATGCCCTCGCCCAGGATGCGGCGCAGCTGGTCAACGGCCGCCAGGTTGGTGCGATAGCCGATGCCGACAATGAGCGTCTGGTCATCGAGCCAGAGCACGTCGCCGCCCTCGATCATGGCGGGCGCGGTGACGGCGCCGGCGACCGGCAGATCGATGTAGCCGGCATTGATGTCCGGTTCGCGCCGGCGCGCCGGCTTGCCCATGTGGCACTTGATAAGGCCCTTTGGGGAGGGGATCAGCGCATCGTGCACATAGAGCGAATCGAGGGTCAGGCCGTCGCCATCGCCAAGCGGGATCAATTCGGTGCCGGTGGCGCGCAGGATGGCCTCGAAGGCCGCATATTCGCGGATGGCCGCCGCAAGATCGGGACGGGCATGATAGTTGAGCGCGCGCCATTCGGCGTCGATGCGGGCGTCGTCGCGAAAGGCCACCTCGGGCCGCCGGATCGCCAGCTTGCGCAAGGGGCCATAGGCCTCAAACATGGTCCGGTTCCTGCTTCTCGATGCGGAAAACCCAGCAGTCGTCCCGCTGTTCCTCGCCCAGGAAACGGTGCCCGGCCTCCCGGCAGTAATGCGGCATGTCGATGCGCGCTGCGGGATCGGTGGCGCGCACGGCCAAGACGTCGCCGGCGCGCATGGCCGCAAGCTTCTTGCGCGCCTTCAGCACGGGCAGGGGGCACAGCAATCCCCTGGCATCAATCTCGGTTTCGCCGGGCATCATTTCCGTCAGTCATTGTGTGGGCGGTGCTTATAGAGAAGGCCGGATCGCCACGCCAGTGCCGGAGGCGGCAGGTGGAGGGGTTCCGGCGACGTGCCGGCTCTGCTATCTGCAGCGGTTTCTGAACGGGAGAGCCGGCGATGCCGCCACTGCTGACCAGGGCCCGCTTCGCGGGCAAAGTCGAAATGCTGCTGCGCGGGGCGGACCGCGCGGCGGGGCTCGAGAAGGTGCCCGTCGATGCACTCGATTGCCGCCTCGCCGGCGTCGTGGGCGATTGCCACGCCGGGCTGACCCGCAAATCGGACTCGCGCACCCTGCAACTCTATCCGCGCGATACCGATATCCGCAATGTCCGGCAGCTCACCTTGCTTTCGGTCGAGGAGCTCGCCGAGGTGGCGGCGGCCCTGGAGATCGACCGCGTGGCGCCGGAATGGCTGGGCGCCAATCTGGTGACGTCCGGCATTCCGGATCTGACCCTGGTGCCGCCGTCAACGCGGCTGCAGTTCCCGTCGGGCTGCACGCTGGTGGCGGACATGGAGAATGCACCCTGCCGGCAGGTCGCGGAGGTGATTGCCAGGACCCATCCCGACAAGGCCATGGGCTTCATCAAGGCCGCCACCCACAAGCGCGGGCTCACTGCCTGGGTGGAGCGCGAAGGCCTGATCCGCACCGGCGATGCGATCACCCTCTGGTTTCCGCCGCAGCGCCACTATGCCCATGTGTGAGGCGCTTCCGGTTACAGCAGGCGGAGCTGCTCGCCCGGCTGCGGCGGCGGCGTGAACCTGTCCAGCGCCAGCTTGACGCGTTGGCGGTTGAGACCGAGGCGGGCGCAGGCCATCTCGAAGCGGCGGCCGATGGTCCAGGCGTAGGGGCCGGTGCCGGTCAGGCGGCGGTCGAAGGTCGAGTCATTTTCCCTGCCGTCCCGGGTCTGGCGGACCAGCGACAGGACGCGGGCGGCCCGGTCGGGATACTCCGACTGGAGCCAGTCGACGAAAATGTCGCGAACCTCGAGCGGCAGGCGGAGCAACACATAGCCTGCCTCCTTCACGCCGGCGGCGGCCACGGCCTTGAGGATCTGCTCGATCTCGCTGTCATTGAGGGCCGGGATGATCGGCGCCACCATGGCCACGGCGGGGATGCCTTCCCGGGCCAGCAGGGTCAGGGCGGCCAGGCGCTTGGCGGGAGTCGAAGCGCGCGGTTCCATCTTGCGGGCCAGCGTGGCATCGAGGGTGGTTACGGAAACCGCCACCTTGACGAGGCCGCGCCCGGCCAGGGATTTGAGAATGTCCAGGTCGCGCAGCACCAGCGCCGATTTGGTGACAATGCCGACGGGATGGCCGAACTCGGCCAGTATTTCCAGCACCTGGCGGGTGATGCGGTGCTGGCGCTCGATGGGCTGGTAGGGGTCGGTATTGGAGCCAAGCGCCAGCACACGCGGCGCATATCCCGGCTTCGACAGTTCCTGGCGCAGCAGTTCGGCGGCGTTGGTCTTGGCGAACAGGCGGCTCTCGAAGTCGAGGCCCGGCGACAGGCCCATATAGGCATGGGTGGGCCGTGCATAGCAGTAGCTGCAGCCGTGTTCACAGCCGCGATAGGGATTGACCGAGCGGTCGAAGGAAATATCGGGCGAATCGTTGCGGGTGATGATCTGCCTGGCGGTCTCGGCGATCACCGTGGTCCGCAGGCCGGGGAGATCGTCAAGACTCTGCCAGCCGTCGTCAAAAAGGCTGCGGCGCTGCGGTTCAAAGCGTCCCGAGACATTGTTCCTGGCGCCGCGGCCGCGGGTTTCGACCGGTCGCGCGGTGACGCGGCCCCCGCCCGGAAGGTCCGGATCGAGGGCGGCCGTTGCACGCCGGTCGATGAGAATCGCCATGCGCCCTGGATAGCAAATCTCTTGAACAAATCAAGAACAAAATGGCCTGGCGCGGGGCCCTGCGCTGCGCGGTCAGGCCTGGCTCTTCTTCAGGTGCTCCTCGAGCCGCGGCATGATTTCCACGAAATTGCAGGGCATGTGGCGATAGTCGAGCTGGGGCTTCAGGATTTCGTCCCAGCCGTCGCGGCAGGCGCCGGGCGAGCCAGGCAGGCAGAAGACATATTTGCCCTTGGCAACGCCGGCGGTGGCACGGGACTGGATGGTGGAGGTGCCGACTTTCGGGAAGGATACCATGTGGAAAAGAGTGCCGAAGCCGTCGATCTCCTTCTCGAACAGCGCCCGCATCGCCTCGATGGTCACGTCGTTGCCGGTCAGGCCGGTGCCGCCCGTCGAGATAATCACATCGATGTCGTTGCGGTCGAGCCAGTCGCGCATGGTGTGGCGGATGGCGCGGACGTCGTCCTTGACGACCTTGCGCCCCGAGAGCTGGTGGCCGGCCTCGGCAATGCGGTCGCTCAGGGTCTGGCCGGACGTGTCGGTTTCGAGGCTGCGTGTATCCGAGACCGTCAACACCGCAATCCTCACCGGCACGAACGGCCGGGACTCATCGATCTTGGACATGGCTGATCCTATCACTTTCGCCCGGCTACAGAAAGCCGCTGCGCCTTATCAGCCGCCAACAATGGCGTGAGTGAGGCGCAGCGTCAGCGGCGCTCGAAGGCCAGCCGTGCCGCGAGCAGGACGAACAGGCTGGCAGTGAGGCGGCCGAACAGCATGGCAGCCCTGGCATTGGCGGTGAGAACCGTAGCCGCCCGGCCGGCAAAGACGGCGACGGCGATGTTCACCAGGGTGCCGCCGGCATTGAAGATCAGTCCAAGGATCAGCAGTTGCAGGAGCGGGGCGCCGTTCTCCGGCCGGATGAAGGGTGGCAGGAAAGCGAACATGAAGACGATCACCTTCGGGTTGAGCAGATTGACGATGGTGCCATCGCGCCAGGCGCGCCAGGCGCTGCGCGGCGCCGCCCTGGCCATCGATGTAGCGGTCGCGGTCGTCCAGGCGCGCCAGGCGAGCCACAGCAGGTAGGCGGCGCCCAGGTAGCGGATGGCATCGAACAGCAGCGGATGCCTGGCCAGCACCACCGCCAGTCCGAGGGCGACCAGCAGCAAATGCACGAGCGAGCCGGTGGCGATGCCGAGGCCCGCGGCAATGCCGGCGGCGGTGCCGGAACGGACCGACTGGCCGAGCACGAACATCATGTCATTGCCGGGCGTTAGATTGAGGGCGAGGGCGGCAGTGACAAAGAGCAGCAGGTCGGTGGTGGCAAGGGGCATGGTCAGGCTTCGTCGAGCAGTTTCTCGACGATCACCACGTCGCGCCAGTGACCGTCAAGCTGCGCGTGGCGGCGATAAGTGCCGACCTCGCGAAAGCCGAGGCCCGCCAGCATCGCCAGACTCGTGCGGTTCTCCGGAAAGACCCGGGAGAGGAGCTTCCACCAGCCGTGGGCACGGCAGGCCTCGATCAGGGCACGCATGGCGTCGCGGCCGAAGCCCTGACCCCGGGCCTCACGCGCCGCATAGACCGAAAACTCGCGGACGCCGTCATAGCAGGGGCGGTTGCGATACGGGAAGGCGGCGGCGTAGGCCATGACCGAGGCCGCGGTTCCAGCCACGACCACGACATCGCCACGCGCCAACCAGGCGGCGATATCGGCGGCACGGCGCGGCTCGGTCTCAAATGTCGCGATTCGGTCGGCAATGCCCTGGTTATAGATTTCAGCGATCCGTGCCGCATCCGCAGCTGTTGCGGCGCGCACGAAGCGGCCGCTCATGGGACGGCGCTCATCTCCGCCCTCACCTGCTGGCGCAGGTGGTCGATCGGGATCAGCGCCTTGCCCTTTCTGACATGCCAGAAGGTCCAGCCATTGCAGGCCTCGGCGCCCTGCACATAGGCGCCGATCTTGTGAATCGAGCCGGAAGCGTCGCGGCAGGCAATGGAGCCGTCGACGCGCACCTTGGCGGCGACGCGCTGGGCGGGATCGTAGAGCGTCTCGCCGGCCTTGAGCAGGCCGCGTTCGAGCAGGGCGCCGAAGGGAATGCGGGGCTCGGCGCGCTTGCCGGTCGAGACCTTGAGGGCCTCGGCATCGAAAGGTGCGGTGCCGGCGATGCGTTGTCGGGCTGCCTCGGCGTAGTCGCCGTCGCGCTCGATGCCGATGAAGCGGCGGCCAAGCCGGCGGGCGGCCACACCGGTCGTGCCGGTGCCGAGGAAGGGATCGAGCACGACGTCCCCCGGACTGGTCGATGACAGCAGCACGCGGTGCAGCAGCGCCTCGGGTTTCTGGGTGGGATGGAGCTTGCCGCCCTCACCGCTCTTGAGGCGCTCGGCACCCGTGCACAGCGCCAGGGTCCAGTCGGAGCGCATCTGCAGGTCCTCGTTCAGCGCCTTCATGGCGTCATAGTGGAACGTGTACCTCGAATCGGCTGAACGCGCCGCCCATATCAGGGTTTCGTGGGCGTTGGTAAACCTCCGTCCACGGAAGTTCGGCATCGGATTGGTCTTGCGCCAGATGACGTCGTTGAGGATCCAGTAGCCGAGATCCTGCAGGATGGCGCCGACGCGGAAGATGTTGTGGTAGGAACCGATCACCCAGAGGGCGCCGTCGGGCTTGAGCGCGCGCCGGCATTGCGCCAGCCAGGCCCGCGTGAAGTCGTCGTAGTCGGCGAAGCTCGCAAACTTGTCCCAGTCATCATCGACAGCGTCGACCTTGCTCTGGTCGGGGCGGGTCAGTTCGCCGGCGAGCTGCAGGTTGTAGGGCGGATCGGCGAAGACGAGATCGACGGAGCCGGCGGGAACGCGCTGCAGTTCGGCGCGGCAGTCGCCCACCAGCACCCGATCGAGCAGCAGATCGACATCCGGCCGCGTTTCGAACCCCATCCCAGACCCCTACGCACACTCACAAGGACTCTCGAATGGCAATAGTGATCGCGCGGAGTCGCGGGGTGAATCCGAAACCCGAAATGTGGTTAACGGAGTGACTCCCGCCTCAGTAGGCCGCCGCCGCGCCGGCGGGACGGCGATCGTCATGTCCGCCGAGGATCAGTCCGGGCCGGGCGCGACGGCCCGGCAAGGACAGTTCTCACAGGGGATGATTTTTCTGTTGACATTGTTCCTATTATGTTCTAGCAGGCCGGTGTCTCCTGCTCAGGAGGGGCGGTTCGCGAGCCGTCGCAGACCGGAGCCGGAGATGCGGGCCTGAAACCGGTTGACCGACGGGGTCAGCCGCAACCAGGAGCCCCGTTCCGGCCCCGGACCATCGCAGGTGGACGGCGCGGATGCTACGGTCCCGGCAACGGGTCCCGAAGTCCCGGAACGAGCGGCCAAAATCCCGCGGCGTGGCGGCCCCAGGGGCCACATGCTTTGCCTTACCCTTTTGAGTGGCGAAAGGCCGCCGCGCCAGCCCCTCATCTCCCCGGTTCCGGCCGCCTGATCCCGGAACCACCAGCGGCGAAGCCTTGCCTTGACGCGAAAAATCGCTTCAGCCGCCGCCCAGCAGCGCGCGGACAGGCTTGAAACTGCGGCGATGCTCCGGGCAGGGGCCGTGACGCCTGAGCGCCTCGTGGTGTGCGGCGGTGCCATAGCCCTTGTGGCGGGCGAAGCCATAGCCGGGATAGGCGCGGTCGAGGTCCAGCATGATGCGGTCGCGGGTGACCTTGGCCACGATCGAAGCGGCGGCAATCGACAGCGACTTCGCGTCGCCTGCCACCATGGCGTGGACCGGACAGGGCAGCGGCGGGGCGCGGTTGCCGTCGACCAGCGCCAGCGCCGGCGGCCTGGCAAGCTGGCGCAGGGCCTCGGCCATGGCCCAGTGATTGGCCTCCAGGATATTGTCGCGGTCGATGCGGGCGACATCGGCGATGCCGATGCCCACCACCGCATGGTGCATGATCTCGGCATACAAAGCTTCGCGACGGGCCGCCGTCAGCGCCTTGGAGTCGTCGATGCCCGCCGGGATGTTGGCCGGATCGAGAATGACGGCGGCGGCGACGACCGGCCCCGCCCAGGGGCCGCGGCCGGCCTCATCGATGCCGCAGACCGGATTCAGGCCGCGCGCCAGGAACCGGCGCTCGGTGACCAGGTCGGGTGCCATGGCGGCAACTCACGAGACGGCAGCACGCCGCGGCCGCACCGCCGGGCGCGCCACGGGCATGGGCCTTGCCGGCAGCGTCTTCTCATCGAAGAGTTCGGCCAGCTTCTCGGTCATGGCGCCGCCCAGTTCCTCGGCGTCGACGATGGTGACGGCGCGGCGGTAGTAGCGTGTCACATCGTGGCCGATGCCGATGGCAATCAGCTCGATCGGCGAGCGGTTCTCGATGTCGATGATGATCTGGCGCAGGTGCTTCTCGAGATAGTTGCCGGAATTGACCGAGAGTGTCGAATCGTCAACCGGGGCACCGTCGGAGATCACCATGAGGATGCGGCGCTGCTCGCTGCGGGCAAGCAGGCGGTTGTGGGCCCAGATCAGCGCTTCGCCGTCGATGTTCTCCTTGAGCAGGCCCTCGCGCATCATCAGGCCGAGATTGC
>CAZIXE010000038.1:0-34056 GCA_964543235.1 uncultured Rhizobiaceae bacterium | reverse complement strand
CGCATACCATGACCGCCTTCACGGCCGAATTTGCTGAACCTTCAGGACACTACCCAGTGACCGCTTTGCTCTCAAGAAACATCCGTAACTGTCTCCTTCCTTCAAAGACCCGCCCCCTTCCCCCGGATCCGACGGCTCGAGCCCGCCCTCTCTGGGGAAGAAGCGATGGGAAATATGGCACAGGTTGGGAGGGGTGTCAAGAACGAAGAGAGAACGATTTTGAATGCGTCGCCCCCTTGGATCACGAAGCGCCGTGCCTTCATGTAATTACATAATGCTTTCTTGATTTCTTGTGCTGAAAGAGCTATGCAAGTTCGATCAAAAGAAGGCTGGCATGGCCCATGGTAATACTGTCGTGCATCCTGCACGGGAATGCGTCTGTGACCGCAGCTTCCCGGAGGGAACGGATGACAAGCTTGCAGAGCGCCCCGGCGACAGTGCGGTGCAGCTAGAGAGCATGTGCGAAGTGCCCAAGAATCTTGATGCCAGCGCTTCGCCGGGAAGCCGATCCACAGTTCCTGGGCATGCCATCCAGGCTATCGAATTCAGCTCGACCATATACTGATCATGTCCACGGCACTCAGCAGGATTCTCGATCACCTGAAGGACGATGGCGGCCTGCAGGGCAAGGATATCGCCAACATCGTGGCGGTCTCCCCGGCTACCGTTTCGCGCTGGTCGAGCGGCAAGGCTACGCCCGATCTCAAGACCCAGACTGTGATTGCCGAGCTGCGGTATGTCGTGGACCGGCTGGCGGAGTTTTATACCCCAGACGAAACCCGGCTGTGGCTGCATACACGGCATCCCATGCTCGGGAATGAGCGGGCCATCGACCTCATCAATGCCGGCCGCACAGAGGAAGTTCTCGAAGTGATCGAGGGACTGGATTCGGGGGCCTACACATAGACATCCACGACCAACGCCGGGCGCGGGACCTGGAGTTGCTGGACGCCATCGATGCGCTGAAGCGGGAGTCTTACTCGGGTGCGACCTGGCGGGTGGTCCGCGAAGAACGCGATCCGCTGGTGGGCAGCCCTTCGCGCAGCCGCTGGTGCAATGGCAGATTCGACGTGCTCTACACGTCGCTCGAACGCGACGGGGCGCTCTCCGAAGTCCATGCCTTCCTTGCCCTGCAGCCGGTGTTTCCTTCAAGAGTGCGCTGGTTTGCCTACGAGCTGCGGGTCACGACAGCGCAAACATTGAAACTCGCGGACCTCGAATCACTCGGCCGCCTCGGTGTCGAGACCGGCCGCTACGGCGAACGAATCTACCAGCGGACACAGGCTATTGCAGATGCCGCTCATTTTCTCGGATTCGACGGGTTAATTGCCCCAAGTGCGCGGTGGCCATGCCTGAATCTCGTGCTGTTCACCGACCGCCTGCCGCGAGAGCAGCTCGACGTCACCACGACGCCGGACATGCCGGTAGACTGGGGAGCATGGCGCAAGCAGACGCGAAAGTAGAGTCCTTGTCCGGACCGGGTCCCGGGGCTGCGGCGTTGGCCAGGCCTTTCAAGCAGGCGGCTGCGTGGCGCCCTTGTATCTGGACAACGTGTTGGATGCCGCCGGCACGCCTCAACTCTTGAAACAGTTATCGCGGTGCCAGCGAAGATAATGCGGATGCGGCCGGTCGGCGAACCGAGCGGGCCGGTGGGCGCGGCCGGATCCGTTGACAAATGCGCGAATGCTATCGGGGTCGTTGGCCTGGCGCGAGATGAGGATATCCAGATCATCGCTCAGGCCGATCAGGCCGCGGTCGAACATCCAATGCGCGGTGCGGGAAAGTGCAATGCCGTTGCCGATGCTGTCGGGACCGTTCTGTTCGACCGGGCGTATGTGGGCGGCCTCCACCTCGGCGAGGCCGCCGCCATTGATCAGCTTCAACCCGGTAAGGGCGCAGCGTTCGCCGTAGGCGCGGAGTACATTGGAGCGGAAAACGCGGTCGCGCAACGCGCGCGTGGTGATTTGCTGCACCCGTTCACGCACCAGTTCGGCGATGAAGGGGGCCTGCTCCTCAGCAAATCCGGCCGACGCCTGCGCTTCGCCCGTGTGCGGGACGGGCGGCTGGTCGTCCGGGAGGCCGCGGGCGAGAATGCGGCTGAAATCGGCAGGCGAGACAGGGCGGACAGCAGACTGGGCCCGGCCGGACATGGCACCCGCGGCATTCAGTACACCGTGCTCGATCGGCCCCGCAGCATCGCTGAAGGGCACGGGGTTGACGAAGTCGAGATAGGAACCGGGCGCGATGATGGCGAGATACATGCCGGGTGCCTTGGGATCGGGGATCACCTCCTGCACGCGGGCAATGGCGAAATAGCCCCGGCTGTTCTTCACCTTGGTGGGTTCGAGATAGACAATCCAGTCACCGACGACCTCCCTGGCCCGGCCGAGATATTGCGGCGGGAACTGATATTGTTCCTCGGGCCGATCGTCATAGATGGAATCGGCGCGGTGCATGAAGACGCCATAGGCCATGGGGAAGTTGTAGCGGGAAAGCGGGACGGCTCCCAGCCGCTCGCGCGGGCTCGCGGCGTTCAGCGCCTTCGGAAGGTCCACCGGAGCTTTCGATGCGGCTGCGGCGGGGCGGCGCTTCGCCCCCTCCCCCGCTGCGCGGTCCCCCTCCCCCGCTCGCTTCGCTCCGGGGGAGGAGAAACAATGGGGGGCGGCGCGGCGCTTCACCCCCACCCGTCGCGCTGGCGCGCGACTCCCTCCCCGCAAGGGGGAGGGATGACCCATGGCAACGGGTCTGCAGCGGCTCAGCCGCGGCGGCGCTCGCGCCGGGCCGCACCGGCAGCGGCAGTATCGATGCCCCTGGCAAGTTCGGACACGGGGCCGAGGCGCGCCTCGACCAGGGCAATCGAGGGGCGCTCGTGGCGGGTGTAGCCTTCCAGCGACCGGCGCATGGCGGCCAGATGCTCGGGACTCGTGCCGCAGCAGCCGCCGATGATCTTCGCCCCGGCATCGAGCGCGATCCTGGCATAATCGGCCATGAGTTCCGGGGTTCCGGTATAGTGAATGTGGCCGTCGACATATTGCGGAATGCCGCAATTGCCCTTGGCGACGACGGCGGCATCGGGCCTGGCCGCGGTGATGCCAAGCACGGTGGCGATGAGTTCCGAGGCGCCGACCCCGCAATTGGCGCCGATGGCCACCGGCTGGGCCGCGAGAGTCGCCGTGAGCGCGCCGAAGGCCTTGGGCGTCACCCCCATCATGGTGCGGCCGTTGGTGTCGAAGCTCATGGTGGTGACGATCGGCAGGCCGGCCCCGGCGGCGCCTTCGACGGCGGCGCGCAGTTCCTCTTCCGACGACATGGTCTCGATCCACAGCACATCGACGCCGCCTTCCTTCAGCGCCATGGCCTGCTCCGCGAAGGCCCTGACGGCATCGGCATGGGGCAGCGTGCCGACGGGCTCGAGGATCTCGCCGGTGGGGCCCATGGAGCCGCCGACATAGACGGGGCGGCCGGCGGCATCGGCCTCGGCGCGGGCATTCTTCGCCGCCGCGATGTTGAGTTCGCGCACCCGGTCCTGGGCGTTGTGGAGCTTGAGGCGGTGGCGGTTGCCGCCGAAAGTATTGGTGAGGATGATGTCGGCGCCCGCTTCGATGAAACGGCGGTGCAGGGACCGCACGCGGTCGGGATGCTCGAAGTTCCACAGTTCCGGGGCATCACCCGAAACCAGGCCCATCTGGAAGTAGTTGGTGCCGGTCGCCCCATCGGCAAGAAGCCAGGGACGGGTGGCAAGGGCTTCGGTGAAGGAGGGCGTCGTCATGGGAACCTCGGGGGCATCATATAAAGATGTCTTTATATGTTATTCGGGGACTTGCCAAGGCGCAAAGGACGCTTCGGCGGCCAAAAGCGTCATGGCGGCGTTGACCTCGTAGGTGAAGGGATCGCGGGCGGTGGGGCGGCAGGTGCCATCGCGGATGGCGGCGAGGGTCCGGGCGAGGTCCAGGAGACCGGTGCGGGCGAGGCGCGGTGCGGGGCTTTCCGGTGTTGCACCGTGGCCGCACAGGATCACGGTCTCAGCATCGGTCAGGCGGGCGAGGCGCTGCACCGTCGTGAGATAATCCGGGAGGCTGGCCTGGGGGACCTGGGCATAAAGCGGGCCCGGATAGAGCACATCCGCGGCCAGGAGAATATTGCGCGCGCGGCACAGGAGCGAGATCGAATCGGGCGAATGGCCCGGCGTGTGGATGAGTTCGAGAGACAGGCCGCCGAGATCGACCGGTTCGCCCAGCGGCAGCCAGGCTGCGGCCCTGACCGGCACCCAGGGCCGGTTCTCCCAGGCGCCGAGCACGAGGGATTCCGGCGCGTGGATCAGCCCGCCGGTCTCGAAACTCCGGAGCAGCGGCAGGTCGGCAAAGGCCACACGCCCGAAGCGGCAGAGATTGCCGACGTGATCGAAGTGGAGATGCGAGGCAAGGACGGTGAGCGGGAGGCGGGTCAGGGCCTCGACCACCGGCCTGATATTGCGCTCGCCGGGGCCGGTATCGAAGAGCAGCGCCTGGCGCTCGCCTTCAAGCAGATAGGACCAGTTCAGCCAATGGTATCTCGGTTCGCCGATGGCGGTGATGCCGGGCGCGATGGTCTCGAGCACATACCAGTCGTCGTGCCAGCGCAGGCCCGGAGCCGCCATGTCAGACCGCGGCGCCATAATAGAGCATGGCGACATGCTTGGCTTCGGCGAAGAACAGCCAGCGCTCGATGGCGGCGGCAGCCAGGGCGGCAAGGGCGGCGAGTACCGATGCGGCCGGCAGGAGCCAGGCGATGAGCGTGGCGGCCAGTGCTGCGGCCAGCAGCAGCAGCACCAGGCGGCGCAGCGCGGCGGCGTGGCGGCGGGCGATGGCATAGCCCATTTCCTTCTGCACGAAATTCACCGCCGTGTGCGGCACCTCCCATTGGCGGACCTTGCCATAGCGGCCGAGGCCGGTGGCCTCACCCTGGCTGGGGGTGCGGGCCGGGGCATCGATGGCGCGCCAATAGAGCACCTTGAGCACCGCAAGGAGAATGAGGGCGCCCGCCGTCAGGATGACCTGGAAGGCCTGGAAGCGGCCGAAGGCGAATGAGACGGCGGCCAGCACGGCCGCGCCGGTGGCCAGCGCAAAGGCCAGATAGACCGGAACGGTCAGGGGCTGGGCCCAGGCGCGGATGGTGGGGAGGCTGGAATAGATCCGGCCGGTACAGAAGACGGTGATGGCGGCGGCCAGGGCGGTGACGAGGCCGAGCGGCGCGATCCAAGCCGGCGCCGCAATGAGGCCGGACCAGACCAGGGCGAAGATGGTTGCGGGCACGTAGGTCAGCAGCGCCGCAATGCCCTCGCGCGACAGCCAGGACGAGCGCCATTGCGACAGGGCGCGCCAGGCGCGCTCGGGATGGCCGAGGTGGAGGGTCGAGGACAGGAGCCCCACGGTCACCAGACCCAGGGCCAGGCCCGAGGCGGCAAGGCCGAAGGCCAGGGACGAGGCCTGGCCATGATTGACGCCGACCAGGCCGAGGAGCGCCAGCAGGCCGTAGCCAGCACCCGAAGCGGTGGTGAAGAGGATGACGGAGTAAGCGGGGTGCATGGGGTCAGCCTTCGAGACGGCCCGAATAATCCTCCTGCTGCGGCGCCGGCGCCCGGGCGGAGTCGGCACCGCTCAGCAGGCGGTCGGCCCAGGCGAAGAGGCGCTCGATGGCGCTGCCGGCCGGTTTGGGCAGTTCGGCGGGCGCCGGTGTTGCGGCCTCGCGGCGGGGGCGCGGCGGCAGGTACTTGTTGACCGGCCGGTAGCCGAATTCAGGCATGAGATCATAGCCGCCGCGCGCCGCCACCAGCTGCGCAACGCTCGAGTCGGGATCGCCCAGGTCGCCGAAATGGCGGGCGCCGGTGGGGCAGGCCCGGACGCAGGCGGGGATGCGGTCCTCGGCGGCGAGGTTGTCGTTGTAGATGCGATCGATGCAGAGCGTGCATTTCTTCATGACGCCATGGCTCTGGTCATATTCGCGGGCGCCATAGGGGCAGGCCCAGGAACACAGCTTGCAGCCGATGCAGGTGTCGGGGTTCACCAGCACGATGCCATCCGCGGCGCGCTTGTAGGAGGCGCCGGTCGGACAGACGGTGACACAGGCCGGCGTCTCGCAATGCAGGCAAGAGCGCGGGAAATGCACGATGCGGCTGTCGGCCCTGCCCTCCTCCTTCACTTCATAGCCATGGACACGGTTGAGCCAGACGCCGGAGGGATCAGCACCGTAAGGGTTCTCGTCCGAAAGCGGGGCGGAATAGCCTTGCGTGTTCCATTCCTTGCAGGAGGTGGCGCAGGCCTGGCAGCCGACACAGATGTCGAGGTCGATGACGAGGCCGAGCTTCCTTGGGGACGGTGGCGGCAGCGAGGTCATTGGCGGTCATCTCCGGCCCGGCGCGACGCAGCCCTCATCCGGCCTTCGGCCACCTTTTTCCACCTCCGGCGGGAGACGGGAGACATGAACATCATTTGACCCTCCGCAGGCGCTTGAGGGCGGGGAATTGCGGTTCGCTCATGGCGGTTTCAGCGGGCGCCTTCTCAATCCGTACACGGAGGTCATACCAGGCCGCCTGGCCGGTGACCGGATCGGAATTGGAGTAGCGGTATCCGCCTTCACGTTCCGGCAGAAGTTCCGAGATCAAGTGATTGAGCAGGAATCCTTTTTTGGCTTCGGGCGCGGCAGCGGCAAGACCCCAGGCGCCGGCCCGCTTGGCTATGGCATTCCAGGTCCACACCGTGTCGGGATTGACGCCATCCATGAGCTTCACCTGGACCCTGATGCGGCCGTGATGCGAGATGACATCGACCCAGTCACCATCGCCGATGCCAAGTGCCGCGGCGCGCTGTTCGTGCATGTAAAGCCAGTTGCGGCCCAGGATCTGGCGAAGCCAGGCATTCTGCGAACCCCAGGAATGATACATGGCCATGGGCCGCTGGGTGACGGCATGCAAGGGGAAAGCGGCTTCATCCACCCGCTCGCCCTCGAAGGGCGGATACCAGAAGGGTATCGGATCGAAGGCGTGTTCGATGCGCTGGCGGTGCTGCGCCGGCGGCCTGACCTTGCCATGGCCCATAGCGGCAAGGCGGAAGCGCTGCAGCGGCTCGCAATAGAGCTGATGGATGATCGGCTCGGTCCTGCCGACGAAGCCAAAGAAGGTGGCCCAGTCGAGATAGTCCCAGTTCACATGCCGGTAATACTTCATGGTCTCCGGCAGCTCGTAGAACCAGTGGCAGCCATTCTCGATGTAGCGTTCGAGCTGGCCCGGGTTGGCGGGCCCGCGGCCATGGAGTTCGCCATAACGGCCGCGCCAGCCGGCCAGGGGCCCGAGGCCGGGGGCGCGCTCGTGGTTGACCAGGTAGTCGGCATAGCCGCCGGGAAAGCGCGGGGTGCCATCGGCATTGGTCATGCCGTTGAGACCAAGCCTGGCGCCGAGATCGAGCAGCACCGACTGGAAGGGCCGGACGTCGCGATCCGGCTCGACGACGGGCTGGCGGATGGCGTCGGCGGGGCCATCGGCCTCCGATATCGGCCGGTCGAGTAGCGAGATGCAGTCCCAGCGCTCCAGATAGGTGGTGTCGGGAAGGACGAGATCGGCATAATGCACCATCTCGGAGGCATAGGCGTCGGAGTAGATAATCCTGGGAATCACGTAGTCGCCGGTGCTGTCGTCCTTGAGAGTGAGGTGTTTCAACGTGTCCGGCACGTTCATGGCCGAGTTCCAGCTCATATTGGCCATGTACATGAACAGGACATCGATCGGGTAAGGATCGCCCCTGGCGGCATTGGCGATGACCATGTGCATGAGGCCGTGGGCGGCCATGGGCGCTTCCCAGCTATAGGCCTTGTCGATGCGCTGCGGGTTGCCATCCGCATCGACAAGCAGGTCTTCGGGGCTCGTCACAAAGCCCAGCGGCGGACCCGGAAGGGCCGTGTTGGGCTTCACCTGCCCGGGCTTGCCGGCCGGCTTGACGCCGGGCGGCACCGGCTTGGGGAAGGGCGGCTTGTAGCGGAAACCGCCGGGCACATCGATGGTGCCGAGCAGGATCTGGAGCAGATGCAGGGCGCGGCAGGTCTGGAAACCGTTGGCATGGGCCGAGATGCCGCGCATGGCGTGCATGGCGACCGGGCGGCCGACGGTCTTGTCATGGTAGCGGCCGGCATAGTCCGTCCACGGAATATCCAGCTCGATTGCCTCGTCGAAAGCCGTGCGGGCGAGTTCCGCGGCGATGCGCCGGATGGTGGCGGCGGGCACGCCGCAGCGCGGGGATACCGCTTCCGGCGCATAATCCCGGGAGAGATAGCGTTCGGCGATCAGGGTCAGGGCGGTGGCGACCTTGCGGCCTCCGGCCAGGGTGAAACGGCCGAAGAGCCGCGGCGCGGCATCGCTCGACAGGCAGGGCATTGCCGCCTCGCTGCGGCTGTCCATGACCAGGGCACTGCCGGCGGGATTGCGGGCGAGGAGACCGTCATCGGCGCCACCGGGGTTCTCGATCACCAGCCACGGCGCGTTGGTGTAGCGAGCCAGGTACAGGACATCGATCTTCTGTGCGGCCAGCAGTTCATGGATCAGCGCGCCGACGAAGAGGCCATCGGTGCCCGGCCGGATGCCGATCCATTCATCGGCGATGGCCGAGTAGCCAGTCTTGACCGGATTGACGGAGACGATCCTGGCGCCCCTGCCCTTCAGTTCGCCCAGGCCCCTCTTGATGGGGTTCGAAGCATGATCCTCGGCAACACCGAAGAGCAGAAAGTACCTGGTGTGTTTCCAGTCCGGCTCGCCGAACTCCCAGAACGACCCGCCAAAGGTGTAGAGGCCAGCGGCGGCCATGTTGACGGAACAGAAGCCGCCATGGGCGGCATAGTTGGGGGTGCCGAACTGGGTGGCCCACCAGCCGGTCAGGGCCTGCGACTGGTCGCGCCCGGTAAAGAAGGCCAGGCGCTTCGGGTCCCTGTTGCGCACGTCGGAAAGCCACAGCGTGGCAATGCGCAGGGCCTCTTCCCAGTCGATCTCGCGGAACTCGCCGGCGCCGCGTTCGCCAACGCGGAGCAACGGCTTGGACAGGCGGGCCGGCGAGTAATGCTGCATGATGCCGGCGGCACCCTTGCCGCAGATGACACCCCGGTTGACCGGGTGATCGCGGTTGCCCTCGATGTATCTGACAGAGCCTTCTTTCAGATAGACTTTGATGCCGCAGCGGCAGGCACACATGTAGCAGGTGGTGGTCTTGACCTCGTCCCAGGTCCTGGGCGAAGCGGCGACAACAGGCTCGGTCATGGGCGGTCAATATACAAGGATTGCCGTTTCGCCTATGAGGCCAGTTGGTTCTATGATAGGTCCAGATGCGCCACACAGGAGGACCCAGAAGCCTTGCGCGACTGGCTGGTTCATATCAAGCGAAACGACAGCGCGAGCCTGCAGACGCAGATCCGCGAAGCCCTGGTGACGGCCATCCTCGACGGCCAGCTGGCGCGCGACGAGCCCATACCATCCACGCGCAAGATGGCGAAATCGCTGGCGGTTTCGCGAAACACGGTGGTGCTCGCGTACCAGGGCCTGCTGGATGACGGCTACCTGTCGGCGCGCGAGCGCTCCGGCTATTTCGTGGCGGACAAGGCGATGGACGCGACCGGCCTCGCCACCCCCACCCGGCGCACGAAAGGCAAGACCCGGGCCGGCAGCATCGACTGGTCCAGACGGGTGCTCAAACACCCGAAGGCGCAGGAAAACATCTCGAAGCCGCTCGACTGGCAATCCTATGCCTACCCCTTCATCTATGGCCAGGTCGACCACACGCTGTTCCCGATCGCCGAATGGCGCGATTGCGCGCGGCAGGCGCTGGGCAAGCGCTGGCTCGGGGCATGGACCAACGATACCTGGGCCTCCGACGATCCGCTGCTCGTCGAGCAGATCAGGCGGCGCATCCTGCCGCGGCGCGGGATCATGGCGAATGACGATGAAATCCTGGTAACGCTCGGGGCGCAGAATGCGCTCTACCTGCTGTCGAGCCTGCTGGTCGACGGCACCAAGCAGGTTGCCATGGAGGACCCCGGCTATCCCGACATGCGCAACATCTTCCGCCTGCGCACGCCGCATGTGGCACTGGTGCCGGTGGATGAAGGGGGAATCACACTCAATGAGGACCTGGCGCGGAGCGATGTGGTGTTCGTGACGCCCAGCCATCAGTTCCCGACCACCGCCACCATGCCACTGGAGCGGCGTCTCGCCCTGCTCAAGCTCGCCTCCGAGCGCAACCTGGTTGTGATCGAGGACGACTACGAGTTCGAGACCAACTACGTGAACGAACCCTGCCCGGCGCTGAAATCGCTCGATGACGAGGGACGGGTGATCTATGTCGGCTCGCTGTCCAAGACGCTGTTTCCCGGCCTCAGGCTGGGTTTCCTGGTGGGTCCCACGGCGCTGGTCGAAGAAGCCCGCGCGCTCAGGCGGCTGATGGTCCGGCATGCGCCCAACAACAACCAGCGCACGGCCGCGCTGTTCCTGTCGCTCGGCCATCACGACACGCTGATCCGCCGCCTGCACAAGGCCTATCGGACGCGCTGGGAAATCATGGGGGCGGCACTTGCCAAGCATCTGCCGCTCTCGTCAAGGGTGCCAAGCTTCGGGGGCACGAGCTTCTGGGTGCGCGGCCCGGACAGCCTCGACAGCGAGGTCATGGCCCGGGCGGCGGCGGCGAAGGGCGTGCTGATCGAACCGGGCCGGATCAATTTCGGGGGAACGGCGCCGCCGCGCAACTTCTTCCGCCTCGCCTTCTCGTCAATCGACGAGAGGAAGATCGAGCCCGGCATCAAAGTGCTGGCCGAGACGATCACCGCCACGCTGCCGCGCCGCGCAGGCTAGCCATGCCGCCGGCGGCATTCCCGCGCGGGCCAAGTTCGGCTAGCGATGGCCGGCCATGATCCCCGAACACCGCGACAACCGGCTCAAGGCACTGCTGTTCGTGCTGGCGGCGGTGGGCATCGCCTCGAGCCAGGATGCGGTGGTGAAGGCAATGTCGGGGAGCTATTCCGCCTACGAGACGGTAATCCTGCGCTGTTTCGGCTCGATGCCGGTGCTGGCGGCACTGTGGTGGCAGCAGGGGCGGCCGCGGCTGCGGACGCCGCTGCTCGGGCGGGTCATCGCGCGCTCGTTCATCCTGTGCACGGCCTATTTCGCCTTCGTGCTGTCGATCGCGGCAATGCCGATCGCCAGCGCGGTGGCCATCTACTTCACCATGCCGTTCTTCGTGGCGGCGCTGGCTGGGCCGATGCTCGGCGAGCATGTCAGGCTGCACCGGTGGCTGGCGATCATTGCCGGCTTCATCGGGGTGCTGATCATGATCCGGCCCGGGGCCGGCGTCTTCGAGCCGGCCTCGCTGCTCGCACTCTATTCCGCCTTCGGCTACGCGCTCGGGCAGATGATGGGACGGCCGCTGGCGCGGGTGGTGCCGCCGATCGTCATCGCCAACTGGCAGAACCTCATCTACTTCGCGGTGGCCGTCCTCATGGCCATCGCCTTCAACCTGTTCAGCGTCGAAGGGCTGAGCCACAAGTCGCTGGTGTTTCTGTCCAGGCCCTGGGTGACGCCATCGTGGCTGGATTTCCTCGTGCTCACCGCCAACGGGCTGCTGGCGGCCTTCGGCATGCTGCTGTTCGTTTCGGCCTATAAGTACGGCGAGTCGAATTTCGTGGCGCCGTTCGAATATTCGGCGATGATCTGGGCCGTGTTCTACGGGCTCACGGTGTTCGGCGAGTTCCCGGACGGCTTCACCTGGCTGGGGGCGGCGGTGGTGGTGGCGGCAGGACTCTTCATGCTGTGGCGCGACCGGCAGATCGAGCGGCTGGCGGCGGTTCAGACCGGATAGCCGGCCCAGGGCTTGACGGTCCTGAGGGCGAGCGCCGACTGGATGCGCTGGACGCCGGGCAGGCGCGAGATCTTGGAGCGGTGGATGCGCTCGTAGTCGGTGGCGTCGGTGGCGGCGATGCGCAGCAGATAGTCGAACTGGCCGCTCATCAGGTGGCATTCGAGAATCTCCGGCTCGCGCTGGATGGCCTTTTCGAACCTGGCGAATGCCTCCTCGGTCTGGGAGCTGAGCGAGACCTCGACAAAGAATTCATTGGTGAGACCGAGGGCGGCGCGATTCAATTTGGCGGTGTAGCCTTCGATCGCCCCCATTGCCTCGAGGAGCTTGACGCGGCGGTGGCAGGCGGAGGGCGAGAGGGCTGCCCTGGCGGCCAGTTCCGCCACCGACTGGCGGCTGTCGCGCTGCAGCTCGACCAGAAGGATTTTGTCTATCCTGTCCAGTTTCTCGGATTTCATTCGAATATCACTATCGCAAATCGAAAATTATTTCAAGGCGTATGGCGGCGGAAGGGCCAATCGCAAACACTTCCGACAGGAAGCGCGCTATAATTTCGACGATCCAGGAGAGGAAACAACCATGCTGATCGGCGTCCCCAAGGAAATCAAGAACCATGAGTATCGCGTCGGCCTGACGCCCGTCTCGGCGCGCGAGGCGGTCAGGCACGGCCACAAGGTCTGGGTGCAGAGCCAGGCCGGCACCGGCATCGGCGCCAGCGACGACGACTACAAGCAGGCCGGCGCCACAATCATTCCGACGGCTGAGGAAATCTTCGCCAAGGCGGAGATGATCATCAAGGTCAAGGAGCCGCAGGCGATCGAGCGCAAGATGCTTCGCGAAGGCCAGATTCTCTACACCTACCTGCATCTCGCCCCCGATCCGGAACAGACCCGGGACCTGGTCAATTCGGGCGCGGTGTGCATCGCCTATGAGACCGTGACTTCGCCGCGCGGCGGCCTGCCGCTGCTCGCTCCCATGAGCCAGGTGGCGGGGCGCATGTCGATCCAGGCCGGCGCGCATTGCCTGGAGAAGGCGCAGGGCGGCCGCGGCGTGCTGCTGGGCGGCGTGCCGGGCGTGGCGCCGGCGAAAGTCGTCATCCTGGGCGGCGGCGTGGTCGGCACCAATGCCGCGGCGATGGCGCTGGGCATGGGCGCCGAGGTCGTGGTCCTGGAGAAGTCAACAGAGCGCATGGAGGAGCTGGTGGCCCGCTTCGGCACCGGTCTCAAGACGATCTACTCGACGCAAGGGGCCGTCGAGGAAGAGTGCGCCACGGCCGATTTGGTGATCGGCGGCATCCTGATTCCCGGTGCGGCGGCACCCAAGCTCATCACGCGGGCGATGCTCAAGGAATGGAAGGCGGGTTCGGTGCTGGTCGATGTCGCGATCGACCAGGGCGGCTGCGCCGAGACATCGAAGCCGACGACCCATGCCAATCCGACCTACGAGGTCGAAGGTGTCATCCACTACTGCGTCGCCAACATGCCGGGCGGCGTGGCGCGGACCTCCACCTTCGCGCTCAACAATGTCACGCTGCCATTCGCCCTGGCGATCGCCGACAAGGGCTGGAAACAGGCGCTCAAGGACGACAGGCATCTCGCCAACGGCCTCAACGTGGCGTTCGGCAAGGTGACCTACAAGGCGGTGGCCGACGACCTCGGCTATGCCTATACGGCCGCCGAACTGGCGCTGGCGGCGTAGCAAGGCTTGCGGCATTGTGACAGAGTGTGGCCTCCAGCGAGGAGACCACACATGTCCGGCACTGCCGTTCCCACCAAGTTCATCGAAAACGACCGGGTGATCGTCACCGAGTGGCGCTTCGCCAAGGGCGCCAATACCGGCTGGCACCGGCACCCGCACGACTATGTCGTGGTGCCGCTGATGGATGGCCGGCTCAGGCTCGAGACCAGGGACGGCACCGTCGAGGCCGAGATGAAGAAGGGCATCCCGTATTTCCGGCACGAAGGGGTGGAGCACGACGTCATCAACGCCAGCGACGGCGAATACGCCTTCATCGAGATCGAGCTCAAATAGGTTCAGGGCGGTGCCACCAGCCGCCGGTAGAGATGCCAGGTGGTGTGGCCCAGGACCGGCAGGACCACCAGCAGACCCAGAAAGGCCGGTGCGACGGCGAGGAAGGTCAGCGCCACGATGGCGATGCCCCAGCCGAGCATCGGCAGGGGGCTGGTGAAGACCGCCTTCACGCTGGTGATCATGGCGGTGATGAAGTCGACGTCGCGGTCGAGGAGCAAGGGGAAGGACACCACGGTGATCGAGAACAGCACCAGCGACAGGAAGGCGCCGACAATGTGGCCGACAGCCAGGAAGGTGAGGCCGTTGGCAGTGGTGAAGAGCAGCGTCAGGAAGGCGGCGAAGGTCGAGAAGGTTTTCATGCCGAAGAACAGCGCGAGCAGCAGCCGGACCTGGTAGATCCAGATCCAGAACACGAAGAGCGTCACGAAGGACATCCAGACGAATTCGCGTTCGCGCTGCCTGAGCATGACACCGAGCACGCCGCCCCAGGTGAGCGGCGTTCCGGACTCGAGCCGGCGGCTGACCTCATAGAGGCCGACGGCCACGAAGGGCCCGAGCAGCATGAAGCCGATGACCAGCGGGATCGCCATGTAGATCATGTCGAGGCGGAACAGCAGCCAGAAGATCAGGAGCCCGCCCGCAGCATAGAAGGCGCCGAAGAACAGGCCGAACAGCGGGGCGCGGCGGAAGTCATTCCAGCCCTCGGCAAAGGCGGCGGCAATATCGGCGATGCCGATGCGGCGGACGACCGGCGCTTTCGGCAGCTGGCGCCTGGCCGGGTGGCCATCCTCGATGGTCATGGTTCTCCTCCGCCGTTCCGTTCTCCCTTGCCCAGTTTATAGGCAGTCAAAGGGTTTCGTCCACCGCGCGGCGGCGGCTGGCGGGATTCTTCGGGTGGAACTGGAACTTGGGTGGTGCCAGACTCTCGCCTATCTGACTGGCAGAGACACCTCTTCCCCACAGGAATGACCCCCATGAAAATGACCACCGAGGAAGCCTTCGTGAAGGTCCTGCAGAGGCACGGCATCGAACATGCCTTCGGCATCATCGGCTCCGCCTTCATGCCGATCTCGGACCTGTTCCCCAAGGCCGGCATCACCTTCTGGGACTGCGCCCATGAAGGCTCGGGCGGGATGATGGCCGACGGCTTCACCCGCGCTTCGGGCAAGATCGCCATGATGATCGCCCAGAACGGGCCGGGCATCACCAATCTCGTCACCGCGGTCAAGACCGCCTACTGGAACCACACGCCGCTGCTGCTGGTCACGCCGCAGGCGGCCAACCGCACCATCGGCCAGGGCGGGTTCCAGGAGGTCGAGCAGATGGCGCTGTTCCGGGACATGGTGGGCTACCAGGAGGAGGTGCGCGATCCATCGCGGGTCGCCGAGGTGCTGAACCGTGTCATCATGAATGCAAAGCGCAACTCGGCGCCGGCGCAGATCAACATGCCGCGCGATTTCTGGACCCAGGTGATCGACATCGAGCTGCCGGCCGTCGTCGAGTTCGAGCGGCCAGCCGGCGGCGAGGCGGCGATCACCGCGGCGGCGAAACTGCTGTCGGAGGCGAAGTTCCCGGTGATCCTCAACGGCGCCGGTGTGGTGCTGGGCGGCGCCATCCCGGCAGCGAAGGCCCTCGCCGAACGCCTCGATGCGCCGGTGTGCGTCGGCTACCAGCACAATGACGCCTTTCCGGGCTCACATCCGCTGTTTGCGGGGCC
Organism: uncultured Rhizobiaceae bacterium; assembly: GCA_964543235.1. Taxonomy (GTDB): domain Bacteria; phylum Pseudomonadota; class Alphaproteobacteria; order Rhizobiales; family Aestuariivirgaceae; genus JANMMJ01. The sequence continues at coordinate 18,450 of CAZIXE010000038.1, read as the reverse complement.
GCTCGGCTACAACGGCTCAAAGGCGGCGATGGAACTGATCAGCCAGGCCGATGTGGTGCTGGCGCTGGGCACGCGCCTCAATCCCTTCTCGACGCTGCCAGGCTACGGTCTCGACTACTGGCCGAAAGCAGCGAAGGTCATCCAGGTCGACATCAATGCCGCCCGTATCGGGCTCACCAAGCCGGTGGCGGTCGGCATCGTGGGCGACGCCAAGAAAGTCGCGGAGGCAATTGTCGCGAAGCTCGCGCCGTCTGCAGGCGACCATGGCCGGGCCGAGCGCAAGGCGTTCATTGCCACGAGCAAGTCGCGCTGGGCCCAGCAGCTCTCCAGCATGGACCATGAGGAGGACGATCCCGGCACCACGTGGAACCAACGCGCGCGGCAAGCCAAGCCGGACTGGATGAGCCCGCGCATGGCCTGGCGGGCCATCCAGGCGGCGCTGCCCAAGGAGGCGATCATCTCCTCCGACATCGGCAACAATTGCGCCATCGGCAATGCCTACCCAAGTTTCGAGGCGGGACGGAAGTATCTGGCGCCGGGCCTGTTCGGCCCCTGCGGCTACGGCCTGCCGGCAATCGTCGGGGCGAAGATCGGCTGCCCGGACACGCCGGTCGTCGGCTTTGCCGGCGATGGCGCCTTCGGGATCGCAGTGACCGAACTCACCGCGATCGGCCGCCCGGAGTGGCCCGCCATCACCATGGTGGTGTTCCGCAATTACCAGTGGGGGGCGGAGAAGCGCAATTCAACGCTGTGGTATGATGACAATTTTGTCGGCACGGAACTCGATACCGATGTCTCCTATGCCGGCATCGCCAGGGCCTGCGGACTGCGGGGCGTGGTGGCGCGGACCATGGACGAATTGCGCGACGGGCTGGCCAAGGCGATCGAAGACCAGATGAAACACAAGAAGACGACGCTCATCGAGGCAATGATCAACCAGGAGCTGGGCGAGCCGTTCCGCCGCGATGCCATGAAGAAGCCGGTCGCGGTTGCCGGGATCAGCAAGGCCGACATGCGGCCGCAGACGGGTGCGTGACCGCCCCGGGGAAGCTCCACCAATGACCTCGCTGCTTGTCCTCAATGCCGGCTCCTCGTCGCTCAAGTTTGCCGTCTTTGAGGGAATGCGGCAGGTACTCAAGGGCCAGGTGGCGGGCATCGGATCGCAGCCACGGCTGGAAATCGGTGGCCGCAGTGTGGGCGACGCAGCCGGCGTCACATCGCCCCGCGAGGCACTGGAGGTCGCCGCCGCCTGGCTCAGGGACAGCGGCCATGCACCCGAGCGGTTCGACGGCATCGGCCACCGTATCGTACATGGCGGCACGCGCTATGTGGCGCCTACTCTTGTCACGGACGCGGTGCAGGCCGATCTCGAATCGCTCAGGGCGCTGGCGCCGCTGCATCTCCCCTTCGGGCTGGACGTGCTCAGGGACATGCGGCGCCTCGCCCCCAATGTGCCCAACATCGCCTGCTTCGACACGGCCTTTCACGCCACCCAACCCGAACTCGAAACCAGGCTGCCGCTGCCGCGCGCCTATTTCGACAAGGGCTATCGGCGCTACGGCTTTCACGGCCTCAATTACGAGCATGTCGTGATGGCACTTCCCGAGATGACAAATCAACCGCTGCCGCGCCGGCTGCTGGCGGCACATCTCGGTTCCGGGGCGAGCATGTGCGCGGTGCGCGACGGGCACAGCGTGGCCACCACCATGGGGTTTTCGACCGCCGACGGGCTGGTCATGGGAACGCGCACCGGCAGCATCGATCCCGGCGTGCTGGTGGCGCTGATGCGGGACGAGCATCTCGATCTCGACCAGCTCGAAGACCTGCTCTACCGCAAGAGCGGCCTCCTGGGACTCTCGGGGATTTCGCCCGACATGCGCATCCTGCTGGCCAGCGACCGGCCGGAGGCAAAGGAGGCCATCGCCTATTACTGCTACTCGGCAGCGCGGCATGCGGCCGCGCTGGTAACGGCGCTGGGCGGGCTCGACGCAATCGTCTTCACCGGCGGCGTTGGCGAGAATGCGGCACCGGTGCGGCGCATGATCCTCGCGCATCTCGCCTGGCTCAAGGTGCCGGATGCTCATGTCCACGTGGTGCCGGCCAATGAGGAACTGACCATCGCGCGGCACACGCTGGCGGCGATCGGCGCTGCAGCCGCCGCAGTCTGACGAATGCGGGGTGCGACGGCCGCCACGGCCTATCAGGCCTGGGCGAGAAGCAGCGCTGCGGTATTGACGATGTCGTCGACCGTGGCGCCACGCGAGAGATCGGAGACCGGCTGGGCAAAGCCCTGCAGGATCGGGCCGATGGCCCTGGCACCGCCAAGGTACTGCACGAGCTTATAGGCAATGTTGGCGGCGTCGAGATCGGGAAAGACCAGGACATTGGCGCGGCCGGCGACTTCGCCCAGGTCCTTGAGCTTGCGCAGCGCGACATCCAGCGACAGGGCCGTGTCGCCCTGCAGCTCCCCGTCAATCAGCAAGGCAGGGGCAAGGTCGCGGGCAATGGCGGCTGCCTCCGCCACCTTGGCGGCATCGGGATGGCTGGCGCTGCCCCTGGTCGAAAATGACAGCAGCGCTACGCGCGGTTCTTCGGGGAGGATGCGGCGGGCCGTCTCGGCGGAGGCAATGGCGATATGCGCAAGCTCACCGGCCGAGGGCTGAACGTTGACTGCGCAATCGGCGAAGAGGAGGGCCCGGTCCGGCCACTGCATGAGAAAGAAGCTCGACGGCAACGCAATGCTGTCGCGCAGGCCGATGGTCATGAGACCCGCCTCGATCACCCGGGCGGTCGGATTGATGACGCCGGCAATCATGGCCTCGGCCTCACCGGCGGCGACCATGGCGCCGGCACGGTAGAGCGGCCTGGCGAGCAGGCGGACTGCCATGGCCTCGTTCATGCGGTCGCGCCGCTCCATGACAATGGCGACTTGGCGAGGTGTCGGCGGTGGGACCGTGTCAAAGACCAGCGGTTTCGCGAGTTCTGCATCGGCCAGGCGGCGGGCGGCCTCGCGGATGCGGTCATCACTGCCTTCCGGCATGACCAGGCGCAGACCCAGTCCACGAATGCGGGCCCTGGCCTGCTCGACAATGTCCACGCATCCCTCCCTGCCGCTTCGTTCACATTTTCCCGGGGTGCCGGATGTTTGCCACAATCGGGGGCAATGCTGCCACACGAGATTGCGCAATGCGGGCCTGCGGGGGATTGGCGGGCCCAACCACGGGACGGCAGAACAGGAAAAGCCCGTGAACAGACGTCTCGCGATCCTGCCTGAACATGCCTTTGCTGCACCGCCGGGCCGCGCCCCGGTATGGCGCGACGAGCCGCCGCCACGGCCGGTGGCGCCGCCGGAGGTCGTCGCCGCCCTCGATGCCGCCTACCAGATGAGCCGGCTGCGCAGCGCGCGTGCTCTCAGGCGGCGCAAGGCGGTGCGGTTGCGGCGGCTGGCGCTGTCCACGGTCCTGGTGCTGATGGTGAGCGGACTGACGGGTCTTGCGGTCCACGACCGCAACAGCAGCCGGGGACCCGGCCTGCCGGAGGCTTTCGCCAGGCTGACCGACGGCGACAAGTTTCTCGACCGCGGCGATTTCAACGCGGCGCGCGTTTCCTATGCCAGGGCACTGGCACTCGGAGAGGCCGCCGCGGCACTGCGCCTCGGGCGCACCTACGATCCCCACGTCATCTCGGACATGAAAATCGAAGGCCTTACGGCGGATCGCGACATGGCGCTGCGCTACTACCGGCAGGCGGCGGAGGCCGGCATTGCGGAAGCGCAGCTGCTCATGATCAAGCTGCAACGGCCGTAGGCAGATCCGCCCCTCGACAAGGTTGCGGCGTACGGGCATGAGTGACGCGCGGCACCGTGAACCGGCGGTGCCGGGGAGTGATTCATGCGCGTTGCCGACCTGATCGTTGCCAGCCTGGAGAAACATGGGGTGGAGCGGGTGTACTGCGTGCCGGGCGAGAGCTATCTCGCCCTGCTCGATGCCCTGCATGACAGTGCGATCAGGACAATCATCTGCCGGCATGAAGGCGGGGCCGGCTTCATGGCGGTCAATGACGCCAAGATCACCGGCCGGCCGGGCGTCGTCGCGGTGAGCCGGGGACCCGGGGCCACCAATGCGTCGATCGCGGTGCATGTGGCGCAACAGGATGCAGCGCCCCTGGTGGTGCTTGTGGGCCAGGTGTCACGCGAGGAACTGGCGCGCGGCGCCTTCCAGGAAGTCGACTACACGCAGTTCTTCGGCGGAATGGCCAAGGGCGTGTTCGAGGTCACGGATGCCGGGAAGATGGCCGAGGCCGTGACCCGGGCCTTCCACCTGGCAGCTTCGGGCGTGCCGGGGCCGGTTATCGTGTCGCTGCCGGAGGACGTGCTGGGGGAACAGGTGGAAACACCCGTGCCCGGGCCCTTTCCACTGGCCTGGCCGCGGCATGATGCACGGGCCAGCGAAGCCGTGCAGGCGGCCATCGATGCCGCGGAGCGCCCGGTGGTGCTGGCCGGCGGGCAGCTCAGAGGCAAGCGCGGGGCGGCGGCACTGGCGCGCTTTGCGGAAGCCCAGCGGATGCCGGTGGCAGCAACCTGGAAGAACCAGGATGTGTTCGACAACCGCTCGCCGCTCTATGCCGGGCATATCGGGTTCGGCACGCCGGCGGCGCACCGCAAGATCCTGGCCGAGGCCGACCTCATCCTGGCGGTGGGGACCAGGCTCGGCGATGTCGCCTCGCTCAATTACACGTTTCCGCAGGCGCCCGAGCCGCTGCAGCGGCTGGTGCATGTCTATGCCGACGCGGCGCCGATCGGACGGGTGTTCCGAACCGATCTCGGGGTGATCGCCGAGCCGGCGGGCCTGCTCGAGGACCTGGCGCAGCATCCGCGGGTGGTCAACTCGGCGCGGGAGGCGTGGATCTCATCCGTCAACGGTTTCATCCGCGAGTTCATGACGTTCAGACCGGCCAATCCTGCGGATGGCGTCGATTTCGGCGAAGTCGTGATGGCCCTGGCGGAACTTGCCCCCGGCGATTGCGTGATCACCCATGACGCCGGCAACATGACCACGTGGTCACACCGGTTCTGGCCGATGACGCCCAACAACCTGCTGCTCGGCGGCATTGCCGGCGCCATGGGCTACGGGGTTCCTGCCGCCGTGGCGGCGGCGCTGGCCATGCCGTCCCGGACGGCGATTGCCTTCGTCGGCGATGGCGGCGTGCTGATGACCGGGCAGGAACTGGCAACGGCGGTCCAGTACGGGGCGGCGATCAAGATCGTCATTTCCGACAATGGCAGCTACGCGACGATCCGTACGCACCAGGAGCGGGAGTATCCGGACCGGATTTCCGGCACGGCCCTCAGCAATCCCGATTTCACGGCCTGGGCCAAGTCCTTCGGCGCCCATGCGGTAACCATCGCCAGGGGCGACGATATCCGTGCCAAGGTGAAGGAGGCGCTCGACCATGACGGTGCGGCGGTCATGCACGTGAAGTCGAGCCTCGAGGCGCTCTCGGCCTATACGACGCTGTCGGCGCTCAAGGCCAAGGGCTGAACCGGCTCACCACGGCAATCCGGTGCGGTGCGCGAACCGCGGGATCACACGTTGAGCAGCAGGTACTCGCGCTCCCAGGAGCTGATGACACGGCGGTAGTGCTGCATCTCCTCGAACTTCACATCCTGATAGGCTTCGACAAATTTCTCGCCGAGCACCTGCTTCAGCGACTTGGTGTAGTTGAGCTTGTCGAGGGCCTCGTCGAGGCTGATGGGCAGCGTGTGGGCGTAGCGATAGGCAGAACCCTGCACCGGGTCCGACGGCTTGATGCGTTCGACCATGCCGAGATAGCCGGCGGCAAGGGAGGCGGCAAAGGCGAGGTATGGGTTGGCATCGGCGCCGGAGACGCGATTTTCGACCCGCAGATTGGCGGGATCGGAGGCCGGCACGCGGAGACTCACGGTGCGGTTGTCGATGGCCCAATGGACATTGGTGGGGGCGTCGGAGTTGGGCACGAGGCGGCGGTAGGAGTTCACATTGGGCGCGCAGAGCGGCAGGGCGGCAGCCATGTAGCGCTGCAGGCCGCCGATGTGATTGAGGAAGATCTTGGAGGGCTTGCCGTCCCTCGCGGCAAAGACATTCTTGCCCGTCTTCGCGTCCAGGACCGACTGGTGCAGGTGCATCGACGAGCCCGGCTCGTTCTCATGCGGCTTGGCCATGAAGGTGGCGTACATGTCATGCTTGAGCGCCGCCTGGCGGACGGTGCGCTTGAACAGGAAGACCTGGTCGGCGAGTTCCAGAGGGTCGCCGTGGTTGAAGTTGATCTCGAGCTGGGCGGGGCCGCTTTCATGGGAGAGCGTATCGACGTCGAGTTCCTGGGCCTCGCAGAAATCGTAGATGTCCTCGATGATCGGGTCGAAGTCGTTGGCGGCGTCAATGCCATAGGCCTGGCCGCCGGGCTCCTTGCGGCCGGAGCGGCCGACGGCGGCCTCCAGCGGATAGTCGGGATCGAGATTCTTCTTGCACAGATAGAATTCGAGCTCAGGCGCCACGACGGGACGCCAGCCCTTGTCGCGATAAAGCGACAGGACGCGCTTCAGCACGTGGCGCGGCGAAATCTCAACCGGATCATCATTGAGGTGGAACGCATCGCAAATCACCTGGGCGGTGGGTTCCGCGTACCAGGGAACCATGCGGATGGTTTCGACGTCGGGCTGCATGTAGATGTCGATGGCGCTGTCGCTGACGGCCGAGGTATCCCAGACATAGCGGCCGTTGATCGTGAGGGTGAACACTTCCTCCGGGATGCGGAGGCCGCGCGACTTCTGGCCCTTCAGGAATTTCTTGGGCGGCAGGATCTTGCCGCGGGCGGTGCCCGACATGTCGGCAACAAGACACTCCACTTCGCTGATGCGGTTGCCGGTGATGTATTCCTCGAACTTGGCTTGCGACATGATACCCTGAATGCTGGTGGCGATGGCGCAGTCTAGCCCGGCGGCTTGACCTTGCAAAAGGGGGGCGGCTAGACGAAGGCCAGCATGGCCAAATCCCTTGACGCAGTTTCCTATTACGATGCAACGGCGCGACCGCATGCGGCGCATCCGCCGCTGGTGGGCGAGGCCAGCGCCGATGTCTGCGTGATCGGGGCGGGATTCACGGGCCTTTCGGCGGCGCTCGAACTGGCGGACGCGGGCTACAAGGTCATCGTCCTGGAAGCCGTCACGGTGGGATACGGCGCCTCGGGGCGCAATGGCGGGCAGATCTGCACCGGGTTCTCGGTCGGCCAGGACAAACTCGCCGCGCAACTCGGCGCCGAAGACGCGCGGCGGTGTTTTGCGATTGCCGAGGAGTCAAAGAAGCTCATCACCGATCGCATTGCCAGGTACCGGATCGCCTGCGATCTGGTGTGGGGCTATCTGCACTGCATTCCGAAGCCCACACAGATGGACGGCCTGAAGGCCTGGAAAGCGGAGTGGGATGCGCTGGGCTATACGGATACCGAAGTCCTGAGCAAGGCCGAGCTGGAAACAAGGCTCGGCACAAGCGTCTATCACGGGGCGCTGCGCGAAGGGGGGGCGGGCCATTTCCATCCGCTGAACTACTGCCTCGGGCTGGCGGCCGCGGCGGTCAGGGCCGGCGCCGTCATCCATGAGCGCTCGCCGGTGGTGCGGGTCGAGACCGGCAGCGAGCCCCGGGCCCATACGGAGCGGGGCACGGTCAAGGCGAAGTTCATGGTGATCGCGGGCAATGCCTATCTCGGGCGCACGGTGCCGGCGCTCTATGGGCGGGTCATGCCGGTGACGAGCTACATCATCACCACCGAGCCCCTGACGGAGGGCCTGGCGCGCGCACTCATTCTCCACAACGAGGCCGTGGCCAACACCAATTTCATCATCGACTATTTCCGGCTGACGGCCGACCGGCGGCTGCTGTTCGGCGGCAGGGCGAGCTACTCCACGCTGGAGCCGCCCAATCTCGGGCAATACATGAAGCCGCGGATGACCAAGGTATTTCCGCAGCTCAAGGAGGCGGCGATCTCGCATGCCTGGGGCGGCTCGATCGCGATCACCTCGAACCGCATTCCCGACTGCGGAAGGCTCACGCCAACCGTCTTCTACGCGCATGGCTATTCCGGGCACGGCGTAGCGCTGTCGGGCATGTACGGGAAACTCATGGCCGACTGCATCCGCGGCCAGGCGGAGCGCTTCGACCTGCTGGCGCGGGTGAAGCACCTGCCGTTTCCCGGCGGGGCTCTGCGCACGCCGCTCCTGGTGGCGGCAATGCTATACTACCGCCTCAGGGACGCGCTGAGCTGAACGGCGGTGGCAGCGCCGCTCAGTGACCCTTCGCCTCCTCGGGCAGGTCCTCGACCGGAGTCGAGGCCATTTCCTCGAGCTGGCGCATGGTCATGGTTTCATAGAGCGCCCGGGCCGGACCCTTCAGCTCGTGAGGGTCAAGGCCGCCGCGCTTGGCAGTGAGCGCGACATTGGCGGCGCGCTGCTGGGCACGCGACTGGGCTTGCATGGCTACACCTCCGTTTCGACGGTGACAGACAAGCGTGGCAACGCTCAGGTGAGCGCAAACAGCATGACTGACAATTCGGGCATGATCGTGTCGCGGCGTTCTGCGCCAGGACCCGAGAGATGCTCAAGAGTTCCCGGTTCAACTCCCTGAATGAGCACAGTAAAATAATTTCATTCTTTGGCATTGACTTTTAGTCCTAATATCTCTAAATTCCCTCTCTAGGATGATTGAGGCTGAGAGGTTGGCATGATGGTAGTCCTGGCAAGGTTTCTCGAGGCGGTCCGGCGGCTCTTCGCGGCCGGCGTCTCACACGCCGAAGGCGGGATGCCAGGCGCAGGTGCCGGGGCGGCCGCCCAGGACGCCGGGGACCAGTTCCAGACCCATGAAGGCGGGAAGGTCACGGAAGGCGCAGGCGAGGCCCGCCACCACATCGTGGCTGAAACCGAAGCGGGGGTAGAAGGTCTCGTGGCCGACCACGATGATCGCCTGTTCGCCACGCGCCCGCATGGCGGCAATGCCCGCCTCCACCAGCGCGGCGCCAATGCCGCGGCGCTGCCAGGCGGGGGCCACACACATGGGCGCGAGGGCGGCAGCGGCGACTGCCCGGTCCTCCACTTCCACGGCAAGCGGGCTGAACAGGATGTGGCCCCGCAGCTGCCCGTCCACGATGGCCACAAGCGAAGCCAGTACCGCAGCCCCGGCATCAAGGCGGGCAATGATGCCCGCCTCTTCAGCGCCGCCAAAGGCCTGGCGGGTGAGTGCCAGAACAGCGGCGCGCTCGTCCGGCGCTTCGGGCCGGATGTTCATTCCGGGATCGGAACGGCGCGGGCGCCCTTCTGCCAGGCGCGAAGGCAGAGATACTCCATGATGAGGGAGGCGGCCGCCAGGGCGGTGATGTCGGCATGGTCAAAGGGCGGGGAGACCTCGACAAGATCCATGCCGACGAAAGCGATGTCCGTCAGCCTGCGGATGATCGCGGCGGCCTGATGATAGGTAAGGCCACCAGGGATGGGCGTGCCGGTGCCGGGCGCCGCCGCGGGATCGAGGCAGTCAATGTCGAAGGTCAGGTAAGCCTTGTTGCGGCCGACCACCTCGCTGATAATGGCGGCTATCTGCGCGGGGGAACTGTCATGGACCTCATCGGCATAGACAATGCGGAAGCCGAAGGTGCGCTCGCCGGCGAAGACCGTGCGAATGCCGATCTGTACGGAGCGCCGCGGATCAATGAGGCCTTCCTTGACGGCATAACCGAACATGGTGCCATGATCGATGCGGCCGCCGTCGTCGGGTTCGACGTCGCGGTGAGCGTCGAAGTGGATGAGCGAGAGCGGGCCGTGCTTCTGCGCGTGGGCCTTCAGCAGCGGATAGGAGATGTAATGATCGCCGCCGAGTGAAACCATTTCGGCACCGGCGGCCAAGATGGCCGCGGCATGACGCTCCAGGGTGGCCGGGAACTCCTCCTTGCGCCCCCAATCGAAGAAACAGTCACCGTAGTCGATCACCGCCAGCGTGTCGAATGGATCGAAGTTCCAGGGCCAGAACGGCCCCCAGCTGTTTTCGACAGAGGCGCGGCGAATGCCCTCGGGCCCGGTGCGGGTGCCGGCGCGGTGCGATACGGCCTGATCGAAGGGGATGCCGGTGACGGCGATGTCGACGCCGGTGAGATCGCGGGTGTATTTGCGGCGCATGTAGGAAAGCGCGCCGGCATAGGTCGGCTCCCACTGCGTGCCCTTCAGGCTGTCGCGGCGAAAGGCCTCATCGCCCGGCGTGCGGGCCATGTTCTTCATCTCGAGGGACATCGACTACTCCGTCAGAATGATGGTGTCCTGCGGCGCCCAGTGCACCCAGACCTTCTGGCCGCGCTCCACCCCCGCCCCGCCGCCACGCGTATCATTCTGAACGTTCACAGCGAGTTCGAGGCCATCGCCGGCAGTGACCACGACGTGGCTGGTGTCGCCATAATAGGCAACGTCGCGCACCTGGCCCGCCACCTTGATGAGCCTTGCACCTTTGGGCTCGGTCTTGCCGATCTTGAGCTTCTCGGGACGCACCGCCACGGCAACCGTGTCGCCGCATTCCTTGTCGGCAGGCAGTTCGATCCTGCCGAGGCCCCTGGCCTCGCAGGCAATGGTCTTGCCCTTCGTTCCCAGCACCTTCGCGTCTATGAGATTCACCTTGCCGATGAAGTCGGCGACGAAGCGATTGGAGGGGTGCTCGTAGAGTTCGGCCGGCGTGGCGATCTGCTGGACGGCGCCTTTCTCCATGACGGCGATGCGGCTGGCCATGGACAGGGCCTCATCCTGGTCGTGGGTGACAATGATGAAGGTGATGCCGACATTCTCCTGGAGCCTCGTCAGTTCGAGGCGCATCTCGTCGCGCAGCTTGGCGTCGAGGGCGGAGAGCGGCTCGTCCAGGAGCAGCACCTTGGGGCGTTTCACCAGGGCGCGGGCAAGAGCCACACGCTGGCGCTGGCCGCCCGACATCTGGTCCGGCTTGCGGCCGGCGAGATGGGTGAGCTTGACCATGTCGAGGCCCTCGGCGACGCGGCGCTTCGTCTCGTCGGCGGGCACGCCGGTGACCTTGAGGCCATAGGCAACATTCTCCGCGACCGTCATGTGGGGGAACACCGCGTAGGACTGGAAGACCATGTTGGTGGGGCGCTTGTTGGGCGGGGTGAGCGCCATGTCCTCGCCGCCAATGACAATCCGGCCGGCGGTGGGCGTCTCCAGCCCCGAGATCATGCGCAACAGCGTGGTCTTGCCGCAACCCGACGGACCCAGCAAGGCGAAGAACTCGTTCTGGTCAATGTCGAAGGAAACGTCATCGACGGCGACGATGCCGCCGGGAAACCTCTTGGTGACATTGCGGATGGAGACGATCGGCTCAGCCATGGTTTCAACCCTTGCCCGACTTTTCGGGCGCCTGCAGCTTCATTGCAATGATAGTGGCGACGACGGTGATGACGATGAGCACCGTCGAGGCGGCGTTGATTTCCGGCGACACGCCGCGGCGGACGAGCGAATAGACCTTGACCGGGAAGGTCACGGTTTCGGGGCCGGAGGTGAAGAAGGTAATGACGAAGTCGTCGAGGGAGAGCGTGAAGGCCAGCAGCGCGCCTGCGATGAGGCCCGGCTTCATGAAGGGCACGATGACGTTCCAGAAGGTCTGCCACTCGCTGGCGCCCAGATCCTTGGAGGCCTCCTCGAGCTGGCGGTTGAAGCCGACCAGGCGCGAACGCACGACGATGGTCACAAAGGGGAAACAGAAGGCGACATGGGCGATGATGATGTTGGCGAGGTTCAGCGGCCAGGGCATGGCCACGGTCGCCTCCATCATGCCAGTGTTGACGAAGAAGAGCAGCAGCGCCACGCCCATGCAGATTTCCGGGATGACAATGGGCAGCGCCATGAAACCTTCGTAGGCCGATTTCAGCGGAAAGGTGAAACGCCACAGCAGCAATGCCACCATGGCGCCAATGATCGTGGCGATCACGGTGGCAATGAGAGCGATCACCAGCGAGTTGATGAGCGCCTCCTGGAGGGCGGCGTTGTTCCAGGCCTTGACATAATTGTCGAAGGTGAAGCCGCGCCAGACGATGCCACGACGGTCGGTGTTGAAGGAAAAGGCAATGAGCGTGAGGATCGGCACATAGAGCATGAAGAAGATCGCGGCGAAGAGGATCTTCAGCCAGGCGCGATTGCCGTAGTCGAGCGGGCCGGAACCCGGTTTGAGCAGAGCCGCCATGGTCAGATGTCGACCCCCTTGCTGCGACGGGCGAAGAGCGCCCGCAGCGCCAGGGCGCCAAAGGTCGCATACATCAGCAGGAACGACAGTGCCGAGCCGAAGGGCCAATCATTGGCAGCCTTGAACTGGCGCTCGATGACGTTGCCGATCATCACCGCATTGGCGCCGCCGAGGAGGTCCGGCGTCAGGAACGAACCGAGGCAGGGGATGAAGACGAGAATGATGCCGGAGACGATGCCAGGCATGGTGAGCGGCACCGTGACCCTCAGAAAGGTGGCGAACTGGGAGGCGCCGAGATCGAGGCTCGCCTCGAGGAAGGACTTGTCCAAGCGTTCGATGGTGGCATAGAGCGGCAGGACCATGAAGGGCATGTAGACATAGACCAAGCCGAAGATCACGGCGAAGTTGTTGTAAAGCATGTCGTAAGGGCCCAGCCCGATCCAGCCCAGCGTCAGGTTGACATAGCCCTGGGTGCGGAACACGGCGATCAGTGCATAGGTGCGGATCAACAGGTTGATCCAGAAGGGCAGGATCACCAGGAGCAGGAGCAGCGGCTTCCAGCGGTCGGGCGCAAAGCAGATGCCGAAGGCTATGGGATAGGCAGTCACCAGGCAAAGCGCCGTCGCCAACGCGCTGATCCAGATCGATTTCCAGATGATGGTCAGATAGAGCGGATCAAAGGAGCGGAGGTAGTTGGCGAGCGTGCCGGTGATGTCGGTCTCGGTAATCGAGACCTCGCCATCGATCACTGCCTTCTCGCCGAAGGACATCAGGAAGAGAATTCCGAGCGGCAGGATGAAGAAGACCAAGAGCCAGAAGGTTCCAGGGGCAGCCAGAATCCAAAAGACCCGGCTGTTTTCTTTCCAGCTCTCCAAGATGCCGCCACTCCCCGTATTGTTGTCGTTCCGCGGATGCTAGCCCAGATCGACGGGACTCGGCAACCGGGCATTGCCGCGCCGGGCTAAAGGCGTGACAGGGCGCGGTCCACGGCTGCGACGGCCAAGGCCGCGTGTCCGGCGGTGAAGACGATGGGCGGGCGGATCTTGAGGATATTGCCGCGGCGGCCCTCGCTGCCCACCAGCACGCCTTCGTCGCGGATGAGGCTGAGCAACCGCGTGGTTTCCTGCGTCGCGGGCTCCAGGGTCCGGCGGTCCCGCACCAGTTCCACGCCGACGGCGAGGCCGACACCGCGCACATCGCCGATCAGGGCATGACGGGATTGCAGCGCTGCCAGTCCCTGCTTCAGGGCAGCGCCGGCTACCTTCGCGTTGTTCACAAGATCTTCATCGCGGATCACGTCGAGCACGGCCAGACCGGCGGCGCAGGAGACGTTGTTGCCGCCAAAGGTCGAGAAAAAGGCGGCCCGGCGGGTGAAGTGTTCGACGATTTCCGGGCGCGTGATCACCGCGCCAATGGGATGGCCATTGCCGGCCGGCTTGCCGATGGTGACGAAGTCGGGGACGACGCCGTGGTGCTGGTGGCCCCACATGGCGGTGCCCATGCGGCCGAAGCCTGACTGCACCTCATCGGCGATGAACAGGCCGCCGGCGGCGCGGACCCTGTCACAGACCGCCCTGAGATAGCCCGCCGGCGCGTCGAGCATGCCGTTGGTCATGAAGGCACTGTCGATCATGGCGGCGGCAATGCCATGGCCGCTCTCCGCCAAGGCGCGGATCGGGGCATCGGCAAGTGCCGCATAGCGGGCCGCGAGATCCGGCTCACCACGCCGATAGGGCCCCCGGTAATCATCGGGCGGCGGGATCAGGCGGACATGGGGGGCCGCCGCCTCAACAATTGCATTCGAGGGCGAGAAGGCGTCGGTGGCCTCGGTGATGCCATGGTAAGCAAACTCCATGGCGAGGCCGCCGCTCCGCCCGGTCCAGGCCCTTGCCAGACGCCAGGCCACATCATTGGCCTCGCTCCCGGAGTTCACATAAAGGACGGCGGAGAGCGAAGCATCGAGGGTGGCGGCGAGGCGCTCGGCATATTCGACGGCCTCGTCCGTCACATAGCGGGTGTTGGTGTTGAGCCGGCGGGCCTGGCGGACGATGGCCTCGGTCACATAGGGATGGCAGTGGCCGACATGGGGCACGTTGTTGTAGCAATCGAGGTAGCGGCGGCCGGCGGCGTCATAGAGCCAGACACCTTCGCCGCGGACGATGTGCAGCGGCGGGTCGTAGAAGAGATAGAGGTGCCTGCCCAGGATGCGCTGGCGGCGGGCCAGCAGGTCCGGCAGGGCGGCCGGGACGCCGCTTCGACGGGGCGGCAGGGCAGCGGCGCGGCGGGCGGTATCGTCGAGCCCGTCACGGCGGGCATGCTGCAGTGCTTCCAGCAGCGGCAGGGAGCGATCTGCGAAGCTTTCCAGATATGAAACCGGCGCAGCGGCCTGGCTGGCGCGCAGGGCGACGATCACGGCCGTCATGGCCAGGCGGACTTCGGCAAGGTCGAGGAGAACGTCGAGTTCCGGTTCCTCGAGGCGGGTCACAGCCTGATAGCCCCGTACCAGATGAAACAGCGTGTCCTCGATGCCGCGCGCCGGATCGAGCATGTCGGCGACCAGATTGGCGAGATCCTGAACCAGAGCGCCGTGGACCAGATCGCCGAAATCAATGATGCCGGTCAGGCGGCCGGCAGCATCCATCAGAGCATTGTGGGGATGGACGTCGCCATGGATGATCTGGCTGCGCAAGGCCTCGAGCCGCGGCAGGGTGGTGTCGCGGAAATGCTCGAGGACGGCCCTGACAGGCGCACGGTCCGGCGCGGCGAGGAGATCAAGATGATCGAGGAGGCGCGGGGCGAGGCGGTTGTCCCAGACCAGTTCCCGGGCGGCCGGGGCGGGATGGATGAAGCCCCGGAGCGCGCGGCCGAGTCTGGCGACGAGGGAGCCCAGAGCCTGCAGTTGCGCCGCGTCAAGGGGCCTTGCCCCGATGATTTCACCGGGCAGATAGGTCAGGAGCAGGACCGGACAGGCGGTGCCATCCGGGGCGGCGAAAAGCGGCGCGGCTTCGCCCGAGCGGGCGCGGCGCAGGCGCGGTACAGGCAATTCCGGATCCGTCCTGGCAATGTGCTCGAGCGCCAGCGCCTGGCAGGCGATGACGTCGCGCGGCTCGCGGCTGTTCAGAACCTTGAAGGTCCAACGGCCGCCGGCGGCCGTGGTGACGAGGTAGTTCTGATCACGCTCGCCATCGAGGCGGGTCCAGTCTCCCGCGAGGCCATAGGTCCGGGCGGCAAAGGCCTGGAGGCCAGCAAGCGCATGATCCGGCGGCACCAGCTGCATGACGGTCATCGGCAGTCACTCCGGCGGCAAGCCCGCAACGAACAGCGGGCGGCGCAATGACGCCGCCCGCAGCAGTTCCACTGGCGCAAGATCAGGCCGCCTGGATGCGGGTCCAGATCTCGTCACGGACCTTGGTCGCCTCTTCACCGAGATAGAGGCCCGGCTCGCACTTGGCGACGACTTCATCCGGCGGGAAGATCGACGGGTTGGTCCTGTAGGCATCATCCATCAGCGCCTTGGCCGCGGCGTTGGCGGTGGCATACTGGATCGTCTCGGCGATGTGCTTGCCCGCCTCGGCATCCAGAATGAAATTGAGGAAGGCGTGGGCGTTTTCAGGGTGGGGAGCCCCGGTGGGAATCGCCATGGTGTCCTGCCAGAGGAGCGAGCCCTCGGTCGGGACCACATAGGCGAGGTCCTCATCCTCGGCCATGACCTGAATGATGTCGCCGTTCCATTCCATGCAGGCATCCACCTCGCCGGAAGCCAGGAGGTCCTGGCCGTTGTCGTCGGCGAAGACCTTGATGTGCTTCTTCTGGGCGATCAACAGCTCTTCAGCCCGCTTCAGTTCGCCGGCATTGGTCGAGTTGAAGGAATGGCCGAGATATTTCAGCGCCGCGCCAATGACATTGGCAGCATCGCCAAGGAGCGAGATGCGGCCGGCCATGGCGTCGGAATCAAGCAGCACCTTCCAGCTGTCGACGGTGCCACCCGCCACCTTCGACTTGCGGAAACCGATGCCAAGCGTGCCCCACATATAGGGGATCGAATGCTTGCGGCCGGGATCGAATGCGGCGTCCTTGAACGGAGCATCAATATTGGCCATGTTCGGAATCTTGGCGTGGTCCAAAGGCTGCACCATGCCGGCCTTGATCATGCGCTCAAGGTTGTCGTTGGTCGGCACGATGACGTCATAACCCGGATTGCCGCCTTTCAGCTTGGCAAACAACTCGTCGTTATCGGCAAAGAGGTCCATCTTGGTCTCAATGCCGGTGGCCGCCTGGAAGTCGGCGAGCGTGTTGCTGCCGATATAGGTGTCCCAGTTGTAGAGGTTGAGCTTCTTCTCCTCCGCCGCGAGCGAGAAGCGCGGCAGAAACGTGACGCCGATGGCTGCGGCGCCAACGCCCTTGAGGACGGAGCGGCGCGAGGGGCTGAAGCGAGGACGAAATACGGTCATCATATGTTCCCTATGGACAGTTTGTTGGTGGAGTGCCGGCAGTTCCGCTCTGCACACTCCCTACTCCGCATAAATCCGCGTACGGATGACATAACATCACCGCCGCGGCATTCAAATCAATTCCTGCCACGCGATCAGGGCAGCTCGGCCTTGACGTCGGCATAAGTCCGATCGAGGGCCTTCCTGGCCAGTTCCACCATGGTGTCGATCTCCTTCTTCGAGATGACCAGCGGCGGCGACAGCACCATGGTGTCCCAGCAGGCGCGCATGATGAGGCCCGCCTCGGTGGCATGGTTGCGGCAGATCAGGCCGACGCGTCCGGGCTCGCTGAAACGCTCACGGGTCTTCCTGTCGCGGCAGATTTCGATGGCGCCGATAAGCCCAACCGAGCGGGTTTCGCCGACAATGGGATGATCGTTCAGCGACTTGAGGCCCGCGGCGAAGTAGGGACCCAGTTCGCGGGTCCGCTCGACCAGCTTCTCGCGCTCGATGATGTTGATGTTGGCCAGGGCGACGGCAGCGGCCACCGGGTGGCCCGCGTAGGTCATGCCGTGATAGAACTCGCCGCCCAGTTCAAAGAACTCCTTCACAATATGGTCGGCGAAGGCTACGGCGCCGATGGTCTGGTAACCGGAGGACAGGCCCTTGGCCATGGGCACGATGTCGGGATTGAAGCCCATGGTTTCGAAACCCCACCAGTTGCCGGTGCGGCCAAAGCCGCAAATCACCTCGTCGGCGATCAGCAGGATGCCGTATTTGCGGCAGATGCGCTCAACTTCGGGCCAATAGGTGCCGGGCGGGATTATGACGCCCCCTGCCCCCTGGACAGGCTCGCCGATGAAGGCAGCGACATTTTCGGGGCCGACTTCGAGAATTTTCTTCTCGACTTCGGCAGCCGCCTCGAGGCCGAAATCCTCCGGCGACTTGTCACCGCCGAAATCGAACCAGTGGGGCTGCAGGACATGGTGAAAACCGGGCAGCGGCAAACCGCCCTGGCCATGCATCGATTCCATGCCGCCGAGGCTGGCGGCAGCGATGGTGGAACCATGATATCCGCGGCGGCGGCCGATAAAGTGCTGGCGATAGGGCTTTCCCTTCAGCTTCCAATAGTGGCGAACAAACCGGACGATGGTGTCGTTCGACTCGGATCCCGAATTAGTGAAAAAGATGTGCTGAAAGCGCCGGGGCATGATCGACGAGATCTTTGCCGCCAGCTCGGTTGCCGGAACCGTCGTCGACTTGAAGAAGGTATTGTAATAGGGAAGATCAAGCATCTGGCGATAGGCCACTTCGGCCAGTTCCTTGCGGCCATAGCCGATGTTGACACACCAGAGACCGGCCATGCCATCGAGCAACTTCTTGCCGTTGGCGTCCCAGATCCAGACGCCGTCGGCATGGGTCATCACGCGCGGGCCGCCTTCGGCATGCAGGCCCTTGTGGTCGGTGAAGGGGTGGAAATGATGTTCGATGTCGGCGCGGACGAGTTCGGCGACGTTCAAGTTCTTGGCGACTGCGGTCATACTGATTCTCCTGACGGTGCACACATGCGCGGACCCTTGCGGGCATTACAAAAACGGCGGAGAGTCAGGAGGTGCTAGGGCTTGTAACCGATGCGAGCGCAATGGAGCATGACCTCGTCATAGGCCGTGCGAGTCCAGACGGGCAGCACGTCTCCAGTTGCGGTGATGCGGTAGCACATGGCGGCGTTTATGGCATTTCCAGCGCGATTGCGCAACGCAGGCCCCAACGCG
>CAZIXE010000037.1:0-34351 GCA_964543235.1 uncultured Rhizobiaceae bacterium | reverse complement strand
GGACCTATGTCGCAAGCTACCGCATCTGCGAGGTACTGAACCCGGCCAATTGCGATGACGCCGATGTGACGCTGGTGGTCTCTGCGGCAACCATTGTGGCGGTCGACGACGACTTCTCAGGCTCACCCGTGAACGGCCTCAGTGGCGGGGCGACCGCCACGGTCTTTGCCAATGACACGCTGAACGGGGCGGGCTTTGCGCCTGCGGCGGTGACGCCGAGCCTTCTCGGCAATGGCGGGATCACGGGCCTCATTCTCAATGCCGACGGCACGCTCACCGTTCCGGCCGGGACGGCGGCGGGGAGCTACACCGCCACCTACCGCATCTGCGAGGTGCTGAACCCGGCCAACTGCGACGACGCCGATGTGACGATCGTCGTGTCGGCTGCCACCATCGTGGCCAATGACGATGACTTCTCGGGCGCACCCGTCAACGGCCTCAGTGGCGGGGCGACCGCCACGGTCTTTGCCAATGACACGCTGAACGGGGCGGGCTTTGCGCCTGCGGCGGTGACGGCGAGCCTTCTGTCGAATGGCGGGATCACCGGTCTGGTTCTCAATGCCGACGGCACGTTGACGGTTCCCCCGGGCACGGCGGCGGGGAGCTACACCGCCACCTACCGCATCTGCGAGGTGCTGAACCCGGCCAACTGCGACGAGGCCGATGTGACGCTCGTGATCGTCCGGCCGTCTCTGGCGCTCACCAAGACTGGCAGCCTCAATGATGGCGGCGATGGCCGCGCCGATCCCGGCGACACCATCACCTACAGCTTCGCGGTTACCAATACTGGCGGTGTCGAACTCGCCAATGTGCGGGTCACCGATCCCGGGGCGACAGTGTCGGGCGGCCCGATCCCGCTCCTGGCAGCCGGCGCCACCGACAGCACGACCTTCACGGCGAGCTACACCCTGACCCAGGCTGACGTGAATGCCGGTAGCTATGCCAATACCGCCACCGTCCGCGGCCGCGTGCCGGGTGGCCCGCTTGTGACCGCCCAGGACAGCGCAACGGTCACTCTGCCAGCCATCGCCGGGATCGAGGTCACCAAGACCACCAATGCCAATAATCCCGCAGTGGGTGAGCGCGTCCGCTTTACCATCACCCTCCGCAATACCGGCAATGTCCCCCTCAGCGCGGTGCGAGTCGTCGACAATCTCACCGACATGGCAGGCAATGCCCTGACGCTCACCGTGGGCCCCACCTTCGTTTCCGCCGATCAGGGCTCGGCCGAGGGCACCCTGTTGCCCGGAGAGACCGCCACCTACCGCGCCGCCTTCGACATGACCCAGGCGGCCTTTGACAATGGCGGCATTTCCAACAGTGCCGTGGGCTCCGGCGCGCCGCCCACCGGCCCGCGCGTACGCGATGTCTCCGACGATGGCGACGACACCGACGGCAACACCACCAATGATCCAACCGAAGTGCCGGTGACGCGCACCCCCGGCCTGACCATCGTCAAGGCGGGAACCCTTGACACCGGCACCGATGGCTTCCCCTCGGCCGGTGATCGTATCACCTACAGCTTCACGGTCACCAATACCGGCAATGTCACCCTCACCAACGTGATGCTCGCCGATCCGGGCGCTGCCATCACGGGAGGGCCGATCGCCACGCTGGCCCCCGGCGCCAGCGACAGCACCACCTTCACCGGTGTCTATCGTCTGACTGCGGCGGATGTGCGCGCCGGCAGCTATGCCAACCGCGCCACAGCGACGGCGGTCACTCCGCCGGGCGGCACCATCACCAGCGATGGCGAAACCACCGTCACCTTCCCGCGCCGCGCCAGCATTTCCGGTGTCGTCTTCTACGACCTCAATGGCGACGGCATCTACAATGGCAGCGACCGCGACGCCGGTGAAGGCTTTGTCGTCCAGCTGGTCGATGCCTCTGGCCGCGTCATCCGCAGCGACACCACCGACGCCGGTGGCGCCTATGACATCACCGCGCCGCCCGGCACCGGCTATCGCCTCGTCTTCCGCCACCCGGGCGGCAAGGTTGCCGGCGGCATAGCCGATCTCGACCTGCGCCCCGGCCAGAATCTTGGCGACCAGAACCTGCCGATCGATCCCTCAGGCGTCGTCTATGATTCGGAAACCCGCCAACCCGTCGCCGGCGTGCGCGTGACACTCGCCGACAGCACCGGTTCTCCGCTCCCCGGCACCTGCTTCATCGATGCCAGCCAACAGAACCAGGTGACCGGTGCGGATGGCGTCTACCGCTTCGATCTCGTGCCGGGCGCCAGCCCGCGCTGCCCGATCGCCCGCACTGAATACCGCATACTGATCGACAATCCCTCGACCTATCGGAGCGGCTTTTCGACCGTCATCCCGCCGCAATCCGGCGCGCTCAATGTCGGCACCTGCCCGATTGACGCGGTGCCGGGCGGCAACTGCCAGGTCTCGGCCGGCGGCCAGCCGCCGGCCGCGGGACTAGGCACCTATTTCGTGGCGCTGCTGATCGGCCGTGGCGATCCGAACCTCATCAACAACCACATCGCCATCGATCCGGCCGGCACGGGCGAGGCGTCCTTCACCAAGGCCGCCAAGCTCGCGACCATCCACCGCGGCGAACGCGTGCCCTATGTGATCGAGGCGACCGGCGTAACCCTGGCCACGGTGAGCATCGTCGACGTCATGCCCACCGGCTTCAGCTATGTGAAGGGCTCGGCCCGCGTCAATGGCGCCACTGTGACGCCGGCGATCGATGGCCGCTCGCTGACCTTCGCTGGCTTGGCGCCGGACAATGGCACGGTGCGCCTCGAACTCCTGCTCGCTGCGACCGCTGCCGCTGGCCCCGGCACCTATGTCAACAATGCGCAGTTGCTGAACCCGGCAGGCGCGATAACCGCCACGGCCCGCGCCAGCGTCGAGCTCGTGCCCGATCATGTTTTCGATTGCGGCGAGATCATCGGCAAGGTCTTCGACGACAGGAACCGCAATGGCTACCAGGATGAGGGCGAGCCCGGTCTGCCCGGCGTCCGCGTTGCGACCGTGAAGGGCCTTCTCGTCACCACCGACAAGCATGGCCGCTTCCATGTCGCCTGCGCCGACATTCCCGATGAGGACATCGGTTCGAACTTCATCATGAAGCTCGACGTCCGCACCCTGCCGACCGGCTACCGCGTCACCACCGAAAATCCGCGCGTCGTGCGGCTCACCAAGGGCAAGGTCACCAGGCTCAACTTCGGCGCCGCCTCAACCCGCCTCGTCCGCCTCGACATCAAGGACCAGGTCTTCGTGGCGGGTAGCGACAGGCTCAGCAGGAAATGGGCCCAGGGCCTCGACAAGCTGATGGCCGTTCTCGACAAGGAGCCTTCCACGCTTCGCCTCGTCTACTTCCTCGGCAGCGACGGCGAGAAGCTCGCCGCCAGGCGCCTGAAAGCTCTCGAGGCCATGATCGCCAGGCGCTGGCAGCAACGCGCCGGCCGCTATGACCTGCCCATCGAAACCCGGATCGTCGGACAGCAATGAGGCCCGCCCGATGACACCATGCTCGATCCTCCGGCTGCATGAAGTGGGCGCCCTGAAGCGCAGACTCCGCGCGGCAGGCTGCGTACTGGCCATGGCGGCGGTCATCGGCCTGCCTGTGCCATCGGCCATGGCGCAGGATACCAGGATCCGCAACACGCCGGTGGGCCAGAATACCGAGCGGGAAACGCCAGCCGATGCCGGTGACATCATGTTCTCGATCAGTGTCGACGGCGAGCCGCTGATCGGCCGTTCGAAGCCGGTGGATGCCGAGCGCAAGGCTGATCTGGCGCTCGAGGACGCGGATATCCAGGTCAAGTTCGACGGCCTCGACGTGAAGACGATTCTCAATGTTTCCACGATTCCCGCTCGCCGCGCCTATCAGCCGGGCGAGACCGTGAACTTCCTGGCAAGCTGGAATTATCCTGCCTGGATTGACCACGCTGAAGTCAGGGTTTTCGAGGTCGGCCGGGAAACGGAGGATGGCCCGCTGCATGTTGTGCCGGTCACCGCCCTCGGCGCTGCCACCTGGACCATGCCGGCTGAGGGGCCGGACGAACTGGCCTATGTGCTCCGCGTCTATGACCGCGACGGCCGCTACGACGAGACGGCCCCCTTGACCCTGATCAGGACGGGCAGGGCGTTGGCGCAGCACGAGCCTGAAAACGCTGCCACGGCCCCAGGCTACGGCGAGGATCGCACCGCGCTCCGCAACATTCCTGTCTTCGGCGGCGCCGTCACCGTCTATGGCCGCCAGGTGCCGCCGGGCCATGCCGTCACCGTGTTGGGTGATCCCGTGCCGGTCGATCCCGATGGTTCGTTTGTCGTGCAGCGTTTGCTCCCGCCCGGCGACCAGCATGTGGATGTCGCGGTGCTCTCCGAAAATGGCAAGGGCCTCACCTTCAACCGCGCCATCAACATCCCCGACAGCGACTGGTTCTATGTCGCACTCGCCGACCTCACCGTCGGCTACAAGACCGGCGACGGCCACATCGAGGACGCCAAGCCCGGCGAGTTTGACGAGGTCTTCACCAGAGGCCGCCTTGCCTTCTATCTGAAGGGCAAGATCAAGGGCCGTTATCTGCTCACTGCCGCCGCCGACACCGGCGAGGATGACATCGAGAACCTGTTCAGGGGCCTCGACGCCAAGGACCCGCGGCAATTGCTCCGCCGCCTCGATCCTGACGACTACTATCCTGTCTATGGCGATGCATCGACGTCGATCGAGGATGCCCCGACCCGTGGCAAGTTCTATGTGCGGCTGGAACGTGGCGACAGCCATGTCATGTGGGGCAACTTCAAGGCCGAAATCGGCAACACCGAATACCTGCGCAACGAGCGTGGCCTCTATGGCGCCAACGGCGTCTACCGCTCCGAACAGACGACGTCCTTCGGCGAGCGCCAGACACAGGTGCGGGTCTATGCCGCGCAGCCGGGCACGCTGCCGCAACGCGATATTTTGCGCGGCACCGGCGGCTCCGCCTACTTCCTGAAGCGCCAGGACATTACCGTGGGTTCGGAAACCGTCACCGTCGAGATCCGCGACGACGTGACCGGCCGCGTGCTCGAGCGCCGCACGCTCCGCTACGGCTTCGACTACCAGATGGACTACCTGCAGGGCATCGTCATCCTGTCGCGGCCCCTGAGCTCATCGACGGGGGCAGGCGACATCGTGCGGAGCGAGGCTTTGGGCGGCGACCAGGTCTATCTGGTCGTCAACTACGAATACACGCCCGCTGCCGGTGATGTGGATGGCTACGTCTATGGCGGCCGCGCCGAACAATGGGTGGGCGAGCATGTCCGCCTCGGCGTCACCGGCATGAACGAGAAGACCGGCCCCGCCGACCAGAAGATGTATGGCGCCGATGTCCAGCTGCGCTACTCCGACAAGACCTACATCGAAGGCGAGATCGCCCGCTCCGAGGGGCCGGGCTTCGGCAAGTCCTGGTCCTATGACGGTGGCCTCACCATCAGCGACAAGGGAACTGCCGGTTTCCCCGATCGCCGCGCCAATGCCTACCGCATCGAGGGCAAGGCCGATCTGGGCGAGCTGACCGGCGATGGCCTCAAAGGCGATCTCGGCGCCTATTACGAGAAGCGCGAAGGCGGTTTCTCCTCGCTCGACCATGAGGTCGATGACACCGAGCGCCTGTGGGGCGCCAAGGCCAAGGTCGAACTCGGCGACCGGCTGACCGTCACCGGCGCCTATGACGAGATCAAGGTCGCCGACGGCAAGGTCGATCGCGAGGGCAAGGGTGAGGCCGAAGTGAAGCTCGACGAGCATTGGCGCGTCGGCGCCGGCGTCAAGCACTCTGATCGCGAGGACGCGCTGGCGTCCGCGCGCCGCAACGGAAGGCGCACCGACCTCGGCGCCCGCGTGACACATGCGTGGGACGACAACAACCGCGCCTATCTCTTTGGCCAGCTCACTGTCGATCGCTCCGGCAGCCGCGGCAAAGCGGATCGCGTGGGTGTCGGTGGCAGGAAGCAGATCACCGAGAAGATCGCTGTCGAGGGCGAGATTTCCGACGGCAAGTCGGGCGTGGGCGGCCTCGCTGCCATCGACTACGCGCCGACCGCCGACGATCACTATTACCTGGGCTACCGCCTCGATCCCGACCGCTGGGACAGTTTCGACTATCCCTATGACCTTCAGGGGAGCGATCTCGGTGTCATCGTCGCCGGTGCACGGCATCGCCTGAACGAGCAATGGGCCGCCCGCGCCGAGGACAATTACGATCTCTTCGGGAGGCGGCGCTCACTCACCCAGACCTATGGTGTCGACTATACGCCCGATGCGCGCTGGACCGTGAGTGGCGGCATCGAAATCGGCACCATCTACGATGACACCATCAACACGACGAGTGGCCTCAAGAACAGCGACTTCGACCGCACCGCCGTGTCGCTGTCGGTCGGTTACCGGGACGAGGACCGCCTCAGCGCCAGGGTCCGCGGCGAGGCCCGTTTCGAGGATTCCGGCGACGATACGCGTGACCGCAACAGCTACCTGTTCGCGGCCGGCGTCAACATGAAGGTATCGGACGATTGGCAGGCGCTGGTCTCGCTGGACGCAGTGATCTCCGAGAACGCCAGCGACTCGCTGCTCGATGGCGATTATGTCGAGGGCTCGCTAGGTTACGCCTACCGGCCGGTGGACAATGACCGGCTCAATGCCCTGTTCAAATACACCTTCCTGTATGATTTCCCCGGTCCCGACCAGGTGACCGTCGAAGGCACCCGCCTTGGCCCCGCCCAGCGCAGCCACATCCTCTCGGCCGACGTCAACTACGATCTCAACCGGTACCTGACACTGGGCGGCAAATACGGCTTCCGCATCGGCGAGACCAGGGACCGCGCGGGCGGCTCCTGGCTGGATGGCTCCGCCCATCTCGGCATCCTCCGTGCCGATGTCCATGTCGTGCACAACTGGGATGTCCTGCTCGAAGGCCGCGTGCTGCATGCGCCCGAAAGCGAAACCACCGATTGGGGCGCGCTGGTGGCCGTCTATCGCCATGTCGGTGACAACTTCAAGATCGGCGTCGGCTACAATTTCGGCGTTTTCTCCGACGATCTCCGCGACCTGACGCTCGATGACCAGGGCGTCTTCATCAACGCCATCGGCAAGTTCTGATCAGGCGCGGAGCCCGCCATTCTTCTCGATGAACGTCACCACCTCGGCGAGCCCCTTCTGCCGTAAGAGGTCGGTGAACACGAAGGGCCGCCCGCCCCGCACGTGCTCCGTATCGGCCCGCATGACATCGAGGTCGGCCATGACATGCGGTGCGAGATCGGCCTTGTTGATGACCAGCAGATCGGAGCGGGTGATCGCCGGACCGCCTTTGCGCGGAATCTTCTCGCCCTGGCACACGCTGATCACATAGATGGTGAGATCCGCAAGTTCCGGCGAGAAGGTCGCCGCCAGATTGTCGCCGCCCGATTCGATGAAGATGACGTCGAGATCGGGGAAACGCCGGCGCATCTCGGCCACTGCTGCGAGGTTGATGGACGCATCCTCGCGGATCGCCGTATGCGGGCAGCCGCCCGTCTCCACCCCCATGATCCGCTCCTCGGGAAGCGCCTGCAGCCGATTGAGAATCAGCGCGTCTTCCTTGGTGTAAATATCGTTGGTGATGGCAGCGACCGAGTAGCGTTCGCGCATTGCCTTGCACAGCTTTTCGGTCAGCGTCGTCTTGCCGGAGCCGACAGGTCCGCCGATGCCGACGCGCAGGGGTCCGTGGGTCATGTCCGGAACACCCGTGTTGCCAGCGTCTCGTGCCGCATCGCCGCGATCTCCGCCCCGATGGTTGCGCTGCCCAGATCGTCGAGCGTCGCCTGTGCCGCCCGTTCCGCCGTCTCTGCAATGAGCGGCATCAGCTCGCGCATCACCTCGAGGCCCTGTGTCTGCCCGATCGGCACCAACCGTACCGCCACTGACACCAGCGCGGTAGCGAACCCCTGGAGATAGGCCGTCAGCGCTGCATCGCGAACGATGCCCATGGCCTGACAGGCCGACCCGGCAGCGATGGGATAGGCAATCATGTCCTCGCCCCACGCCAGCGGGGAGAAGACATTGGCGGCATTTGCAAAGGCCCGGCCCAATTGTGTCGTCTCCAGCCAGCGCTCCCGCGATGCCGCCAGCGCCAGTGCCAGTTCGTTGAGCACCTCCGTCTCCTTCTCCCAGCACTGTCCGAACAGTACGGCATCGTTCCAGCCGGACCCCTGTGTCAGGAGATTGGCGATCCACTCCTTGAGCGAAGGGCCGTCGCGTACTGCACCGCGCGCGATCTCCCATTCCAGACCGTGGCTGTAGGCGAAACTCCCGGTCGGAAACGCCGGCGACATCCAGGCGAGCAGCAGCATGAGCTGCCGCTTGTCGCCATCAGTGTTCATGTCCGTGCCCGTGTTCGTGATAGGCGCCATGCAGGGGCGAGAACCGTTCCGTTACCTCCCGCACCCTCGCACCCAGATGTTCCAGCATATGGGCAATCACGTGATCGCGCCTGAGCAGGATTCGCTGGGGCTCGATTTGTGCTTCCAGATGGCGGTTGCCGATATGCCAGGCAAGCTGGGCGAGATGCAGCGCGTCGCGCCCGCGAATCTCCATGAGCGGCTCCTTCGCCGCCTCGACCCTGACCACGCGGCCGTCCTCGAGCACCAACCCGTCGCCATCCTCCAGCCGGACCGCCTTCTCGAAGTCGACCAGCACTTCGAGCCCCGCCTTGCACTGGAGCAGCTTGCGCCGGATGTGGCGCTCGTCAGCCGCCAGCCGTACCGCATCTGCCGCTCCAGGCCTATGCAGTCCTGCCCTGACGAATGAAGGCGCGCGCACCGTCATCGCCAGACCTAGAACAGAAAATACCGCTGTGCCATCGGCAGCGCCTCGGCCGGCGGACAGGTGAGCAGCTCGCCATCGGCCCGGACCTCATAGGTCTCGGGATCGACATCGATCTGCGGCATTTCTGAATTGTGGATCATCGACTGCTTGGAGATGCCGCCGCGCGTGTTCTTCACTGCCACCATGGCCTTGGCTGTGCCGAGCCTCTCCGGCAATCCTACATCGAGCGCTCCTTGCGCCACGAACGTGACTGACGAACTGCTCAGCAGCTTGCCGAAGCTTGCGAACATCGGCCGGTAGTGCACCGGTTGTGGTGTCGGGATCGAGGCGTTGGGATCGCCCATCGGCGCCGCCGCGATGGAGCCGCCGAGCAGCACATAGTCGGGCTTCACCCCGAAGAAGGCCGGGTTCCACAACACCAGATCGGCCCGCTTGCCCACCTCGACCGAGCCGACCTCATGGGAAATCCCATGCGCGATGGCCGGATTGATGGTGTATTTGGCGATATAGCGCTTGGCGCGGAAATTGTCGTTGTCGCCCGCCTCGCCCGCCAGCCGGCCGCGCTGCACCTTCATCTTGTGCGCCGTCTGCCAGCACCGGATGATGACTTCCCCGACCCGCCCCATCGCCTGGCTGTCGGAGGAGATCATCGCGAATACGCCCATGTCGTGCAGGATATCCTCGGCCGCGATCGTCTCCTTGCGGATGCGGCTCTCGGCGAAGGCGATATCCTCTGGAATACGCGGGCTCAAGTGATGGCAGACCATCAGCATGTCGAGATGCTCGGCCACCGTGTTCACCGTGTAGGGCCGGGTCGGATTGGTGGAGGAGGGAAGCACATGCGGCAGCCCCGCCACCTTGATGATGTCTGGCGCATGCCCGCCGCCGGCACCCTCGGTATGGAATGTGTGGATGGTACGTCCCTTGAAGGCCGCGATCGTCGCCTCGACGAAGCCCGACTCGTTGAGCGTGTCGGTGTGGATGGCGACCTGGACGTCATGGGCGTCGGCGAAGCTGAGGCAGTTGTCGATCGCCGCCGGCGTCGTGCCCCAGTCTTCATGGAGCTTGAGCCCGCAGGCCCCCGCCACGATCATCTCCTCGAGCGCCGCGGGCAAAGACGCATTGCCCTTGCCCATGAAGCCCAGATTCATCGGGAATGCATCCGCCGCCTCGATCATCCTTTCGATGTGCCAGGCCCCGGTGCAGGTCGTCGCCAGTGTGCCGTGCGCGGGGCCGGTGCCGCCGCCCAGCATGGTGGTGATGCCGGAGGTGAGGGCCTCCTCGATCTGCTGAGGCGCGATGAAATGGATATGCGCATCGATGCCGCCGGCAGTCAGGATCTTGCCCTCACCCGCGATGATTTCGGTCGAAGGCCCGATGACGATGTCGACGCCCGGCTGCGTGTCGGGATTGCCGGCCTTGCCGATGGCCGCGATGCGCCCCTCGCGCAAGCCCACATCCGCCTTGACGATTCCCCAGTGATCGACGATCAGCGCATTGGTGATCACCGTGTCCATCGCGCCTTCTGCGCGTGTCGCCTGTGACTGGCCCATGCCGTCGCGGATCACCTTGCCGCCGCCGAACTTCACCTCTTCACCGTAATGCGTGAAATCCTTCTCGACCTCGATGAAGAGCTCGGTATCGGCCAGCCGCACCCGGTCGCCGGCCGTCGGCCCGTACATTGCGGCATAATTCGCCCGGGATAATCTGGCCACTACAGCGCTCCCATCACCTTGCCCTGGAATCCATAAATGCGGCGCGCCCCGCTGATCGGGATCAGGGTCACTTCCCGTCGCTGCCCGGGTTCGAAACGCACCGCCGTGCCGGCCGGCAGGTCAAGCCGCATGCCCCGCGCTTTGGCCCGGTCGAAGGAAAGCGCAATGTTGGTCTCGAAGAAATGATAATGCGAGCCGACCTGGATCGGCCGGTCGCCGGTGTTGGCAACTTCCAGCGTCACCCGTTCCCGCCCGGCATTGAGTTCGATGTCACCGGGAGCCGTGATGATTTCGCCTGGGATCATGTTGGCCTCGCTAGCGGATGGGCTGATGCACGGTGACAAGTTTTGTGCCGTCGGGAAATGTGGCTTCGACTTGCACTTCGGGGATCATCTCGGCCACACCTTCCATCACCTGCGCCCGCGAGACGACCCGCGCAGCATCTTCCATGAGATCGGCCACGCTCCTGCCGTCGCGTGCCCCCTCGACGACATGATCGCTGATCAGCGCGATCGCTTCCGGATGATTGAGTTTGACGCCGCGTTCAAGCCGCCGCCGCGCCACCATGGCCGCCATGGCGACGAGGAGCTTGTCCTTCTCGCGCGGTGTGAGCTGCATGATTTCCCCTCACATTGACCAGACTTTAGGCAACCCGCTGCCGCCAGCGAGTGCAGAAAGCAGCGGAATCAGCCTCTTCCTGAGTTCAAACCCATCTTTGGCCAGGAGCCTTGCAACGAGTTTGCCATCCCAGGCACTGGCACCGCCAGCTTCGCCGATAAACGCGCGAACCGCGTCCAGATGCCGTTCGGCATCCGCCGCCACCAGCACCACGGTGGCCATGGCATCGCTACCCTGCAGCGTGGCCAGCGTGGCAGGCCTCAGACCCGCGATACGAAGATCCTCGGCAAAGATCAGCTTTCCCTGCCGCCTGATCCGCCAGCGGTCGTTGAGATTGACCTGCCGTGCCGCTTCGCCCATGGCCTTGCGGCCGAACACCAGCGATTCGACAGCGAGGAAGCGCGCCGAAGCCGCAATCTCTGCCTCGAGCCGCCGCTGCAGTGCCGCCCCTTCGAACAGGATCATCTCCTGCGGCAGCCACATGAGACAGGCTCCCGCGTCCGCTTCGAGCCGCGTCTCAACATCCGCCGCCGGCCCGAGGCTGCGATAGGTTCGCTCTGCCGCTTGCGTTGTGACTGTGAGTGCCGCCCCGGCTCCGACGCTGATCGCGCTGCTAAAGCGGTCGCCGCCCGCCAGGCCCCCGCCCGTGTTGATGAGGATGGCCTCACCTCCGCCCTCGGGAAACCGCACCTTTGCAGCTCCCGCCTCGCGCAGCCTGGTCAGCCCCCGCCGCGCCACGCCGAGCACGATCTCTCCCTGCGCGCGCTGGTGGGAAAAGCGGTGCTCGACATTCATGCAGGCTTTGCCCTTGCCACGATCCTGTGCGATTGACTAGCAGAACGCACGCCCCTCTGTGCGAGTTTTCTTGCTACATGACGACGCCTTGCATCATCACGGTCGCCATCACCGGCTCGCTGCCCCGCAAGAAGGACAATCCGGCCGTGCCGATCACCGTGACCGAACAGGTGGAATCGACCCACGCCGCCTATGAAGAGGGCGCCACCGTCGCCCATCTTCACGTCCGCAATGACGATGAAACGCCGACGTCCAGTCCCGGCCGCTTCGCATTGCTGCAGGAAGGCCTGCGCAAGCACTGTCCCGGCATGATCATCCAGTTCTCGACCGGCGGCCGCTCCGGCAAGGGCTCCGAGCGCGGCGGCATGCTGGTCCACCGCCCGGACATGGCCTCGCTCGCCACCGGCTCCTGCAATTTCCCGGCGATCGTCTACGAAAATCATCCCGATCTCATCCTCGAACTGGCCAGCCGCATGCGCGAATTCGGCATCAAGCCCGAGATCGAGGTCTTCGATGTCTCCATGATGTACCAGGCAATCCGCCTCGCGGAGGAGGGCGTCCTGGCCAGGCCTTTGCATGTGCAGTTTGTCTTCGGCGTGAAGAATGCCATGCCGGCCGTCCGCCAGGTGCTTGATTTCGAGGTGGCCGAGCTCCGCCGCCTGATGCCGGAAGCGACCTGGACCGCTGCCGGCATTGGCCGCCATCAGCTCGAGGTCAACCGCTGGAGCCTGGAACTGGGCGGTCACTGCCGCACCGGCCTCGAGGATAATGTCCGCTGGGACAGGACAACGCTCGCCCCGTCCAATGCTGCGCTTGTCAAGCGCGTGGCGGCACTCTGCGCCGAATATGGTCGCCGCCCCGCCACGCCCGCCGAAGCGCGCCGCCTGCTGTCCCTGTCGCCCGCCTGACTCTTGCCTCACGCCGGCGATCCGGTGTCAAATGCCGCCAAGGGAGGATCGGTGATGGCGAAGAAGGCTGCGGCGCCACAGCACGGTTATGCGCTGGTTGCCGGCACTTTCGATACCAAGGGCCCGGAACTCCTCTACCTGCGCGATGTGTTGCAGACCCGCGGCCTGCCCGTCCTGACCGTGGATCTCGCCACCGCAGGTGATACCTCTCCGGCCGACGTGAAGCCGGAACAAGTGGCGTCCGCCCATCCGGAAGGGACGGCCGCCATCTTCTGTGGCGACCGTGGCGGCGCCGTCACCGCCATGGCAGATGCCTTCGCCAACTGGATCTCTGCCCGCGCCGATGTTCTGGGTATCATCTCGGCCGGCGGCTCCGGCGGTACGGCGCTCGCCACTGCCGGCATGCGCCGCCTCGCCGTCGGCATCCCCAAGATCATGGTATCGACGGTGGCCTCGGGCCAGGTGGGCGCCTATGTCGGTGCCTCCGATATCATGATGATGTACGCGGTGGCCGACGTTCAGGGGCTCAACCGCATCACCCGCAGCGTGCTCGGCAACGCCGCCCATGCGCTGGCTGGCATGATTTCCTGGCGTCATTCCCTTGATCGGGCGGAACAACGCATCGTCTCGAAACCGGCCATCGGCATCACCATGTTCGGCGTCACCACACCCTGCGTGCAGGCGGTGATCCGTGCCCTGGAAGCCTACTATGACTGCCTCGTCTTCCATGCCACCGGGACGGGCGGCCGCTCCATGGAGAAGCTGGCGGATTCCGGCTTTCTCGCCGCCATGCTCGATCTCACCACCACCGAAGTGGCCGACATGCTGGTTGGTGGCGTGTTTCCCGCCGATCAGGATCGCTTTGGTGCCGCCATTCGCACCCGGATTCCCACCGTGATCTCGGCCGGGGCCGTCGACATGGTGAACTTCGGTCCCCGCGCGACCGTTCCGCCGAAATTCGAAGGGCGCAACTTCGTCATCCACAACCCGCAAGTCACCCTCATGCGCACCACGGCGGATGAGAACCGCGCCATGGGCGAATGGATCGGCCACCGTATCAATCTCATGCACGGCCCGGTCCGCGTACTGCTGCCGGAGGGCGGCGTGTCGCTGATCGATGTGCCGGGCAAGCCCTTCCACGACCCGGAAGCCGACGCCGTCTTCTTCGCGGCGATCGAGGAGACCGTTGTGCAGACACCGGGGAGGCGTGTCGAGCGCGTCGCCGCCGCCATCAATGATGAGGTATTCGTAGCCGCGATCCTCGCCGCCTTCCGCGAACTCATGGCCGGGGTAGAAACACCGTTATGACGCTTGCCGCCGACCGCTGTGCCGAAGCCGCCGGCCTGCTCTGGTCGAACTGGCTCGCCACTACGCGGATCGCCGCTCTTCCTGAAGCGTGCCGGCCGCGAGACCGCAGCGACGGTTATGCCGTTGCCGCCGCCCTGGCCGAAAGATCGGGCCAGGCGGTCGTCGGCTGGAAGATCGCCGCCACCAGCGAGGCCGGCCAGAAACACATCAACGTCGATGGTCCCCTGGCCGGCCGCATATTGGCGGGCCGGCTGCTCAGGCCCGGCGATCCTGTGCCGCTGGGCGACAACATCATGCGTGTCGCAGAAGCCGAATTCGCCTTCCGCTTTGCCGATGCCCTGCCGCCGCGCTCTGCTGCCTACACTTGCGACGAGGTGATGGCGGCGGTGGGTGCGCTGCTTCTGTCAATGGAAATCCCCGACTCGCGCTATCAGGACTTCACCGCCGTCGGTGCCCCTCAGCTCATAGCCGACACGGCCTGTGCCTCCTGGCTGGTGCTGGGAGAGCCCGTTGCTGCAGACTGGCGCAGCCTCGACCTCACGGCCCATCGTGTTGATGCCTATGTTGATGGCGCGCTGAAGGCCTCAGGGACCGGCAAGGCGGTACTTGGCGATCCGCGCCACGCCCTCGTCTGGCTCGTCAATGAAGTTTCGCGCTGCTGCGGCGGCATTGCTGCCGGCCAGTTCGTGACCACCGGCACCTGTATTGTCCCGGTCGCCATTACGCCCGGCAACCTTGTCCGGTTTGACTATGGTGCCCTGGGAACGATAGAGACACGGATCATCTGACCGGATCGAACGGGAGGACGGATGTGCCGCGGCCGGTCCGCATTGACAATCTGCAATATGCCAACTGGTCGCGCCGCATCTTCGAGGAGATGCAGGAGGCTGGTCTGTCCGCCGTTCATGTCACCATCGCGTATCATGAGGACTTCCGCGAGACCGTCGCCGGCATCGAGGCCTGGAATCGCCGCTTCGAGCAGCACGGTGATCTGATCTTCCACGGCCGCACCGCCGCCGACGTCGAACGCGCCCGCGACGAAGGCCGCACCGCCATCATCTTTGGCGCCCAGAACGCCTCGCCCATCGAGTCGGACATCGGCCTGGTCGAGATCTGCCATACGCTGGGCCTGCGCTTCATGCAGCTGAGTTACAATAACCAGTCGCTCCTCGCCACCGGCTGCTACGAGGCAGAGGACCCGGGCCTCACCCGCATGGGCAGGGAAGTGATCCGCGAGATGAACCGCGTCGGCCTCGTCATCGACATGAGTCACTCCGCCGAACGTTCGACGCTTCAGGCCATCGAACATTCTAAGCGGCCCATCGCCATCACCCATGCCAACCCGGCCTTCTGGCATGCCGCCCGCCGCAACAAGTCGGACTCGGTGCTGCGCGCCCTGGCGCAGAGCGGCGGCATGCTTGGCTTCTCCCTTTATCCGCACCACCTGCGAAACGGTTCGGCCTGCACGCTTGCAGATTTCTGCACCATGATTGTCCGCGCGGCGGAGATCATGGGCGTGAAGGCGCTCGGCATCGGTTCCGATCTCTGCCAGGACCAGCCGGACAGCGTCGTCGAATGGATGCGGGTCGGCCGCTGGACGAAGGCCGTCGATTTTGGTGAGGGCAGCGCCACGAACCCCGGCTTCCCCGAAATGCCGTCATGGTTCCGCTCGAACCGGGATTTCCCCGGGATTGCCGAGGGCCTGCGCCGGGCGGGCTTCGCACCTGACGAAGTCGATGCCATCTTGGGCGAGAACTGGCTGCGCTTCTATCGCGACAGCTTCGGGCCGATGGTGCAGCCATGAAGCGGCCGCAAGCGGTCAATCCGGCGGGGCTCGTGCTCCGCCCGCCGGAACAGGTGATGCGCCTCGCCCGCATGGGCGCCATGCACCAGTCCCGCCTCTCCTTCATGCGCGTGCTCCTGCGCCGCATGGCGGGCGAAGGCTGGCGCGTCACCCTGAAGGATTGGGCGGTGGATGCGCGAGGCGTCGGCCATGCCGTCTATGTCGCGAGCGGTCCGCGCCACAGTTACAGCCTCGTTGCCTTCGCCCATGATTTGCCGCCGGAGATGCGCTCCGACCGGGTCATCGCCACCGCCTGGGATTCGACCTTCGCCCTGGTCGATGGCATTCCGTCCACGGACGATATCGCCCGCCTTGCCGCCAACGTGCCGAAGCAGGAGGAGGGCCGCATCACCTGCCGTGAGCTGGTCATGGCCCGCGCCAATCGCTCGGTGCGCCTCTTCGATCATGTCCGCCGGGCGCTCGCTTCCGGCCGCCAGCCCGACCCCGCTGAGCTCGACGCCGTGGGTTACCTGATGCGCACCACCGCCGTCTACGGCTCCGGCAAGTTCGGCGCCGCCGACCGCGAATCGGTCTGCGACCGGCCCGAACTGGCCGGCCCCTACCAGGCCGAAATGCTCGCCGTCTATCTCATCCGCCTCTTTACCTTCGCAATGGTCGAGCATCTGGCGCGCTGCGACAGCCCGGCAACAGCCATCACCCTCTCGGGCCCATCGCAGGACCGGCTCGGCGTTGGTAATTCCACCGGGCTTGGCATGGCACCCTTCCTGATCAACCACCCCGTTCTCATCAACAACTGGATCGCCGCCCGCGAAACTGCGATCGCCCGCGTCCGCGCCCTGTCCGCCGCCACTGCCGGAGAGCGGGCCGTCTTCGCTGACCGGCTTGCCCGCAGCCGTTTGAGCGCTGAGCTCTGGCGCACCGGGCATCCGCTTCAGGCCGCTGCGGTCGCCGCCTACCGCCGCGATCTTGACCGCCTTTCGGCGCATGTCGGCGAAGGCGCCCTGGACCGCGACCGGCCCTGGGACCGTCTCTGGGACTGGGCGCTTGCCGAGCTGACACTTGAGGGCCAGGAATCCGTCTGTTCCCTGATGCTCGAACCCTATGGCCACCTTGTCGATGATCTGGCTGACACCATGAGCGCCGACGAACAGGCGGAATTTCCGATCGACGGCACCATGAAGGTGGCTGAAGCGCGCGCGGCGCTGGCCGCGATCTATGCCTTCGCCCGCGACATCGACTTCAGCCGCGACGAGAACCGCGCCCGCATCTGGTACACCTCCCAGGAGAAGCTCGAGCCCCGTCTCGGCGAACGGACCGAGCCTTTCATCGCGGATTATGAGCAGCCGCTGGGTACCGCCCGCGATGCCATGGCGCTCCTCGCGGCTCTTGGCCCATGGCCCGGCGATGCGCCCCTGGCCGCCTTCCTCATGCGCCATCCGGAGCACCGCCACGCCGTCCGCCGCCTGCAGATTGTTCAACGCTTTCCCTATGCCGAGATCCGCGACAACACCGTCTCCGCGACGCTGCTTCCCATCGACCTGCTGCGCTGCAAGCTTTCCTTCTTTGGCGCCACCCATTTCGATCCCCGTTCCGACCGCTGGGTGCGGATATCCATGTATCGCGGCGCCCCCACCGCCGAGCGCCTGACACCGCAAACCGCCGATGACTGGATCTATCCGCAGGCCGCTGCCTGATGACGCTGGTGCTGTCGCTGAACGAGCTCGAGGCGCTTTGCCGCAAGGCGGCCCGCGGCGCCGGTTTGAGCTGGGGCCTCGCCGAGGAAACCGGCAAGGCGGTGCGCTGGCTGGCGGGTCGGGGCCTCCCCGGTCCCGAAGCTCTGGCGCGCTGGCTGCCAAGCCCCGCTTTTTCGCCTGCTGCCGGCTGGACCATGGCGCCGGATCACTGGCAGCCCGAGGGTCCCGCCCTCGATCCCCTGGCGGCCGGGGCTTCGCTTGCCGATCACGCCACGCTGCTCCCCGGCGCTGAGCCGCTCACCCTGGAATCGCTCGCCGAACCGCTCTTGTTCCTGCCATTCCTTGCCCAGGCCGCCCGCACGCGCCGGCACATTGTTTGGATTGCGGCGGATGGCTGTGCAGCGGCGCTCGCACCGGACGGCGGCCTCGCGATCGCCGGCGCACCGCCGAAGGCCGCATCGGCGGTCGTCAGTTTCGCGGCCGCGCCGGTCCTTCCCGTTCATGCCGTCACGGCCCGCACCTGCGCCATCGGAACCGAAACCTATGCGGTTCTGGACCGGCTCGCTGTCCGCACCTACGCGCCCTCGACCGAAACCTCGCGCAGCATGGGCGCCGGCGCCGGCCTCACTGACAATGATTGATCACCCGGCGCTGGGTGATGAGAGGATCCACAGGCCGAACGCCGTGTAGGCCACCATGAACACTGCCAGTGGCGCTTCGAGCAGGAGCAGCCGCCGGCCACTGGCCCCTGTCCGGATGAGCAGGAGATGCGCCACGGCGACACTCAGCATATGCCCGGCGACGATCGCCGCAGTCTGCACGAAATAGATCGTGTGTGCGCCCCGCGGCGTGTTGAGGAACGAGGCCGTCACATGATAGCCCTCGAGCCCCAGGAGATTGGCGCCTCTGAACAGGGGATCGTTCAGCGCCAGCGCCACGTATTGCCCGTTGACCAGGAGATCGGGCAGGTAATGTGCGAAATGGAAGGCGATCGAGATGGGGATCAGGGAAAGCACCAGCCGCCCCATAAGCGCCATGAGTGCTCCCGGCCGCCCCGCCAACTGCCATCCGGCCATCACCGCCTCCATGAACAGCGCCGCCAGCAGGGCAAAGCTCTCCAGCAGTCCCAGCGTGTTGTAGGCCATGACCGCCGTCCGCCCCGGAAAGTCGAGCGGATTGATGCCGCCGAGCCCCAGCCAGAAGAACGTCTGCGACAGCCCGTCGAAGGAGATGGCCGCGAGCGTCAGCAGCACGAACAGCATGCCCCAGATCGGCAGCGGCGGCTCCGCCGCGAGTCCCGCCCCCGGCACCCGCAGCCGCACATGGATGCGATTCGTCTCTGCCGTGAGGCCGACCGGCGCCGCCAGTGCCAGCAGCCGCAGATAGACGGCGAAGGGATCGTTGCGCCGGAACCATTCCTCGGGGCCGAATAGCCACCCCGCCGCCAGCGTGAAGACCGCATAGACCGCAACGGCCACCGCCAGCCGCGCCGGGTCTTCGGGCGCCGGCGACACCAGCTGGAACCACGCGAACAGCGCGAAGCTGAGCAGTGCCGGCAGATATGCCGTGCTGGCCGGCAGGCGCAGCAGCGGCGCGCGCCGGCCGGCAAGTCCCAGCAGCCCCGTGAACGGATTGAGGAACAGCCACAGATGGCCGAGCACCGCGTGAGCCAGCACGATCCCCACCCACCACACTGTCCAGATCGTGAGCGGCAGCGGATTGGCCAGCGGATCGCGCGCGCCATTGAACCCGGCGAGGATCAGCGCCGCCAGCAGCACGCCGCAGATGAGGCTGGTCCAGGCGGGCCGTGGCAGGCGGAAGCTGCCGGGCAGGGTGGACGTGCCGAAGAACCGCTCGAAATGGGCGGGCGGAATGACCGTCGCGGCGAAGAACGAGACGGCCACCGCCAGTGCCCCGCCCACCACGAAATGCTGCGTCGGCAGCAGCATCACGAAACCGCGTTCGGCCCCATGCGCCAGCGCTGGCGCGGCCGCAACCGCCATCCCTCCGGCAATGGCGGCAACGCGCCTAGTGGCCGATCCCCACATAGCGGTCGATCATATGCCGGTCGGCAGCCAGCGCCCTGGCCGTTACTGTCGCAGTCACTCGCCCGTTCTCGACGAACGCCACCCGGTCGGCCACCGGCAGCACCGCATCGACCCGCTGCTCCACCAGGATGGTGGTCACGCCATGGCCTTTGAGTTCGAGCACCGATTCGCGAATGCGCGCGATCATCGACGGCATCAGCCCCTCGGTCGGCTCGTCAAGCAGCAGCACCTTGGGATCGAGGCAGAGTGCCCGCGCCATCGCCAGCATTTGCTGCTCGCCGCCGCTCATCGTGCCGGCCCGCTGGTCGAGCCGGTCCAGCAGCAGCGGAAACAGGCCAAGCACATGCGCCAGCACCTCGTCTCCGGAGTTCCGCGCCATGCGCCCGATGGTGAGGTTCTCGGCCACCGTCAGGTCCGCGAACAGCCGCCGCCCCTGCGGCACATAGCCGATGCCGAGCTTGGGGATGTCATGGGCGGGATGCCGCGTGAGGTCCTCCCCGTCGAACACGATGCGCCCCGCGCGTACCGGCACCAGGCCCATGATCGCCTTGAGTGCCGTCGTTTTGCCCGCCCCGTTGCGGCCGAGCAGGCACAGGATTTCGCCGGCCTCGAGACGCAGCGAAAAATCCTTGAGCACCATGACCGAACCATAGCCGCAGGTGATGTCATGGATGTCGAGCATCACGCCGTCCCCAGATAGGCGCGCTGCACCGCTGGATTGTCGCGGATGGCCTCGGGCGTCCCCTCGGCCAGGATGCGGCCCTGGTCCATCACCGTGATCCGCCGCGCCGTCTCCATGACCACCTGCATGTTGTGCTCGATGAGGAGCACCGTCGCCTCCTCGGCGATCGACCGCACCAGTCGCGTGAAATTGGCGATGTCGGCATCGGAGAGCCCCTGCGTCGGCTCGTCGAGGATGAGCAGCTTGGGTTCGAGTGCCAGTCCCATGGCGATTTCAAGGAGCCGCTGGTGCCCGTAGGCCAGCGTGCCGGCGATCTGCTCGGGCCGGTCGGCAAGCCCGACCCGCGCCAGGCAGTCGGCCGCATCGCGCCGCGCTGTTCCTGTGCGCCGCCCCTGGGCGGCCAGCGCCACATTCTCGATCACCGGCAACTTGGCGAAGATGCTGGTGATCTGGAACGTATAGGCAATGCCGCGCCTCACCCTGGCATATGCCGGCATTCCGGTGATGTCCTCGCCCGCAAAGCGGATGCGCCCGCCCGAGGGCGAAAGCCGTCCGGCGATCAGGCTCACGAACGTGGTCTTGCCCGCCCCGTTGGGTCCGATGATCGCCCGGATCTCCCCGGCTGCCAGCGCGAAATCGACCTCCGCCACCGCCCTGAGCCCGCCGAAATTGCGGCTGAGCCCCTCCGTTTCGAGCAGCGTCACGGCAGCCATGGCAGCCACCTCTCGCGCAAGCTGCCGAGCAGCCCCTTGGGGAAGAACAGCACCAGCAGGATCAGCACCACCCCCACCGCCAGCAGGTTGGCGGTGGTGAAACCGCTCACGAAATTGGTCAGCGCATACATGAGCGTCGTTCCGAGCAGGGGCCCGAGGATCGTCGCCGGCCCGCCAAGCAGCGTCCACAGCAGCGGATGGATCGAATACTGGATCGAGGCTAGCGTCGATCCGGCAAAGGCGAACATCAGTGCATAGGCCGAGCCTGCCACGGCCGACAGTGTCCCCGACACGGCGACCGCGAACAGCTTGTAGCGCCAGGTGTTGAAGCCGAGCATCTCGGTCCTCGCCTCGTTCTCGCGGATCGCCACCAGCACATGCCCGAGTGGCGAGCGCACGATTAGCAGCATCACCGCCATGGCCAGCGCGAACAGGCCGAGTGCCAGATTGTAGCGTGTTGTGGCGTCGGCAAGATCGAGCGCAATCCCGCCAATCCGCATCACCCGCAGCTGATCGGGTATGACGATTCCTTCATCGCCGCGCGTGTACCGGCCGAAATAGAGAATTGTCAGGAAGAAGGCCTGCGCGAACATCAGCGTCACGATCATGAAGGCAACGCCCGTGGCCCTGAGCGCGACGGCGCCCACCAGAGTCGCAAATACCGCCCCGATGACGATCGAAGCCAGGAAGGCAGCGGGCGCGCTGAGGCCGAGCCGCGTCGTTCCCAGAGCCGACACATAGAGCCCCACCGCGAAGAACATCGCATGCCCGAGACTGAGCAGCCCCGTATAGCCGAACATGAGATTGTAGCCCATCGCGAAGATTGCCAGCAGCATGATCCGCGTCAGGCTGAGCGTCACATAGTCGGAAGCGGCAAACTGCGCCAGGAACAGCAGGGCGATGACCGCCGCATGTAGCGCCAGCGCCTTGCCCGAAGCCCCGCTCATCGGTTGGCCGTTCCGTAGAGTCCGCCCGGCCGCACCACCAGCACCAGCGCCACGAACAGCGTGGCGATGATCGACGCCAGCGTCGGCGAGAAGAACACCGAGATGATGCCGTTGCTCATGCCGATTACCAGGGCGGCGATCACGCTGCCCTTGATGCTGCCGAGGCCGCCGATGATCACCACGATGAACGACATCAGCAGCGGATCGAGTCCCATCAGGTAATGCGCCTGCTGGATCGGCACTAGCAGCACCGCCGCCAGCGCCGCGATCCCCGCCCCCGTGGCGAACACCGCCGCATAGACGCGGCCCACCGGGATGCCGAAGGCGGTGGCGGTTTCCCGGTCATACTGGGTCGCGCGCATGATGAGCCCGAAGCGCGTTCGCGCCAGTATCCACCAGGCCAGCAGCAACAGGCCGGCTGAAGCCGCGATGACGAACAGCTTGTAGCCGGAATAGCCGAACCACGGGAATACCACCCGGTAGCTGAATGGCGGCGCCACCGGCTTGGCATCGGCGCCGAACAGGCTGAGGGCGAGTTGCTGGATGACGAACAGCAGCCCGATCGTGGCGACGATCGTCGCCTCCGGATCATAGTTGAGCCGCCGCAGCACCAGCCGCTCGGTGACGAGCGCCACGCCGGCCACGCAGAGCGGGGCCCCGGCCAGCGCCACTGCGAAGCCGATGGCCGGATGTCCGGGCACCAGCTTGGCAAGCCACCAGCCCGCCATGGCGCCCAGCATGTAGAACTCGCCATGCGCCACGTTGACGACGCGCATCACCCCGAACACCAGCGACAGGCCGAGCGCGGTGAGCGCCAGCACCGCCGCCGCCACCGTGCCCTCCAGCACGGCCAGCAGGAGATGGGGTCCGAAAGCCAAGCCGCGGTCCGGGCCGTCTGCGCCCGCCGCTTACAGGCTCTGCGTCGTGTAATCGCCCTCGGGCTCGTAGAGCCCGTCTTCGATCGACGTCCGGTGCACGACGATACCCTTGCCGTTCGTCACCTTGGTGATGTTCTGGTGGCCGAAGCACTGGTGGATCTTGCCGTTGAACGTCTTGTCGCCCTGCGGGTGCTCGTTGCCTTCGGCGAAATTGGTCATCGCTTCCGTCGCCTCGATCAGCTTGGCTTTGTCCGCCGGCCCCTGGTAGCCCGCGGCCTCCATGGCGGCCTTCAGCACATAGAGCGTCTCCCAGCAGCCGAACATGTGCGAGTAGGTGGAAACATCCGCCGGATCGGAAACGCTGGCCCCGTTGACATCGACGCCCACCTTCTCGCGGTAGAACAGGTCGTGTGGCTTGGGGTTGTCGCCGGCATAGCGCGGGAAGGCCTCCCAGAAATGCGAGCCTTCCAGGAACTCCAGCCCGGGGCTGGCGAGGTCGACCGCCTCGAGGCTGTCGATGAAGCCGAACAGGGCAGGGTGCTGCGTGCCGAAATGCTCGCCGAGCTCCTTGACGAAGGTCAGCACCGCCGGCCCGACCATGACATGGTAGAGCACTTCCGTTTCGGCCGGGATCTGCGGGAAATAGCGGGTGAACGAGGTTTCGGTCGGCGGTATCGGAATGAGCTGGATCACCTCGCCGCCCTGGTCCTTCATCGCCGCCGAGAAATAGTCGCGATGGTCGTGGCCGAACGCGAAGTCCGGGAAGATCATGGTCACCTTCTTGCCGAGATTGCCGGCGATCCACGGCGCCATCGACTTCACCTGGCTCTTGACGTCGGTGATGCCCGGCTGGAACGTGTAGCGATTGAGCGTGGTCGAAGCCACGTGATGGCCTTCCGACACCACATAGTAGGGCA
Organism: uncultured Rhizobiaceae bacterium; assembly: GCA_964543235.1. Lineage (GTDB taxonomy): Bacteria > Pseudomonadota > Alphaproteobacteria > Rhizobiales > Aestuariivirgaceae > JANMMJ01. Next base: position 10,522 of record CAZIXE010000037.1, on the reverse strand, counting down.
GCTTGAGCTCGCCGGCCCGCGGTGCCGAGCCCATCACCACGTGGCTGAACAGTGTGCCGAACCCGACATCGCACTTGTGCTGCGTTGCGAATTTCTCGACCACTTCCGCACCTCGGCCGGGATCGGTGCCGTCGTCCTCGGCGACGATCTCGATCATCCGCCCGTTGATGCCGCCCTGTTCGTTGATGAGCTTCGCGGCAGCATTGGTGGTCCGCTCATACCAGCGCCCATAGGCCGCGCCGATGCCCGTGCGATGCACCTGGAAGCCGACCCGGATCGGCTCGGAGGATTGCGCCTGCGCATACCGGACATAACCCGGCCCCGGCACGAAGCCCGAAGCGGTTATGGCGGCGGCCGTGCCCGCACCCTTCAGCAGCGTGCGGCGGTTCACGCGCGGCAGCATGGTCCTGGAATCCTGTGTCATGGAACGTCTCCTCTCGAACCCCGTCGGCCGGCCTCGCCGGTCTTGTCTCGTTGTGACGCTATCTTTCGCCCCCCCGCAGTGTCAAGCAAACCGCCGGAACAGCGCCCCCGCAAAAGAGACGGCGGCTGTTCTGTCGAACCGCCGCCGCAAGTCGCACGGAGAAAGTGATTGGCGCGGGGGGAGAGGTGCCCCGCGCCGCATCGGGTCAGATCAGCAGCCAGCCATCGGCCTGGGCCTTTGCCACGCTGAGGCCATGCAGGCCGTCGAGCATCACGGTCTCGTGGAATTCACCGCCCGGCACATTTGCCACCAGCACCATCGTGCCCGCCGCCATGTCCTGGAATTTCACGAAATGCCCGGCGTCGGTGTCGCTGCCATTGCTGATGAGGGCCGAAAAATCGAGCACGTCGTTCTTGCCGAAATCGGTGATCCGGTCGGTGTCGGTCACGCCCGTCGCCGTCGAATAGTTTTCATTGGCGAGCCACACGAAACGGTCGGCGCCCGCTCCGCCGGTCATGACGTCGTTGCCCTTGTTGCCGTACAGCGTGTCGTTGCCGGCGCCGCCGAGAATCGTGTCGTTGCCGGTATTGCCGTAGAGCGTGTCGCTGTCGCCGCCGCCCGCAATCGAGTCATTGCCGGCATCGCCAAAGACCCTGTCATTGCCGGCCCCGCCATCCAGCGTGTCACTGCCGGTATTGCCGTTCAACTTGTCGGCGCCGTCGCCGCCATGGACGAGATCGGCACCCTTGCCGCCGGCCAGCTTGTCGTCGCCGGCATTGCCGTTCACCGTGTCGCTGCCGTCGCCGCCCGACACATAGTCATTGCCGTCATCGCCGGCGGCCACGTCATTGCCGGTATCGCCATAGACCGAATCGTTGCCGGCCCCGCCGCTCACGGTGTCGTTGTGCTGGCCGCCGCGCACCGTGTCGTTGCCGCTGCCGCCCACAACCTTGTCATTGCCGGTACCCCCGGCCATGTCGTCGTTGCCCGAGCCGCCCCACATGTCGTCATTGCCGCCCAGACCGTTCATCGTGTCGTGGCCGGCGTTCGACCACAGATAGTCGGCATCGGCGCCGCCGAGGATTTTGACATTGCCGTAGGCGAACCGCGTGCTGGTGAGATCGACGATCTGCCCGCCGTCGCCACACACGATTTCCTGGATGTTCTGGATGCGCGCCTGGTTGCCATTGGCGCTGTAGGGATCGTCGAGGAACAGCGCCACCTTGCCGTCGCCCATGACGAGCGTGTTGGCAGTACCCGCCTTGCCCTTGAAGATATCGTTGTTGCGGCCGTAGCCGTCGATGGAAATCAGCGTGTTGGGGCCGGCCCCGGCCGGATCGCCCACGCACTGGGCGCGGGTGTTGACCCAGGTTCCGTCCGCCTGGTAGGCGAACACCGTGCCCGACGCGCTGCCTTCGAGGATTTCGGCATTCTTGGTTCCGGCCAGCGTCGGCCCGGACAGCAGGGTCTGATAGTACTTCACGAAAGTCTCCAGCTTGGCGCGAGGTTATGGACCGGCGGATCCCCGTGGCCCGTTCGTTACGCGGGAGACTAGACTGAACGATTGAACAATATCGCCAAGCGCCGGCCGTGCAATTGACTAAAATTGCAGGGACCTCGGCCTGCGGTGCTTAACGCTTGCGGCGGCCGAAATCCTGCTCGAGCCGGGCCTCGAGCTCCGCGAGGTCCTGCGGCACGTCGTGCCCCATGGCCCTGAGCTGCGCCAGGTGCTGCCTGAGCAGTTCCTGCAGTTCATGCACATCCTCGGGATTGTCCTCGAGGCTGGTGAGCAGCGTGGCGATCTGCGCTTTCAGTTCTTCCAGTGCCATGCGTGGGCCTTTCGTCCTTGCTGCGAGTGTGCCGCGCGGGTCGTCTCTGGCCTTGACCGGCATCAATCCTCGCCGCCGGCCATGTTACCCTGAACCGGGCTGCGAGTCCGCGCCCGATACTCTTCCGGCATCTCGAACGGCCCCTGCCAGATGCCGCGCCGTGCCGCCCGCGCCAGGGCCTCCAGCCTGGCAAAGCGGTCCGTATGCCGGCGATAGGCCACTGCCCAGCCCGCCAGCACCATCTCTTCGTTGAGCGCCAGCTTGCCCGCCGAGCAGAGCGCCACCAGCCGCCCGTAGCGGTCGGTCTCCACCGGCCGGCAGGCGACGTCGCCGCCCCCGATCATCTGCCGCAGCACCTCCGCCGCCTGTCGTCCGCACTCATAGTCCTGGCCCGCGCCGTCGCGGCAGTGCTGCCGGTATTCCGGCGCGTCGATGCCGTAGAGGCGGATTTCCAGCGCCTCCCGCCTGAGCGAGTCGCCGTCGAGCACCCTCACCAGTCCCTCCTCGAAAACGCCCAGGCCGAGGCTGCGGGCCAGGAGCGCGATGAGCGCCAGCGCCGCCAGCATCACCACGGCATCGATGATGCTGCGGACCGGCGTCCGCCTGGCCATCAGCCCGGGGCCTCCCAGCGCGCTGCCGCCTCATCGTCGCTGGTCTTGGCTTCGACCCAGCGGGTCCCTTCCGCACTCTCTTCCAGTTTCCAGAATGGTGCTTTGGTCTTGAGCCAGTCGATCAGGAAATGGCAGGCCGCGAATGCCGCCTCGCGGTGTGCTGAGGCGGCAATCACCAGGACGATGTCCTCGCCGGGGGTAAGCCGCCCGTAGCGATGGACGATCAGTGTATCGTCGAGTTGCCAGCGTTCCCGCGCCTCGGCCTCGATGGCTGCCAGCGCCGTTTCGGTCATGCCGGGATAATGTTCCAGGGTCATCGCCGTGACATCGCGGCCTTCCGATGCATCGCGCACCGTGCCCACGAACATGACGATGCCGCCCAGATGCGTCTTGCCGGCCTTGAGTTTCGCCAGCTCCGCTCCCGCATCGAAGGGCTCTTGCTGCACGCGGATCATGATTGCGATTGTTCAGTTTTGTTCGATTGATTGCAAGGCCGGCACGCCCATGGATTTGAGCTTGCGGTAGCCTTCCTCCGGATTGTCGGGCAGTCCCGCCACATCCGGAAACAGCTTGGGCTTGTTCCACGGGCCTTCCACCTTGATGGCCACCGGCCAGGCCTGGCTGGCGCCGTCCCGGGCGAGGAGCCGCGGCGTGGCGCGGAAGCTGACGGCCCGGCGCAGCAGGTCCGCTTCGCCCGCCATTGCCATGCTGATCTGCCCGTCCATGTAGGACATTGACGACAGGCTGGCGATGCCATCGGCGATCGCGAAAGACGCCCCAAGCGCCTTGAACGGTGTGGCCCGCTCGCCCAGCCAGCCCTCGACCACCTGCGTCGACACCCGGCTCAGCAGCGCGCTCGGTTCGACCCGTTCGATGCTCCCGTTCGTGACCGTGATCGACGCCGTCCCCTTGAGTGTGGCAATCATCTCCGCCTGCGAAGCACCTTCACCGTTCAGTACCGCCGAAATATTGGCCGGTCCCGTCAGGGCTCCGAAGCCGAGGACGTGCCGCAGGAACGGTTGTGCCGCGATGCCGCTGCCGTTGAACATGGCGAAGAACCGCGGCGGCCGCCGGCTGGCGTCGATCTCGACTGTGGCGGTCGCTGGCCCGCCGGCCGCCCGCATCTGCGGGATCGTGACCCTGAGCGTGCCGCCGTTCTGGGTGATGCGGGTCCGGATATCGCGGAGTTCCAGCTCGCCATAGCTCGCAACTTCGCAGGCGAGGTCGAGCGCCAGGTCGAAGGCCTTGAGCGGGCCCAGCGCGAAGGGCGCTTCGCTCCAGTTCTCCGCTGGCCGCCCGCCCTCGCCGAGATAGGTGGCGAGATCGACCGAGTCGGCGACGAGGTCGCCGGCCACCACCGGAATGCGCCCCGAAACGTCGAGGCTCAGCGTGCCATGCGCCGTCGTGTCGTCGAGGAGCACCGTTGCCCGCGTGATCTTGGTCTTGCGCCCGGCGGTGTCGATGGCGCCTGCCAGCGTGAACGAGCCGAAGCCGTTGCCCGGCTCGATGTCGCCGCCCAGCCAGCGGGCAAGCCCGCGCAAATCGTCCGAATTGACGCTGATCTGTCCGGCCAGCGCCAGGCCCTTGGCCAGGCCGGCGCGGCCGTCGAAGTAGAAATCGGCCAGCGGCCCGTTGGCGGTCAATGACAGCGGCGATCCGTCCGCCATCAGCCTCGCCACCGACTTGAGCTGCAGCGTGTAGCGCACCGGCTGTTTCCGCCACACCATTTCGCCGAAACTCTGCAGGTCCTCGCCGCTTTCTCCAGTGGCGATCCGGGCGTTGAGCCCGCTGGCCACAAAGGTCACGCCGGTCCGCTCGTCGAGAAAGGCAAGCGTGCCGTCGCGGATGGCGAGCGGTACCGGCAGGACCATCGGCTTGTCTGGCCAGTTGGCCTTGCCTTCGTTGTCGATCAGCAGGTTGAACCGTGCCCCCTGCGCCTCGATGCTCTTGGGCCTCAGGTTGCGGGTGAGGAAATCGCTGAAACTGGTGGCGATGACCAGCCGCTCGGCGGTCAGCGGCGCCCCGCCGGCCACCGTCTTGCTGGCTTCCAGCGTCACTTTGGGGTAGCTGATCGCCGGCTCGGGCCACAGCCGGTACTCCGGCCGGCCCCCGACGGTCAGCGTATAGCCGGTCGCCGCCTGTACCGCATCGCTCAGCTGCGCGGTCATGGCCTGCGGCCTGAGCAGCATATAGGCGCCGGCGGCCAGCACCACGACGAGGCCGGCCAGCAGGCCGCCCAGAATCGCCAGAATTCGCAATCGAGTCTCCGTTGCCGCCTTTGAGCAACCATTAGCCGCGAAGACAAGGCCGATCTGTGGCAAAGCCGGTCACAAGCGATTATGACAGTCTGGCGCGGCCGCCCGCGGCCGCTGCCAGCCAACCAAATCCGGACCTTGGGGACAGAATGACCGAGAAACCGCTGTGGACACCGGCCCCCGCCCGTATCCGCCAGTCCAATCTTGCCGCCTTCATGGCCGGCCTCAATGCACTGGGCTTCGGCCTGGCGGGTTATCGCGACCTTCACGCCTTCTCGGTTGCTGAGCCCGAGGCCTTCTGGCAGGCGGTGTTCGATTATGCCGGCATAAAGGCAGCGCTGCCGGGCCGCACGGTCCTGGCCGATGCCGGCCGGATGCCGGGGGCCCGCTTCTTCCCGGGGGCCACCGTCAGCTACGCCGAGAACCTGCTGGTGCGCGATGACGGCGGCGACGCCCTCGTCTTCCGCGGTGAGGATCGCATCCGCCGCCGCATGAGCTGGGCCGAACTCAACGCCGCCGTGTCATGTCTCCAGAAGGCCCTGTCGCGCGCCGGCATCGGCAAGGGCGACCGCGTCTGCGCCATCATGCCCAACATGCCGGAGACCATTGTCGCACTGCTCGCCGTTTCCTCGCTGGGCGCCATCTGGTCGTCCTGCTCGCCCGATTTCGGTGAACGCGGCATTCTTGACCGCTTCGGCCAGATCGCCCCCCGCGCGCTGATTGCCTGCGACGGCTACTTCTATGGCGGCAAGACCTTTCGCATGGGCGACAAGCTGAGAGCTGTTCTCGCCGGGCTGCCGACCGTCGAGTTTGCCGTCATTGTGGAATATACCGGCGAAGCGGGTGCCATGGCGGCCGCCCATGAACAGGCCATCGCCTACGAGGCCTTCACGGCCGGCGAGGCCGATGGCCCCTTGACCTTCACCCCCGTTGCCTTCGACCACCCGCTCTACATCCTCTATTCCTCCGGCACCACCGGCATCCCCAAATGCATCGTCCACGGCACCGGCGGCATCCTTTTGAAACATGCCGTCGAACTCCTGCTGCAGACCGATCTCAAGCGGCAGGACCGGCTGTTCTACTTTTCGACCTGCGGCTGGATGATGTGGAACTGGCTGGTGAGCGGCCTCATGGCGGGTTCGACGCTGCTGCTCTATGACGGTTCTCCCTTTCATCCCAACGAGCGCGCCCTCTTCGACTATGCCGAGGACGAGGGGATGACCATCTTCGGCACCTCCGCCAAATACATCGATGCCGTGAAGAAGACCGGCTGGCGCCCCAGGGACACCCACCGCCTCGAGCCCCTGCGCACTATGCTCTCCACCGGTTCGCCGCTCGCCCCCGAGAGCTTCGATTTCGTCTATGAGGCAGTGAAGCCGGACATCCACCTCGCCTCGATCTCGGGCGGCACCGACATTTGCGGCTGTTTCGTTGCCGGCAATCCCTTTGAGCCGGTCTGGCGCGGCGAGATCCAGGGGCCCGTCCTCGGCATGGCCGTCGATGTCTACGACGAGACCGGCCATCCCACGCAGGACAAGGGCGAACTCGTCTGCACCAGGCCTTTTCCCTCCATGCCGGTGAAGTTCTGGAACGACCCCGATGGCCTGAAGTACCGCGCCGCCTATTTCGAGCGCTTCCCCGGCATCTGGTGCCACGGCGATTTCGCCGAATGGACGGCGCATGGCGGCATCATCATCCATGGCCGCTCGGATGCCACCCTCAATCCCGGCGGCGTCCGCATCGGCACCGCCGAAATCTATGCCCAGGTCGAGCAGATCCCCGAAGTCGTGGAAGCGCTCGCCATCGGCCAGGACTGGGACAATGATGTCCGCGTCGTGCTGTTTGTGCGCCTGAAACAGGGCGCCGTTCTTGATGATGCCCTGGTGAAGCGCATCCGGACGCAGATCCGCGACGGCGCCTCGCCCCGCCATGTGCCGGCCAGGATCGTCGCCGTCGCCGACATTCCGCGCACCAAGTCCGGCAAGATCACCGAGCTGGCGGTGCGCGACGTCGTCCACGGCCGCGAGGTGAAGAACAGGGAGGCGCTGGCCAACCCCGAGGCCCTCGATCTCTTCCGCGATCTTCCCGAACTGCGCACCTGACGGCCAGGGCCGGCGGCCACAATGCCGTCTTGGCGGCGGCACAATTGATTGCTGTCATGGCGGGGCAGGGCGCAGGGGCGCATGTCCCTGGCCGTGAGCATGAGGAACACCGACATGGCCCCCACCGGACCGGACGCGGCAGCCGCCGCCATCACCAATGTGACGCCCCTCTTCGCCGGCGGACCCGTGCCGAAGCCGGCCGCGGGCGCCGGCGGCTACCGCCAGCCCTCCTTCGAGCGCGATTCCTGGACCGCCACTGCCTTCGGCGAGGTGATCGACCGCGCCACCCATGCGAGCATCGCCCGCCTGACCGGTGGCATCTCGCCGGCCGCCGTCATGGCCGCCTGGTTCGACTGGTCGCTGCATCTGGCGCTGGCCCCGGGCAAGCGCCTGCAGCTTGCCGAAAAGGCCTACCGCAAATGGCACCGGCTCGCCCGCCATGCCGCGGCCAGTGCCATTGCCGGCCGGCCTTGCGAGCCCTGCATCGAGCCTTTGCCCCAGGACGACCGCTTCGCCGGCGAGGCCTGGCAGCGCTTTCCCTTCAATCTCATGTACCAGGCCTTCTTGCTGCAGCAGCAATGGTGGCATGTCGCCGTCACCGGCGTTCCCGGCGTCACCCGCCGCCATGAGCGCGAGCTGCAGTTCATCTCCCGCCAGCTGCTCGATGTGTTTTCGCCCTCCAACAGCATCTTCACCAACCCCGAGGTTCTGCGCCGCACCCTCGATAGCGGCGGCCGCAATCTCTGGCAGGGCCTGCAGAACCTCCTCGAGGATGCCGAGCGCGGCCTCACCGGTACGCCGCCGCCGGGGGTGGAGGCCTTCGTGCCCGGCGAGACGGTGGCTGTCACCCCGGGCAAGGTGGTGTTCCGCAACCGCCTGATCGAGCTGATCCAGTATGCCCCCGCGACCGCCGCCGTGCATCCCGAGCCGCTGCTCATCGTGCCGGCCTGGATCATGAAATATTACATCCTCGATCTCTCGCCCGGGAATTCCCTGGTCCGCTATCTGACCTCCCAGGGATTTACCGTCTTCATGATTTCCTGGAAGAACCCCGATCCCTCCGACCGCGATCTCGGCCTCGACGATTACCGCACCCTGGGCGTCATGGCCGCCCTCGCGGCCGTTGCCGCCATCGTTCCGGATCGCCGCGTCCATGCCGTCGGCTATTGCCTGGGCGGCACGCTCTTGGCCATCGCCGCCGCCGCCCTGGCCCGCCGCGGCGAACCGCGCTTCGCCTCGCTCACCTTCCTGGCCAGCCAGGTCGACTTCACCGAGGCCGGCGAGCTTCAGCTCTTCATCGATGAAAGCCAGCTCGCCTTTCTCGAGGACATGATGTGGGAGCAGGGCTTCCTCGATGCCAAGCAGATGGCCGGCGCCTTCCAGATGCTGCGCTCCAACGACCTCGTCTGGTCGCGCCTGGTGCGCGAGTATCTCATGGGCGAACGCGACCCCATGACCGATCTCATGGCCTGGAACGCCGACGCCACCCGCATGCCCTACCGCATGCATGCCGAATATCTCCGCCGCCTCTATCTCGACAATGATCTTGCCGAGGGGCGCTACGAGGTGGATGGCAAGCCCGTCACCGTCTCCGACATCCGTGAGCCCGTCTTCGCTGTCGGCACCGTGAAGGACCACGTCGCCCCCTGGCGCTCGGTGTTCAAGCTCAACCTGCTGATGGATACCGCCGTCACCTTCCTCCTGACTTCGGGCGGCCACAATGCCGGCATCGTCTCACCCCCCGGCCATCCCCGCCGCTTCTACCGGGTGCGCACCCGCAACGACCATGACCGCCACATCGACCCCGATACCTGGGCCGACGAGACCCCGCGCCGCGATGGGTCCTGGTGGCCGGAATGGGTCGCCTGGCTCAAGGCCCGTTCCGGCGAGCCTGCAGGCCCGCCGCCCCTGGGCAACCCCGCGGCCGGCTACCGCCAGCTTGCCGATGCCCCCGGCACTTACGTGTTTCAGCGCTGACACATTCTGCGGCAGCGCCTGCGATCGCCCTTGCAATTTGCCCGGGGCTCGGCAAGACAGGCCGGATTTCGAGAACCGCGGAGGGGAACCCTATGACCATCAACATCGGCCTGCTCGGCGCCGGCCGCATCGGCTGGACTCATGCCGTCGCCATTTCGGGCCTGCCGGAGGCCCGCATCACCGCCGTCTTTGATCCTATCGACGAGGCGGCGAAGCGCGTCTGCGAGCTGACCGGCGCCAGGCGCGCCGGCGTCGACGAGATCATGGCCGACAAGGCGATCGCTGCCGTCCTGATCTGCACCCCGACCGATCTCCACGCCGCCCAGATTGAGCAGGCCGCCCGCGCCGGCAAGGCGATCTTCTGCGAGAAGCCGATCGACCTCGATGTCGGGCGGGTGAAGGACTGTCTCAAGGTGGTGCAGGACACCGGCGCCCGCCTGATGATCGGCTTCAACCGGCGCTTCGACCCCAATTTCGCCGCCGCCCGGGCCCGCATCGCGGCGGGCGAGATCGGCGCGGTGGAACTGGTCCAGATCACCTCGCGCGATCCTTCTCCCCCGTCGCTCGCCTATATCGGCCGCTCCGGCGGCATTTTCCGCGACATGATGATCCATGATTTCGACATGGCCCGCTTCCTGCTGGGCGAGGAGGTGAGCGAGGTCACCGCCACCGGCGCCTGCCTCGTCGATCCCGAAATCGGCAAGGCCGGCGACGTCGATACCGCCACCGCCACGCTCAAGACCGCTTCGGGGAAGATCGCCGTCATCACCAATTCGAGGCGCGCCACCTATGGCTATGACCAGCGGATCGAGGTGCATGGCGAGAAGGGCATGGTCTCCGCCGCCAATCTCCACACCACCACCGTCGAGCTCTGGAACGCGGCCGGCCGCCGCGCCGATCCCCTGCTCAATTTCTTCATGGAGCGCTACAGCGCCGCCTACCGGATCGAGCAGGAGCAGTTCATCCGTGCCCTGACAGAAGGCACGCCCATGCAGCCCTCGGGCGGGGATGGCCTGAAGGCCCTCGAACTCGCCGACGCCGCCGTCCGCTCGATGCAGTCCGGCCGGACCGTCAGGCTTTGATCCTGCCTCCTCCTTCCTCCCCCTCTACGGGCGGGATGGCCGCCGCACCCCTGTCATTCCCCTCGCCCCCTTTTGGGGGAGAGGGACCGCGGAACGCGGGGGTGAGGGGGCAAGGTCACACCCGGATGCCGTCACCCCGGGACCAAGCGCGCCCCCCGTTCATTCCCCTCGCCCCCATCGGGGGAGAGAGTAGTGTCCGTCAAGTTCAGCAAATTGGTTGCCGGTGATGCGGGCATGGGCGG
>CAZIXE010000036.1:12614-36014 GCA_964543235.1 uncultured Rhizobiaceae bacterium | reverse complement strand
TCAAGAGCGCCCGCTACGCCACCAAGCGCCGCAAGATCGTCTCGATCATCAAGGGCTATCACGGTCATTCCGGCCTTGCCGTCGCCACCGGCGACGACCGGTTCACGAAGATATTTCTGGCCGACCAGCCCGGCGTTTTCATCCATGTGCCCTTCAACGATGCTGCAGCACTCGAGAATGCCCTCAGAGGCAATGATGTCGCCGCCCTCATCATCGAGACCATTCCGGCGACCTACGGCTTTCCCATGCCGAAGCCCGGCTATCTCGAAGCCTGCCGCGCCCTCTGTACGAAATATGGCGCCATGTACATCGCCGACGAGGTACAGACCGGCCTGATGCGCACCGGCCGGATGTGGGGCTGGCAGAGCTACGGCGTCCAGCCCGACATCATGGTCACCGCCAAGGGCCTGTCCGGCGGCCTCTATCCGATCAGCGCCTGTCTGGTGAATGACAGGACCGGCGGCTGGCTCAACGAGGATGGTGCGGCCCATATCTCGACTTCGGGTGGCGCCGAGCTGGGCTGTGTGGTCGGCCACAAGGTGATCGAGATTCTCGAGCGGCCCGAAGTCGCGGCCAATGTCGCGACCGTCACCCGCTTCTTCGCCGACGGCATGCAGGAGATGATGGCCCGCCATGGCGACATTTTCACCGGCGTTCGCCAGAAAGGCGTGGTGCTCGGACTCGAGTTCAACCATCCCGAAGGCGCCGTTCATGTCTCCCGCGCCCTCTACGAGCATGGCATCTGGGCCATCTTCTCTTCTCTCGACAAGCGCGTGCTGCAGTGGAAGCCGGGCGTGCTGCTCACCGCTTCGCTGTGCGAGGAAATCCTCGACCGTTTCGATGCCGCCATGCCCCGGGCCCGCGAGCTGATCCGCGCGGCCGGCCGGCCCAACTGAGAGGTGGCAGCCATGACGCAGCTCATGAAGACCGTCGATGTCACCTTCGAGAAGGCCGGGCTCATGCTCGATCGCGCCCGCTGGGCGGCCCGCAAGCTCGCCGCCCTTGACCGCCCGTCGGTCCAGCGCATCGTCGATGCCATGGCTGCGGCCGGCCATGCCAAGGCCCGCCACTACGCCGAGTGGGCCGTCCGCGAGACCGGTTTCGGCGTCATCGAGCACAAGGTCATCAAGAATGAGGCCTGTTCCAGGGGCATCGCCGATCTTTACCGGCATGAGGATTTCGTAAGCCCCCGCATCGATGCCGCCGCCCGGATCGTCGAACTGCCGCGGCCCGCCGGGGTGATCCTGGCGCTTGCTCCCGCCACCAATCCGGTCGCCACGGTCTATTTCAAGACCCTGCTCGCGTTGATGACCCGCAACGCGGTGGTGCTCTGCCCGCATCCTGCGGCAAGAGCTTGTTGCACCGATGCCGCGCGCACCCTTGCAGAGGCCGCAGTCAAGGCCGGCGCCCCCGAGGGCGCAATCCAGATAGTCGCCGAACCGGCCATTCCGCTCATCGAGTTTCTGATGGCCGATCGCCGCGTCGACCTGATTGTCGCGACCGGCGGCCCCGCCGTGGTCAAGGCCGCCTATCGCTCCGGCACCCCGGCGCTGGGCGTCGGCCCCGGCAACGCGCCGGTCCTCGTGGACGATACCGCCGATCTCCGGAAGGCCGCTGAACGCATCGCCGCCTCCAAATCCTTCGACAACTCCATTCTCTGCACCAACGAATCGACACTTCTGGCCTTCGAGTCGATTGCCGACCGCCTGCTCCAGGCGCTGCAGGCGGCCGGCGCCCACCTCTGTTCGCCCGAAGAGACCGCGAAGCTTCGCGACCTGTTGTTTACCGGCGATGGCTTCAACACCCGGGTGATCGGCAAGGATGCTGCCATCATCGCCCGCGAGGCCGGCTTCAATGCCGGCCATGCAAAGATCCTTGTGACGCCGGTCGATCTCGTCCAGCCGGAGGAGAAGCTGGTGCGTGAGAAGCTCTGCCCGGTGCTGGCCTTTGCCCGGGTCGGCGGCATTGACCAGGCGATTGCTGCCGCCCGCTCCATGATGCGCCATTCCGGCCGCGGACATTCTGCGGCGGTGCATTCGACCAGCGAGCAAAACATCCTTGCCTTCGCCGCCGGCGTTCCAGCCCTCCGCATCGCCATCAATGTCGGCTGTTCAATGGGGGCCGCGGGCTTCGAAACCAACCTGGGCCCCTCCATGACCATCGGCACCGGCTGCCTGGGCGGCTCGGCGATCAGCGACAACCTGACGCCCCACCACCTCGTCCAGCTTGCCCGCATCGCCTACAACAAGGACGCCGCCGAGGCCTTTGGTCGCTTCGAGGGCCTCGATCCGCTGCATCTGCCGAAGCGCACGGCGGCACCGGCACCCGCGCTTGCAGTTGACAACACCGATCAGGCCGAGCTGCGCCGCGAGCTGCGCCGCATCATCCTCGAGGAGCTGAACGCGGTTCTTGCCGCCTGACCCCCATGGCCACGCTGCGCTCCTTCATCTTCATCGACCAGCTGCAGCCGCAGACCATGTGCTATCTGGCGAGCTGGATCCGGGGCTCGCTGCCCCGCACCCACATGGCTGCCCAGATCATTGAAGTGGCCCCCGGCCTTGATATCGAGCCCCTGACCGATGTGGCGCTGAAGAGTGCCCCCGTCCAGGGCGGCATCCTGGTGGTCGAACGCCAGTTCGGCTATCTCGAGTTTCACTCCCGCGACATTGCGGCCGTGAAGGCCGCAGCCGGCGCGGTGCTCGATGCCATGGATCTGACCGAGGACCAGGCTTTGCCGCCCAAGGTCCTCGCGGCCCGCATCGTCACCCGCATCGATCCCATGCACGCCTTCCTCATCAACCGCAACAAGCTGGGCTCCATGGCGCTCGCCGGCGAGACCCTCTTCGTCCTGGAGACAGAGCCCGCCGCCTATGCCATCCTTGCCTGCAACGCCGCCGAAAAGGCCGCCACCATCAAGGTCGTCGACTACCGCATGATCGGCGCCACCGGCCGGCTCTATCTGTCGGGCAGCGAATCCGAGGTGCACGCCGCCGCCACCGCCGCCACCGAGGCATTGGAGGTCTGAAATGCCTTTCGATCCGCCTCCCGTTGCCGATCTCAGGAGCCTGGTGCGCGATGTCTTGCGCGAGACGCTCGAACGGCGCGGACGGGCTTCGATGCCCGAGGCCGTGAGCATAAGCAATGATTCCGAATTGGCGGCATTCGTCCGCCTGCTGATCACCCGCCTCGACGATCCCGTCACCGGCCCCGCCATCCGTCATGGCCAGTACCGCTTCCGCCTCGCCGCGGCGCCCTGCCCCGCCGCAGGCAGCGCCGGCAGGCCGCAGAACCCAGCGAACGGGCCGCACCTTGAAGGCGTCATCACCGAGCGCCGCATTGACCGGCTCGCCAAAGGCGGAACCCTTGTCCTGGCACCCGGCGCCGTATTGACGCCGCTCGCCCGCGACCGTGCCCGCAAGCTGGGCCTCAAGATCGAAAGGAGCCGCTGATGCTGAGAGCAACCGTGACGGGCCGCATCTGGTCCACCAAGAGGCTGGCCGAAGTGCCCACCGGCTCGATCCTCGAAGTCGCCGTCGACGAGTCGAGCACCCGCCTTCTCGCCTTCGATCCCTTGGGCTGCGGCGATGGTGAGCGGGTCATCGTGGCGACCGGCTCCGTTGCCGCTGCCTGGTTTCCCGGCAAGGCCCCGCCGATCGATGCGCTGATCATCGGCTCCATCGATGAGGAAGCTTCGCCCGCCCGCAAGAAGTAGTATTGCCAACTGTCCATAGGAGGACTTGATGTCGAGTAATGCCATCGGAATGATCGAAACCAAGGGCTATGTTGCCGCCCTCGCCGCCGCGGATGCCATGGTGAAGGCCGCCAATGTCACCATCATCGGCCGCGAAGAGGTGGGCGACGGCCTCGTCGCCGTCGTCATCAACGGCGATGTCGGCGCGGTGAAGGCCGCAACCGAAGCCGGCGCCGAAGTGGCCGGACAGGTGGGAACGCTGGTGTCGGTGCATGTGATCCCGCGTCCGCATGCCGACGTCACCAAGCACTTCACTGCGTCCGCCAAGTAGCCCGTGCCCGCCCCGCGCCGCGCTGCCAGGGGCGAGCTCCGCGTCTCTCTGACCCTTGAGGACCTGCAGCCGCAGTTTGCCGCCTATATGGGCACGCCCACCCGTGCCCGCGGCTTTCCGCCCCTGGCCGGACAACATGCGCTCATCATCGAGGTGGCCCCCGGCCTCATGATCGAGCGGGTGACCGACCTCGCACTCAAGGCCGATCCCGACCTTGAGCCCGGCATCCTGTTTGTCGAGCGCCAGTTCGGCATCCTGGAGATTCACGGATCCGACCGGGCAAGGCTTGCCGCTGCCGGGCGCGCCATACTGGAGGGCATCGGCCTCGCCGGTGTCGAACCCATGAAGCCGCAGGTCCTGTTCACCGACGTGATTGAGGATATCGCCGACCAGCATGCCGTCATCATCAACCGCAACCGCCAGGCCTCGATGGTACTGCCGGGCGAAACCCTGCTCGTCTGCGAGGTGGCGCCTGCCCTTTATGCGGCGATTGCCGCCAATGAGGCCGAGAAGGCCGCAGCGGAGTTGACCCTGGTCGATGTCCAGATGATCGGTGCTGCCGGCCGCGTCTACATGAGTGGTGCAACCGCCGGGGTCGAGCGCGCCCTTGCGCGCATCGAGACTGTTCTGGCATCGATAGGCGGAAAAGAAGGCTGACAGTCAGTCGCCATGACTGCCCTCGCGGTGGTCATCCGGTGACGATGCATGCCGTGCTGGATGGTGGGGTCGCACCCGGAGGGGAAGAACGAAGGAAAATGCCATGCAGGATTTCGACACGCTCACCCATGACGGCCAGCTCAACGTGCTGCTGGAACTCGCCCACGCCAGCGTGAATCGCTACGACCTACCTTCCGGGCTGTCGATCTCGCTCCTCAATCTCTCCGAGAATGCCACCTACAAGCTCGAGCATGCACCCTCGGGCCGCAAATGGGCGCTGCGCGTCCACCGCGACGGCTACCACTCGAAGACCGCCATCGCTTCCGAACTCGCCTGGGTGATCGACCTGCGCCGCAGCGGCGTGGTGACCACGCCGGTACCGCTTGCCGGCCGCGATGGTGACCTCATCCAGACGCTCGGCCATAAGCGCCTGCCCAGGCCCCGCAATGTCGTGCTCTTCGACTGGGAGGAGGGCGTCGAACCCGGCATCGGCGAGGACCTGATCGGTCCCTTCGAGGTCCTGGGCGAAGTCACCGCCCGCATGCACGAGCATGTCCGCCATTGGCAGCGCCCCGCCTACTTCCAGCGCCATGTCTGGGATTTCGAGACGAGCCTCGGCGACACCAGGCCCCATTGGGGCCGCTGGCGCGACGGCATGGGAGTCGACAGGGAAAAAGCCGAACTCTTCGGCCGCACCGTGGCGAAGATCGGCAGGCGCCTCGCGGCTTATGGTCAGGGCCCCGATCGCTTCGGCCTGATCCACTGTGATCTCCGCCTCGCCAACCTCCTGATCGACGGCAGCGAGGTCAAGGTCATCGACTTCGACGACTGCGGCTTTGGCTGGTTCATGTATGACGCGGCCACCCCTGTCTCCTTCTACGAGCACGAGCCGCAGGTGCCGGCGCTGATCGAAAGCTGGCTCAAGGGTTATCGCAGGGTGATCGATCTGCCGAAGGAGGACGAGGCCGAAATCCCCACCTTCATCATGTTGCGCCGACTCCTGCTCGTCGCCTGGATTGGCTCGCACCACGAGACCGATCTGGCGAAGTCCATGGGTATTCCGTACACGGAGGGAACAGTCGCCCTCTGCGAGGACTTCCTTCGCCGCGCCTGACGCTGGCTGACCTGCCTTCTCATGCCCGCATCCCGCGCTCGTCATCCCCACCCCCACTAGTCATCCCCGCGCTTGTCGCGGGGACCCACCGCTCAGCCAGCCCTGATACCGGCCACGCCTCTCCGCGGCTCGCCGGGCCAGGTCCGGCGACGACACAGGAGATCGCGCCAGTCACAGGCACCCATGGCTCAGCCGGCGGGACACTCGCCCACCGCTATTGACACCTCCCCCGTTTCTTGATCAATTGGTAAAAAATTGCGACGCCCGCCACCGGCGTCCGTTCAGGAGGAATGCCTATGGCCAAGGGCCCCGATATTGAAGCCGGCCGCCTGCCGAAGGACGTGCTCGCCCGCAATTTCGCCGACATAGCACCCCGCTTCGAGCCCAACGAGGCCCGCGTCGCCGCCGAGCGCTGCCTGTTCTGCTACGACGCCCCCTGTGTTAAGGCCTGTCCCACCTCGATCGACATTCCCCTCTTCATCCGCCAGATCGCCGCCGGCAATCCGGCCGGCGCCGCCCGGACCATTCTCGACGCCAACATCATGGGCGGCATGTGCGCCAGGGTCTGCCCCACCGAGACGCTCTGCGAGGAGGTCTGCGTGCGCGAGGTCGCCGAGGGAAAACCCATCGAGATCGGCAGGCTCCAGCGTTACGCCACCGATCATCTCTTCGCCTCCGGCCACCAGCTTTATCGCCAGGGGCCGAAGACCGGGAAACGTGTCGCCGTGGTGGGCGCAGGCCCCGCCGGCCTCTCTTGCGCCCATCGCCTCGCCACCCTCGGCCACGACGTCACCATCTTCGAAGCGCGCAGGAAGGCGGGCGGTCTCAATGAATTCGGTATCGCCGCCTACAAGACCGTCGACAATTTCGCGCAGGCCGAGGTGGCCTATATCCTGGGCGTCGGCGGCATCCGCATCGAATTCGGCAAGCGCCTCGGCAAGCACGTGAAGCTCGACAGGCTGCGCAAGGACTATGATGCCGTATTCCTAGGGCTGGGCCTTGGCGCCACCAACGACCTGGGCCTCAAGCATGAACCGCAGGGCGTCATGGATGCCATCGATTACATCGCCGATCTCCGCCAGGCCCGCAACCTTGGCAAGCTCGCCGTCGGTCGCCGCATCGTGGTGGTGGGCGGCGGCATGACGGCAATCGACATCGCCAGCCAGGTGAAGCGCCTTGGCGCCGAGGATGTGACCATCGTCTATCGCCGCGGGCCGGAGCAGATGGGGGCCAGCGCCTATGAGCAGGAACTGGCCCAGACCGATGGCGTGCTGATCCGCCACTGGCTGCGCCCGAAGAAGCTGCTCGCCAAGGGAGGCAGGCTGGTCGGCGTCCGCCTTGAATACACCGCGCTGAAGAAGGGCCGCCTCGAAGGCACCGGCGAGACCATCGACCTTCCCTGCGATCAGCTGTTCAAGGCCATCGGCCAGAAGCTCGTGCCGCAGGACATGGGCGACGGGCTCGCCCTTGAATCGGGCCGCATCAGGGTCGATAACGCGCGCCGGACCTCGCTCCCGAATGTCTGGGCCGGCGGCGATTGTGTGGCCGGCGGCAAGGACCTGACGGTTGCCGCCGTTGAGGACGGCAAGCGTGCCGCCCTTGCCATCGATGCATTCCTCAAAGGCTGAAGGAGGATTCCATGGCTGACCTTCGCACCGAATTTTGCGGCATCAAATCGCCAAATCCGTTCTGGCTGGCGTCGGCACCACCGACCGACAAGCAGTACAATGTCGAGCGCGCCTTCCGCCTCGGCTGGGGCGGCGCCGTGTGGAAGACGCTGGGCGAAGATCCGCCCATCGTCAATGTCAACGGCCCTCGCTATGGCGGTCTCCACGCCTCCGACCGCCGCGTCATCGGCTTTAACAACATCGAACTCATCACCGATCGCCCGCTCGACGTGAACCTCCGCGAGATCAAGGAGGTCAAGCGCAACTGGCCCGACCGCGCCTTGGTCGTCTCCTTGATGGTCCCCTGCGAGGAGGCCAACTGGAAGGCGATCCTCGCCCGCGTCGAAGAGACCGGCGCCGACGGCATCGAGCTCAATTTCGGTTGCCCGCATGGCATGTCGGAGCGCGGCATGGGCTCCGCCGTCGGCCAGGTTCCCGAATATGTCGAGATGGTCGCGCGCTGGTGCAAGCAGCACACCCGCATGCCGGTGATTGTCAAGCTCACCCCCAACATCACCGACATCCGCAAGCCCGCCGAGGCGGCCAGGCGCGGCGGCGCTGATGCCGTGTCCTTGATCAACACCATCAACTCCATCATGGGTGTCGATCTCGACGCCATGGCGCCCGATCCCCACACCGATGGCAAGGGCACCCATGGCGGCTATTGCGGCATCGCCGTCCGTCCCATCGCCCTCAACATGGTGGCTGAGATCGCCCGCGCCGAGGCGACCCGCGGCCTCCCCATCTCCGGCATCGGCGGCATCGAGACCTGGAAACATGCCGCCGAATTCATCGCCCTCGGCGCCGGCACCGTGCAGGTCTGCACCGCCGCCATGGTCTATGGCTTCAAGATCGTCGAGGAAATGATCGCCGGCCTCTCCGATTGGATGGACCGCAAGGGCTATCGCCGTGTCGAAAGCTTCACCGGCCTCGCTGTGCCCAACGTCACCGACTGGCAACACCTCAATCTCAACTATGTCGTCAAGGCCCGGATCAATCAGGATCTCTGCATCAAGTGCGGCCGCTGCCATGTCGTCTGTGAGGACACCTCGCACCAGGCGATCACCGCCATGAAGGACGGCCGCCGTCATTTCGAAGTGATCGATGCCGAATGCGTGGGCTGCAATCTCTGTGTCACCGTCTGTCCGGTCGACAACTGCATCACCATGCTGCCGCTCACCGAAGGTATCGATCCCCGCACCGGCGAGAAGGTGGGCGGCTTCCGCACCTGGAAGGAACATCCCAACAATCCGATGTGCCGCGTCGCCGCCGAGTAGCCTTCTGTCCGCACCGGTAGCCCCACCGCCATTTCCGTTGCATTCCGCCCTGCCGCTTGGCATGCTGTCGCGCGCAGCTTGACGTGAATCAACGCCCGGGGGCCACGGGTCCTGTAAAAAGGCTGGAAACACATGGAGGTGCGGATGTCCACGAAACCGGAAGTGACGAAGGAAACGACCGAAGCCATGCTGGCCATGGCCTCGTTCTCTCCCGAAGCGATGCAATCGGCGTCAGAAGCCTATCTCAGCATGTACAAGAACTTCTCGCGCATCCAGATGGAGATGCTGCAGTTCATGGCCGACCGGTTGCAGAAGGATTTTGCCCATCCGCTCCGGCTCATGAATTGCCGCAAGCCCGAGGAGTTCATCGAGGCCCAGCTCGACTTTGCCAACACCTTCTTTGCTGACTACGCCCGCGAAGGCCGCTCGCTCACCAGCATGCTGAGCCCCAAGGGCAAGGACAACTGACGGCCGGTCCATTGTGAAGGTGAGCACGCAGCGCGGCTTGTCCGGTGCCGCGCTGGCGGTGGTCTATGTCTGCGTCTGCACCGCCGCGGTTGCTGTCGCTCTCCTCCTCGGCCTCCTGACTCTGTCCCTTGCGCGTGCCCTGACCCGCACCACGGGCCTCGCCGCGACTGCCATGCTGCTCGCCCAGTTCGTGACCTCTGGCCGCTTCGAGGCTGTATCGGCAAGGATCGGCCTCGACCGCACCATGGGCTTTCATCGCCTCGCCGCCATCGGTCTGCTCGCCATGCTGGCGCTGCACATCCTGTCGCTGCTGCTGCGCGGTCCATCGGACCTCACGACCGCCCTCGGCCGTCTGCTACAGTATGCCGCCGCCCCCTCGATGCGCAGCGGTGGCATCGCCACCCTCTTGCTCCTCGTTCTGACGCTCTGGGCCCGCTTCGGCCGCAGCCGCTTCACCCGCTACGAGCTGTGGCGGGGCATTCACGGCCTCGGCGCCATGCTCGCCGCCGCCCTCGCCTTGCACCATGCCTGGTCGGTGGGCTACGCCGTCCATGCTCCCGCCCTCAAGCTCTGGCTGGGGCTGCTCCTTGCCGTGGCGGCGGCCGCCATCCTCATTGTCTATGTGCTGCGCCCGCTGCGCGCCTATCGCACCGGTGCCACCGTCGCCTTCGTCCACCGCGCAAGCCATGACATCATCGAACTCGGCATCAAGCTGCCCGACGCCACCCCCTTCTCGTTCAGCGCCGGCCAGTTCGCCTGGCTCGCTTTCGGCGGCCGCCACACCGTGACCGACAATCCTTTTTCGTTCGCGTCCGCGCCGCGGGAATTGCCATTGCTCCGCTTCCTGGTTCGCGAAGTAGGTGACCGGACGCAAACCTTCGCCGCCCTCGAGCCCGGCACGTCAGTCGCCATCGACGGACCGCATGGCAGCCTCGTGCTGCGTGGCCATGACGGCCCCGTCCTGCTCATCGCCGGCGGCATCGGCATCGCGCCCATCCTGAGCCTCTGGCGCGATCTCCTGGCCGGCGCTCCACGCCACCCCGTTCGCCTCCTCGCCGCCGCCCGTGACCCGGCCGGCCTTGTCGCCAGGGCCGAGATCGCGGCCGCGCAGGGCGATGTCCGGGCGATCTTCCTCGCCGAACAGGGCGACGCCCCGGGGACAGAGCGCGGCACGCTTGCTGCCAGCCACCTGGCGCGCCTCCTCGACCGCCTTGATCCCGCTGCTGTAAGGGTCTTTCTCTGCGGCCCCGCGGCTATGATGGACGCCGCCGTCGATCTCCTTCTGGCTGCCGGCATCGCACCTGCGAACATCGTCGTGGAGCGCTTCGACTATGATGCCGCAAAAGACCGTCTCTGCCGTGCTGAACGCCGCCGCCAGGCCGCAGCCATCGCCGCTGTTTTCGCCGTGACGGTGGCCGCTGCGGCGCTCGCGGCATTGTAACTCAGCATTCAGCGCGGTCCGATCTGCGGGTCGAATGGCGCGGGCTGCGCCTCCAGCGGCTGCCACGGGGCGATCAGCCTGGTGATCACATTGGCATTGTAGACATGCACCAGCTCGTAACCGCTGAGCCAGAACTCGCCCGGCTTCTCGAGATAGCCCGATTGCTGCAGCAGGCACAAGAACTCAGTGGCGACTCCTGCGGCCTGCAGCAGCCCGACATAGTCATCTGTCGGCCGCGCCGCCGGGATATTGCCATAAGCCGGGCAGGCGCCGTGAAACATCCACGCCGAGGCGCCGCTGGCCTGGCGCTCAGCCCCCTGCATGAACACCGGAATGCAGGCGGAAGCGCAGATCGCCCCCGCCCGCACCACTGTCTTCAGTTCGGCGGCTGCGCGGATGTCCTTGAGGACGGCGATCACTTTCTTAGCATGCTTCAGCTCGCCTCCCCGGCTGTTGAGCTCGAGGATCAGCCGCCGCGCCTTGCCGTGCTGCTCGCGCCATGCTTCGGCGAGGTTCTCGGCCAGGGGAAAGACGATCACACCGCTGTAGCGCACCACCACCGTGCCGGGCGCGATCCGCTCGTCCTCCACAGCGGTCAGGATTTCCATGCCGATGCGTTCGGAAGCATCGGCCCACACGCCGGCGCTGAGCCCGCCAAGCAGCAGCGCCTGCATGACCGGCCGCCACGTCCACCGGGTTACCATTTTCAGCCCCTTTCGCCAGCCGCCAGACAGGGGCGGACGGTCCTATTCTTGCAGGGACTGTATGAAATACGTCAACTCCAGAAGCCGCATGCGCACGAAGGATTCCGCGGTGTAGGTTCGATACGGCTCTGCTCCCCCGGCGCCGCTTTCCGCCTGGTACCGGTCACCCCAGATCGGCATCGGTCCCGCGCCATGCGCCTTCACCACGGCCCGCCCGTCAATGGTCTGAAATACCTTGAGGAAAGGGTACTCGCCGTTATTGGCCTTCTTCAGCGCCGTCAGGTCCGAAGGTTTGATGGTGAGGTATTGCGCCAGCGGCCCATCGCCCTTGCCGCCATCGCCATGGCAGTTGGCGCAGGACTTCTGATATTCGGCCCGGCCGGCCGCGAGGTCATCCTGCGCCCCGGCTGGCAACACCGCTCCTGCAAGCAGCAGGCCTCCAAGCACGATGGTTCTGAAAGTCTTGCTCATCTTGTCCTCCTGACATCTGCGCCGCAGGGCACGGCCCAATTCTGCCCCATGCCGCGCTTCGCCTCTTGACGCCTGTCAAATTCGGCGATGCCGTCACGCCGCAAGGAAGCCGCACCGCGCCGCGAAGCAGTGTCCCTCGTCGCGGTTGGCGATCGCCGCCAGCTTCCCCGCATCGGCAATTTCCAGCGTTGTGACTGTGGGGAGCCTGATGGCACCTTGGAGTTTCAGTTCGCCGAGCGAACGGCTCACCGTTTCGACCGATATGCCGAGGTGATCGGCAATATCGGCCCGCCGCATCATCAGTGGGACGCGGCGCGGCGATGCTCCGCCACTGGAGAGGCGCTGTTGCAGGTCGAGAATGAACGCGGCCATCCGCTCCGGTGCCGTCGTCCGCGCCAGCATGGCCAGATGCTGATCGATCCCCTGCTGCTGCCGTGCCAGCTGCGCAGCAAGCACCTCGCGCAGCCGGCAATCGATGGTCATGGCCATGGCAAGGCTGCGCAATTCGATGGGCACCGCCGTCGTGGCCGAGGTCGCTTCGGCCGACCAGGGATAGAGCCCGGTCCAGGTCAGACCCACCATGTCGCCGGCCAGATGAAACGCGACGATGTGCCGGCTGCCATCGAGCCGGTATTGGCATTCGGCAATGCAGCCGGACTGGATCAGATAGACATGGCCGCAGGCCTCGCCAGCCTCGAACAGCGTCTGCCGGTCATTGAGTGCCAGCGGCAGGCTGCTGCAATTGAAGCTCGCGCCGGACAGCGCTTTGCCGCCACACAGTTGCCATGCCGGGCAACCGGACTGCCGCGCGCAGCCGCCAGTGCTGTCGCAACCCCTGGAGACAACTCGCCCGTTGCGCGGCACAAACGCGCCGATCCGCAGGGCAGTCGAAACCTCGTTCACGGCCGCAGCTCCTCCCTCGGGACGCCATGCAGATTGCGTCCCTTGGGCAGCAACAGCCGGCGCCGCGCCAGGGTTCCCGGCGCGCTGCATGAGACAATGTCACGCTGTGGTATCGGCCGGGCGCGGCGGCATGCGGGCCTTCACTTCACCCTGCAGCCTGTCCATATGCTCCTTGAGCCGCCGCTCCGCCGCATCGAACGAGTCGCGGATGGCGACATAGATATCGGTATGCGCAAAGTCGTCGCCGGGGTCGCGGCTGACCGCCACTTGTCCCTGCGCCAGGCCGAGGGTGATCCGCACCCGGTACTGTTGGCCCTTGTGCTGGCGCCGGTGCGGCGCTTCGATGACCACCCGGCAGCTTGTCAACCGGTCATGGATCTTCTCGAGGCGCCTGACCCGCTCGTGCACCCGTGCCTCTACGGCATCCGAATGTTCCATGTTGTTGAACGACAGCTCCACGACGGCCGGCATCCTGTCAGTCCTCGTACTGATGTTTTCTACGCAATATTCAGACTACAGCCGGCCGGCGAATACACGATTGACTGCGGTCAATCGCTCGCGCGCGGCCGGCGCCCTCCTGCTCACGCCATCGGTACGAGCGTCTTGCGCCAGTGGTGATAGAGTACCGCCAGGGCCATCGACGCCACCCGTTCGGCCGGACTGTCGGCCCGGCTGGTGAGCGCGATCGGCACCCTGGCGCCGAGCACGATGCCGGCCGCCTCCGCCCCTGCGAGGTAATCGAGTTGCTTCGCCAGCATGTTGCCGGAGACGAGGTCCGGCACCACCAGGATGTCGGCCTTGCCGGCCACCGGCGACGTGAGGCCCTTGAGTGCCACCGCTTCCTCGGAAACGGCAAGATCGAAGGCCAGCGGCCCGTCCAGCAGCCCGCCGGTGATTTGGCCACGGTCTGCCATCTTGCATAGCGCTGCCGCATTGAGCGTCGAGGGCAGGTCGCTGCGTACCGTCTCGACCGCCGAAAGGATCGCCACCTTGGGACACGGCAGGTCGAGCGCATGGGCGAGGTCGATGGCGTTCTGCACGATGTCGCGCAATTGCTCGACATCGGGCGCGATGTTGATCGCCGCATCGGTGATGAACACCAGCTGGTTCGTCTTCGGCAACTCGATGGCAAACACATGGCTCACCCGCCGTGCCGTGCGCAGCCCATGCTGCTTGTCGACCACCGGTGCCATCACCTCATCGGTATGCAGCGCGCCCTTGACGATCGCTTCCGACCGCCCCTCGCGGACCAGCTGCACAGCGGTCTCGCCGGCGGCATGGCTGTGCGGCGCCGTCACGATTTCGAACCCGGCAATATCGATGGCCGCCTCCCGGGCGCAACGCTCGATCTTGGCCTTGGGGCCCACCAGCACCGGTACGATAAGGCCCTGCGCCGCCGCCTCTGCCACCGATTGCAGCGACGGCAGATCGACCGGATGGACTGCCGCCATGCGGATGGCGCCCTTCTGCCGCGCCCGCGCGATGAACTCTTCGAGATGCCGGAAGCGCGGTGCCTCTCCTTGGTCCACCGGAGGTTCCTCTCTTCTGTGCCGGTCAGCTGTCTGGTCCCAGCCGTCCTGATGGCGCCTTGATACCGCTCCTGTCAGCCAAGCTCTTGACCCGCATCAATCATTCCTTGAGCGGGGCGGCTGGTCTTTATGTCCTCCTTATACTGGCGGCCCCTCTCCCCAATGGCAATCTGATCCGCCCCGCCCCAGCCTATCACCAGGAGACGCTGATCCTTGCTGCCGCGATGGGAGGGCTCCCTGTCATGCATGCGATTGCCCGCGAGATTGCCGCCGAGGCGCCCAGGCTGCGCCGCTATGCCCGCCGCCTGACCCGCAATGCCGACCGTGCCGAGGATCTGGTGCAGGATTGCATGGAGCGGGCCCTCCAGCGCCAGGACCAGTTCCGCCCGGGCACCTGCCTCTCCGCTTGGCTGATGGCGATCATGCGCAGCATCTTCTTCAATCAGTGCCGTCGCGCCCTGCTGGAGCGCGAATACCTTCAGGAGATCAGCCTGCAGCCGCCTGCAACCCTGCCGCCGGCCCAGCCCGCCCATCTCGAACTGAGTGAAACCCTCGCAGCCATGGACCGGCTGGCGGATGAGCACCGCGACATCCTCAATATCGTGGCCATCGGCCAGAAGAGCCATGCCGAGGCTGCCGCCGCCATGGGCGTGGCCGTCGGCACCGCCAAGACGCGTCTGCATCGCGCCCGTGAACAGCTCAGGCTGGCGCTCGGGGCGTGAAAATCCGTCTGACTTCAATCTTCTTGATTGAAGTCAATGCCGCCCCCCAAAGCGTTCCGGCGAATGGGCAACCACCGAAGACGGGACTCCCGTCAATTCGGGTGGGGCTGACAGGCAGATGGTGCAGGTCATGGCGGTGTGATGCTACCGGGCAAGGTTCTGTTCATTGACGCCGACAGGCAGCTGCGCCGTTATGTGCGGGCGAGCCTCATTCTGCAGGGCATCCAGCCGCTTGAGGCCGCCGGCTTCGATGATGGCCTCAAGGCCGTGCTGGCCGAACAGCCAGATGTCATCGTCCTGGATTGCGAGCTCGAAGGCGACGTTCTCGACCAGCTGCGCCGCATCCGCGAGTGGACGGCGGCCCCCGTCATCCTCACCTCGCGCTCCGATTCCGACACCATGATCGTCGCCGGCCTCGACGCCGGCGCCCATGACTACATTGTCAAGCCCTTCCGCATGAACGTGTTCCTTGCCCGCATTGGCGTCGCCCAGCGCTGCGCCCGCGAGGCCGCCGGCGAAGAGCGGGCCCGTCACCTCATCTGCGGCAATCTCGAAATCGATGGCGTCGCCCACGAGTGCCGCATCGGTAATGAGCGAATCGAGCTCACGCCGCGCGAATTCGATCTCCTGGCCCTCCTCGTCCGCCACAAGGGCAAGGTGCTGACCCATCGCTTCATTCTCGAATCGGTCTGGGGCAAGGCCCACACCAGCGACGTTGAGTATGTCAGAGTTTTCATCATGCAGTTGCGCGCCAAGCTGGAGCGCAACAGGCCGCACCTTTTCGCCATCCGGACCGAAATCGGCATCGGCTATCGTCTGGAGGAAACCGGCGGCGCGCCGGAACCCGCCTGACAGGGCGGCCGGGAACCGCCCGCCCCGTCCGGGTGTTGCGCTGCTGAACCATGGTCATGACGGTTGTGTCGATGTTGAAGGACATTCTCCTCCTCTGCGACGGCAGCGAGGGGCTGCCTTCGGCGACCGCGGCGGCGGTGGCGCTCGCCAGGGCCCACGCCGCCAGCTTGGCCGCGCTTTGTCTGCACCCCGGCAAGGGAGTTGCCGCGGCGCCCGATCCCGCGAGCCCCGCGGCCCGCGCCAGGGTCTACTTCGAAGAGATGGCCGCCCTTCAGGGTGGCGGGACCTGGCGCTGGGATGATGCCGCCGGCCCGCCATCCCGACTCATCGAGCGTGCCGTAAGCGAATCGCGCGCCCATGACGTGGTGATAATCGACATGCCCGCCGGCGGCACCCACCCCGTCTTTGCCGGCCTCCCCCGCGACATCATGCAGCGCGGTGGCCGCCCCGTCATTCTCTGGCCGGATGACCATGCCCCGGCCCCCATCGGCCGCCATGTCCTGGTGCTTTGGCAGGGATCGGCCGCCGCCGCCCGTGCCCTGCATGAATCGCTCCCCATCCTGCGCCAGGCCTCGGTCATCGAGATTGCCGGTGCCACGGCCGCCCCCGCACCCGCGCCGCTCCGGCACCTGCGCAATCACGGTGTACCGGCCATCCCCTGCGCCCGCAGTTTCGCGCCTGGCCATGCCGAGGAACTCATCGACGACAGCCGCTACGATCTCATCGTGCTCGGCGCCAATGGCGGCGTCGCAGCGGCCTTCTCCCGTTTCCTCGACCGCCGCCACACGCCGCTCTTCCTGTCATGTTGAACCGGATCGCGTTCCGCTTGATCGCGATCAGTGACACGCCGCCTGGACCGGGCTTTCAGGGAAGCGATCGCCGCCGTGCCGGCAACAAGGGAGTGTGAATCGCCATGGCCCACAAGCATGTACTTTTTCGCCTCGAGGCCCGTGACAAGGTCCTGAAAGGCGCCACCCAGCTCGCCGACACCGTGCGCGTGACTCTCGGCCCCAAGTCCAAGTCCGTGCTCCTGCAGCGCAAGTGGGGCGCGCCGATCGTCTGCAATGATGGCGTCACTATTGCCAAGGAGTTCGACCTCAAGGACCCCGAGGAGAACCTCGGCGCCCAGATGATGCGCCAGGCCGCCGAGCGCACCGGCGACGTCGTGGGCGACGGCACCAGCACGGCGACCGTTCTTGCCCATGCCATCCTGGCCGATGGCGTCAGGAACGTCACCGCCGGCGCCAGCGCCATCGATATCAAGCGTGGCCTCGAGATCGGCCTCAAGGCGGCGGTCACCGCCCTGCAAGGCCTCTCCCGCCCCGTCGGTTCCCGCAAGGAGCGCGCCCAAGTCGCCGCCATTTCCGCCCACAATGATGCCGCCATCGGCGAGATGGTCGCCGACGCCATGGAGAAGGTCGGCAGCGAGGGCGTCATCACCGTTGAGGAATCGAAAACCACCGAGACCGTGCTCGAAGTGGTCGAGGGCCTGCAGTTCGACCGCGGCTACATCTCCCCCTATTTCGTCACCAATGCCGAGCGCATGGAGGCGATCCTCGAGGATCCGCTGATCCTCGTCACCGACCGCAAGATCGGCCTCCTGAAGGACATCGTCCCCCTTCTCGAGGACATTGCCAAGCAGGGCCGGTCGCTCCTCATCATTGCCGAGGATATTGAAGGCGAGGCTATCGCCACGCTGATCGTCAACCAGCTTCGCGGCATCCTCAAATGCTGCGCCGTCAAGGCCCCCGGCTTCGGTGACCGCCGCAAGGCCATGCTGCAGGACATTGCCATCCTGACCGGCGGCGAAATCCTCTCCGAGGAGCTGGGCCTCAAGCTGGAGTCCGCCACCACCGCCCAGCTCGGCGGCGCCCAGCGCGTCGTGGCCGACAAGGACACCACCACCATCGTCGGCGGCCGCGGCGGCAAGGAGGCGATCGCCGGCCGCATCCAGCAGCTGCGGCGCGAGATCGACAAGACCACCAGCGACTATGACAGGGAGAAACTCCAGGAGCGCCTCGCCAAGCTGTCGGGCGGCGTCGCCGTGATCCGCGTTGGCGCCCCGGCCGAATCGGAGATGCGCGCCAGGAAAGACGCCTTCGACGATGCCATCAGCTCCACCAAGGCCGCCGTCGCCGAAGGCATCGTTCCCGGCGGCGGCCTCGCCCTGCTGCGCTGCATTCCCGCTGTCGAGACAGTGGAGAAGGCGGCCGAGGGTGATGAGAAGACCGGCATTCAGGTCCTGAAGCGCGCCCTCGAGGCGCCGGCCCGCCAGATCGCCGAGAACTCGGCGACCGATGGCGGCGTCGTGGTGGCGAAGATGCGCGAGAGCGCCGGCAATATCGGGTTCGACGCCGCCCGCGGCCAGTTCGTCGATCTGATCGAGGCCGGCATCATCGACCCCACTAAGGTCGTGCGCATCGCCCTTGAGAATGCCGTCTCGGTCGCCTCGATCCTGTTGCTGACCGAGGCCACCATGACCGAAATCGAGGAGCCGCCCAAGGGTCAGGCCCCCGCCCCCGAACTCGCCTGAACCGCGGCCCGGCAAAAAGGCGGGCGCCCGCAAGGGGCGCCCGAGTCGCTCCCGGGGGAAGGGGAGCAGTTAGGAGAAAGACCCCCACACGCATCGGCCGGAAGCGGCGAGAGGGCTTCCGTGGGGCCCGATGCGCAAACCGGGGAAACGGAGCGCCGTTCTCCGTTGTCCCGGAACGTTCAGCGCGCCGGCCCTGTCACTTCGCCGCGCTGATCGGAATCTTCTGAACCTTGCTTTGCGCTTCCGGCGGCTTGGGCAGTGTCAGCTTGAGCACGCCCTTTTCGAACTTGGCCTCGACCTTGGCCGGATCGGCCTTGAACGGCAGGGCCATCCGCCGCTCGAACGTGCCGTAGCTGCGCTCGATCAGGCGGAAGTCCTTGCCCTTCTCGTCCTTCTCGCTCTTCTTTTCAGCCTTGATCGTCAGCATGTCGTCGGCCACCGACACGTCGATGTCCTTTTCATCGACCCCCGGCAGTTCCGCCGTGACTTCAACTGCCTTGTCGGTTTCCGCGACATCCATGCTGATCGACAGGCTGCCGTTGCGGCCGAAGCCCATGGGCCGCAGTTCCCGCGTGAAATCCGAGAACACCTGGTCAATCTGCCGCTGCAGGTCGCGGAATGGATCGCGCCCGGATTCCTGGGAAAAGAGCGTTGGCAGCAATGACTTGAATGCCATGAAGACCTCCATCTGTTTGCCAGTGCAACTGGGAAGCTGACTATGATCATGGCCCGCGCCATCTGGCATTGACTTGCATCAAGCCCGGCATTCTCTTGATCTGGGTCAACCTCACGCGCCGCGGGGCTCTTACCTTGCCTGTCGAAAGGAGACGCCATGCAGTTTCGCGACATCCTGGTCCACCTCAAGGCCCATGAGGAATGGTCAGGCCATATCGACTATGCCATCGGCCTTGCCGCCCATTTTCAGGCGGGATTGCATGCGCTGGTGACCTTTGCCGAAATCGGCATGCTGCGGGCCATCGCGCGCCGCAAGGACGATCCCGCTGTGAAGGAGCAGGAGCGTCGCGACGCCGCCACCGTCAAGGCCCTCGCCGCGAGACTGCAGGAGAAGGCCGCGCCGAAGGGCGTCGACGCCGTATTGCACCGGGCTGAGGGACCGGCCAGCGAACTCGTCACTTGGGCGGCCCGCTTTCACGACCTCACCATCATCGAGCAGCGTGACGATAAGCGCGACGAGCATGGCTATGACCCCGCCGAGGAGGCCGTCCTCGCCGCCGGCCGGCCGGTGCTCGTGGTGCCCCGCCGCGGCCGCTTTCAGCCGCGGGTGCGTCGCATCCTGCTGGCCTGGAATGCCAGCCAGCAATCGGCCGCCGCGCTCCAGAACGCCCTGCCCTTCATCGGCCAGGCCGACTCCGTGGTGATCTGCATCGGCGAGGACCGGAAGCGCCTGCGCGGCAACCTGCGCTATCCGCCCTTCGACATCCAGTCATGCCTCGCGCGCCATGTGCGCGAGGTGGCGCTCGAGCGCGTCGACGTGCCGCCCGATCAGGTCGGCGAGCATCTGCTGGGCCGCGCCAATGAACTCGGCGCCGATATGCTGGTGATGGGCGCCTATGGCCGCTCCTGGTACAGCGAGATGCTCTTGGGCGGCGCCACCCGCCACATCCTGCGCCATCTGACGTTGCCGGTGCTCACCGGCCGCTGAGCCTCTCCCTGCCCTTGCGGGGAGAAGGGCTCAGGTGTTTCGTCTCAAATACTCCGCCGGCGGATGATATGATGTTTTCGCGCCTCGCACCTGCCTATGCGTGATGCGCCGAGACCGCCTTGATCACTTCGCCCGATAGCGCCGGTGTGGCGCGCGCCGACAGATCGCCGATGCTCAGCATGCCGACCATCCGCTTCTGGCTGTTGATGACCGGCAGCCGCCTGACCCGCTCGCGCTCCATCTTCTGCGCCGCGGTTTCGATGTCGTCCTCGTCGTGGCAGTAGATGATGCCCTTGGTCATCACATCCTTGGCCTTGAGCTCCGTGAGTTTCCTGCCATTGGCAAGGCCGCGGCAGGTGATGTCGCGGTCCGTGACCATGCCGACCAGCCTGTCGTTGTCGCCGACCGGCACGGCGCCGATGTCCTGATCGCGCATCATCCTGGCGATGTCCACAACGGGCGTGGCGGGCGTTACCCAGGTGGCACTGGCATGCATGACGTCGCTGACTTTCATGGCAATAACCTCCTTGTTGCTGGAAACGATGACCCTGATCGATCACGGTTTCGTGAGGCGCACCGTCACGCTGCAGCCGGAATCCGCATCTCATGGTCCGCGGCCGATCACGGTTTCACTGCTCCCACACAAACTTGGCCATTTTTGGCTGACACCGTGACAATCACACCCATATCGCTGAAGATGCGCGAAAAGCCCGAAAGGATATCCCCATGAACAAGAACACGCTCTGCCTGTGGTTTGACAGGGACGCCGAGGAGGCGGCGAAATTCTATGCGGCGACCTTTCCTGACAGCCGCGTGGGCAAGGTCATGCGCGCGCCGGGTGATTTTCCCTCGGGCAAGGAAGGTGATGTGCTCACCGTCGAGTTCACGGTCTGCGGCGTCGCCTGCGTCGGTCTCAATGGCGGCCCGATGTTCAAGCCGAGCGAGGCCTTCTCCTTCATGATCGTCACCGAGGACCAGGAGGAGACCGACCGCTACTGGAACGCCATTGTCGGCAATGGCGGGAAGGAAAGCGCCTGCGGCTGGTGCAAGGACAGATGGGGCATCAGCTGGCAGATCA
This sequence comes from uncultured Rhizobiaceae bacterium, assembly GCA_964543235.1. Classification (GTDB taxonomy): domain Bacteria; phylum Pseudomonadota; class Alphaproteobacteria; order Rhizobiales; family Aestuariivirgaceae; genus JANMMJ01. The sequence goes on along the minus strand of CAZIXE010000036.1, from coordinate 14,913 downwards.
CGCCCAGGGTCCTGCTCGAAGGCGTCTCCGATCCCGATCCGGCCAGAGCGAAGCGCGTCTTCGCCGCCATGATGGAGATGGGAAAGATCGACGTTGCGGCAATCGAGGCGGCGGCGCGCGGCTGACCGGCGGCACGGCGGACAGGCCGAGAACGTCCACGGCAAAGCCAGGGCCAGGGGCGCGATGCATTCCGGCCTTCGCCGGATTAACGAAGGAAATGAGCCGCGGTCCCGGCCAAGCCGCCCGCACCCTTCTCGTCATCCCGGCCAAGCCGCGCGGCACGCACGGCGCGAGCCGCGACTCATCCCTCCGCCAGCGGAAAAATTCACACCCGGCACCTACGCGGTGATCCCCGGCAGCTTCAATCCCTGCTCCCTGGCGCACTGGATGGCGATGCCGTAGCCCGCATCGGCATGGCGCATGACGCCGGTGCCGGGGTTGTTCCACAAATCGCGCTCGAGCCGGTGCGCACCCTAATCGTCATCCCGGCCAAGCGCTGCGTCAGCAGCGCGCGAGCCGGGACCCATTTCTCAGCCTACGGAACATTTGACACCTGATACCTGACACCTGATCTCTGACAGCCGACACCTGGCACCTGACTCCTATCCGGTGATCCCCGGCAGCTTCAGCCCCTGCTCCCGGGCACATTGGATGGCGATCTCGTAGCCCGCATCGGCATGGCGCATGGCACCCATACCCTGCTGCCGAACGCTCCTGACATGCAGCGGATATTTTCGGAATACAGAGCTTTTTTCGACGTTTCAGAATGCATGCATATTCTTGTTGCCGAGCTGGTAAGTGCGAATTACCTCACTTCAACGAACAGCTTGAAGTAGGCTTGACATCCAATTATAGAAAAGTTATCCAGCTTTATCGAAATTATATAACATTGATAAACTTCTTATAAATGGACCCTCGGCGAAACCCGTACTCTCCAGGCGCAGGATCGCAACCACCTGAACTGGCAGGCCGCGACGAGCTTATTGAGCGCGCGGCGATCGCGCTTGACCGGATCAGACAAGGAAGGGCCGCTCGGAGCTTTGTATTCTATGGGCTGCGCGGTGTTGGCAAGACAGTTCTTCTAAACCAAATTCGGGACGAAGCCGAAGGGCGCGGCTTCACCACAATCCACATCGAGGCGCCTGAGAACCGGTCGCTGCCTTCTGTCCTCGCGCCAAACCTGCGGGCCTTGCTTCTGAAACTAAGTCGCCAGAAGAGAGCGAGGGACGCCTTGCAGCGAGGCCTTCGCGCGGTTGCCGGTTTCGCAAGTGCGCTCAAACTTAAGTACCAGGATATCGAATTCGGCATCGACATTCAGCCCGAACCCGGTCTCGCCGACAGCGGCGATCTCGAACTTGATCTGAGAGACGTGCTCGAGGCGGCGGCAGCGGCCGCACAACAATGCGAAACCGCGATCGTTCTATTCATCGATGAGCTACAATATGTCCAGGAAGAACAACTGGCCGCCTTGATCACGGCGCTCCATAGCGCCACTCAGAAACAACTGCCGATCACAATGGTTGCTGCCGGACTGCCACAACTCCTGGGACAGATGGGCCGGGCAAAATCTTACGCCGAGCGGCTCTTCGAATTCGTTCCGATTGACCGCCTCGACAGACATTCGGCTCAAATCGCCCTTTGCCGGCCGGCCGAAAAGGAGGGCGCTCGCTTCGAGACGGATGCCGCGGAGCAAATCATCAACGAGACGCAGGGCTATCCCTACTTCTTGCAGGAATGGGGCAAGCATGCATGGAACTCGGCCACTCAGGACCGAATCGTGCTCGACGATGCAAGAAATGCAACAACCGGCGCTCTGGCTGAACTCGATGCCAGTTTTTTCCGGGTCCGATTCGACAGGCTTACTCCAGCGGAGAAGCAATATATGCGGGCCATGGCTTCGCTTGGCCCCGGCCCGCACCGTTCTGGCGATATCGCCGAGAAACTCGGAAAGAAAGTCACCGCAGTGGCGCCTGTCAGAAACTCGCTCATCGCCAAAGGCATGATCTTCAGCCCCGCGCACGGTGACACTGCTTTCACCGTGCCCCTGTTCGATGGGTTTCTGAAGCGCACCATACCGGAATGAGTGAGGCCATCCTGAGTTACGGTTGACGGCACCAGCACCTGATCTAACTTCGGCGGATTGAGGCCCTGCTCCCGCGCAGCCAATCGCGATCTCGTAGCCCGCATCGGCATGGCGCATGACAGCGGTGCCGGGGTTGTTCCACAAATCGCGTTCGAGCCGGCGCGCACCCTAATCGTCATCCCGGCCAAGCGCTGCGTCAGCAGCGCGCGAGCCGGG
>CAZIXE010000036.1:0-12514 GCA_964543235.1 uncultured Rhizobiaceae bacterium | reverse complement strand
ACCCATTTCTCAGCCTACGGAACATTCGACACCTGATACCTGACACCTGATCCCTGACACCCGGCACCTGACGCCTGACGCCTGACGCCTGACTCCTATCCGGTGATCCCTGGCAGCCTCAGCCCCTGCTCGCGGGCGCACTGGATGGCGATGTCATATCCCGCATCGGCATGGCGCATGACTCCGGTGCCGGGATCGTTCCACAGCACCCGCTCCAGGCGGAACGCCGCATCGTCGGTCCCGTCTGCCACCACCACCATCCCCGCATGCTGCGAATAGCCGATCCCCACCCCGCCGCCGTGGTGGATCGACACCCATGTGGCGCCGGACGCCGTGTTGAGCAGCGCATTGAGCAGCGGCCAGTCGGACACCGCATCCGAGCCGTCGAGCATCGCCTCCGTCTCGCGGTTGGGCGAGGCGACCGAGCCCGAGTCGAGATGGTCGCGGCCGATGACGATCGGCGCTTCAACCTCGCCATTCCGCACCATCTCGTTGAAGGCCAGCCCGAGCCGGTGCCGCTGCCCGAGCCCCACCCAGCAGATCCTCGCTGGAAGCCCCTGGAAGGCGATCTTCTCCTTCGCCATGTCGAGCCAGTTGTGCAGATGCGGATCGTCGGGGATCAGCTCCTTCACCCGCCGGTCGGTCCTGTAGATGTCTTCCGGATTGCCGGAGAGTGCGGCCCAGCGGAACGGCCCGATGCCGCGGCAGAACAGCGGCCGGATATAGGCCGGCACGAAGCCCGGAAAATCGAAGGCGTCCTTCACCCCCATCTCCAGCGCCATCTGCCGGATGTTGTTGCCGTAATCGAGGGTGGGCACGCCCTGGCGGTGGAAGTCGAGCATCGCCTGCACATGCACCTTCATCGACTGCATGGCCGCCGCCTTGACCGCCTGCGGATCGCTCGCCCGCTTCGCTTCCCATTCCGCCACTGTCCAGCCGGCCGGCAGATAGCCGTTGACCGGATCATGCGCCGAGGTCTGGTCGGTCAGCGCATCGGGCCTGAGGCCGCGCCGCACGAATTCGGGCAGGAGCTCCGCCGCATTGCCGAGGAGCCCGACCGACACCGGTTTTCCCGCCCGCTGCGCCCGCGCGACGATCTCCATCGCCTCGTCGATGCTCCTGGCTTCGGTGTCGAGGTAGCGCGTCTTGCGCCGGAACTCGATGCGGCTCGCCTGGCATTCGATGGCGATCATCGAGGCGCCCGCCATGGTGGCGGCGAGCGGCTGCGCGCCGCCCATGCCGCCGAGCCCGGCGGTGAGGAACCACTTGCCCTTGAGGTTTCCGTTATAGTGCTTGCGCCCCACCTCGGCGAAGGTTTCGTAGGTGCCCTGCACGATCCCCTGCGTGCCGATATAGATCCACGAGCCCGCCGTCATCTGGCCGTACATCATGAGGCCCTTGCGGTCGAGCTCGTTGAACACGTCCCAGTTTCCCCAGTGCGGCACGATGTTGGAATTGGCGATCAGCACCCGCGGCGCGTGCTTGTGCGTGCGGAAGATGCCGACCGGCTTGCCCGATTGGACCAGCAGCGTCTCGTCGTCCTCGAGGCTGCGCAGCGCCGCCACGATGCGGTCGAAGGCCTCCCAGTTGCGCGCCGCCCGGCCGATGCCGCCATAGACCACGAGTTCCTCCGGCCGCTCGGCCACGCCGGGATCGAGATTGTTCATCAGCATGCGGAGCGGTGCTTCGGTGAGCCACGACTTCGCCGAAATCTCGCGTCCCGTCGGCGCCCTGATGATCCTGGTATTGTCGCGTCTGGTGTTCATCTCTGTCTCCTGTCTCGCAATCCTTGCCTGGCCGCCCTCTGTATCGTCATCCCCGCCAAGCGCTGCGCCAGCAGCGCGCGAGCCGGGACCCATTGCTCCATGTGACGGCTGTCGCCGCATCAGTCGAAACGCCCGCACAGCTCTGCATAGCGATCGAGCCACTGCGGATTATTCGCCTCGATGAGCTCGATCTTCCACGCCCGCTTCCAGCCCTTGATCTGCTTTTCACGCCCGATCGCCGCCACCATATCTTCGTGAAACTCAACATAGACAAGGCGATCCACGCCATACCTCGAAGTGAAGCCGGCTATGAGCCTCTGCTTGTGCAGCGACACCCGGCTGCACAGATCGCTGGTGACTCCCACATAGAGTGTCCCGTGCCTGCCACTGGCGAGCATGTAGACGGCAGGTGACTTCTGCTGCTGCATGTAGCACCCCTTCTGCGGCCTTCGAGCCCGTGGATGAATGGATTCCGGCATTCGCCCGAATGACGAACGTGGAGAAGTCGTCATCCCGGCCGCGCGCTGCGCCGCCCCGGCCGTCATCCCGGCCAAGCCGCGCGGCCCGCGCGGCGCGAGCCGGGACCCACTTCTCCACGTGACGGCTTCCCGTCGCCCGGCTGACCAACCCCGCTTCCCCCGGCTGGACCCGCAACCGCCCACCCATGGAACCCGGCTTGCGCCGGAATGACGAGTCAATTGCATCGTCATCCCGGCCGCGCGCTGCGCCGCCCCGACCGTCATCCCGGCCAAGCCGCGCGGCCCGCGCGGCGCGAGCCGGGACCCACTTCTCCACGTGACGGCTTCCCGTCGCCCGGCTGACCAACCCCGCTTCCCCCGGCTGGACCCGCAACCGCCCACCCATGGATTCCGGCATTCGCCGGAATGACGAGTCAATTGCATCGTCATCCCGGCCACGCGCTGCGCCGCCCCGACCGCCATCCCGGCCAAGCCGCGCGGCACGCGCGGCGCGAGCCCGGGCCAATTCTTCCGCCTACGGACCATTTGACACCTGGCGCCTGACATCCGCCGCCTGATCCCTGCCACCTGGCGCCTGGTGCCCGGCACCTAGCACCTGTCCCCGCGCCCCCGTGCGGTAGCGGCTGTGGAGCGCATGCCGGCTGGCCGGATGGGTGAGGCGTGCCACCGTCACCACCTGCCCTTGCCAGAAGCTCCGCCGGTGCAGCACCAGGCACGGCTCGCCGGGCTCCATGGCGAGCAGTGCGCGCTGCCGCGGCGTCGGCAGCGCCGCCTCGACCGTGTGTTCGAGCTCATCGACCGGCACCGCACTGAGCAGATAGGCGGTGGGCGTCAGCCGCGAGAAATCCTGCTTGAGAAAATCGGGCGCCAGGGCCGGATTGACATGGCGCTCTTCGAGCTGCACCGGGACCCCGTTCTCCTCATGCACCACCGCGATATGCGAGAGTTGCACCGGCAGCGCCAGCCCGAACTCTTCCGCGAGCGACGGCGTCGCCTCGACCGCCGCCTGCGCGACCACCCGTGCCGTGTGCCGGTGGCCGCGGCCGGCGATTTCCTCGGCGATGTTGCGGAGTTCCAGCAGGCTGGTCCGCGCCGGGGGTTCGCGCACGAAGGTGCCAACACCCGGCACCCGCGCCAGATAGCCGTCGGCGGTGAGCTCGCGCAGCGCCCGGTTGGCGGTCATGCGGCTGATCTTGAAGGCCTCGACCAGGTCGTTCTCGGAGGGCACCCGCTGACCCGGCCGCCAGGCGCCGGAGCGGATATGGCCCAGGATATGCTGCTTGATCTTGACGTAAAGTGGCGCCGCCTCGTTCATGGCAGGCTCCCCCGCACCAGCCGGCCATCCCGGATCACCGCCCGGAGTGGATTGAGGCCGAGCGGATAGCAGAGTTCGCCCGGCCGCCTGACATCCCACAGCGCCAGGTCGGCCTTCTGTCCCGGCGCGATCATGCCCCGGTCTCGGAGCCCCAGCGCCCGCGCCGCGTGCGCCGTCACCCCGAGCAGCGCCTCCTCGGGCCTGAGCCCGAACAGCACGCAGCCCATGTTCAGCGTGGCGAGCAGCGAGTGCACCGGCGACGAGCCGGGATTGAGATCGGTCGCCAGCGCCATCGGCACTCCGGCCCGGCGGAGCTGGTCGACCGGCGGCACCTGCTTCTCCCGCAGATAATAGAACGCCCCGGGCAGCAGCACTGCCACCGTTCCCGATCGCGAAATGGCATCGACTCCTTCCTGATCGAGATACTCGATATGATCGACAGACAGCGCATTGTATCGGGCCGCTAGTTTTGCGCCGCCCAGATTGGACAATTGTTCGGCATGCAGCTTCACCGGCAGCCCGTAGCGCTGCGCCACCCTGAATACCCGCTCAATTTCTGCAGGCGAGAAGGCGATCCCTTCGCAGAACCCGTCCACGGCATCGGCCAGCCTGGCCTGGGCGACGGCCGGCAGCGCCGCGTCACAGATGAGGTCGACATAGGCCGCCCGCCGCGCCTCCGGCGATATCACCTTTGATATCACCGCCCCTGCCTTGGCAGCGGAATCGGCGGTCGTCGATGCACGTTTTTCGGTGTCGAAACCCGTCGAAATGGCGTCGGAAACTGCCGGAATACTGTCGTCGGGCGGCGTCGCATGCGCCCCGAGATAGGATGTCACCACCGTGACTTCCCGCTCGCGGCCCAAGCGCCGCGCCACCCGCAGCATCTTCATTTCCGTTTCGACATCGAGCCCGTAGCCGGACTTGATCTCGAGCGTCGTCACCCCCTCCCCGAGAAGGCACTCAAGCCGTTGTTCTGCAGCGGAAAAAAGCTCCTCCTCCGAGGCCGTGCGGGTGGCCCTGACGGTCGCCAGGATGCCGCCCCCTGCCTTGGCGATGTCGCTGTAGGAAACCCCCTCCAGCCGCATCTCGAACTCATGCGCCCGGTTGCCGCCATAGACCAGGTGCGTGTGGCAGTCGATCAGCCCCGGTGTGAGAACTTTCCCTTTGCAATCAATGGCTTCTCTCTCGGAGACTGCCGCGCCAACCCAGCCGATCCGGTCCCCCTCGAGGCGCACCGCGCCGTTCTCGATGAGGCCGTAGCCGTCCCGCATCGTTGCCAGGGTTACATTGGTCAGCAGCATGAGTTTGAACTTGTATAAGGTTGTATATACAGTATACTGCCCGCCATGCCCGAGCGCAAGTTCCACTTTTCCCACTGCCTCACCGCCACCGGCTGGGAGGATGATGTCAGCGTCACCGTTGATCCCGCCGGGGTCATTGCCGCGGTTACGCCAGGCTCAAGAGAAGGCCATCATATCAAGGGCATAGCAATACCCGCTATCCCCAATGTCCACTCCCATGCCCACCAGCGCCTGATGCTCGGCCTCGCCGAACGCGCGGGCCCCGGTGCCGACAGTTTCTGGACCTGGCGCGAAGTGATGTATGACTTCGCCCTCACGCTTGGCCCCGACGATCTGGAGGCCGTCGCCGCCCAGCTCTACGTCGAGATGCTCAAAAGCGGCTTCTCGATTGTCGGGGAATTCCAATACCTTCACCACCAGCCCGATGGCACCCCCTATGCCGACCCGGCCGAGCTCTCGCTGCGCTGCCTCAACGCCGCCGAGCGCGCTGGCATCGCCATCACCCTGCTGCCAACCCTTTATAATTACGGCGGTTTCGGCGGAAAGTCGGCGGCCGAAGGGCAGCGCCGCTTCCTCAACGATGCGCAGACCTTCCTGGCGATCTACCACGCCCTGCGCTCTCGCATCGCCTCCAACCCCTTGCATCGCCTAGGTATTTCCCCTCACAGCCTGCGTGCCGTCACCCCTGCGCTCCTCGCCGAAGTCCTGGCGGCCATCGATCCCACCGCACCCGTCCACATCCATGTCGCCGAACAGGTCAGGGAAGTCTTTGAATGCACCGCCTGGTGCGGCCGCCGCCCGGTCGAATTTCTCTTGGAAAGTCAAAATGTTGATCACCGCTGGTGCCTGGTCCACGCCACCCACATGACGGATCCGGAGACCGCTGCCCTCGCCGCCACTGGCGCCGTCGCCGGCCTCTGTCCCACCACCGAAGCCAATCTGGGCGACGGCATCTTTCCCGCCACCCTGTATAGACAGGCAGGCGGCGCTATCGCCATCGGCTCCGACAGCCATATCACCGTGAGCCCCGCCGAAGACCTCCGGCAGCTCGAATACTCCCAGCGCCTGCGCGATCGCACCCGCAATGCCCTCGCCGCCGGTCCCGGACAATCTACCGGCCGCACCCTGCTTGACGCCGTCCTGGCCGGCGGCGCCCGCGCCATGGCCCAGCCCACGGGGGCCATAGCCCCCGGTCTTCGCGCCGACATTTGCGTCTTGGATCAGGAACATAGCGCCATGATCGGGCGCCAGGGTGATGCCGCCCTCGACACTTGGATCTTCTCTGCCGGCAATGCCGCGGTGAAGGATATGATCGTTGCCGGTCACCACATCGTGCGCGACCGCCACCACATCCACGAAGACGACATCTCGGCCGCCTTTCGCGCGGCCGTCAGGCGGCTCACATGACCATCACCATCGGCGCTTCCCCCCTCACCATCAAGGACCTCGCGAACGCCCTGCAAGGCCCTGTAAAGGTTGCGCTTTCGGAAAATTCGCGCGGCCTTGTCAGGCGCAGTGCCGAAACCGTCACGCGCCTGCTGGCGACGGGCGAGGCCATCTACGGCGTCAACACCGGTTTCGGCAAGCTTGCCAGGACCCGCATCGCCGCCGCAGATCTCTCGCAACTCCAGCTCAACATTGTCCGCTCCCATGCCGCCGGCGTCGGCGAACCCCTGGACCCCGGCCTCGTGAGGCTCATTCTTCTGTTGAAAATCAATGCTTTGTCGCAAGGCGCCTCGGGCATCTCGGAAGCCGCCATCGACGCCCTGGCGGGCCTCGTCAACGCCGACATATTGCCGGTCATCCCGGCCCAGGGTTCGGTCGGCGCCTCCGGCGATCTGGCGCCTTTGGCGCATCTGAGCCTGGTGCTCATCGGTGAAGGCCGGGCCTGGCACCGGGGCCAGCCGATCCCCGGCGCCCAGGCCCTTGAACATGCGGGCCTTTCGCCCGTGCCGCTGGGCCCCAAGGAAGGCCTCGCCCTGCTCAACGGCACCCAGGTGTCGACCGCCCTCGCCCTGGCCGGCCTCCTCGCCGCCGCCCGCAACATGGCCGCCGCCATCCTTGCCGGTGCCCTCTCCGTCGATGCCATCATGGGGTCGGATACCCCCTTCGACCCCCGCATTCATGCGCTCCGGCCCCATCCCGGCCAGCTTTTTGCAGCGCAGCAATATCGCCGCCTGCTGGCCGGCAGCGCCATCCGCGCCTCCCATCTCAGCAATGACGACCGCGTGCAGGACCCCTATTCCTTCCGCTGCCAGCCCCAGGTCATGGGTGCCTGCATCGACATCCTGCGCAATGCTGCCCGCACCCTGCTCATTGAATCCAATGGTGTTTCCGATAATCCGCTGGTCTTCGCCGAGGACGGCGCCGTGCTCTCGGGTGGCAATTTCCACGCCGAGCCGGTGGCCTTCGCTGCCGATTCGATCGCCATGGCCATCGCCGAAACCGGTTCGCTCTCCGAGCGCCGTATCGCCGCCCTCATCGATTCGGCCATCTCGCTGCTGCCTCCCTTCCTCATCCGCAATCCCGGTCTCAACTCCGGCTTCATGATCCCGCAATGTACGGCGGCAGCTTTGATGAGCGAAAACAAGCAGTTATCGCATCCCGCCTCGGTCGACTCGGCGCCTACCTCGGCCAACCAGGAAGACCACGTCTCGATGGCCACCCATGGCAGCCGCCGCTTGGGGCCGATGAACGCCAATCTCGCCCGCATTGTCGCCATTGAACTGCTGGCCGCCTGCGAAGGCATCGACTTCCACCGGCCCCTCACGACGTCGGCGGCGCTCGAGGACGCCCATGCCCTGATCCGCTCGGTTGCCACGCCGCGTCATGAGGATCGCGAATTTTCAAGCGATATCGAGAGGTTGGCTGGCATGGTTGAAGCCGGCGCGTTTGACCGCTTTGTCCCCGGCGTCCTGCCGGACCTGGCCTGAGCCACTGGCCGGAGCCCGCCTGCAAAAATTGCATTTGTTTGCCGGCCCGCCCGGCTCTAGACAGGCCGCTGCGGCCGGCATGGTCGTCGCCCGCCTGTTCCCGCCCGCCGCCGCAATTCCAATTTCACGAGGAAAATCAGCACCGTGTACAGACTGGACAGCAAGCTTGCCAACATTCGGGCCGGCCGCTACACCCGCACCGATTTCATCATCGCCGACGCCAAGGACGGTGACATGGGTCCCAGCATCACCTCCTGCGGCCCCCTGCGCAACCCCGACGGCAGCTGGACGCGCTATCACACCCGTCCAGAGTTTCTGAACAATATCAAAGCGATCGTCGAGCAGAACATCGTCGACATCATGCTCACCTCAGCCGCCAATCTCGAGGCGCTGATCGGGATGGGTGTATTCCGCGACAGCCCGGTCAAGCCCGCCATCCGCGCCAACGATACGACCGATGTCTGGGTCATGCGCGGTGCCACCTATGCCAAGGAGCCCTCGCGGCCGTTCCGCACCGCTTCCCTGCCGCGCGTCATGCATGGCGGTCTCGACCCCAGCCCCGGAACCCCGGTAACCGGCACCGACCTCGGGCTCTACTCCATCACCTTCAACAATGACCTGGCCCGCGACTGCGCATCGCTGGAGGCCTTCTCGGCCTTCCGCGATGACGCGGCCCGCAATAATTTCAAATACTTCCTCGAGGTCTTCAATCCCAATGTCGATTGCGGCATCGCCCCCGAGCTCATGCCCTTTTATGTCAACGACTGCATCATGCGTTGCCTTGCCGGCGTCACCAGGGCCGACCGTCCGCAATTCCTCAAGATCGCCTACAATGGCCCTAAGCCATTGGAAGAATTGGCCTCTTATGACCCGAGCGTCATCGTCGGCGTGCTTGGTGGCGGCGCCGGCACCACCCGCGACTGCTTCGAACTGCTGAACCAGGCCGAGAAATACGGTGCCCGCGTCGCCCTTTTCGGCCGCAAGATCAACCTGGCCGAAGACCCGTTGGCGATGGTCACCTTCATGCGTGAAGTAGCCAGCGGCAATCTCAAGCCCGCCGAAGCCGTCAAGGCCTATCACGGCAGCCTCGCCAAGCGCGGCATCACCCCGGCGCGCGACCTCGCAGCCGACAGCGAGATCACCGAAAAGGTCCTGAAAACAGCAGCTTGATCATGTCCGCCAGCCATCGCCGCGGCTTCATCACCGGGGGCACCTGGTGCGTCGACAACAACATCCTGGTCACGCACTGGCCGGCCGAGGATGGCATCGCGGAAATCCTGTCCGTCGAGCGCCATGGTGGCGGCTCGGGTTGCAATTTCGCCCTCGACATGAAGCGCCTCGACCCGGAGGTGCCGGTGGAAACCATTGGAATCATTGGTGACGATGAGGATGGCCGGTTCCTCCTCGGCCTGGCCGACGCGGCCGGGATCGGCCGCCGCCAGATGCATGTGACGGAGGCGGACGTCACCCAGTACACCGAGGCCTTCGCCTCCGCCGCAACCCGCCGCCGCACTCACATCTTCCGGGCGGGAACCGCCAGCTTGCTCACCCCAGAACACTTTGATCTCACAGCAACAAATGCCCGCTGGCTGCACCTCGGCCTGCCCGGCGTGCACCACCTCATGGATAACCCTTGGCAATCCGCTGACAATGGCTGGGTGGCGGTCCTCAAGAAGGCCCATGCGGCCGGACTCAAGACCAATCTGGAACTCGCCAGTGTCGGCGCCGAAGTCATTGCCCGCCTCGTCCGTCCCTGCCTTCCCCACCTCGACGCGGTCATCGTCAACGACACCGAAATCGGCGCCATTTCGGGCCTTGCGACACTTGCCGACGGCGTTACCGACCGCGACGCCTGCAGCCGTGCCCTCAGGAAGGTCCTGGACATGGGGGCCATGGACGTGGCTGTCATGCATTGCCCCGCCCTGGCGATTGCTGCAACGCGGGATGGTTGTATATACAGCAAGCCCTCGGTCAGCGTGCCCGCCGATCAGATCGCCGGCGCCAATGGTGCCGGCGACGCCTTCGCGGCCGGCATGATGTACGGGCTCCATGAAGGCTGGAGCATGGACGACGCGCTGGCCCTCGCCCACGCTGCGGCCGCGGCCTCGCTGCGCAGCGTCTCGACCACCGGTGCTGTCGGCTCCTGGCGCGAATGCCTCGCGCTTGCCCGTCAATGGGGCTGGCGAACGCTTTGAAGGTGCAAATCTGCAGCCCTTGCCGGTCCAACACTGCTCCAAAGGCCATGCGCGCGTGACACGCTCAGAGCTTGACGAGCTGCTTGCCGAAATTCTCGCCCTTCAACATGCGGATGAAGGCATGAGGCACTGATTCGATCCCATGGGCGATGTCCTCGCGTATCTTGAGGAGGCCTTGCTTATACCAGGAGACCAGATCGGCCATGGCGGGCTGATATTCGCTCTCGAAATCGTCGAGCAGGAAGCCTTGGATTCGGGCACGGGTGATGAGAATCCGCCTGTGATGGCGCAGGCCGATGTCGGGTTCCTCGAAGCGGTCGGCACGTGAAATCGTGCCGACGATGACGACTCGCCCAAACCTGTTCAGGTTGAGCATCGCCGCGTCGTGGATCGGGCCTGATGTGTGATCGATGAAGACGTCGACCCCATTCGGGCAGGCGGCTGCAACATCAGATGTGAGGTCGTTTGATGTGCGATGATTGATGCCGGCGCGATAGCCGATCTCCTTGCACCATTCGAGCTTGGCATCGGTGCCTGCAACTGCGACGGGGTCGAAGCCCTTGATCCGGGCAATCTGACCGGCGACCTGACCCACGGCGCCGGAGGCGGCGGAGATCAGCACGGTTTCGCCCGGCTTGGGATTTCCGGTTCTGAGCAGCGCGAAGTAGGCTGTGAGGCCAGGCATGCCAAGATAGCTGAGGTATGCCGGCAGCGGCGCATCCTTGTCAGAGACGATCTTCGCGGAAGCCGCCGGAATGACAGTCAGGGGCTGCCAGCCGAAATAGTCACTCATGACGATGTCGCCGGCCTTGAAACCCGGCGCTTCGGACGTGACCACTTCGCCGATACCGCCACCCGTCATCAGATCACCCAGCGCGAAACCCGCAGCATAGTTTTTTGCCTGGCTGATACGGGCGCGCATGTAGGGGTCGACCGTCAGCCAAAGTGTCCGAACCAAGAGCTGGCCGTCTTTCGGCGTGGGGTTGGGGCGGTCTTCCAGCTCCCAATTGTCGGCTGTCGGCATGCCGGTCGGGTAGCTCTTCAGGATCCAGCTCGGGTTCTTGGCCATGTCGGTCTCTCCGATGAAATCGTCCGCGGCTTATGCACTATCTTGCATCATAATATAATTCTGATATGCAAGTTATATTATTGTGAAAATCGGAATAGTGATACCGTGGATCTGCTGACAGGCATGCGCGTCGCCACTGAAGTCGCGCGTCTGGGGAACTTCAATGAGGCAAGCCGCTATCTTCGGCTCTCTCCGGCATCGGTAAGCCGGATCGTCGCCGAATTGGAAGAGCATCTCGGTGTGCGCCTGTTCAACCGAACGACCCGGCACTGCAGCCTGACTGAAGCTGGCCAGGATTTCGTCAGCAGGAGCACGGGGCTCCTGGAGGAAATTAGCGCGCTTCGTGACGCCATACGCGAACGGCAAGAGGCGCCACACGGCACGCTGCGCATCTCTTGCGTCGCCGCATTCGCAAGCGAATGCCTCGCGCCTGCTCTGCCCAGGTTCCTGCTGCAGTATCCGCAGCTCAGCGTCACGGTCGATGTCGGAAACCGTCTGGTTGATCTGATCGGCGAGCACTATGATGTGGCGATCAGGCTTGCACCCTTGCGGGATTCTCGGATGATCTCGCAGAAGATTTTCACCCAACGGATCCTTGTCGTGGCCGCACCCTCGCTGTGTGAGTTGTATGGCACGCCACAATCACTTGAAGACCTCAAAGCGCTTCCATCGGTCACGCAGATCAGCGGTGAATGGGGCCGCGTGCAGCAGTTCCGTCATGCGCGCAGGATCATCGACTTCAACGTGCCGCAGCACGTCACGATGACCTCGGCGCAGGCCGTGAAGAACACCTGTCTGACGGGGTATGGCTATTCGCTCCTGCCTGATTTCATGGTGGCGGAAGAGATTAAACGGGGGCGCCTCGTTCAGTTGCTGCCGGACTACGAACCCATGGATCGGCCGATTTATGCGCTCTTTGCGGAACGACGTTACTCGCCGCAGAAGATCCGGGTGTTTGTCGACTTCCTCGTGGGGGCTTTCAGTTCATCCCGCGTCCGGCAATCATGATTGTCTCAACTCGCGTTCTTGCAACGCCCGGCACACCTGCAAAAAGTGCCAATCGTCACAAACATGGATCGCATGCTGCCGGATCGATCAGGGGACAAGCCGCATCCGGGGCCCGGTCCGATGCGGCACTCCTGCCGTGCAGCTGGCCTCCGATCTTGGCTGTATCCCGTCGATCTCCTTCCGCCAGACCGCTCCACACCGCCTCCGGCCCGAACCGGGAGTGGCTTCTAAGCACTTGCGATGTTTGAGGAAAATGGTGGGCGGTACAAGGATCGAACTTGTGACCCCTACGATGTCAACGTAGTGCTCTACCGCTGAGCTAACCGCCCACTGTCTCGGGGATGGCGACCCTATATCGGCATCGCCCCGTGAAAGCAAGCGCAGTGTCCCGCCCCTGTAGAGAGCACATGATTTGTCCGGTCTAGGTAGCGAATGATCTGTCCGGTTT
>CAZIXE010000035.1:0-40191 GCA_964543235.1 uncultured Rhizobiaceae bacterium | reverse complement strand
GAGCATCTGACTTTTAATCAGAGGGTCGATGGTTCGATCCCATCCGGGCTCACCAATTTTGTGTGCGAATACACTGCCGGTTGATCTGCGTCATGGGCAGCGGCGGCATTGCCCCCTATCTGCTACACGCGGAACGGTGATCTAGGGCAGTGCCGAATGCGAATGTTTCTCATCCTCATGTCTGCCAGCATGGTTGCCGGGATGCTCACTGCGCCGGCCCGTGGCGCCGGCAAGGCCGATTTCGACGCGACTGCCCTGTTCCGGTCCAATTGCGCGCCCTGCCATGGCTTTGACGGCCAAGGCGATGGGCCGGTGGCCGGCGCCCTGGCGGTGAAGCCGCAACCGCTTGGCACGCTGACGGAGCGCCACAAGGGGGTCTTTCCCTACGACTATATTTACGGTGTGATTGACGGACGCCTTGCAGTCCGCGCCCATGGCAGCCGCGACATGCCGGTCTGGGGGACCTATTTCTCGGAGCAGCACCGCGGCGCCAAGGCCCGAGATCCTGCCACGGACCTGTCGACGGAGCAGAAGATCCGCGCCCTCGTCGATCACATCAGGGAGCTTCAGGATTAGTGTCCCGGGCGGTTTACGCCCGGGCCAAGTACTTCTCAACGAGCCGGCCCCACATGGCCGGCCCCTTGATCAGCAGTTCGTCGTTGAAGTCATAGCCCGGGTCATGGAGGCTCTTGCTCGGCCCGTTCCCAAACCCGAAATAGCAGGAAGGCACGACTTCCTGCATATAGGCAAAGTCCTCGGAGAACATAATAGGCCCGCGCAGATCAATCTTTTCCGGGTCCTGCCCCATCTCGATTGCCAATTCGCGCACAAAGGCGGCTTCCCTGGGCGTATTGACGCCGGGCGGATAGGCATAGCCATGGCCGAAATCGATATCAGCCTCGCAGCCGAAGGAGCGGGCCTGGGCCCGGATCAACTCGGGAATGCGCCGCTTCATGAGGTTGCGCACGTTATTGTTACAGGTGCGCACGCCGATGCTCAGCGTCGCGTCCTCCGGGATCTGGGTGGCGAGCGATCCGGCGTTGAAGCCGCCAACCGTGACGACCGCCGAATCATGCGGATCGACGTTGCGCGCCACGATGCTTTGCAGTGCCATGACGATGGCGGACGCGGCCACAACGGGATCGACGGCTGTATGCGGCAGGGCGCCGTGGCCCGCCACACCCCGCACCACGACCTTGACGATGTCAACCGCGGCGGTGATCGGTCCAGGTCTTACCGAGATCTGCCCGGGTTCATCGCCCGGCATGTTGTGCAGGGCGAACACGGCGTCGCAGGGAAACCGCTCGAAGACTCCCTCTTCGATCATCCGCTTGGCGCCGCCGATATCTTCTTCCGCAGGCTGGAATATCAGGTGCACGGTACCGTCGAACTTGCGGGTTTCGGCGAGATAGCGCGCTGCGCCAAGCAGCATGGTAGTGTGTCCATCATGGCCGCACGCATGCATCAGCCCCGGCGTGCGGCTGGCATAGGGAAGGTTGGTCGTCTCATGGATCGGCAAGGCATCCATGTCAGCCCGCAGGCCGATGCTTCGCGTGCTCGTGCCGTTCCTGAGCGTCGCCACCACGCCGGTCCGGGCGATGCCGGTCGTCACCTCGTAGCCGTACCGCCTGAGTTCGCGGGCCACGACCGCGCTGGTACGCGGCAGCTCGAACAGCAGTTCCGGATGCATGTGGAGGTCATGCCGGATCGCCACGAGCTCTTCGGCGAAGCCCCTGATGTGGTCCTCGATCATCGTTTCTGCGGTACCATGAGTTCAATGCGCTTGAACAGCCAGACGATGATGAAAGTAAGGCACATGTAGATCACGGCCAGAAGCATCAGCGGTTCAAAAGTGTTGTAGGTATCCTGGCGGATCTTCGACGTGACTCCCATGAGATCCATCACGGTCACGGTGAATGCAAGAGGCGTCGACTTGAGCTGCAGCACCGTCTCGCCGGCAAGCGTCGGGAGCACCAGCCTCACCGCGCGCGGGAACCAAACCCGCGTCACCACCTTCCAGGGCGACATGCCAAAGGCCCGTGCTGCCTCGATTTCGCCGCGCGGCACGCCCAGGAAGGCGCCCCGCATCACTTCGCCCTCGTAACCGGCAAAGCTCAACGTGAAGGCGAGGAGCGCGTAGTAGAAGGCGTCGAGACGGATCAGCCACAGGAAGTTCTGGCGAAACTCCGGGTAGGCCGCCGCGATCTGCGGAAACAGGGCGCCGAGACCATAATAGATGAGCCACAGTTGCACGAGCAGCGGGGTGCCACGGATCACCGTGCAGAAGCCCCTGGCCAGGAGCGCCAACCACAGGGGCCCGGTGACCTGCACAAGACCGATCGGTACGGCGAGGATGAAACCCAGAACCCCCGACAAAACCAGCAGCAAGATGGTCAGCCACAAGCCCTTCAGCAGTAGCGGCAGATAACTGAAAATCCAGTCCCAGCGTGAGGCAAAGGCCAGCCAATAGGCGATCAGCAGCACCAGGGCGCAGAGGATACCGATGATCCCGTACTTGATAATGTTCTTGGCGATTGTCCACCCCATGGCAGCGCCTCACACCTGTCGACGCTGGCCGCGGCGGACCCGCGTCTCGAGCATATTGAAGCCCCGCTGGGAGAGCAGGCTGATGACAAGATAAATCGCGCCAGCAACGAGGAAGAACCCAAAATACATCTTGGTGTTGCCGGCAGCCTGACGCGTGGCCAGCGCCAGTTCCGTGTAGCCGACGACCGCAATGAGCGCAGTATCCTTCGTGCAGATGAGCCAGAGATTGGCGAGGCCGGGCAGCGCAAAGGGCAGCAATGAGGGCAAGGTGATGCGCTTGAACTCGAGCCAGGGCGACATGCCGTAGGCCCGCGCCGCTTCGAGCTGGCCAATGGGAATTGCCTGGATCGCAGCGCGCAGCACCTCCGTCGAATAGGCTCCCTGCACAAAGCCGAGTACCACCACCGCTGCGATGAAGCCATTGATCGACACGCTGCCGAAGCCGAACTTTTCAAGGAGAACATTGAGCGAGGCTGTGCCTGCGTAAAACAGCAGCAGGATCAACACGAGCTCAGGGACCGCACGGACCAGTGTGGTATAGCCCTCGAGTATCGTGCGGGTGAGCTTGCTGCCGTAGAGCTTGCAGATTGCGCCGATGATGCCGATGAGCAGGCCAAGCGTATAGGCGAACAATGCGATGCCAATGGACATCGCCGCGCCCCACAGGAGTTCGTCACCATAGCCCGTCGGGCCGAAGCCGAAAACTTCTGGAAAACCCGGTTTCGTGGCCATGCCGCCGCAGGGAGGCGGCCCGCAACAGCGTTACGGGCCGCACCGTCCTCAGGGTTGCGGAACGATCATCTTGCCGACGAGTTCAGGATAGTTGGCAGTAATCTCGTCGAACTTGTCGGCCTTGGCGAGAGCGGCAATGGCTGCATTGATCTTCTCAAGCAGTGCGGCATCTTCCTTGCGGACCCCGGCCCCCACACCTTCGCCAAGGATTTCCGGATCGTCCGGCACCTGGCCTTTCAACTCGCAGCAGGCCTTGCCCTGGTCGGTCTGCAGGAACGCGTCGAGTGCCGATCCATCGGCCTGAACATAGTCGAGCCGCCCAGCCGCCAGGTCGTTGTTGGCTTCATCCTGCGTTGCATATGTCTTGACCTCGGAACCGCCGCCGAAATATTTCTGCACATATTTCTCATGCACCGTGGAAACCTGCACGCCGATGATCTTGCCCTTCAGATGTTCAGGACTGATGTCCATGTCGCCGTCCTTGGGGCCGATGATCACCGTCGGGGTGTTGTAATACATGGAGGAGAAATTGATGGTCTGCTTGCGTTCGGCAGTGATCGACATCGACGAGAAGATCACGTCGATCTGCTTGGACGTGAGTGCCGGGATGATGCCGTCCCAGGCGACTTCGGTAAGTTCACACTCTTCCTTCATTTCCGCGCAAAGGGCGTTCATCAGATCAATTTCCCAGCCGACCCACTTGCCGGAAGCATCCTTGGAAGAAAATGGCGGATAGGGCTCAGCGGCAACCCCGAATTTGAGACCGGCGGCCTGTGCCTGTGCAGTGAGGCCGAGCACCGCTACGGCTGCGGCCGTCATCACTACGCGACGTGTAAGCTTCATTGTTTGCTCCCTTATACCCATGGCCCATGTCATCCAAGCCATTGATGCAGCTTATGCCACCCAAGCGGCGGGTGTAAATGGGATCAAGCACGCACGATGAACGATGTCATGAGGCCTGCATCCATGCGCTCGGCGATCGAGCTGTGGAGTCCCCAGCGGCCTGGATTGTCGGCCACAAAGCCGAGCACGGACTTCTTGCCAGCGCCTACCGTTACGGTATCCCGCCAGGGCGCGTCGGCCAGAGGTTTGCCGTCCTGCTCCTCGATCCGCCAAACATGGCCGTGGATGTGCAGCGGTTGCTCGAACCGCGTGCGGTTGTCCAATTCTATCCTCACCTGCGTGCCCTTCGTAACCTCGAGCCAAGCCTCCCGGGCCATGCCTGCGGTGCCATTGAGCGACCAGGCCAGGCCTTGCTCCAGGAGGGCGCGAAGTTCCATAACTTGACCATCGACACGAGCCGACTTCATGCCCCCGCCAGCGCCGCCTTCAATGATCAATGGCGCGGTGACGATCTCACCGGTACCGCCCGCCAGTGGGACCGGATTGGCCGGGAGCCGGAAATTGTCGGGCAGTGTTGCGGCGCCGGCCTCCCCCGTGCGAAACAGATGGGCGAGTTCCACAACATCCTCGAACAGGTCGAGAGCGACAGTTACATCCTCGTCGCCCTCCGGCAGCAGCAGGTCACAGCGCTGCATTGGCGCCAAGACGAGCGGCGCGGCGCCGATGCTGCGCGGGGCGATGGGCTGGCCGTCCAGGGCCGCCACCAGGGGGTCAGCGCCCTTGAAGAGCAGCGACATGGTGCGGACGTTGGCGGCATTGAGGAGGCGCAGGCGGGCAACCCTTGCGCGCGGTACCGCGATTCGCGGCCGGGAAGCGCCGTTGATGGTAAACCAATTGCCCAGCCGGCCCTGGCCGATGGCATCCTCGAGCGACCCGAAACTCTCGGGATCGATCCGTCCGGCATCGGTGACTCTCCAGTCATCGATGATCAGCGGCACGTCATGGAGTTCGCCCAGACCGTTGCGCTCCTCAACCACCAGGAGGCCGTAGACGCCCATTTCGCGCAGCAGCGAGACGTCCGCAATCGGGCCGAAACAGAAAGTGCCGGCATCCGGCGGGGTGAATGTACAGTCCAGCGCATTTTCAGAACCTGCCGCAACCCTGACGCTCATGACGTCCGCGGCAGCGCGCACACCATACCAGTGCAATGCGATGTCCTGATCGAGCAGGTTGCGCAGACGCACGGTGAAGGGCTCACCCTGCCTGGCCCGCAAGACGGGCGGAGGCCAGGTTCCGCCAGCAGCCCAGACGGTCGTAAACGGGCCGTCCGGCCCGAGCAGTGGCACCTGCCGTGCCGCAAATTCAAGAACCGCAGACGGTTCATCTGCCCTGGCCCCGGCCGATCGCGCCATGGCTGTTACAACAAAGCCGCCGGCCAGCAGGGAACGCCTGTTCAACATGTCGCCGCCTCACCGCAACTGGACGCCCCGGGGATAGGTTCAATATGTGGCAAAGCGGTGGTGTGGCGTCGGCTCCGGCATTTGGCCGCCAGGGACTTTCCTCATTCCTTAACGTCGTAAATATTCTCGGCAGCCGGGAACTGCCGGGTGCGAACGTCGTCGGCGTAGCGCTTGATGGCTTTCTCGATGGCCCGTCCGACCCTGCCGAATTCTTTGACAAATTTCGGCACCCGCGGCGACAAGCCGAGCATGTCCTCCATGACGAGAATCTGGCCGTCACATTGCGCCGAGGCGCCGATGCCGATGGTCGGAACCGGGATGCTCCTTGTGATCCTTTCCGCCAATGGCGCGGCCACCGCTTCAATGACCGTGGCAAAGGCGCCGGCCTCCGCAACAATCCTGGCATCCTCCTCGATCGCCGCCCACTGATCGCGCGTCCGGCCCTGAGTCTTGAACCCGCCAAGCACATTGATGGACTGCGGGGTGAGACCGATATGGGCCATGACAGGGATGCCGCGCTCGGTGAGGAACCGGATCGTCTCGCCCATCCGCTTGCCACCTTCGAGCTTGATCGCCCCGCACTGGGTTTCCTTCATCACGCGTGCCGCATTGTGGAAGGCCTGGGAGGGACTTTCTTCATAGGAGCCAAAAGGCATGTCCACCACGACCAGGGCACGCCTGGCGCCGCGCATCACCGCGCGGCCATGCATGATCATCAGCTCCAGGGGTACCGGCAGCGTCGATTCAAAGCCATGCATAACCATACCGAGCGAATCGCCGACCAGGAGGAAGTCCACGTACTTGTCGGCGATGGCCGCCGTGTGGGCATGGTAGGAGGTCAGCGCCACTATCGGCGCACCGCCCTTGCGGGCGGCAATCTCCGGGGCAGTCAGGCGCCTGATACCGCTGTGGACAGACATTAGCTATCAATATCCGCCTGGCCGCGACCGGGCAAGCTCAGCCGGAAATTCACTCGTGATCACCACAGGGCCAGGACCGGCACGCCGGTGACAAGGGGGTGCAGCTGCGTCATAGCAACATAAAGTGCAATACCCGACAGGCAGGAGAGCAGGTCATGCCCGGAGCGGACTTCCGGCGTCGGCCGCGCGCCGGTGGCAAATCCCAGGGCAAGAAAGGCCAGTCCATAGCCAAGCATTCCCCCAAACAGGATGAGGCTGGCGAGGTCGCCATTGGCCAGGAGATGACCGGCGGCCCAGAACACAACGCCAATGGCGAGCGGAAAACGCAGGACCTGCCGCCAGCTCCCCCGGAATATGAAGATGCCGAGACATATGAATGCGACGGCGGTCAGTGCGAAGTTCACGTGCCGCCCCCAGGCCGGCGGCTCATAGACGGGAACGAAGTCGCTCAGGCGCCAGCCAAACACGATGAGCAGCAGCGCCGCTGTCGCCACGCCGCCAAACAGCGGGCCGTAGAACCTTTGGCCCACAGCATCGCTTATGCCAGCTTTGAGTGGGGGAATGGCGGGGACGAGATGCGCAGCAACAAACAGTCCCACGCCGACCGCAAGCAGGAGCATCAGATGACCGGCAGGTTGAGAGCGTAAGGATGGAAGCCGAACAGGAACACGGCAAAAAGGACCAGCCCGGCAATAATCGCGATGATGTCAGAACGCATTTGCGGGGTATGGTGGGGCACCTTGCCCCGCAGCGTCGCAAGTACGATGTCAAGAACAGCAATCACCAGGAAACTTCCGAAGAAAACGACATCCGCACGGGTGCCGTTGACCAGCAGATGACCCAGAGCCCAAAGCCCGATGCCGATCGACATGGGCTGCCTGAGCCATAGCTTGAGATAGCCCTTGCCATGCGCTGCACCGAGCGAGAGGAAGGCCAGCAGCACCAGCAGCATCGTGACATGCCGCAATGAATCGGGAAGGTTGTAAAGAACATCGGCCGCTGCCGGCCCGGCCCTGAGCCCGGAGTAGGCCCAGACCATCAGGCCGATCCCCAGAATTACAAGCAAGGCATACGCGCCCTTGAACGGACCGTCGCCCAGGATGCGCCGCAAGGCCTCACGCGCGGGGGGCAAGAATAACGACATCAGGTGCGGTCCGGCGAACAGCAGGGCCCCCAACCAAAGCAAGGTCACGGCATTTTCTCCTCGGCCAGACTAGCGTCGAAACCTTTGCGGGTGCAAGAACTTGCCGGCTCAAGCGCTCCGGGACGCATATTCAATCTGCGATGACGCTTTCGGATTGGCCCCGCCCCGGCTTCCCGGCAATAGAGAATTCCGGGCATCACCCATTCCAATCGAAAACTGGCCGGGTTGCAGTTCACCCGGAGGGAGACCTTATGGCCACGCCAAGCATCGAAACCCTTGATCTCCAGCGCCAGCAGGCCCGCGAGGCGACCCGCTCGGGGCCTCCGCGGCGGACCAGCAACCCGTTCTTTGGAGTCGGGCCGATAACCGACGCCAGCCGCGACGAGGTCGAAGGCCGCCTGCTCCGCTTCGAGTTCGAGGCATGGCTTGAGTCCAACTATCGCAAGCTCGACGACAGGGGCCGCGATCTCGGCCCCTTCACTGTGGCCGAAGTCAGCCGGAGCATGCATCGCGGCTACCCGGCCGACAAGTTCCTGCTCGATATGATGCGGGAAATCCATCGTTATTTCGGCTTTCCCAAGTCAAATCGCATGGCAGTTGGACTCGGCGGCGGCCATAGCGGATTCACTGTCTGCGCCCTGCACCTCGTCAATGCCAATGACCGGACGCAGCAGGTTTTTGTCGACACGCCGCGACCGGAGTCGGTTGAGGCAGGTAGCGGCGGCTTCTTTCGCCAGTCCTGGGGGGCGCAACTCATCGAGATGCTGCGCTACGCCAAAAATGGCAACGAGAGCTCGGTCCACTTCGGCAAGGAAGAGGGCGCCATTCCGAGTGCGGATGCCCTGGAGAACATGGGAATCAACGTGTTCTTCGGCGTCGGCCACGAAACCACCGGGGCAACGACTTACACGGAGCGCGACATCGAGAATCTGCTGGAATGGCTTGACCGCAATCAGGCCGAACATCACGCGGTGCTCGACGCAACCTCCATGCTCGGCGCCATGCCCTGGCGATCCGATCTCGTGCGAGACGTCATGGCCAAGTGCTGCATGTTCATGCCCTTCCAGAAGGCAATCGGCGGCGTGTCCGGCTATTTCGTGGCGTCGTTCACGCCGCATGCATTGCGGCTTGTCGAGAGCAACCAGCGCGAACCTTCCTGGGCGATCCCGCGCCAGTTCAAGCTGGCAGTACCGAGCGATGCACGCAAACCGCTGACCGGCCAGCGGAGTGTGGAGCTGGGGCCGTTCTATGACCCCGTCAAGGACAAGATGCTGGGCGGTGTCATCAACACGTTCAGCACCCTCGCCTTCGCCGAGACGACCTTCGGCCTGCTTCGCTCGGAACGGCGGATTGGCAACGTTGCCGAAATGAACCGGCGTTCTGTCGAGAACCGTGAAAAGGTCAATGAATGGGTAGCAGCCAACCCCCTCTTCGAACTGGGTGTAAGCAAGCCCGACTCGCGGGGCGCTGCGGTCACACTCCTGAGAGTCCGCGATCCCGATGTTGCCGATCCCGATACCCATGCCCGGATCGTCGCCAAATCCAAACAGCTGCTGGGTTATGAGGGGATTACCCATGCGAATGGCGATCACGAGCCGGGTCTCGATGTGGCACGCTATGTCAACGCCTTTCCGGGAACACCCGGCGACTATCGTGCGTGGATCGGCGGCATCCGGCAGCCGGACGATGTCATCGCGCTTCTCGAAAATCTCAAATACGCCTATCTCCGAGCCAAAATCGCAGTCCTGGAAGAACTGTTGGCAACAGCCGGCAAGACATATCCGGCCGTTGGGGCGGGCACCAGCCGCAGACGAACAGATGATCCTGGTCGCGCCTACAAGGTGTTGATCGCCGATCTGATCGGGCTGAAGCTCGGTGCCGATGGGAGGCCGGATGCAAGTTCCGTCCGCCAGCATATCGAGAGCAAGGGTGGCGTCTTCCACGATGGCCCCCTCGATCCAAAAGCCAAGCTGGCCAGGGGCAAGATCCACTTCTTCTACCAACCGCATCTCAGCACGGAGTCAGAAATCCTGGCCCAGACATCGGATGGCCAGTATGACGCGCTGATCGCCGCGGCAACCTTCATCCCCCGGGCGGCCGTCTTCCGGCTGGGCGGTGTCAGGATCGGAGCTGGTACCGGCAACATGGGATCGGCCTCGTGGGGCGGTGGCAACGGCGAAGGTGGCGAGGCGCCGCTAATGAATACGCCGAGCTTCAACAGCCGCGCTACGGCGCAAATGGTGATGAAGGCCCTGGTGTCGGTAGCACCCGATCTTCCCGTCGCCGAACTGCACCGCCGGGTCGTTGCCCGGGAGTTCGATACCGGTCGCAATCTCAGGGAGTTCCCTACCGAGAAGCTCGAGGGCAAGAAGATTGCCATCATCGGTTACGGCAATATCGGCCGCGAAGTCGCCAAACTGGCAAAGGCCTTCGGCATGCGTGTGGCTATCCATGCCCGACCGCGGCACAAGGAGTGGATTGAGTGCGAGGGTTTCACTTATGCCGAAAGCCCTGAGACGGCAGCCCGGCACGCCGACTTCATCTCGCCCCATACCGGCCTTGGCGCGCTCAATACCGTCACTGGCAAATACGCCAATGCCGGGGTCATCGACGGCAGGGTGTTCGCCGCCATGAACGACGGCGCTGTGCTGATCAACTATGACCGTGGCGAAGTGGTCGATGCTGCGGCTCTCGACGCAGCGCTGG
Organism: uncultured Rhizobiaceae bacterium; assembly: GCA_964543235.1. Taxonomy (GTDB): domain Bacteria; phylum Pseudomonadota; class Alphaproteobacteria; order Rhizobiales; family Aestuariivirgaceae; genus JANMMJ01. The sequence goes on along the minus strand of CAZIXE010000035.1, from coordinate 29,839 downwards.
CGAGCGGTAAGTTGCGCTTTGCCTGTATCGATGCGGACATCTTCGTCGACGCCAAGACCGGCAAGTGCTCCGGCCCCATGCTCCCCTATCTCGACATCGAAGAGCGCCATCGGGGCAAACTGCAGCTTCTGCCGCACGCGGCAGCGGACACCGAGCATCACTCGCGCGTTGAAGGCGCCCGGCAGGCCGTCGATCAGATCTTCGATGTGATCCAATACAGGTCTGTCACCAACCTGAAGGGCGATCTGCCGGAAGGTTATGTCAATGCCGGCTCCAGAACCGTGAAAGGTATCGGCAAGGTCACGCCGGCACACCTCCTGCGGACCTGTAACGAGGCTGCAGATGTTGCCAGGGCACGGGCCGCCGCGGAAGCCATGGCTGCGATCTGGGGGGCCCTTGCAACCGCCGCCGACGACAACCGCAAGGGTGAGCTGATCGAACGCTACGGCGCCACCCTTGTTCGCACCATCAACGAATACAGAACATTGATGGAGGATCTCGGCCTGGAAGGACCATATGGCTAACTGCCTTGCCATGGCAGCAATCTGGTTGTAGCAAAAAGGCCACAGAACGGTCATTATGGCTGACCAGTGTCGAAGCGGGGCGGCCAGACAGGTATGTTGTTATTATCGGGCGGGAGGAATACCTTATGAAACCCACATTGATCTTGGTCGGTGCCGACAAGGGCGGGACCGGCAAAACGACTATTGCGCGCGCCCTAATGGACCATCTGGCACGCAAGAATGTCCTGACCCGCGCCTTTGACACGGAAAGTCCCCGCGGCACGCTCAAGCGCTTCTATCCGGCAATCACTGAGGTCATCGACCTCACCAATGTCGCGCATCAAATGCGCATTCTCGACACCATGGAAACCGCCAATGTGCCGGTGACAGTAGTCGATCTGAAAGCCGGCAATCTGTCCTACGCTCTCGACACTTTCGAAAAGATCGGCGTGCTCGAGGCGGCCCGCAATGGCCAGTTCAACCTGACGCTTTTTCACATTATCGGTCCATCAATCGCCTCCCTCGATGAAATCGGTGAAATCTCGAAGTACCTCAACGGGCTCGACTATGTGCTGGCCCGCAACTTCATCAACGAGACCAACTTCTTCGAGTGGGACCAGAAGACATACCGGCGCTATTTCGGTGATGCCGCCCATGCCCAGGAAATTGACATTCCGAAGCTGAACGAAATGGCTTACGAACAGGTCGATCTGGCCGGCGTTCCCTTCAAGGACTTCATCGACAACAAGGCGGCTGATGGTTCGCCCGGCAACTTCTCATTTGTCCTGCGCGGCTATGTCAGGAAGTGGATTTCGGACATCGATGCCGAGCTGTCGCGCCTCAAAGTGGTTCAAAGCCTCACCAACGTGCGAGCCGCCGCATCCTGATCAATGGCGGATGCGGCACTTTACGTCGTAACCTCCGACGAGGCGCGCAATGGCAAGTCGCTGTTTGCGCGCCTCCTGACTGAATACCTCATCCTGGCCCGCAAGAATCCGGTGCTGTTTGACGCCGGCTGGCCAAAGCAGGACCTCAAGGACCGGTGGCCGGAGCGCACTTTTCCGATTGATTTCCAGAAAGTCCAGGGCCAGATGGCGCTGTTTGACCGCGTGCTTTCCATGCCGGTCCGCACCGGTGTCGTCGATCTATCGTGGCGCGATCTGCCTCAGTTCATGTCACTGGCAGAGGACATCAGTTTCAAGGAAGAAGCCGGCAAACGGGGCTACCGCCTGGTACTCTTCTACGTCATTGGCATGCTGCAGCAGTCGCGACTGGCAGGCGAGCGCATCGCCACAACGAAGCTGTTCCGCGAAGTACATTACCTGCGGCCCGCCATGATCAGGCGCAGCGGCATGGAGATCACCTCGCAGCCCGAAATCATCATTCCACAGCTTTCGCTTGCGGTGATGCAGCGAATCGAACGGGCGACCTTCTCGATCGGCGAGTTCCTGAAGGGCCGCAAACAGGGCCTCAACTACCTCGAAGCCAAGGAACTTGATGGCTTTCTCGACACGGTCATGGCGGCCATTGACGGGATCGTGTCACGCCACCCGTGATCCCTACTCCCACTCGATGGTTCCCGGCGGTTTTGAAGTGACGTCGTAAACAACGCGACTAACCCCTTTGACTTCATTAATTATTCTTGTTGCAACGGCCGCCAGGAAGGCGTGGTCGAAGGCAAAGCTTTCGGCGGTCATGCCGTCCGTCGAGGTCACCGCCCGCAGCGCAAGCACCTGATCATAGGTTCGTCCGTCACCCATCACCCCTACTGTCCTTACCGGCAAAAGCACCGCAAAAGCCTGCCAGATGGCATCGTAAAGGCCAGCCTTGCGGATCTCCTCCAGATAGATCGCATCGGCCCGGCGCAGGATGTCGAGTTTCTCGCGCGTTATGTCACCCGGGATGCGGATGGCCAGCCCGGGCCCCGGGAACGGATGCCTGCCGACGAATTGATGTGACATTCCGAGCTCTTCGCCCAGCTTTCTCACTTCATCCTTGAACAGTTCACGCAGCGGCTCGATGAGTTTCATGTTCATCCGCTCAGGCAGTCCACCGACGTTGTGGTGCGACTTGATGGTGACCGACGGACCGCCGGTGAAAGAGACGCTTTCGATCACATCCGGGTACAACGTCCCCTGTGCGAGGAATGCCGCCCCACCGACCTTCTTGGCCTCCTTCTCAAACACATCAATGAACAGCCTGCCGATGATCTTGCGCTTGGCCTCGGGGTCGGTCACGCCGGCCAGTGCCCCGAGGAACAGGTCGGCAGCATCCGCGTGGATGAGTGGAATATTGTAGTGTTCGCGGAAGAGTTGCACCACTTCCTCAGCCTCATTGAGCCGCATGAGGCCATGGTCGACGAAGATGCAGGTGAGTTGTTCCCCAATCGCCTCGTGGAGCAGGAGCGCGGTAACTGCGCTGTCGACACCACCGGATAGCCCGCAGATCACCCGTTCGAATCCGACCTGCTTCTTGATTCGGTGGATCATGTCGGCCTTGAAGTGCCGCATCGACCAGTCGCCGCGCGCGCCGCAGACGGCGATCACAAAGTTCTTCAGGAGCTTCGCGCCATCGGGGGTGTGAACCACTTCAGGGTGGTACTGTACGCCGTAAAACTGCCGCTGCTCGTCGCAGATCGCCGCATACGGGGCTCCGTCGCTCACCGCTACCGGGACGAAGCCGGGCGGCAATGCCGTTACCCGGTCGCCGTGGCTCATCCACACCTGGTGTCGTTCGCCGACCTCCCAGACTCCATCAAAGAGACCGCAAGGTGCCCTGACCTCCACATAGGCCCTGCCGAATTCGCGATGGTCAGACGCTTCAACCTTGCCACCAAGCTGCGCGCAGATGGCCTGCTGGCCGTAGCAAATGCCCAACACGGGAAGACCGCGGCTGAAGATCCGCTGCGGGGCTTTGGGTGATTCATGCTCATGTACCGAGGCAGGCCCGCCCGACAGAATGATGCCTTTAAGCCCATCGCGGTCGAGCGCCTTCTCGGCCGACTGGAACGGCACGATTTCCGAATAGACTCCGGCCTCGCGAACCCTCCTGGCGATAAGCTGGGTGACCTGCGAGCCGAAATCGACGATGAGGATATGTTCTGTCATGGCGAGCGCTTAAGGGATCGCTTCCGAGTCCGCAAGCCGCGTCAATAGCCTAAACGCTCTGTGAGCGATGGTTAAGCCGCCGTCCCGATTTGACACAGGGCAACGCTTCCCGTAGCGTAGTTAATCAAGTGGAATTCACCGCCCGGGAAGTGATTCATGGCACGTGTTATCTTTACCGGTCTTGCCGGCATTTTTGGCCAGGTCCCTGAACCTGTCGCCGACCTGCTTCCGGACCTTCCAGCTGCGGCAACAGGGCTGCACGAACCGCCGGCAGAAACACCTCCTGATGTGGCGCACGGCGCAAGTCCGGAGCTTCCAGCAACAGCCCAGGATCATCTTCCCGACCTTGCCGCTGTGGCAGGCTTTTCAGGCGGCCACGCCCACCTGCCGGACTTCTTCGGCGACACAGTTATCTAGCACCATTGTGCCTTGCCTTTAGGTAAGTCTCTGTCCTGACGACAAGCCTATAGCAGGAAGTCGGTATCGCCCAACGCCGCGAGGGTGATGTTCTTGACGATCAGCACATCGCCTGCACCGAAATCGAAGCGCACGTCGGCGCCGGCCTGTACTGCGAAAGCCTTGGCTGCCGCTGCATTGGTGAAATTGAAGTCGGTCAGGTCAATCAAGTCGCTTCCATCCTGGAAGTCGGCAATCGTGTCGCGGCCATATCCGTGCTCGAATTCAAAGGTGTCGACACCATCACCGCCGAGGAGCCGGTCGGAACCAGTTCCGCCTTCCACCGTATCGCTGCCAATCCCGCAGCGCAAGACATCGGCGCCCGCGCCACCCGAGAGTTCGTCGTTGCCGCTGCCGCCGTACAGCGTGTCGTTGCCGAGACCACCCTCGATCTTGTCATTGCCAGCATCGCCAAAGACCACATCGTTGCCGGCCTCTCCCTCTAGCTTGTCGGCACCGGCCCCACCGAAAATCGTGTCATTGCCAGCCCTGCCTCCGATCGTGTCGTTGCCGCCAAGGCCAGACAACTCGTCGTCCTGCAAGGTGCCATCGAACTTGTTGGGGCCGGCATCGCCTTTGATGATTGCCATTTGCACTGCTCCAGTTCTGCGTCCAGTATTTTCAGAATGTGCAACAATGGCGCTGACAGCAGGCTGATAGAACCAGTCGGCGCGATGTCAGCAAAGCCCCTCGCGTTTGGCGCAGGTTCCGCTCCCGGTCAATTCTTGTCCTGGTATTGCGCGATGCGCATTGCACTCACTGCCGCGACCTGCGCCGCGTTCGCCGGCCGAGCGTATCCAGCCAGTCTACCGGAACCGGGAAGACGATCGTTGAAGCTTTGTCGCCTGCCACGTTGAGCAGGGCCCCGAGGTAGCGCAGCTGCATTGCTTCAACCTGCCGCGACATGATTCTTGCGGCCTGCAACAATTTTTCGGCGGCCTGCAACTCGCCTTCGGCGTCAATCACCTTGGCGCGCCTGAGACGCTCGGCCTCGGCCTGCTTGGCGATGGCTCTGACCATCTGCTCGTTGAGGTCGACGTGCTTGAGTTCCACATTCGATACCTTAATTCCCCAAGCTGCGGTCTGCTCGTCGAGAATATGCTGGATATGATCATTGATCTTCTCGCGCTCGGACAGGATCTGGTCGAGTTCGTGCTGCCCAACCACGGAACGCAGCGTCGTTTGCGCCAGTTCCCTGGTGGCGTCGTGAAATTTTTCCACCTGAATAATCGCCCGTTCGGGATCGATCACCCGGAAATAGATGACGGCATTGACCTTTACCGACACGTTGTCGCTGGTGATGACGTCCTGCGGCTCCACATCCAGTACCCTGGTTCGCAAGTCCATCCGCACCATCTGCTGGATACCTGGAACCAGTATGACCAGGCCTGGGCCTTTCACCTTCCAGAAACGTCCCAGTGTGAACACGACGCCACGTTCATACTCGCGCAGGATGCGGAAGGCCTGAAGCAACAGGACAGCCACAATGATGGCCGGAACGAGATACGCCAACAGCCCCATAATGTCGCCAAGGCTCATGATCAGTTCCTCCATGTGTCAGTGCCTTTCACTTCGAGTGTAAGACCATGCCTCGACACGACGCGGACCGCCTGGCCTACATGAATGTCGTCGCGGCTCGTCGCCGACCAGACTTCGCCCATGACGCGAACGCTGCCCGACCCCTCCTGCCATGTCAGGACCTGTCCAATGCTACCCAGGAGCTGCTCGCGGCCGGACACGACAGCGCGCTTTCGTGCTTTGAGCGCGAAGGCGCCAACAACCATCAGGCCAATGGCCGTCACAGCCGCAGCACTGACGAGCAAAGGCAGCCCAATCCTGATGTCGATATCGGCTTGTGCCGGATCGAATAGAAACGCCGCTCCGGCAATGAAGGCGGCAAGGCCTCCGAACCCGGCAATACCGAAGCCCGGCGTGAAGGCTTCAAACAGCATGAAGGCGATGCCGACAACCACCAGCAGGAGTGAAGCCTGCTGAACAGGGAGCACAGTCAGCGCCACAAGCCCCAGGATGAGACTGATTGCACCGAGGACCCCGGGACCCACCAACCCGGGTGAGTACATCTCGAAAACGATGCCATAGATACCGACGAGCATGAGGAGAAAAGCGACGTTGGGATCGGCGATCATGGACAATACGCGCACACGCCAGCCGGGCGAAAGCACGACGATGGGCTCGCCCTTAGTGGTGATATTGACGCTCCGCTGACCTACCTGCACCATGCGGCCGTCAAGCTTGCCGAGCAATTCGGTCAAATCGCTCGCGACGTAGTCGATCACCTGTTCCTTCAAGGCGTCTTCGGCTGACAGTGTAGCGGCTGACCTCACCGCCTTCTCGGCCCATTCTGCGTTGCGCCCACGAAGCTGCGCGAGACTGCGAAGAAAGGCCGCGGCGTCGTTCACAGCCTTCATGTCCGCCGCACCGTCCCTGGATCCAGCTGGTGAACCGGGGCTGTCACGGTCCTGGGGCCTCGGCTCGGGAGTGCCGGGAAGACCGGGAACGCCTCCAAGCTGAATAGGCGTTGCCGCACCGATGTTGGTCCCCGGTGCCATGGCAATGATATGGGCGGCATAGGCAATGTATGTTCCGGCAGAGGCGGCGTGGCCACCAGCTGGCGACACGTATACAACGACCGGAAAATCCAGAGCGAGAATCTTCTGGATAATCGCACGCGTGGAGGACACCAGCCCTCCCGGCGTGTTGAGCCTGACAATGAGGAGGCTCGCCGACCTCGCTCCTGCAGCTTCAATCGCCTCGTTCAGGTGGAGTTCAGTGGCCACGCCAATCGGTCCCTGCAGGTCGATCACGATGACCGGCCGCGCATCGGCTGCGGCCGGACGGCCACCTGCCAAAAGCAGGCATAGCAGCAGCACAAGGACCATCGACCAGATCGGGCTCTGGCTTGCCCCCTGTATCCCGGATCGTTTGGGCCACATAGTGTCTCCCCATGGAGACCGCTGCCGTGCAGCGCCACAGTAGTTGTTAACTTATGCGGCAACATCCAAGCTTTCAATGCTGCGCAACATCTCGACGATCGCGGCGGACTGCCAGCACCTGCGTTGCAGAGAATCACAAGCGCCGGGCGGCACCGATGCCGGCGACCGGTGACATGCACCCCCGGCCCGTGCCAATCTCTGCGCCATGCCCATACATCGCCTCGGACCCGTGAACCCCCGCAACACCATTGGTTCACATGCTCCCGTGCTCGCCGTCGCGCCGGGCGATGTGGTGATTGTCGAGACGCTCGATGCCCATGGTTTCGACCGGGAGGGCAAGAAGCGAGGAGCCGATCCCAATCCCATGACCGGTCCCATACTCGTAAATGGAGCCGAGCCCGGGGACACGCTCGCCATTACCATCCGTCGCATTACCCTGAACCGCGGGTCCGGCTGGACACGGGCCGGCCTGAGTCATGGCGTTGTCGAGCCATCGGCCGCAGCGATGCTGCCCCGCCGTGACAAGACCGACTGGCTGATCGACATTGCTGCGGGCCGGGTCACCCTCGAGGTGCCACCACCCGCCTTGCGTGACTGGTCGCTTCCCGTCGAGCCCATGATCGGCTGTTTCGGCGTCGCCCCCACCGCTGGACAAGCCATCTCGACCGCCACCTCTGGCCCCTATGGCGGGAACATGGACTATCGCGGCTTCAGGCCGGGAACCACCGCCATGCTGCCGGTAGCAGTCACGGGCGCGCTGTTCTTCCTCGGTGATGTCCATGCCCGGCAGGGCGATGGCGAGATCGCAGGAACAGGTATCGAGACAACGGCAGAAGTTGAAGTCGAATTCAAGCTCATCAAGGGCAAGACCATCGGCTGGCCGCGTGGCGAGACGGAAACCGAAATCTTCACTATCGGCAATGCCCGGCCGCTCGATCAGGCTCTGCAGCACGCCACCACCGAAATGTTGCATTGGCTCGCCGCCGACTACGGGCTCGACCCTGCGGCGGCCTGCCACCTCATGGGCATGGCTGTCCGCTACCACGTCGCCAACGTCTTCAATCCCGCCTACTCCGTGGCCTGCCGCATCGAGAAGCGATGGCTGCCCGGCGGCAATTGAGACCGCATCATCTTACCGCCCCCCGGGACCCTCAACCGGCCGCCTGGCGCGGAGGTGGGCAGGACAATGCTCACCGCTGTCCAGTACCACAAGCATCTTGTTCCAGATGTCGATGTTGTGATCAACGAAATCCCGGCCCAAACGCAGCACCGCCTCCGCATAAAGGGGACCGGCCAGGCGATCGCGCTCTACTTTGGCCGTCTCACGATACCAGCTATTGCGGCTGGAGATTTCAACATCGCTGAAACCCGCTGCGAGCATCGCGGCGTGATAGCGCGAGGGCGAAGCCATCCCGAAATCGAGGCCCTCAGCGGCGATATAGCGTGCCATCTCAGGTGAAGGCTCCCTGTCATGGGAGATCAGCCAGTCGGATGCTGCAAACCAGCCTCCCGGTCGCAACACCCTGAACACCTCGCGCATCAGCGCATGCTTGTCGGCGATATGGACAATCGCATCCTTGGAAAAGACAATGTCAAAGCTGTGATCAACGAAGGGCAACGGGCCGGGGGCGACCCTGACGAAACGAATCCGCTGGCTCAAGCCTCCAGAGGCGGCCCGTTTGGTTGCGATGGCGAGGACATTCTCCTCAACATCGATAGCGGTGATATGGCCTACGCCATGCCTGGCGAGCAGGTGAAAGTCGACGCCGCCTACGCCGCAGCCGATGTCGAGCAGATGTTTGCCGGAAAGGTCAAGGCCAGTGACAACGCGATCCACCTCTTCGGGGCCTCCAGGCGACAGCCAGCCCTCGCCCCAGATGAGTTCGAGCATGCCGATGAGCGGCGTTGTGTAGAGGTCTTCACCCACAGCTACAGGCTAGTGAGTGCCGGCCGGTTGCACAAGCTTGCCGGTCTTTCTTCGGTCACCAAGCTACCTCAGGCACTCACTCTTCATCAGCAGGGACTAGGTGAAATGAGTCGCACTGCCCTCATGACCGGCGGCAGCCGTGGCCTTGGCCTCGCTACAGACCAGGAACTCTCCCGCCGTGGAGTTCAAGTCATTGTGACGGTCAGAAGCGCACTGAGCATGGCAGGTCATAGTGGACTTGCACATCCCATCAGGCGAGGAAGCCCTACTTCCCTCGTGCGGCGATCCCGTCTATGGAGCCGTCATGCAGACCCTTGCCAACCGCATTGCCCTGGTGACCGGCGCCTCGCGCGGAATCGGGCGCGCCGTGGCCCGCGAACTCGCCCGTCGCGGCGCCCATGTCATTGCCCTCGCCCGCACCCAGGGCGGGCTCGAAGAGCTCGACGACGAAATCAGAGCGCTGGGCAGTACCGCAACGCTGGTGCCGGCCAGTGTTACCGACTATGCCGCTCTCGACCGGCTTGGGGCAGCGATCTTCGAGCGCTGGCAGAAACTCGACATCCTGGTGGGCAACGCCGGCGTACTTGGCCGGCTCTCGCCGCTGCCGCATATCGATCCCAAAGTCTGGGACGAGGTTTTCGCGGTCAATGTTACCGCCAACTGGCGTCTGATCCGCTCGCTCGACGGCCTGCTTCGTCAGTCCGACGCAGGACGCGCCATCTTCATCACCTCGGGTGCGGCCCATAAGCTCAATGCCTACTGGGGCACCTATTCGATTACGAAGTCGGCCCTGGAATCACTTGTCAGGACCTGGGCCGCAGAAACCGCTACAACCCGTCTCCGGGTTAACCTGTTCAGCCCCGGCCCGGTGCGGACGCGCATGCGCGCCGAGGCTATGCCCGGCGAGGATCCGGCATTGCTGCCGACGCCGGACGATGTGGCACCGCAGATCGTCAACTTGCTCGAACCCGCCGTGACTGTCCATGGGGAGATCCACAAGTATGAGTCGCGATGAGATGGTCCGTGCCCTGATCGAAGGCCGGCGATCGGGCGGTAAGATGACAATCTATCCCGGCCGTGAACCCAAGGACATGGTGGAGGCCTTCGCCATCCAGACGGCGGTACGTGAGGCAATCGGCTGGACCCATGCCGGCTGGAAGATCGGCTGCACCAGCGAACGTGCCCAGAGAGCATTGAATACCAACGGACCGTTTCCCGGCCCCGTTTATCGCGAGCTCATCTTTGCAAGTGGCGTCAGAATTGCCACGCTGCCGGAGAACAGCCGCGTCACCGAGCCGGAGATCGCCTTTACCATGGCGCAGGACTGCAAGACCAGCGGCCGCCCACTCGGTGTCGATGACGTGCTCGCGGCTGTAGCGAGCGTCCATCCCGCCATCGAAATCGTCAATCCCCGCCTGCCGCGTGGCTTCAACGACTCGGCGCTATGGTATGTCGCTGATGGTGGCCTCAATCATTGCCTGGTCCTGGGCAGCCCGATTCCACCCTTGCCGCGTGCGGATTACGCGGCGATTCGGGCCCGCGTTTTCCGGAACGGCGAGGTGGCTGGCGAGGGTTCCGGCGCCAATGCGCTCGGTGGACCTGAACTCGCCCTCACGTGGCTCGCCAATGCCCTGCTCGCAGCAGGCCAGCATCTGCGCGCCGGTGATGTCGTCACTACCGGCGTCGTGACGCCCTTCTACTTTGCCGATCAGGGGGACCTTGTCGAAGCTGTGTTTGAGCCGTTGGGCAGCGTGTCTCTCCGCTTTTGAACCCTTTGTCCCACCTCGTCTGTGGATCAATTCCACGCATGGCCATGCGTCGTTGGCGCGGTCCCAGCTCCGTTTCCAACCGGCTGCTCGAAGAGTGCACAATCATTGCCAGTCGCGCAACTCTTGATTGAAATCAGGGTCGATCCTACCGTATCGGACTGAGTTGACCACCGATCAGCGCATGGTCGCGGTCACGCCAACGTGACCCAATTCTTTTTTGCCATGCTGTGAGAAAATGCTTGTCGAACACAACAGGAACGTTTATATAGTTGCCAGTTTGTTCCGAGTCTCTCATGCGGAACACTCCACGAACGGAACCGGACAATGCTGACACGCAAACAACTCGAACTGCTCCTCCTCATCAATGAACGCCTGAAAGAAGAAGGCGTTCCGCCTTCGTTCGAGGAAATGAAGGAGGCCCTCAACCTCCATTCCAAGTCGGGCATTCACCGGCTCATTCTCGCGCTTGAGGAACGCGGCTTCCTCCGGCGGATGCCAAACCGGGCACGGGCGCTTGAAGTGCTGAAACTGCCGGAGTCGCATTCGCCGAGCCTCGGCGTGGCGCAGAAACGCGCTGGTTTCAGCCCCAACGTGATCCAGGGCAATCTCGGCAAAGTGAGACCGATTGCCCCGGCCGCAGACAATGGCAACCGATCCGCCATTGTACCGGTCATGGGCCGCATCGCTGCTGGCGTGCCGATTTCAGCGATCCAGGACCACACCCATAACATCACGGTTCCGCCCGAGATGCTCGGGCCCGGCGATCATTTCGCCCTTGAGGTCAAGGGCGATTCAATGATCGAGGCGGGAATATTCGATGGCGATACCGTGTTGATCAAGAGGGGCGATGCGGCCAACAATGGCGATATCGTGGTGGCACTTGTCGATGACGAAGAAGCGACGCTCAAACGGCTCCGGCGCAAGGGCGAATCAATCGCCCTCGAAGCGGCCAATCCTGCCTACGAGACCCGCATCTTCGGCCCAGATCGCGTGAAGGTGCAGGGACGGCTGGTGGGCCTGTTACGCAAGTACCACTGATTCTCGTTCCCCAGTTGCAATCCCGGGCGCTGGCGCGATGATGAGACATGCGCCCCGCCCTGCTCAATCCGCTCTTTGCCGAGGCGAAAAGCCTCAAGGGCATAGGCCCGAAGGTCGAAAGGCCCCTGGCACGACTGGTCCGGCATTCCGGCGAAGTCGCGGCGCCGGCGCGGGTCGTCGATCTCCTGTTCCACCTGCCCTGCGATCTCGTTGATCGCAGCTTCAGACCGGTGATCGGCAACCTGCCCCAGGCTGGCGTGGTGACGATTCTCGGTACCGTCATGCGGCATCGCCCGCCGCCCCCACACAACAAGCGTTCGCCCTACCGCGTCGACTTTGCCGACGAGACCGGGCACCTCACCCTGGTTTACTTCCACGCCTCCAGTGAACAGCTGAACAAAACCCTCCCGGTGGGCCAGCAGCGCTATGTATCAGGCCGCATCGAGTGGTTCGATGGTCAGCCGCAGATGGTCCATCCCGACTACGTCGTGGCGCCTGATGAGTTCGCCAAGCTGCCTGCCATCGAGCCCATTTATCCCATGACCGAAGGCCTATCACCGAAAGTCTTCGGACGTGCCATACGCGAGGCACTGAGCAGGCTTCCGGAACTCCCTGAGTGGCAGGATGCCCGGTACCTTGCCGCCAGCCAATGGCCAGGGTTCGCCGTGGCACTCCGGCAGGTGCACACGCCGATGGCCCAAGCCGATCTTGGCCCGGCGGCGCCAGGCCGTCTGAGGCTTGCCTATGACGAGTTGCTTGCCAATCAGCTGGCTCTGGGCCTGACACGCCGCCACATGAAGCGGGCCAAAGGCCGGATACTATCAGGGACGGGAGCCATGCGGGCGGCGATCGCCACGGCGCTGCCGTACAACCTGACACCCTCACAGCAGGCCGCTCTGGCCGAGATTCTGGACGACATGGCTCGCCCGGAGCGCATGGTGCGCCTTCTGCAAGGCGATGTCGGGGCAGGCAAGACGGTCGTCGCCCTGCTCGGCCTTGCTGCGGCGATTGAAAGCGGTGCCCAGGGTGCGCTGATGGTGCCGACCGAGATACTGGCCCGCCAACACTACGGCACCATTGGCCCACTGTGCGACGCTGCAGGAATCCGCCTGAAACTCCTGACCGGCCGTGACAAGGGTAAACAGCGCGACGAGGTGCTAGAAGCCCTGTCCGAGGGCAAAATCGACCTCATCATCGGCACGCACGCGCTTTTCCAGGAAGACGTGACATTCCGCGACCTGGGGCTGGCGGTGATTGATGAACAGCACCGGTTCGGGGTGCATCAGCGCTTAGCCCTGCAAGCCAAGGCAGCCCAGGCGGCCGATCTTCTGGTCATGACGGCAACCCCCATTCCACGCACGCTGGCGCTTACCGTGTACGGCGACATGGATGTGACGAAACTTACCGGAAAGCCCGGCGGACGCCAGCCGGTTGATACGCGTGCGATGCCAATAGACCGCCTTCCGGAAATCGTCGATGGGCTGCAGCGGGCCATGGCACATGGCTCACGGATCTATTGGGTCTGCCCCCTTGTTGCCGAAAGCGAGGCCGTTGACCTCGCTGCTGCGGAAGAGCGTCACAGGGCGCTTGCGGCGGCCTTCCCGGGTCGCACAGGGCTTGTCCACGGCCGCCTCAAAGGTCAGGCACGTGATGAAATCATGGCCCGTTTCAAGACCGGTGCGATCTCGCTTCTCGTCTCTACAACAGTGATCGAGGTCGGAGTCGACGTTCCGGAAGCAACGATCATGGTCATCGAGAATGCAGAACGCTTTGGCCTCGCCCAGTTGCATCAGCTGCGGGGCCGGGTGGGACGCGGTACCGGCAAGTCGGTGTGCATCCTGCTCTATCAGCCGCCACTGGGCGAAACCGCGAGGGCCCGGCTCAACATCCTGCGGGAGACCGATGACGGCTTTGTCATCGCAGAGGAAGATCTGCGCCTGCGGGGGGCCGGAGAGCTTCTCGGCGTGCGACAGTCCGGTCTACCGGTGTTCCGGATTGCAGATTTGACGGTCCATGCCGAGCTGCTTGCCGCCGCGCGGGACGATGCCGGCCTCATCATTGCGCGTGACCAGCAGCTTACTTCGCCGCGGGGTGAAGCTCTGCGGGTACTGCTCTATCTCTTCGAGCGTGACGAAGCGGTCAGACTTCTTGCTTCCGGCTAGCGCGCCGGCGAGGTCGCACTTCGTTCTTACTTGGGGCGGCGGCCTGGTCCTTATTGGGGGCCAGCGACGGTACCTTCCGGGCGTCGGGATAGACAAGGCCCATGGAGATTACGAGCTTCAAGCCATCTTCCACCGACATATCGAGAAGGCGAACGTCGGCGACATCGAGATACATCAGATACCCCGATGTCGGGTTCGGCGTCGTCGACACCAAGACGCCGTAGAGACGGCGGCCGGGTTCGAGGCCAAGCACGCTGCCGTCCACTTCGCGCGATACGAAGGCGAGCGACCAAACACCCTTGCGAGGCCATTCAATCAAGGCGACCGACCGGAAAGGTGTTCCCGTCTGGGAGAAAACCGTCTCGAAGATCTGCTTGGTGCCCTTGTAAAGCGAACGTACCACAGGTGTCCGGCCTAACATCCGCTCCCACATGTTGAGCAATGTGCGGCCGACAAGATTTGCCGCCAGGGCGCCGATCAGCGTGATGGCCACCAGGGCGAGAAGCAGCCCGACGCCGGGCACGGAAAAGGGCAAGTAGTGATCCGGATTATAGTTGACCGGGATCAGCGGCTTGATCCAGTAGTCGAACAGACCCACGAACCACAGGGTTGCCCAAATGGTGATGGCGATGGGGGCCGTGACCACCAGTCCGGTCAGGAAGTAAGCTCGTACCCGACTAAGAAAGGTACCGTGGCGATGGGGGTGGTCACCGGACTGAGGCTCCGGCAGTGCGTCCGAACTCGACATGTTGCAATACAGATCGCACGAGTTTGCCCGGCCAGCAAGCAGCAGCAATCCAACAGAGTATCAGGAGTTGATCCGGCTCACAAAGCAACTAAGACCCTTGGCCTTCAGTTTGCTGCATATGGCACTGGCTGACGTGGAGTCCGCAAAACCCGCAAGCCGGAGCCGGTAGAAGATGCCCTTGGTACCAAGGTCTGCCCTAACGACAATGGGCCGGTGATCCGCAAGAATCCGGTGTTTTGTCTTGAGCTTGTCCCAAATGCTCCATGCCATCTTCTCGTTCCTTGCGGAAGACAGCTGCACGCTCCAGCCGGACAAACCCTGCATTGGAGGATTTTCCTCTCGCGGTTCAGCTCCAGGCACAGACCCGGCTGAGGGCGACGCTCCGGATTCGGCTGCCGCCGGGACGCTCTCGATCGCAACAACCCGTTCAGCAGCGGGTGCAGCAGCTGCAAGCGTCAGGTCCGCAGAAACTTCCGCCGGTATGCGATCAGTGTATTTCTTCGGCCGCGCGTGTGCGACGCTCTGGGTCGCAAGCGCCGGCAAGAGGTTCTCCGGAGGCTTAACCGCCTCCGGCAGCGCGCTCTTGATACCGTACCGACTGCCCGCGGCGAGCGAAATCGACCCGGTGGTCAGGTCATCGGATTCGGGTTGCTGTGTCTCCGCCGCCGGGGCATCGAAGCCAAGGCCGGAGAGATGCTGTTTCGCCGGAACAAAGTCGGGTTTGAGCGCGAGTGCCTTGCGGAGCGACTTGGCGGCCTCATCCGGGCGCTTCAGAGCCTCATAGACCAGCGCTTCGCCATAATAGACGAGATGGGGTTGCGGGTGATTGTAGCGCCGCGCCTTCTCAAAGTCGCTCAGTGCAAAGAGGTACTGCCCGCTGTCACGAAGCGCGATGCCGCGCGAATAGTAACAGTAGGAAAATTCAGAGTCGAGGAACAGAGCCGAAGTGAAGTCTTCAATCGCCAGGGCCGGCCGCGCAAGCTTCTGGTAGGCAAGGCCGCGATTGTACAGCGCGGTGGCGCGCAACTTGGCACTCAATGCATCAATGCGCAGGGCAGCGGCGTAGTCGTCCACCGCATCCTGATACTGTCCCGTCTGCTGGTATGCCAGTGCACGGTTCAGCAGCGCATTGGCCAGGGCGTCAGTGGGCAGTTCTCTCGACTCGATCGCTTCGGAGTATCTGGCAATGGCACCGATCCGATCACCCTCGGTTAGTGCCCGGTAGGCGGCAGCCGCCAAGTCAACACTGGAATTTTCGGCCGCCTGTACACCTGCAACCGCTGCCGTTGCAGCAAGCCACGCGGAACAAACTGACCCAAAGAAGATGGAACGGACGCTCATGTCCGCAACATTCGCAGATCACGGTTAAGGGAGGGTTTGCGAAATGTTAAGGAGAGTTAAATGAAATGCCTCAGGAAATCATGTAGACTTTTCGAATTGTTTCGTGAACTCGGCAGGTGCCGCGCCAGCCACCCGGGAAGAATGCCACCGTATCCGGCGTGATCTCAATGACTTCGCCGCTTTCATGGGTGTAGGTGCAGCGGCCCAGAAGGAAATGACAGAACTCATCGCGGATCACGTGGCAATGCCAGTGGCCTGGTGTGCAAATCCAGATGCCGCATTCGCTTTCGCCTTCGGGACCCTTGTGCAGCAGCAGGCCACTGGTTGCCGATTGCCCCGCGATCATCGTTGGGATGACGCCCCATTCCCTGAACGGTCCGGAAAGACCGGCAGGATCATCAAGGGTTAACGCCCGTGCACCCGTCACAGACCGACCAGCACGATTCAGCATGTACACGTTGCGCATGGTCTCGCGCACGCTGCACGTTCCCTCCCAGCCGGCGGGAAAGAGAACGACGCTGCCCGGTCCCACCTCCACTCTCTGGCCGGACCCGCTCTCGTACACTGCCTGACCGGAAACAAAATGACAGAGTTCATCGCGGGGAATCGAGACTGGCCAACTCCCGGTTCCGCATTGCCACAGGCCGCTTTCCGTGAGACCATCAGCGCTCTTGTACAGCAGCAACCCGTCACTCTTGCCTTCACCTGATGCAGCACCTGGCTGCAATCCCCAATCCGTCAGGGGGCCGCCGAAATCCGCAGGCAGAGACAGGTGTGGGGCGCTCGACTGCAAACGAGCCAGCATCGCGGCTTACCTCCTCCAAGTCAATCAAAGACCGCGCTATTTCAGCCTGCGACGGGTCAAAGCGTCGATGACCTTAGCAGCTTTTGTCGGCCCGTGTTTGGCCTTCATCGACTTCGAGGTTCGCTTGAGTCTTTTCTTCATCTTCCTGTCGGTCAGCATAGTTTGGATCTTCGCCTGCAGTTCTTCCGCGGTCCAGCTGTAGCGATCAAGCTTGAAACCATGGCCGGTTTCCTGAACACGCGTAGCGTTGTCGTGGCCGTCCCAAACATAGGGCATGATGATTGCTGGCTTGCCGAAGTAAAGGCACTCCGTAAACGAGTTGTTGCCGCCGTGATGGATCACTGCATCGACCAGAGGTATGACGGACGGCTGGGGAAACCACTTGTCAATGATGATGTTGGGGGGAATGTCCGTGTACTGATCCAGGTAATCTCCAACATTGACGAGCGCGCGAACCGGCATGTTGCCGAGCGCGGCAATGACGCGCTTCAGCAGGCCGACGTCCCCCGATCCCAGCGACCCAAAGCTCACATAAATGAGCGGAGCCGTGTTATTGCGCTTGAACCTCGGGATCTTATAGGGCGCCTCCTGGCGGACGCAGCCCTCGAGGTACTGAAACCGCGCTGCCGGGAGTCTGTGGCGGCGCCTGAATTTCACCGCCGAGGGATAGAGCAGAAGGTTCATGAAGGGTGAGGTTTCAAAGAACCGGCCAAGTGGGTATTTCCTTTCGCCAACAGATTTCAGGAACGTATTGAAGTCGTCGTGAATGGGCCTGATCACTTCATTGAAGCGCTTGCGATAACGGGCAAAGCACTTCTTGTCCTTGGCCCCGCAACCAGAGAGGTGGGGAGGAATGTCCGGATCCTCGATCTCATTCTCCGAACAAGAAATTATCCGTACCCAGGGTTTCCGGTTTTCTCTTGAATAGCGCTTGATGGCCGGGAAGAGGATGACATTGTCGACACAAATGACATCCGGCTTGACGGCATTGAGCACGCCGGGCAGATCCTTTTCAGCCCATTTCGCCGTTTCGACTATCATCGCCCAGCAGTCGCGGACGTAGTTGTCGATCTGCTCGTAGGGCGACTTGCGGAAGTTTGGAATGTGGCCATTGATGAAGTCGACCCAGAACCTGGCCATCTCCTCTGGCGGCAGAGGTTCCGAGAGGTTGACCGGATGAGCCTCGAAGCCATAACCCTTGTAGACGTCCAGGAAGCCCGGGTCTGACAGAAACACCACTTTGTGGCCCAATTTCTCCAGCGCCTGACCGATGCCGACCGAATTCAATGCCGGACCGAAAGCGGCTTCCGGAAAAAGTGCGATCACTTTCCCTGTTCTCTTCGGCCGGCTCCGCCCCGGGGCAGCTACACGCTTCATTCCAGGTCTCTTCCCCATCCGCCTCTCCCTGTTTCCCGACAGCCTTCCCGCTGCCTTCCGCCGATTCGCCATCCCTTAACATGGCTTCGCCAGGAATCCATCATCTCGCAAAAATCGGGCTCTGCGGCGAGCTACTTTTCCCGGAAGGTGTGGGCAAGCTGATCCGCCAGGGGTTTCAGCAGGTAGGAAATCGGTGTCCGCTCGTCGGTCTGAATGAATGCTTCGGCTGGCATGCCCGGCTTCAGATGGTGATCCCCCAACTGCTCCACTTCGTGCTCTGACAGCTTCAAGCGAACGGCATAGAAGGGAGGAGTGTTCTTATCGGCCTGGGTCGTGTCGGCGGCGACATGAATGACCTTCGCCTTCAATTCCGGAGTGAAGCGATCCTTCAACGCGGGAAATCTCACCAGCGCGTCCTGACCCTCGTGGACCTGGTCGATGTCCTGAGGGGAAACTTGTGCCTGTAGAACAAGCTCATCCCCCTTGGGCAGGATCAGCATAATCGGCTCACCGGGAGCTATCACACCGCCGATGGTGTGAACTGTCGTTTGGTAAATCGTGCCCTCGAGCGGCGCGCGAATTACCATGCGTCCTAGTTTTGAACTTGCGGCAATCTGGCGTTCCTGCAGTTCAGCCAACCTGGACTCCGTGTCGCGCAGTTCCGACAGATACTGAGCACGATCCTCTTCCTCCAGCTGGATCATGGCAACCTTGATCTCACCTATCTTTCCTTCGGCCCGCGCCTTGTTTGCCAGCAGGTCTCCGCGCTGTCCATTCAATCGCGCGTGTTCGCGCTCCATTGCGAGAACCCGACTGACCTGCACCAGTCCCTGCTTCTCGAGTTTCTTCAAGCCAGCAAGCTCGCTCTTGATCAGAGCGATCTGTTGCTCCGTCGACTCCTGCTGCGCAGTAAGACCAGAAATCTCTTCGGCAAGCTGCGAGATTTGTTGCTGAAGCTGCTCCTGCTTGCCGCCAATCGCCGCCTGGCGGGCATTGAACAGCGTGATCTGACCCTGCATTATCTTCGCCACGGTCGGATCGTTCTGCCTCGCCAAGATTTCGGCGGGGAAGACGATTTCCGAAAGCCCGTCGCGCTGGGCCTCGATCCTTGCGCGTTTGGCCATGAGTTCGGTGATCAATGCCGAAACGATGCCAAGTTCAGCCCGGGTTTCGGTGTCATCCAAGATCACCAGCGGCTGGCCCTCGGTGACGAAATCACCGTCCTTCACCTTGATCTCCCGGACAATGCCGCCTTCCTTGTGCTGAATCTTCTTGTTGAAGCTCTCAACGGTTATCACCGAGGGAGCGATGACGGCACCCTGGATATTGGCCATGGCAGACCAAACTCCAAAGACGCCGAATGTTGCGAAAATCGACAAGAAACCGGTGATCTGAAATCGGCGCAGCGAATTGTCAGTATTGATCGCCATCGGCTAGCTCCGTTGCGTCTGCGGCATCTGCTTAATCTGGGGGGGCTGCGGCTGCCCCGCCGTTCCGCCCGCAGTTCGCATCAAAACTTTGCGCATGATTTCGTCACGCGGGCCAAGTGCGGCGACCTTGCCTTCACTCAGGACCAAGATCTGCGTCACGGCCGCCAGGGCGCTTGGCCGGTGGGCAATTACCACCACGGCGGCATTGCGCTCCAGGGAGTACCTGATTGCCCGGTCCAGGGCTGCCTCACCTTCCGCATCGAGATTGGAATTCGGTTCGTCGAGGACCAGTAAGACCGGGTCGCCGTAAAGTGCCCGAGCCAATGCAACACGTTGTCTTTGACCGGCGGACAGACGCGCGCCGCCTTCCAGGAGCTGGGTGTTATAGCCGTCGGGCAAGCGCTGGATCAATTCGTGAACGTTGGCCAGCTTTGCCGCTTCGACAATCTTTTCAGGGTTCGCGTCAGTCTGAAACCGCGAGATGTTCTGGGCAACCGTACCGTCGAACAGTTGGACATCCTGAGGAAGGTAGCCGATCATGCGTCCCAACTCGTCGGCGTCGCGCTGGTCATGGGTGGCGCCATCCAATCTCACATAGCCGCGCAGCACGGGCATGACTCCAACGAGCGCCCGCGCCAACGTCGACTTGCCAGCGCCGGTGGGGCCGATAACCCCAATGCCCTGCCCCGGCTCAACCGAGAATGTGAGCCCCTGAAGAACAGGCTTCTCGGCACCCGGCATCTGAACGATGAGGTTCTCCACATCGATCTTGCCGGTCGGTCTCGGGAGTGCCATTTTCTCGACCTCGGGCGGCACGGACTCGAGTATTGCATTCAGGCGCTCCAAGGCCTTGCGGCTCGACAGGAACTGCTGCCAGTTCGCCACTGCCTGCTCCACCGGTGCGAGTGCGCGTGACATGATAATCGATGCCGCAATCATCATGCCGGGTGATATTTCCCGATAGATGGCGAGATATGCGCCCAGGCCCAGAATGCCGGACTGCACCATCAGCCGAAGTACGCGCGAGAAGGCGCTGAGCAGACCGCCAACGTCACTTCCGGAAGTGTGTTCGTCGAGAGCCTTCTGCTGGCTTTCCTTCCAGCGCGCGCGAACCGTGCCCAGCATGCCAAGGGCATGAAGTGCTTCAGTATTGCGCCGGCTTTCGTCACTGATAAGGGATGCCTTAACCTGCGCTTTGGTTGCTTCCTGTATCGGCTTGCGTGTCGATATCTCGGTGAGGACAGCAACAGCGAATATCGTCAGGGCTGCCACCAAAGATGCCGCACCAAGCAGCCAGTGCATCCCGAAGATGACCGCCAAGTAAATCGGGACCCAGGGCATGTCGAGGAAGGCAAACGGCCCCTGGCCGGAGATAAACTGGCGGATGGTTGAAAGATCGTTGAGCGGTTGGGTCCCGACGCCCGGTGTCTTGCGCAGCGCATGCGCGGTTACGGCATTGAACACGCGCTCGCGGAGTCGCTCTTCGATGCGGCGGCCAATCCGCACCATCATCCTGGCGCGTATGAACTCCAGGAAACCGTAGTACGCGTAAGCTGCAAACACGATAACGCTAAGCGCGACTAGTGTGGGAACGCTGTTCGAGGTGAGCACGCGATCATAAATCTGAAGCATGAACAGCGGCCCGGTCAGCATCAGAATGTTGACAAAACAACTAAAAATTGCAGTAGATATCAAAGGTCCCCGGCAGGCCCTGAAAGCCTGAGAGACTTCAGGGATATTCTGACCCTTCGGCCGCGGCTGCTGCATTCAATGATTACCCGACTTGTCTTGAGGTCGAACCGACTCGCAATATGGCAGCCGCCTGTCGCCCTTGCAACGTCAGCGCTAGACGACGCGGCTCTTCTGAGTTGAGGCTACGGTGGAATTATGTCAAGGAGCTTAACATTCAGTTCCAGTTAACAGGTCCACGCAAGTCTCTGAGCCGGACGTTGACGGCTGCCAGCGAACCCGCTTCTGGAGGACTTTCGAGATCAACCACAGGTATGAGCTGCCGTAAGAAGTCATGGTAGTCCCGAACTCCGGCCTCAACATCGGACAGGTGGGCCTGCCGGTAGGCCGACGACCTGGCAGCCTCGCAGGACCAAACGATGAGCTGACTATCCTCACGTCCGGTGTCGCGATCAATACGGCTGGAAAGATAGCGCGCCAGCTTCATCTCGCGCCGTTCGTCCGGAAGGCCATAGTAGGCAAAACGCTGCACGGTCCTGTCGACCGCGATGGGGAACTCCTGATAGAAACCTACGCTGTCCGGATAAAGCATGAATACCAGGTTCGGATAGAGACCATAGTAGAGCCATGAGCGTTTCTTGGTGTTGGGCAGGTGGTCTGGGTCAGGCAGAATCTTCTTGTAGTGGCGGACACTCCACAGTTTGGCTGCACCTTCATTCATGATGCCTTCGGATCGCGAAACACCAAAGGCGAGCGTTCGATCTTCATACCTGCCGCCATAGAGATCCTGCAGTGCCGGGTGAGCGATGGCGACGTGGTAGCCCTCGTTATCCACGTCGCGAACCGACTTCCAATTTGCCGCAACTGTTTCCGTCGTGATGGGGCGCAGCGGGTGCACCCGGTCCAATTTGTAAGGAGCAAAGTCCGCGGCGAACGGCGCAAGCAACTTGTGTACCGATGGCTGCTGGCCACCGCAGAACCTCACAAAGACGAAGCCGTTCCAAATCTCGTGTTCAAGAGGCTTGAGGCCATCCCGTACGGGATCAAGATTTGCGAACGTCTTTGCGAGCGGCACCGCGCGTAATGTTCCATCCAGCGCGTAGGACCAGCCATGAAATGGGCATACCAGTGATGATCGGCAGTGACCCTGACTGTCGGCAACGATGCGCGAGCCGCGATGGCGACAGACATTGTGAAAGGCCCGAACGCAGCCCTCCTTGTCCCTGACGATCAGGGCGCGCTCGCCTACCATATCCAAAGCCAGGTAGTCGCCGGGGTTCGGAACGTTGCTTACGTGGCCGACGCACTGCCATGTCCGGCGGAAAAGTTCGGACCTTTCAATTTCCAGGAGTTCGTCGGAAAAATACGTCCAAGCCGGAAGCCCCTTCCGCTCGTTGTCGGACAACCGGCGTTCTGTGTCAGGACGGAACGGCATCATTCTCGGCTCCTTTGCTGATTAAACATTCATTCAATATTGTCACCGCACTTTTCGCTCTCTCGTTAACAGATTGACCATTCTCGTCCTTTCTGTCAAACCACTGCCGGTGTGGTGCCTCGAAACCAACTGGTAAGGGGCCTAACAGGGAACACGGTACGGACGACCCAAGAGGGGCCAAAGCCGTGACTGCCCCCGCAACTGTGTGCGGCGAGACAAGGCGTAGACTGGCCACTGGGCAACCGGGAAGGCAGCGATGTGTCGCGGAGCCGCAAGTCAGGAGACCTGCCACGCAACGCATCGGGACTGTTCCCGGAAACCAGGTCGCACGGAGGGTGTAAATGACCACGCAAGTTTCACTGCTTACTTCTAGCTTCTCTCGTCGCATTGCTGCAGGCTGTGTTGCGTTGTTTTTCGGGATTACCCTCCTCTATGGAGTCGGCCTCGCCCAGGATCCACGCCTACACAATGCTGCGCACGACACGCGTCACGCCATCGGCTTTCCCTGCCACTAGAGAGATTAACCCATGATCGGGCGAGTGCTACTCGCCGCGCTCCTTTCAGGGATCGTGGCGGGACTTGTCATCGGAGTCGTCCAGCACGTGCGGCTGACTCCTTTGATAATTGCTGCTGAACAATACGAGGGTGCCAGGCATGTTCACGAGGCGGGTGTTCAGCCAGGACAGGAACTCGCCTCCACTTCCGAGTCGCATACACATGGCGAAGAGCTGGACTCCTGGTCTCCGGCTGAGGGATTTGAGCGCAGTTTCTTCACCACGCTGACGCTAATGATTACCGGCGCGGCCTTCGCAGCGATCTTGACAGCTGTGTCGATGTTGACCGGATTGTCCATCACGCCCCGGAACGGCGCGATCTGGGGCCTCTGTGGCTTCATCGCGGTCAGTCTCGCACCTGCGGCCGGCCTGCCTCCCGAACTGCCTGGCATGCCGGCAGCAGATATAATGTTACGTCAAGTATGGTGGCTTGGTTGTATCGCCTCAACCGGGCTGGCGATCTACCTCTATGCATCCAAGGCCAAATTACCGTTGCTCATTGCAGCTCTCGGCCTGCTTACCCTTCCACACCTGATTGGAGCACCGGTTGCCCCCTCACTTGATAGTACCGTGCCTGCCGCACTTGCCTCCGCCTTTGCGGCGAACGCTCTCGCCGTCAATGCCCTGTTCTGGTTGCTAATCGGCTCGCTGCTCGGATTTGCACTACGGAATCCGAATCGGGAACTGTTTCAGCCATGACTGCCAGACTCCCTGCAACTGTTGTCACCGGATTTCTCGGTGCAGGCAAGACCACCCTCATTCGCTATCTCCTCGCCAATGCAGGCTCCCGCCGCCTCGCGCTGATTGTAAATGAGTTCGGCGAAGTTGGCGTCGATGGCGAGCTTCTCAGATCATGCGGCGCGGCGAACTGTTCGGAGGATGATATCGTCGAGCTCGCCAACGGCTGCATTTGTTGCACGGTTGCTGACGACTTCATTCCGACCATGAAGCGATTGCTGGATCGCCCTCAGGCTCCTGATCACATAGTCATCGAAACGTCTGGCCTCGCACTGCCTCAGCCCCTGGTGCGGGCCTTCAACTGGCCGGAAATCCGAAGCCGGGTAACCGTTGATGGCGTTGTGACAGTTGTTGATGCCAAGGCCGTGGCGGAGGGCCGGTTTGCCAGCGATGAACAAGCGCTGGCTGCCCAGCGCATGGCTGACCCCAACCTCGACCATGAAAATCCGATCGAGGAGCTCTTCGAGGACCAACTCAAATGTGCTGACCTCGTGGTGCTGAGCAAAATTGACCTTCTTGACGATACTGAACAAGAGGCGGTGTCAGTTAGGATCAAGTCGCAGCTACGACCGGGTGCCAGGCTGCTGCGTGCGGTCCATGGCGAGGTAAGCACCCCCATCTTGCTGGGACTCGACGCCGCTGCCGAAGACGACCTTCAAGCTCGTCCCACTCATCACGAGATGGAGGGCGTCGAACAACACGATCACGACGACTTTCTGTCCTTCGCCGTTTCGCTGGGAGAGCTGCCAAGCAAAGAAGCGCTACTATCGCGTCTCGAAGCCATTCTCGCCGCACATCAGATCCTACGACTCAAAGGCTTCGCCAACCTTGCCGGGCGTGACGGCCGGCTGGTCGTACAAGCCGTTGGTCCGCGCCTCAATCACTATTTCGACCGACCCTGGCGAAGCACGGAGCGCCGCGACACCAGTCTTGTGGTGATCGGCCCGAAGACGATTGACAAAGAGGCCATCATAGCTGCGCTGCGGAGCTAATGCATCTTCTCGCGACCACGAGCGGTGCCATCGATGGCAATTCCGAAGCCATTGATCTCAAGCAAACTCCAGGAGATGTCATCTTCATCTCGGCGGCTGACAGCGAACTCGCATTGCTGGCGCAGGCCCATAGCCGGCTCAGCGGAATGACGTTCGAGCTTCGGCTCGCCAACCTCTTACTGCTTCAGCATCATCTCTCAGTCGATCTATATGCGGAAAGAGTGATCGGCCACGCTCGGCTGGTGGTCGTACGTTTGTTGGGAGGGCGGGCATACTGGCCCTACGGTTTGGAGCAACTTGCAGCGACGGCGCGCAACGCTGCC
Source organism: uncultured Rhizobiaceae bacterium (assembly GCA_964543235.1). Lineage (GTDB taxonomy): Bacteria > Pseudomonadota > Alphaproteobacteria > Rhizobiales > Aestuariivirgaceae > JANMMJ01. The sequence continues at coordinate 4,491 of CAZIXE010000035.1, read as the reverse complement.
ATTCCATTCGTGGTACTCCCAGGCGACTCACGACCCGATCCCGAACTCATGTCGCAGTCCACAATTCCTGCGGCGGACGGTGAAAGGATGTGGCGCTATCTCACCGAGAGCGGCCCAGTCAATGCGGAAAACTTCCTCAGGTACTGTGCATACCTGCTCGGCGATGCCCCCTGCCCGCCACCGCCTGTGGTCCTGGCACGTGCAGGGCAGTATCGTGCCGCCGGCGCTCGTCATTGGCCCCTCGCCGTCATTTTGTTCTACCGATCGGTGGCCGAGGGGGGCCAGACCGCACCCATCGACTCGCTCATTGCGGCCCTCGAGGAACGGCAGGTCCGAAGCCGGGCCATTTTCGTAGCAAGTCTGAAGGATGTCGAATGTGACGCATTTGTCAGGCGGACGATCAAGGAGGACCTACCTCAATTGATTATCAACCTGACATCCTTTGCCATCACTTCGGCGGATGCTGCGGACCCCCTGCAAGATGCCGACTGCCCCGTACTTCAAGCAATCCTGGCGACGTCATCTTATGCAAACTGGTTAGCAAGTGCAGTGGGTCTAGGACCGCGCGATTTGGCTATGGGCGTAGTCCTTCCGGAAGTCGACGGCCGCGTGCTGACCCGGGCCATTTCGTTCAAGAGTGACGGTCGCTGGGACGAGCGAACGCAGTGCGCAATCGTGTCGTACGAAAGTGCACCGGACCGCGTCGCCTATGTCGCAGATCTTGCCTGCAGCTGGATCACTCTCCAACGGACAAGTCTCCGCGATCGCAAGGTTGCGATCGTTCTCGCGAATTATCCAAACCGCGACGGCCGGGTGGGAAATGGCGTCGGCTACGACACGCCACAGAGCACTATCACCTTGCTGAGAGCATTGGCTGCGGCCGGATATTATACTGGGACGATACCGGGAGACGGCCACCAACTGATGGAAATACTCCTCAGTGGGCCGACGAATTCCCCGCGAATGAAGACGTCTTCATGTACCCTGGACATCCGAGCCTATCGACGCACATTCGCGACCCTGCCCGATACTCTGCAGCAACAGATCAACGAACGCTGGGGGCTCCCCGAGAGCGACCCATTCTTTCGCCAAGGCGCGTTCCGGCTGCCAGTCACGGCCTTTGGCAATGTGGTGGTCGGCATCCAGCCAGCGCGGGGCTACAACATTGATGCGAAGGCGACATACCACGATCCGGCGCTGGTGCCCCCGCACGGCTACCTAGCGTTTTATTTCTGGCTCAGGCACGAGTTTGGTGCACAGGCCATCGTTCATAACGGCAAGCACGGCAATCTGGAGTGGCTGCCCGGCAAGGCGATCTCACTTTCCAAAGAATGCTGGCCGGAGGCCATTCTCGGCCCAACGCCGCAACTCTATCCTTTCATTGTCAATGATCCTGGCGAGGGCACTCAGGCCAAGCGTCGCACCAGTGCGGTGATTATCGGCCACATGACGCCGCCGCTGACAAGGGCGGAAACCTATGGTCCTCTCAAGGATCTCGAGGCGCTGGTCGACGAGTACTACCTGGCGAGCGGACTCGACCCACGACGGACGAAAGCGCTCATGACGGACATACTCGAACTCAGCCAACATCACCGGCTGGATGTCGACGCCGGCTTCACGGGCGACAGTGCTGTGGACCTCAAGAAGCTTGACGCCTATCTCTGCGACCTCAAGGAGGCACAGATCCGCAATGGCCTCCATGTTCTGGGCATGTCGCCGGAGGGGCGTGAGGAGACAGATCTTCTCGTCGCCCTGCTCCGCGTCCCCAGACGACTTGGTGTTGGCAGAGATGCATCGCTTCATCGCGCTCTGGCCACATCACTTGGCCTTGGGGACTTCGATCCGCTCACCTGCCAAATGGCTGAGGAATGGTCCGGCGCCAAACCGGGATTGCTGTCCTCATGCGTCCAGACTCCTTGGCGGACCAACGGTGACGCCGTGGAACGGCTTGAACACCTTGCATCGCAGCTCGTCGAATTGGGCGCAGCCGGCGCCAGTGAGCTGCTCCAATCGGCTGGCGTCACCGCCTCCGAGGAATTACAGGCTGTTCTTGACCATCTGGAGCGAGACGTCAGGCCGGCGCTCCGGAGCTGCGGACCTGCAGAAATCGAGGCGGCGCTCAACGGTCTTGCGGGACGGCCTGTTAGACCCGGACCGTCAGGAGCACCGACGCGCGGCCGTCTGGACGTTCTCCCGACGGGCCGAAATTTCTATTCGCTGGACAACCGGTCTGTGCCGACACCAGCTGCATGGGCCCTGGGCAAAGCTTCGGCGGAGGAGCTGCTAAAGCGGCATTTCCAGGATTTTGGATGTTTTCCGAGGTCGCTCGGCATCTCGGCCTGGGGGACATCCAACATGAGGACGGGCGGTGATGACATTGCACAGGTACTAGCTTTCGTGGGCGTCAAGCCGCGATGGGATCCTGCAAGCTGGCGGGTGACAGGCTACGAAGTCATTCCGGTTGCCCTCCTGGGGCGCCCCAGGGTTGATGTGACTCTCAGAATCTCAGGTTTTTTCCGTGACGCGTTTCCAGGCCAGATCGAGCTGATCGACAAGGCGCTTCGGACAGTCGGTGCACTTGACGAAGATGAGAATGAGAATCCCATAGCTGCCCGAATGCGGCGTGAAAGCCAGACTCTCCTGCGCAGTGGCGTGTCCCCCGACCTGGCCACCGAACTCGCCGGGGCCCGGATATTTGGGTCAAAGCCAGGCGCCTATGGGGCGGGATTGCAGGCTCTCATCGACGAAAAACTCTGGAGCAAGCGAGCCGAACTGGCGGATGCCTATATCACGTGGGGAGCCTATGCCTACGGAAGTCGGCTGCAAGGCGCCTTCGATGGCGAACTCTTCAGACGGCGGCTCGCCAGTATCGAGGCTGTGGTCCACAATCAGGACAATCGAGAACATGATCTTCTCGACAGCGATGACTACTACCAATTTGAAGGTGGCATGGCCGCGGCCGTCGAGGATGCCTCTGGGAGATTGCCGACAGTCTACCACAATGATCATTCAAGACCGGAGAGGCCTGTTATTCGCACGTTGGAGGAAGAAGTCGGACGGGTCGTGCGATCGCGCGTCGTCAATCCGAAGTGGATAGCGGGGGTCCGACGGCATGGCTACAAAGGTGCTTTCGAAATTGCGGCAACTGTGGACTACATGTTCGCATTTGCTGCGACAACAGGTGCGGTGAAGAGCCACCACTTCGATCTGGCATTTGAAGCCTTCATTGGAGATCCGGAAGTGCGGGAGTTCATTCGCCAGAGCAATCCGGCGGCGCTTCGTGAGATCGGTCAACGATTTGACGAGGCGGCCGCACGCGGGCTCTGGTTGCCCCGTGCCAATTCCGCGCATGACGTCCTGCGGGAGATTGTACGATGAGCGATGACGATGCTGCCCGTCACCATGACAAGATGGTGAAGAAGAAGATTGCCCGGGACAAGATCATGTCTTCCAAAACGATCGAGCGCGGACTGCTAATCGTCCATACCGGCAAGGGCAAGGGAAAATCCACCGCGGCCTTTGGCATGGTATTTCGTGCCATGGGGCATGGCATGCGGGTTGGAATCGTTCAGTTTGTCAAGGGGGCATGGAATACAGGCGAACGAATAATTCTGGAGAGATTTCCGGATCTTGCTACGATCAAAGCGATGGGCGAAGGATTCACATGGGAGACACAGGATCGCGCCCGCGACATAGCGCATGCGCGCGCCGGCTGGGAGGAGGCCAAGCACATGATCGCGGATCCCGCCTATGGCATGGTAGTGCTGGACGAACTCAATATCGTTCTACGTTATGACTACCTTTCGCTGGCGGATGTCCTGCCGGTGCTCAGGGAGAGGCCTCACGCCAAACATGTGATTGTTACGGGCCGCAACGCCAAGGAAGAACTGATCGAGATTGCCGATCTCGTCACCGAAATGGAACTGGTCAAGCATCCATTCCGGTCCGGTGTCAAAGCGCAGGCAGGAATTGAATTCTGAATGTCAGTTGCAGTCGATTCCCTTGCGCGATTTCAGCGAGTTCGAGAGGCGTTCGACGACTGGATCGAGCGCTTGCTTTCTGGACGCGGCATACTCGAACTTGAAGTGCTGCACGTGTTTGCCCTGACAGGCTGCGAGAAGCTTGGCATAGAGGATGCGGTCATTCATGGTACCTGAATAGACGCGCCAGCCATCGCCACGTGCCTGGTAGGTAATCCTCCAGCCGAGGGCCTCATCACTTGCCAGCTGCTCGGTGTAATGCTGCTGCAATGTCTCGCCGCTCAAATTCGAACCCCAGACCAGAAGCGCCTCGTCACGTGAAGGCGAAACAAACAAGGCCCCATCGGCATTGTCAGATTCCATTTCAACAAGATATCCAGGCGGGGTTGCGATAACAGTGCCGAAGCGCGGGTTGACATATTGCTGCCATTCCTGTGCCGAAACAGGACTCGTCAAGTACAGGCAACAACAGATTGCGGCAAACCTGCGCATATGCAAAGTATGACCTTAG
>CAZIXE010000034.1:0-40493 GCA_964543235.1 uncultured Rhizobiaceae bacterium | reverse complement strand
AGGGCATCGAGGCCAGAACCCGCAAGCTCTTCGAGATCTGCCGCCTGCGCGACATTCCGATCATCACCTTCGTCAACAAGATGGACCGCGAGGCGCGCGAGCCGCTCGATCTCCTCGACGAGATCGAGAAGGCCCTGGCCCTCACCACGGCGCCCATGGTCTGGCCGATCGGCCACGGCCGCGATTTCGCGGGTACCTACGATCTCGCAACGCCCCGCGTCCGCCGCCTGGAACAGGATCCAGACGGCACTGCCGTGTCCGGCCCCGACGATCCGCGCCTCGACGGCATTCTGCCGCCCGAGCCGCTGCAGGGCTGGCGCGAGGAGCTGGCATTGGTCAGGGAAGCCTGCCATCCCTTCGACCGCGCGGCCTTTCTGGAGGGCCATCTGACCCCTGTCTATTTCGGTTCGGCCCTCAAGAATTTCGGCGTGCGCGACCTGCTCGACTGCCTCATCGCCCATGCGCCGCCGCCGCGCGACCAGCAGGCTTCGGCCCGCACCGTGCATGCCACCGAACCGCAAATGACCGGCATCGTGTTCAAGATCCAGGCCAACATGGATCCCAATCACCGCGACCGCATTGCCTTCATGCGCCTGTGCTCGGGCAGGCTGTCGCGCGGCATGAAGGCCAGGATCGTGCGTACCGGCAAGCCCATGACCCTCTCGGCCCCGCAGTTCTTCTTCGCCCAGGACCGCTCGATTGCCGATGAGGCCTTTGCCGGCGACGTGGTCGGTGTTCCCAACCACGGCACGCTGCGGATCGGTGACACGCTGACCGAAGGCGAGGATATCAGGTTCACCGGCATTCCGAGCTTTGCCCCGGAGATCCTCCGGCGCGTCAAGCTCGCCGAACCGATGAAGGCCAAGAAACTGCGTGCAGCGCTCGAGGAACTGGCGGAGGAGGGCGTCGTACAGCTCTTCATCCCGGTCGACGGTTCGCCCGCCATTGTCGGCGTCGTCGGCGCGCTCCAGCTCGACGTGCTGGCTGACCGGCTGGCCAATGAGTATGGCGTGCCCATCGATTTCGAGGCGACGCGCTTCGAGGTGATGCGCTGGGTGGCCAGCTACGATGCGCAAAAGCTCGATGAGTTCGCCGCCGCCAACCGCTCGGCCATGGCGGCCGACCTCGACGGTGATCCGGTGTTCATGGCGCAAAGTCTGTTCTCGCTGCACTATGCGCTGGAACGCGCCCCCGGGATCAGGGCCACCGAGATCAAGGAGATGCACCGGGATACCGATTGATCCCATGAATTCCTGCCATTGCCGGCCACCATGGCCGCGGGTGGCGTTCGCCGTCGCTGATTGGCGGTTGTGGCGAAGCCATGGCTGATTGACATTTGCGGCTCTCCGTCGATCATTGGACCGTCCGGATACAGGGGAGGAAGCCATGCATCCTTTCACGGTTATCACGCCAGACGGCCTGATCCTCGGCGCGGTTGAAGCGGGCAATCCCGACGGTCCCGAGATCGTCTTCATCCATGGCATGTCGCAATGTTCTTTATGCTGGGCGAGACAGTTCGGTGATCCTGGCCTGACGGCCCGCTTCCGCCTCATCGCCTATGACCTGCGCGGCCACGGCACCTCCGACAAGCCGCCGCAGCACGAGGCCTATACCAGCGACCGGCTGTGGGCCAACGACCTCGCGGCGGTCATGGCCAAGGCCAAGGTGAGGCGCCCGGTGCTGGTGGCCTGGTCCTTCGCCGGGCGGGTGGTGACCGACTATCTGCGCCACCATGGGCAGGGAAAGCTCGCCGGCATCAACTTCGTGGGTGCGGTGACAAGGTCGGGCAGCGACTATCTGGGGCCCGCCATCAAGTACCTGGGTCCCATGATGGGCGAGGATCTCGCCGCCGACATTGCCGCGACCCGCGCCTTCGTGCGGGATTGTTTCGCCAAGCCCCCGCCCGTCGAAACCTACGAAACCATGCTGGCCTACAACATGCGCGTGCCTGCCGGCGTCCGGGCTGCCGCCACCAGCCGCACCGCCAATCCGGGCGACCTCCTGCCGAAGCTTGCCCTGCCGGTTCTCGTCACCCATGGCACCGAGGACCGGCACATCCTGCCGAACATCGCCCGCTACACCGCCGAGACCGTGCCCGGCGCCAGGCTGTCGCTCTATGAGGGCGTCGGCCACGCGCCGTTCGAGGAGGATGCCGGGCGCTTCAACCGCGAACTCGCCGATTTCGTGCTGGCCGTGGCCGGCTGATGGGGTAGAAAATCCCGCTCACAAAGCGCCGGCCGGCGCCTCTCCGCGGCCACCACCCGCAGCGCCATGGCCTCGACGCAGGCCCGCCCTTCATGGCACAAAGCCGCATCCCGCCGGACAATGCCGCCGGCGCACCGGGAACCCCCGCCGGGGCCATCGAGGATGTTTGCCATGCTGCCTACCGATCTCGACCTTCCGAAGATCGCCGCCATCGCCCTGATCTTCGTGTTCTGGGGACTCTACGGGCCGATCCTGTCGGTCTTCGGCCGCGGCTCCCTGAACATGCAGCTGCATGCCGTGCGCCTGCGCTGGATGCACATGCTGACCTCTGTCCAGCGCGAGAAACGGACCTTCGACGGGCTGATGATGGGCCACATCTCCAACTCCATGGCTTTCTTTGGTTCGGCGACACTCCTGGTGCTGGCCGGCCTCATCGGCACCATTGCCAATGTCGCCCATGTGCATGCCGGCGTTGCCAATCTGGGATTCATCGGTCAGGTCAGCACCGGCCTGTTTGCCACTTATCTGGGCGTCCTGGCGACGGTGCTGGCCATTTCCTTCTTCTCGTTCATCTACGCGATCCGCAAGCTCTCCTACACGCTGGCCATGATCGGCGGCCTGGGCGAGGCGCCGGGAGATGATCAGCGCACCATCGTCATGCGGCGCGAAACCGCGACCGTCCTGACCGAGGCGGTGAAGAGCATGAACAACGGTGTGCGCGGCTACTACTATGCCATAGCCGCCCTGTTTCTCTTTGTCGGGCCCTATGCCTCGATGGCGGCGACGCTGTTCATGTCGGCGGTGCTGTTCTATCGCCAGAGCCTGTCGCCGACTGCCCGCGCCGTCGGCCGCTACGTCGATGCAGTGAACACCGGCGAGGACTGACGCTGCACAAGAGCAAGCGAACGCCGGCGCCAGGCCTCGGCCGGCTTGTGCTGACAGGGCATCGCGACTAACCTGATGATGCGGGGGCGCCGAAATCAAGGATCATGGCCCGCATGGACGACGCCGACAATACCATCCCGATCGAGGCCTGGAACACCGTTCTGTTTGAGAAGTTCACCCGTTTCCGGTGGGTGATGTCGAACGGCCTGACGTCTCACAGCGATCATTTCTTCGCTCACCACACCTACCCCATAGGTGCCCATGTCCTCGACATCGGCTGCGGCTTTGGCGACACGACCCAGCTGATCGCGCGTCAGGTGGGACCTGCAGGCAGCGCGTCCGGTGTCGATGGCGCGCGGAATTTCATCGATGTCGCGACCCGGGAGGCGAAGGAGGCCGGCCTAACCAATGCCCGCTTCTTCACGGCCGACGTACAATATGACGATCTGCGCGGCCCTTACGATTTCGCCTTTGCGCGTTTCGGCACGATGTTCTTCAACTTGCCCGGCCTTGCCATGCGCAACATCAGGCGGGCGCTCAGGCCCGGCGGGTCCTTCTCGATGATCGTCTGGCGCAAGCGCGAGGACAATCCCTGGGTTCACGAGGCCGAGCTCCTCGTAAGGGACATGGTGCCGGTGATCTCGCACGAGGAAACCGACCAGGTTCACTGCGGACCAGGTCCATTCTCCATGGCAGGGCCGGACATGGTGAGCGATATGCTGCGCAGCGCCGGCTTCACCAGGATCCGCTTTGAGCGCTACGACGGCGACATCTGTATCGGGCGCGATCTCGACGAGGCTGTCGAGTTTGCCATGGCCCTTGGTCCGGCCGGTGAAATCATCCGCCTTGCCGGAGAGGACGGCGAGAAGCTCCGGCCTCCGGTCAAATCGGCGCTCCGCCGGAGGTTCGCGGACCAGCTGCGCGACGACGGTGTCTTCATGGCCTCGAGCAGCTGGTTCGTGACGGCTGACAATCCCGGCAGCTGAGCCTCCGCCGCGGCCAGCCTATGGGAACAGCCGGCTGGTGATGATGTGGTCTGCGGTTGCCGGATTGCAGGCCATGGGGATGTCGTAGAGCGTTGATAGCCGCGTCAGCGCCTTCACATCCACATCATGGGGCAGCGCACTCAGGGGATCGGTAAAGAAGAACAGTGCGTCGATCTTCGCTTCCGCGATCATGGCGCCCACCTGCTGGTCGCCGCCCAAGGGCCCGCTCTTGAGGAGCGTGATGTCGAGCGACGGACAGCGCTCTTTCACCAGGCTGCCTGTTGTTCCCGTTGCCATGATCCTGCAGGCCGCGAGCACATTCTCATGCCGTGCCGCCCACGCCACCATCTGCGGCTTCATGCGGTCGTGGGCGATGATGGCAACCGTCCTCATCTGAGCCTGGCGGCCTCCCGCGCCAGGGCCTCGATGCCCTTCCAGTCCTTGGCCTGGATCAGCGATTTGGGCGCCATCCACGAGCCGCCGACCGTGACGACATTGGCAAGCCTGAGATAGCCTGGTGCAAGCGCTGCGGTGATGCCGCCGGTGGGGCAGAACTTGACCTGGGGCAGCGGCGAGGCGAGTGAACCGAGGTAGGCCGCGCCCCCCGAAGGCTCGGCCGGGAAGAATTTCTGAAACGCAAAGCCCTGTTCCAGCAGCACCATCGATTCCGAGGCCGTGGCCGCGCCGGGCAGCAGCGGCACCGGGGAATATCTGGCGGCATCGATCAGGCGCTGCGTGGCACCGGGCGAAACGGCGAAGGCGCAGCCGAGCTTTTCGCTCAGCTGCATCTGCTCCTGGTCCAGTACCGTACCGGAGCCGACGATCACGTCCGCCACCTCGGCCTTGATGGCCCGGATGCAATCGGCAGCTGCCTCGGTGCGCAGCGTCACCTCCAGCACCGGCAGGCCGCCAGCCACCAGGGCGCGGGCCAGCGGCACGGCCTCGAACACGTTCTCGATCACCAGCACCGGAACGACTGGCGCCGACTTCAGGATGGCCTCGAGTGTCATGTCATGCCGCCTTGAAGATGGACGCGCCCTCATCGGCGCGGCCGGCATTGAGCCTGAAACCGGCGAAGAGCTCACGGCCCGTACCCCAGCTGTTGCCGGTGAGATCGGCTGTCACCGGATCCCGCCGCGACCATTCACTGGAGGTGACCAGCGCCGCGAGTTCGCCGGTCGTGGCATCGATGCGGATCATGTCGCCGTTGCGGACCTTGGCAATCGGGCCGCCGTCGGCGGCTTCCGGCGTCACATGGATGGCCGCCGGTACCTTTCCCGAAGCACCCGACAGCCTGCCGTCGGTCACCAGCGCGACCCGTTGTCCGCGGTCCTGCAGCACGCCGAGCGGCGGCATGAGCTTGTGCAGCTCCGGCATGCCGTTGGCCTTTGGCCCCTGGAAGCGGACCACCGCCACGAAATCGCCGCCGAGCTCCCCGGCCTTGAACGCCTGCTGCAACTCGGCCTGCGACTGGAACACGCGGGCCGGCGCCTCGATCACATGGCGGTCATCGGGAATCGCCGATGTCTTGATGACTGCCCGGCCCAGATTGCCGGAGAGCAGTGACACGCCGCCGGTTTTCTGGAACGGTTCGGCATGGCCGCGAATGATACCTGGATCACCGCTCGCCCGCGCCGCTTCGACCCAGGTCAACCCCTCGGCTCCGAGGCGGGGCTCGACCAGATAGCCATCCAGCCCGGTGCCCCAGATCGTCTTGACGTCTTGATGCAGGAGCCGGGCATCGAGCAGCTCGCGGATGAGGAGTCCCATGCCGCCCGCCGCATTGAAGTGGTTCACATCCGCCTTGCCATTCGGATAGATGCGGGTCAGCAGCGGTACCGTGCCGGACAGCTCGGCGAAATCATCCCAGGTCAGATGGACGCCGGCCGCCGCGGCCATGGCGATGAGATGGATCGTATGGTTGGTCGAGCCGCCGGTGGCCAGCAGCCCGACGACGCCGTTGACCACCGCACGCTCGTCAATCACCTGGCCGATCGGCGTGTATTCATTGCCAAGTGCCGTGATCGCCAGCGCCCGCTTGGCGGCAGCGCGGGTGATCTCGTCGCGCAGTTGCGTTCCCGGATTGATGAAGGTCGAACCCGGCAAGTGCAGGCCCATGATCTCCATGAGCATCTGGTTGGAATTGGCCGTGCCGTAGAAAGTGCAGGTGCCAGGCCCGTGATAGGACTGCGCCTCGGCCTCGAGCAGCGCGTCACGGCCAACCTTGCCCTCGGCAAAGAGCTGGCGGATGCGCGCCTTTTCGGAATTGGAAAGCCCCGAGGTCATGGGGCCCGCCGGAACGAACACGCCAGGCAGATGGCCAAACGACAGGGCGCCGATCAGCAGGCCGGGCACGATCTTGTCGCAGACGCCGAGATAGACCGCTGCATCATACATCTGGTGCGACAGCGCCACCGCCGTCGACAGCGCAATGACATCGCGCGAGAACAGTGACAGTTCCATGCCGGCCTCGCCCTGGGTGACACCGTCGCACATGGCCGGCACGCCACCCGCCACCTGCGCGCTGCCGCCGGCCTCACGTGCGGCCTGGCGGATGATCTCGGGGTAGGTCTCGAACGGCTGGTGCGCCGACAGCATGTCGTTGTAGGTCGTGACGATCGCCAGGTTCGGCCCGTCGCCGGATCGCAGCATGGTCTTGTCGTCCGCGCTGCAGGCGGCAAATCCATGGGCGAGGTTGGCGCAGCCGAGGCTCTTGCGTTTCGGCTGGTTGGCGCGCTGGGCTTCGATGCGGGAGAGATAGCGCTGGCGTGTATCCTTGCTCCGCTTCACCAGCTTTTCGGTGACGGCGGCGACCACCGCATTCACGGACATGGCATGACCCTTTCGCTCATTTACACCAGTAAACAGTGACCGGACCCGGCGAATGCAGCACGGCGCGCACCGGCAGCGCGGCGGCCGGTCCGGGCTTCAGTGCCTCGTCCAGCACCTTCCTCTTTTCCGCCCCTTCGATGTGGAGCGCAATGAAATTTGCTGCGAGCAGCGCCGGCAATGTGAAGGTGATGCGGGGTTCGCCCGCTCCGGGAGCCTCGATGGCGACGAGCCGTTCTTTGGCCGCTGGATCAATAACCTCGTCCAGCTTGTCCCCGCCAGGGAAGAAAGAAGCGGTGTGTCCGTCCGTACCCATACCCAGCACGACGACATCGAGCGGCGCTATGTGGGCGGCAGCGGGATTCTGGTAGAGCGGCACGAACGTGGCGGCCGCCGCCTTGTCCTTGAGCAGATGCTCCCTGACCAGCCCGGCGTTGGAGCGCTCGCTCGACTCCGGCACCTGCCGCTCATCGACAAGCGTGACCGTTACCCTGTCCCAGGGGATAGCGAGTCCTGCCAGCGTCTCGAACAGGAGCTTCGGCGTCGTGCCGCCGGAGACGGCAAGCACTGCCCTGCCCTTGTGGGCAATTGCCTGGCCTAGGACATCTGCGATATCGGCGGCAAGATGCTTCGCGAGGGCTTCGCGGTCGGCAAATTGACGCTCCGCGGCGATCATTACAATTCGTCCTCGTACCAGGTACGACCTTCGCGCTCGACAAGCGCGACGGCCGCCGATGGTCCCCAGGTCCCGGCGGTATAGGGTTTCGGCATGTCCGAAGACTCCTTCCAGGCATCGAGCACGGGGTCGATCCATTTCCAGGCGGCTTCCACCTCATCACGCCGCATGAACAGGGTCTGGTTGCCCCGCACCACGTCCATGAGCAGGCGCTCATAGGCATCCGGATTGCGTACCCCGAAAGCCTGCGCGAAGCTCATGTCGAGCGGCACGTGCTCGAGCCGCATGCCGCCCGGACCGGGATCCTTGATCATCAGCCACAGCTTGACGCCTTCGTCGGGCTGCAGCCGGAGCACCAGGCGGTTGGCTGCGATCGGTCCCGCCGCACCGTCAAAGACCGAATGCGGGATTGGCCGGAAGCCGATGACAATCTCCGAGACCCGCGTGGCGAGCCGCTTGCCGGTGCGGAGATAGAAGGGAACGCCGTTCCACCGCCAGTTGGCGATCTCCGCCTTGAGCGCCACGAAGGTCTCCGTTTTCGACGCCGGCGAACCCAGTTCCTCGAGATAGCCGGGTACCGCGCCGCCGGCAAAGGCACCTGCGCGATACTGTCCGCGCACCGTATTCTGGGCGACCGCCTCGCCGGTGATCGGCTTGAGCGACTTCAGCACTTTCAGCTTTTCATCGCGCACCGCATCCGCTTCGACGGATGTGGGCGGCTCCATCGCCACGAGACAGAGCAGCTGCAGGATATGGTTCTGAACCATATCGCGCAGCGCGCCCGCCGTGTCGTAATAACCGGCCCGGCCCTCGACACCGAGCGTCTCGGCCACCGTGATCTGCACATGATCGATATGGGCCGAGTTCCAGATCGGCTCGAACAGGGCATTGGCAAAGCGCAGCGCCATGAGGTTCTGCACCGTTTCCTTGCCGAGATAGTGGTCGATGCGATAGACCGCGGGCTCTGCGAAGACCCGCCCGATCGCCTCATTGACGGCACGCGCCGAGGCACCGTTCTTGCCAAGTGGCTTCTCGATCACCACCCGTGTCTTTGGGGTCACCAGATTATGCTTGCCGATCCGTTCGCAGATCGGTCCGAACAGGTCGGGTCCCGTCGCCAGGTAGAATACCCGCACCACGTCCTGATCGGGCGCCAGGGTGCGTGTCAGATCCTCCCAGCCATTGTCGCCGGCTGCATCGGCGGCCACATAGGCCAGGCGCGAGTAGAAGCGCTCGCAGACCTCGGGCCGCCGTTCGGCCACATCCACATGTGCCTCGATGGCGCCGCGGGCCAGTCCCAGGAACTCATCTCGGCTCATCGGTCGCCGCGATACACCGATGATACGGGCCCGCTCGGGGAGCTGCTTCTGCTCGTCGCGATGGAACAGTGCCGGCAGCAGCTTGCGCTGGGCGAGGTCTCCGGTCGCGCCGAAGACGACGAGATCGAAGGGATCGACGGGGATGATGCGTGTGGTCATGGGTTTATTTCAGGAGCTAAAATAATATACGAAACCGCAGATTTGTGCAATGCAAACAAAATTCATGCCCCAACCCCTTCCCATCGAATCGGTACTGCCGCCCCTCAGGCAGGCCCTTGCAGCGGCCAATGCCGCCGTGCTTGTTGCAGAACCCGGGGCAGGCAAGACAACGCGCGTTCCGCTGGCGCTTCTCCACGAACCGTGGCTGGCTGGCAAGTCCATTATCATGCTCGAACCACGGCGGCTCGCGGCCCGCGCGGCAGCCCACCGCATGTCGCAAACGCTGGGCGAACCGCTTGGCGGCACGGTAGGATACGCCGTCCGGCTCGACCGCAGGGTATCGGCTGCCACCCGCATCGAAGTGGTAACCGAAGGCATACTCACGCGGCGTCTGCAAACCGATCCATCACTTGCCGGCGTCGGACTCCTCATCTTTGACGAGTTCCATGAGCGCAACCTTGACGGCGATCTGGCCCTGGCCCTGGCTCTTGATGTCCAGACGGGGCTTCGCGACGACCTCAGGCTGCTGGTCATGTCTGCCACCATCGATGCGGCACGGGTCTCGGCGTTTCTGGGTGGTGTTCCGGTCATCGAATCACCGGGCCGCGCCTTCCCGGTCGAAACCCGCTACCTCGACCGCGCCCGGCAATCCAGCGTAGCCGCCGATACCGCCCGTGCCGTCCGCCACGCTTTGGCTGAGGCGGAGGGAAGCGCTCTCGCCTTCCTGCCAGGCGAGTCCGAGATCCGCCGCGCCGCCGCAGAACTTCAGGGGATCGGCGCAGACGTCATGCCGCTGTTCGGGGCGATGTCCTTCGCCGACCAGGACCGTGCCATAAGGCCCGCCGAGCCTGGCCGCCGCAAGGTGGTTCTCGCTACGACCATAGCGGAAACCTCGCTCACCATCGAAGGCATTGGCATCGTCGTCGACTGCGGCTACCGGCGTCGGCCGCACTTCGACCCGGGAACCGGCATGACAGCGCTGGCGACCGAACGCGTTTCGCTGGCGGCTGCCGATCAGCGTCGCGGGCGCGCCGGACGAATTGGCCCGGGCCTGTGCTACCGGCTCTGGCCCGAGGCAGAAAACCGGGCGCTGATCCCCTTCGATTCGCCGGAGATCATGACGGCCGACCTGGCGCCGCTGGCACTCGAGCTTGCAGCCTGGGGCGTTACAGAACCTGGGCAATTGCGCTGGCTCGATCCGCCGCCGCCGGCGGCTTATGCCCAGGCACGGCAACTTCTCGTGGGACTTGATGCCATTGACAGCAGTGGCCGGATCACCGCGACAGGCCGCGCCATGGCAGCGCTGCCGCTGCATCCGCGCCTGGCCCACATGGTGGCTGCCGGCAAGGACAAGGGCGCCGGCGCACTGGCCGCCAACCTGGCCAGCCTGCTCTCCGAGCGCGATCTGCTTGACCGCCAGACATCTGCCGACCTCGCCTTGCGCCTTGAAGCGCTGCATGGTGAGCGCGCCGCAGTCAACCGGACGATGAGAGAACGCGTCCACGAGGCGGCGGGCCAGATCAGAAGAATTGCCGGTATTGCTGGCGGAGATGACGCATTGCGGCCGGGTGTCCTCATTGGATTGGCCTTTCCCGAGCGGATTGCCCAAGCCCGCGGCGGCCGTGGCCGTTACCGCATGGCTGGTGGTGGCGGCGCCGTGCTCGCCGAACACGACCCTCTTGCCGGTGCTCCCTTCCTCGCCATTGCCACAACCGATGGCAGGCCCGGCGACCAGAGGGTTTTTCTGGCTTCCGAACTGTCGAAAGATGAAATTGAGGAACACTTCGCGCCGCATATTGCGGACGAGGAGTTCCTGGACTGGGACTCTCGCCAGCGAGCGGTGATGGCGATCCGCCGCCGGATGTTTGGAGCGCTCGTCCTGGAGGAGCGGCCGCTGGACAACCCGTCGCCCGACCGTATTGCCGAAGTGATGTGCAAGGGCATCCGTGCCATGGGCCTGTCGTCCCTGCCCTGGAACGAGGCGGCGGAGCGTTTTCGCGCTCGCGTTGCCTTCCTTCGCCGCCTGTTTCCGGAGGACGGCTGGCCGGACCTGCGCGACAGCGCGCTGGTGGAAGCCCTCGAGGACTGGCTTGCACCCTATCTCGCCGGCATGAGCCGCGCCACACATCTCGAGCGGCTTGATCTGCATGCGATCCTGCGAAGCCTGATTGCCCCGGCGAAACTGCGCAACCTCGACGCCCTGGCGCCTTCCCGCCTTGTCATTCCATCGGGCAAGGACGTCCTGATCGACTATGCTGCCGAGGGCGGTCCGGTGCTGAGCGCACGCTTGCAGGAAATGTTCGGCCTTGCCGCGACCCCGCGCATTGCCGATGGCCGTGCCAGGCTGCGCATCGAACTGCTCTCTCCTGCCGGCCGGCCGCTGGCCGTTACCCAGAGCCTCGAGACCTTCTGGACCAATGTCTATCCCGCGGTCCGTTCTGAGATGCGCGGCCGCTATCCCAAACATGTCTGGCCCGAGGATCCGCTCAATGCGGCTCCCGTGAAGCCCAACCGGGTCAGATGAGTGCCTGGTGCATGACCCCTCTGCATGCGCTCCATGACGCGCTGCTGACATGCACGAGCCGCTGCGTCGTGCTATGCGTGAGGCCGCCAACGCCGTCTGAAAACTCATCCCTATGACCGCCGCGACCACCACTTCCGCCATGGCCCTGCGCAACCATCCGGTGCGCGGCATCATCTACTTGTGCCTGGGTGTCTTCGCGTTTGCGCTCCACGATGTGGCGGTCAAGCTCGTCAGCGGCGATTATCCGCTGAGCCAGGTCATGTTCATCCGCAGCCTCGCCGCCATGCCGCTCATGCTGCTGCTGGTTCACTTTGATGCCGGCCTTCCCGCCCTGCTCGGCCGCCGCGCGGGCCTGCTGCTGTTGCGTGCCATGCTCCTGCTGCTGGGTTATCTCTGCTACTATTTGGCCTTTGCCGCCATACCCTTCACCGATGCCGTGGCGCTCTACTCGACGGTGCCGCTGATCATCGTGGCGCTTGCGGGCCCGCTGCTGGGTGAGCGGGTAGGGGTACTGCGCTGGCTCGCCGTCGCGGTTGGCTTCATGGGTGTCCTGGTCATGCTGCAGCCGGGGCGCAGCGTCTTTGAGCCGGCCGGTCTCCTGATCCTGCTCTGCGCCTTGCTCTACAGTCTCGGCATGATCTTTGGCCGCAGTCTTGGCGCCAGTGTTCCAGGGTCTGTCATCGCCTCCTACACGACCTTCGTTTTCCTTCTCGCTGCTGTCCTGATGTGGGCGGTGTTCGGGGTCTTCGATTTTGGACCGCTTGCCCATCCCAGCCTTGCCTTCCTGCTGCGGCCTTGGGCCATGCCGGATGCCAGCGACCTGTTGGTGATGATATCCTGTGGGCTGACAGCAGCGGCCGGCGTGACCGGATTGACCTTCGCCTATCGCGAGGCCGAAGCCAACCTTGTCGCAAGCTTCGAGTACACGGCGCTTGTCTGGGCTGCGATTCTCGGTTTTCTCGTCTGGCATGAGGTGCCGAAACTGTCGACGGTCATGGGCGCCGCGCTGATTGTCGGTGCTGGGCTCGTGGCAATGGCTGCCGGACGCATTCGCCGCAACAGCGCATAGACAGAACGCCGTCAAGCTGGCATGGGGAGCGCCAAATGACCGCCACCTTCATTGCGCTCGATTGGGGAACCTCGAGCTTCCGCGCCTATCTGGTTGACCAGAAAGGCGATATCCTTGCCACCCAGGAGGGGCCGGACGGCATCCTTGCAGTGACGGACGGCG
Source organism: uncultured Rhizobiaceae bacterium (assembly GCA_964543235.1). Classification (GTDB taxonomy): domain Bacteria; phylum Pseudomonadota; class Alphaproteobacteria; order Rhizobiales; family Aestuariivirgaceae; genus JANMMJ01. Next base: position 27,679 of record CAZIXE010000034.1, on the reverse strand, counting down.
ATTTTGAAGCCGTTCTCGAGCGCCACATTGGTGATTGGGATGTGAGCCTGCCGGTGCTGGGTGCCGGCATGATTACCTCCAAGCAGGGTTGGATCGAAGTTCCTTACTGCGAGTGCCCGGCCGGACTGTCGGTTCTGGCCGGGCGCCTGCGCCAGCACGTGACCTCAGAAGGCCGCATTGTCAGTTTCGTGCCCGGCCTGACATGCGAAAGCCAGGGTCTGCCTGATGTCATGCGCGGCGAAGAGACCCAAGTTCTCGGTGCATTGGAACGCGACGATGGCCGCTTCGTTCTGCCTGGCACCCATTCGAAATGGGTGACGGTGAAAGACGGCGCGATAATCCATTTCACCACCTATATGACGGGCGAGGTCTATGCCGCGCTGAGGCGGCACACAATTCTCGGCCGCCTGATGCAGGATGGCGACCATGATCGGGAGGCCTTCGCCCGCGGAGTCATGACGGGCCTCGAGCATGGTCAGCGGCTGCTGCATGTGATTTTCACGGCCCGCACCCTGGGTCTTTGCGGCAGGATCGCCCCTGAGAGCCTGCCAAGCTACCTGTCGGGCCTTCTGATCGGCTGCGAGATGTCTGGCGAGCGCAAGTCCGGGGCAGTGACACTCATTGGTACACCCGAGCTTTGCGCGCGTTACAGCGAAGCCTTTGCGGTCGCCGGCCGCCATGCGGAGATCGGTACGCCGCATGCGGCAGTGGCCGGGCTGCAGCGTATTGGCCGCGCGGCAGGACTGGATATTTAGGGAGGAAAGATGCGAGGCGCGACTTACCCCGATCTCAGCGGCAAGACGGTATTCATAACCGGTGGCGCCATGGGTATCGGCGAAGCTTTTGTCGAGGCGTTCCATGGCCAGGGCTGCAAAGTGGCGTTCGTCGATCTCGCCGATGAACGCGCGGCAGCACTCACTGCGCGGCTGGGCGGTGGCATCTGGTACCGGCACTGCGACGTGACCGACACGCCTTCCCTTCAGATTGCCATTCGCGACGCGGGCAAGGATCTTGGGCCGGTGACCATCCTCGTCAACAACGCCGCCCACGATGAGCGTCACAGCTTCGAGGAGATGACGCCGGATTATTGGGACAACCGCATCGCCGTGAACCTGAAGCATCAGTTCTTTGCCGCCCAGGCAGCCGCGCCCATGATGAAACAGGCTGGCGGCGGCGCCATCATCAATCTCGGTTCAACCTCGTGGAAGATCGGTCAGGGTGGCATGGCAGCCTATACGGCAGCGAAGTCGGGCGTGGCCGGCCTGTCGCGTTCCCTGGCCCGCGACCTCGGCCCTTTCAACATCCGCGTGAACATGCTGTTGCCGGGATGGATCATGACGGAGCGCCAGTTGAAGCTCTGGGTAACACCCGAGGGCGAGAAACGCATTCAGGAAAACCAGTGCCTCAAGCGCAAACTGGTACCGATGGATATTGCCCGCGTGGCACTGTTTCTCGCTTCCGACGAGTCTGGCGCCTGCACCAATCAGGAATTCATTGTCGACGGCGGCTGGGTCTAACCCTCGTTGAACCGCCATTCCATGCGCTGCCGGTAGACCTCGCCCGGGCGCAGCACGGCAGACGGAAAATTGGGGTGCGTCGGCGCGTCGGGGAAGTTCTGCGGTTCGATGGCGATCGCTCCATGCTGCAGCAGCGGCCCGTTGCGGCCGGGAAATCCCGGGTTCCAGTGGATGGCCGTATACATCTGCATGCCGCACTCGGTTGTCCACACTTCCATGCGCCGGCCGGAACCGGGATCGCGCAGGATGAGGCCGCACTTCATGTCGCCACGCCTGCCATCGAGGACCCAGCAATTGTCATAGGCCTCGCCAACTCTGCGCAAGGTGCGGAAATCCCAGCGTGTGCCTTCGACCTTGCTGATCTCGCCGGTGGGAAGCAACAGCCTGTCGAGGGGCAGATACGAATGGGCGTTGATTTGCATCTCATGCGCCAGCGCATCGCGTTTACCGCCGGACAGATTCCAGTAGGCATGGTTGGTGAGGTTTATGACGGTGGGCTTGTCTGTGTACGCCTCGAATGCCAGCGACAGCGTTGTTTCTTTGACTGAATAGGTGGCAGTCACATCGAGCAATCCGGGAAATCCCTGGTCACCATCCGGAGACTGCAGACTGAACCTTACCGATTGTTTGGATACGGACGATGCCCAGCGGCGCAGTGCAAAATTGTCCGGTCCGCCATGCAACTGGTGCTCGCCCATGTTAGCAACGAGCGGATATGTCGTGTCGTCGAGGCTGAAGCGCGCCCCGGTAATCCGCCCGGCGTAGCGGCCGCAGACCGCACCGGCCGTCCAGTCGCCGGCAAGCAACTGCTCATCCGTACCCCCGCCCGCTACCATGTCGACGCCGTTTATAAAGACGGAAACGATTCGTGCGCCGAGATCGCTGAAGGTGACGCGAAGCCTGTTGCTGCTGATCTCGATCATCAGTGATTGTCGCGCGGAATGCCCATGGTCTTGGCAATGCGCTGGAACTTCACGGCGCCCTTCATCACCATGCCCTGGGCTAGCTGATCGACGTTCTGGCGGAACAGTTCCTGCCAGGGCGTCTGGCTTTCTGGAACCTTGTAACCGCCTTTGGCTTCGAGCGCCTTCCGCCGCTTTTCGAGTTCCGCCTCGGAAACGAGCAGGTTGCAGGTTCCCTTGTTGAGGTCGATCCGTACCCGGTCGCCGTTTTCGATGAGCGCAAGGCCGCCGCCTGCTGCTGCCTCGGGCGAAGCATTGAGGATTGAGGGCGATCCCGATGTGCCCGATTGCCGGCCGTCGCCGACGCAGGGAAGTGACCGGACGCCCTTCTCCAGGAGTTGCGCCGGAGACCGCATATTGACCACTTCCGCGGCCCCGGGATAACCGAGCGGACCGGTGCCCCGCATGAACAGGATGGTGTTTTCGTCGATTCCGAGATTCGGATTGTCGATGTTCGCGTGATAGTCTTCAGGGCCGTCAAACACGATGGCCTTGGCTTCGAAGGCGTTGGGGTCCTTTGGGTTGGACAGGTAACGCTGGCGGAATTCGTCGGAGATCACCGATGTCTTCATGATGGCGGAATCGAACAGATTGCCGCTCAGTACCTTGAACCCGGCCTGCCTCTTGATCGGGTTGTCGTATTCTTTGATAACGTCCCGGTTCCAGGAAAACTTGTCGCGGCAGTTCTCACCGATCGTCTTGCCGTTGGCGGTGATGCAATCCTCGTGAATCTTGCCGGCCTTGATGAGTTCCGCCACCACTGCCGGAACTCCACCGGCCCGATGATAGTCCTCCCCCAGATACTCACCGGCCGGCTGCAGGTTGACCAGGAGTGGCAAGTCGTAGCCTAACGTCTCCCAGTCCATCACATTGAGTTCGATGCCGAGATGGCGGGCAATGCCGTTCAGATGGTTGGGCGCATTGGTCGAGCCGCCGATCGCCGTGTTGACCGCAATGGCGTTCTCGAAGGCTTTGCGGGTCATGATCTTGGAGGGCGTGAGGTCCTCATGCACCATCTCGACGATGCGCCGGCCGGTTTCATAGGCGATCTGGCCACGCTCGCGATAGGGCGCCGGAATCGCCGCGTTGTAGGGCAGCGACATGCCCAGCGCTTCGGCAAGCGAATTCATGGTCGTTGCCGTGCCCATGGTGTTGCAAAAGCCTGTCGAGGGCGCTGAAGTGGCGACCAGTTCGACGAAGCCTTCATAGTCGATCTCGCCGGTGGCGAGCTTCTCGCGGGCCATCCAAACGATGGTCCCGGAGCCGGTACGCTGGCCCTTGTACCAGCCGTTGAGCATGGGACCGGAGGAGAGCGCGATCGCTGGAATGTCGACTGTTGCCGCCGCCATGAGGCAGGCCGGCGTGGTCTTGTCGCAACCGATGGTGAGGACCACCCCGTCGATCGGATAGCCGTACAGCACCTCGACGAGCGACAGATAGGCAAGATTGCGGTCGAGCGAGGCCGTCGGCCGCTTGCCGGTTTCCTGGATCGGGTGGATCGGGAATTCGAGAGGAACGCCACCTGCCTCGGTGATACCGTCGCGCACCCGCTTCACCCAGTCGATATGGGCCCGGTTGCAGGGCGACAGGTCGGACCCGGTCTGGGCAATGCCGATGATCGGCTTGCCGCCCTGCAGTTCCTGCCGCGTGAACCCGAAGTTCAGGTAGCGCTCGAGATAGAGCGCCGTCATATCGGCGTTTGCCGGGTTGTCGAACCAGTATTGCGACCGGAGTTTGAGCGGTTTTTGCTTGTTGGCCATGGCCGTCTCCCATATTTGTCATACTATTAGGACGATGGGAACAAAACGTCCATGCCTCGCATCACTTCCCCTCAGTTTTCGTCCATTTTCAATGCCGCGATGAAGGCCTCCTGCGGGATCTCGACCTTGCCGAACTGCCGCATCTTCTTCTTGCCTTCCTTCTGCTTGTCGAGCAGCTTGCGCTTGCGGGTGATGTCACCGCCGTAGCATTTTGCCGTCACGTCCTTGCGGAGCGCCGAAATCGTTTCACGCGCCACGATCTTGCCGCCAATAGCCGCCTGGATCGGGATCTGGAACATGTGCCGCGGGATGAGGTCTTTGAGCTTCTCGCACATCACGCGTCCGCGTTGCTCGGCTCGTCCCCTGTGCACGATCATCGCCAGGGCATCGACCGGCTCGCTGTTCACAAGAATGCCCATGCGCACCAGATCGCCTTCTTCATAATCGGTCATCCTGTAGTCGAAGCTGGCATAGCCGCGGCTGACCGACTTCAGGCGGTCATAGAAGTCGAACACCACCTCGTTGAGCGGCAGTTCATAGACGAGCATCGCGCGACTACCGGCATAGGTCAGCTGCTTCTGCCGGCCGCGCCGATCCTCGCAGAGCTTCAGGATGGCGCCCAGATACTCGTCCGGTACCAGGATTGTTGCCTCGATCCACGGTTCCTCGATCGATTCGATTTGGCTGACGTCCGGGAGATCGACGGGATTGTGAAGCTCGATCTGTCCGCCGGCGCGCAGATTGACTTTGTAGATGACCGATGGCGCCGTGGTGATGATCTCCACGTTGAATTCGCGTTCGATGCGCTCCCGGATGATTTCGAGATGGAGCAGACCCAGGAAACCGCAGCGAAACCCGAAGCCGAGTGCCGCCGAGGTCTCCATGTCATAGGAAAAGCTCGCGTCATTGAGCCGGAGCTTTCCCATGGCGTCGCGCAAGTCCTCGAACCGTGCCGCATCGACCGGAAAGAATCCGGCGAATACCACCGGCTGGGCCGGTTGGAACCCCGGCAGCGGCGTGTCTGTCGGGTTTTTCTCATCGGTAATCGTGTCGCCGACTCTGGTGTCGGCCACCTGCTTGATCGAGGCCGTGAAAAAGCCGATCTCGCCGGGGCCGAGCGCGTCGATCATTTCCCGCTTGGGCCGCGAGATGCCGACCCGGTCGATCTGGTAGACGGCATTGGTGGACATCAGCTTGATCTTCTGGCCCTTGCGCATCACCCCGTCGATGATCCTGACCAGCACGACGACGCCGAGATAAGGGTCGTACCAGCTGTCCACCAGCAGTGCCTTGAGGGGCTTCGCCCGATCGCCCCTCGGCGCGGGCAGGCGCTGCACGATGGCTTCGAGGACATCCGGAACGCCCTGTCCGGTCTTGGCGGATATCTCGACTGCATGTGAAGCGTCGAGCCCGATCACGTCCTCGATCTGCTGCCGCACCCGGTCCGGCTCCGCCGCGGGCAGGTCGACCTTGTTCAGCACGGGAACGATTTCATGATTGTTGTTGATCGCCTGGTAAACATTGGCCAAGGTCTGGGCCTCGACGCCCTGGCTGGCGTCAACCACCAGCAATGAGCCCTCGCAAGCGGCAAGCGACCGCGACACTTCATAGGCGAAATCGACATGGCCCGGCGTGTCGATCAGGTTGAGCACATACTTCTGGCCGTCGCGCGCAACGTAGTCCAGCCTCACCGTATTGGCCTTGATGGTGATGCCGCGTTCCCGCTCCAGTTCCATGGAATCGAGGATCTGGTCAACCATCTCGCGGTCCGACACAGCCCCACACAGCTGGATCAGCCGATCCGCGAGAGTGGACTTGCCGTGGTCGATATGCGCGATGATGGAGAAATTGCGAATGTGCGAAATGTCGGTCATGTGGCGGGGTGTTTGGCATCCCCCCCGCGGGGCGTCAAGGCAAAGGCAGCCCGGAAATAACCCAGCCAAGACCCTTTACCGTAATTTGGAATGATTCTAAGAGACCGCTGGACAGAGGTGTGTCTTGAAGGCTTTTTCCGACCTGAACGAACAGGAGATTCTGGCGCTCGCCATATCGAGCGAAGACGACGACGCGCGTACCTACGCGACCTTTGCTCACCACCTCATGGACAAGTTCCCGGCCTCCGCGAACGTATTCGTGGAGATGGCCGAAGAAGAGCATGAACACCGCCGCCGCCTGACCGAAGCCTACCAGAGGAAATTCGGCGACTTCATTCCCCTGATCCGCCGCGGCGATGTCTCGGGCTTCGTCAAGCACAAGCCGGTGTGGCTGATGAAGACTATGAGTCTTGAGGCCATGCGCGAGCGCGCCGAAGTGATGGAGCTTGAGAACCTGCGCTTCTATCGCAGTGCCGCTGAGCGCAGCACCGATCCTGCCGTCAAGAAGTTACTGCTTGACCTCGCTGCAGCCGAGGAGGGGCACTCCTCGCTCGCCGACAAGCTGGGCCTCAAGCACCTGACTCCTGATGCCAAGCTCCAGGAGCACGAGGCCAAACAGAAGCTGTTCCTTTTGCAGGTCGTGCAGCCCGGCCTCGTCGGCCTCATGGACGGATCGGTCTCGACCCTGGCACCGCTGTTTGCTGCCGCTTTCGCCACCGGCAACACCTGGGAGACGTTTCTTGTGGGGACGGCCGCCTCGGTTGGCGCTGGCATTTCCATGGGCCTTGCCGAGGGCCTCTCCGATGACGGCAAGCTCACCGGCCGCGGCCACCCGCTGATTCGCGGCCTCGCCGCCGGAATCATGACGACTCTCGGCGGCCTTGGCCACGCCTTGCCCTACCTCATCCCCGACTTCGGGATTGCGACCACTGTCGCTGTCATTATCGTCTTCTTCGAGTTGTGGGCGATTTCCTGGATCCGCTACCGCTACATGGATACACCGTTCCTGCGCGCCGCTTTTCAGGTGGCGGTGGGCGGATTCCTGGTCTTCCTGACTGGCATTCTGATCGGCAGCGCTTAGAATCGTTCGGTTGCCGCTCTCAACTCCTCAGCGTTCCGCCCGTGGCCTTCTGCACCTGCGCCACGATCTTCGCCGAGAGCGCCTCGATCTCCTGGTCGGTCAGCGTCTTCTCGCGCGGCACGATCGTGACTTCGATGGCGAGCGAATTCTTGCCGCCCTCGAGCTTGAACAGGTCGAAGACGCGGACGTCGCCGATCAGCACCTTGTCGGCGCCGCGCGCCGCCTTGACCAGCTTGTCGGCCTCGACCGTATCATCGACGACAAAGGCAAAGTCACGGGTCAGCGGCATGAGATCGGAGATATTGAGAGCAGGCCGGGTGGCCCCCCTGGTCTTTGCCGCGGGGATCGTGTTGAGCGTCACCTCGAAGGCTACGAGCGGGCCCCTGACATCCATCTCCGACAATATCCGCGGATGAATCTCGCCGAACACGGCGAGCTTGTTCTGTGGCCCCATCTGGATCGTACCCGAACGGCCTGGATGCAGCCATGGCGGGCCCCCTACGACAACCTGGACCGTGGCAACCGGCGCCCCTGCGGCGTCCAGCACCGCCAGTGCGTCGGCCTTTGCGTCGAAGGCATCGACGGCCCGCAGCTTCTGCGACCAGTGCCGGTCGGAGGTCATCCCCTGGCGTACCGCTCCCGCCCGCAGGGTCTCGTCCTCCATGCGATCGCCCGCATAGGCCTGACCGACTTCGAACAGCCCGAGGTTCTGGAATCCGCGTGCCTGGTTGCGCCCGACCGCGGCCACCAGGTTGGCGATGAGCGATGGCCGCATGTCGGTGAGTTCTGATGAGATTGGATTGGCCAGTATCAGCGCTGGATTGCGCTGGCCGCCGAACAGCACGGCTTCCTTCTCGCCAAGGAACGACCAGGTAACCGCTTCGTTGAGGCCACGGGCCGCCAGCGCCCGGCGGGCTGCGATCATCCGCCGCTGCAGCGTATTGAGCACCGGCCGCGCCACGGCATGACTGCGCGGCAGGGGAGCCATCGGAATATTCTCGAGGCCGTGGATGCGGCAGACCTCTTCGACTAGGTCTGCCTCGCCCTGAATGTCGGGCCGCCATGAAGGAACCCCGCAGGACGCACCGCCTGCGGCTTCGGTGACGTGGAAGCCTAGCGACCGCAGGATCTTCAACTGGTCAGCCCATGCAATATCGACCCCGCCGAGCGCCTTCACCCTGGTCTTCCGCAGCGTATAACTGCGGGTCGTCTTCGGGACGTGACCAGCGATGACCGGTTCCGAGGCCTCGCCCCCGCAGAATTCCAGGATCATGTGCGTGGCGATTTCCGCCCCGACCGGCGTAAAGGCAGGATCGACGCCGCGCTCAAAGCGGTAGCGCGCATCGGAATTGATGCCGAGCCTGCGACCCGAGGCTGCCGTCCGCATCGGGTCGAAATAGGCTGCCTCGAGGAACACGTTCTTGGTGGTCTCGGTACAGCCGGAATGCTCGCCGCCGATGATGCCGGCGATGGCTTCCGGTCCCTCGGCATCGGCGATCACCGTGACCGACGGGTCGAGCCGGTAGCTCTTCCCGTCAAGCGCCAGCATCTCCTCGCCCTCATTGGCGAGCCTGGCGCTGATATGCCCCGTCACCTTGTCGGCATCGAAGACGTGGAGAGGCCGGCCATAGCTGAAGGTGATGTAGTTGGTGATGTCCACCAGCGCCGAGATCGGCCTGAGCCCGATCGCCCTGAGCCGCCGCTGCAGCCACTGGGGCGAGGGACCATTGTTGACTGATCGGAAATAGCGCCCGACGAACAGCGGACAGGGCTTCGTATCCCCACCCGGAAAATCAAGTGACACATTGATGGGTGATTTGTACGTGCCTTTAACGGTCGCGAGAGCCAGTGGCTTGAGCTTGCCCAAGCCCTTGGCGGCGAGATCGCGGGCAATGCCGTAGACGCCGAGCGCATCCGGGCGATTGGCCGTGACTTTCACATAAATCATCGGATCATCAAGGCCCAGAGCCGTGGCTGCCGGAGTTCCGATCGGCCATTCCTGCGCAACTTCGATGATGCCGGTATGCTCGTCGGAGATCATCAGTTCGCGCTCCGATACCAGCATGCCCTGGCTCTCCTGGCCGCGGATCACCCCCCTTTCGAGAGTGATCTTGGTACCCGGTATGTAGGAGCCGGGAAGCGCCACGATGCCCTTCATGCCGGTTCGGGCATTGGGCGCCCCGCACACCACCTGGATCACACCCTGGTCGGTTTCGACCACGCAGACCCGCAGCTTGTCGGCATTTGGATGCTTCTCAGCCTTCTGCACATAACCGACTCGGAACGGCGCCAGCGTCCTGGTCTGGTCACTGACCTCTTCCACCTCGAGCCCGACGCCAATCAGCCCCTCGACGATCTGGTCGAGCGGTGCATCCGTCTCGAGGAAATCCCTGAGCCAGGAGAGGGTGAACTTCATGTGAGCCCTCCCGCCAGAGTCGGTACCTGCAGTGCCCGGAACCCGTAGTGACGCAGCCAGCGCAGGTCCGCCTCGAAGAAGGCGCGGAGATCCGGAATTCCGTATTTGAGCATGGCGATGCGGTCGAGCCCCATGCCGAAGGCCCAGCCCTGGTAGCGGTCGGGATCGAGCCCGCCATGCCGGATCACATTGGGGTGCACCATGCCGGAGCCGAGAATCTCGAGCCAGGAGTCGCCAACGCCAATCTTCACCTGTCCACCCTCCCATGTGCAGTTGATGTCGACCTCCATCGAAGGTTCAGTGAAGGGAAAATGCGAGGCGCGGAACCGCATCTTGACATCATCGACTTCGAAGAAAGCCTTGCAGAATTCCGCCAGGACCCATTTGAGATGGCCCATATGTGTGGTCTCGTCGATGGCAAGCCCCTCGATCTGGTGGAACATCGGCGTATGCGTCATGTCGGAATCGCAGCGGAAGGTGCGCCCCGGCGCGATGATGCGGATCGGCGGCTTCGAGGTCAGCATGGTGCGGATCTGCACCGGCGAAGTGTGGGTGCGCAGCACCATGCGTGAACCGTCGGCACGCTCGTTGAAATAGAACGTATCGTGCTCCTGCCGCGCCGGGTGCTCGGGCGGCATGTTGAGTGCCGTGAAATTGTGGAAATCATCTTCGATATGCGGGCCCTCGGCCACAGAGAAGCCAAGATCGCCCCAGATTTGCACGACCTCTTCCCACACCTGGCTCACCGGATGGATGGTACCCTGCCGCTCCGGGCGGATAGGCAGCGTGACGTCGATCCGCTCTGACGCCAGCCGCGCTTCCAGCGCCGCTTCCTGCAGCACGGCCTTCCGGTGAGCAATGGCCTCCGCCACCCGGTCCTTGATGACATTGAGCCGGGCACCCGCTGTCTTGCGCTGTTCGGGTGTCATTGCCCCCAGCGCCTTCATCCGCTCTGAGATAGAGCCCTTCTTGCCGAGTGCGGCGACACGAACCGATTCGAGCGCGGCCTCGTCGGCGGCTGCTGCCACCTGGTCGAGAATGTCTTTTTCCAAAGCCTCCAGGCTCATCTGATCCTCAAAACAAAATGGCCGGGCTCATGGTGCAAACGCCTTACACCAGCTGAGCCCGGCCTGAACTTCCGGTACTGTGCGCGATCGTCTGCCCTTACTGGGCAGCCTTGGCCTTTTCGACCAATGCGGCGAAACCCGCGGGATCGTGCACGGCGAGATCGGCGAGAACCTTGCGGTCCACTTCGATTCCGGCCTTGCCGAGCCCGTGGATAAATCGGCCATAGGTCAGGCCGAGTTCGCGCGTGGCGGCATTGATGCGCTGGATCCACAGGGCGCGGAAATTGCGCTTCTTGTTGCGCCGGTCGCGATAGGCATATTGCGCCGCTTTCTCAACCGCCTGGGTGGCAGCCCGGAACGTCGATTTGCGGCGGCCGAAATAGCCCTTGGCCTGCTTGATGACTTTCTTGTGGGCGGCACGGGCGGTAACGCCGCGCTTGACGCGAGCCATGTGGTGCCTCCCCTAGCGTGCGTAGGGCATGTGAATCCTGACCAGGCCGGCATCGCCGTCTGACAGGATTGTGGTGCCCCGCTGGTTGCGGATCTGCTTGTTGGTGCGCTTGATCATACCGTGGCGCTTGCCCGACTGGGTCGCCCGAATCTTGCCGGTGGCGGTCACCGTGAAGCGCTTCTTGCACGATGACTTGGTCTTCATCTTGGGCATTTTGCTATCCTTTCGATGCAACAGAAAACCGCCCTGGCATGCCCGTTTTGCGAGCCAGGCGGTTTCGACGGGCGGGTTTAAGCAGAAACCCGTAAGAAACGCAACTCCCACTACGCCTTGAACCGGATCGTGACGGCCAGTCCTCCCAGTCTGGCCTGCCCGAACCTGAGATCGGCGCCATAGACCTCGACTATATCCTGGACTATCGCCAGGCCCAGCCCTGAACCTTGGGTGTCTTCATCCAGGCGAACCCCGCGCTTGGCAATCTGCGACAGCTCCGATTCCGGTACGCCCGCCCCGTCATCCTCGATGCTGAGAACACCATTTGCGTAGCGGATCGCTACTGTCGATTTTGCCCATTTGCGGGCGTTATCCAGCAAATTTCCGAGCAGTTCGGTAAGGTCCTGGCGCTCCACGGCCACCGCGTCGGGTGGGGCGGCATCAAGTCGCCAGGTAATGCTGTTGCCCCGCGGTGCGCGTTTCATCGCCGCAATCACGCGTTCCGCCTGCTCCCGGAAAGAGACGGCTGTGACCCCGTGCCCTGTGGCGAGGCGTGCCCGGGCCAATTGCCGCTCCACGTGCCTGCGCATCGTCTCTGCCTGCACTTCGATTTCGCTGGCCTCCTGCTTGAGGCCCCGCCCGGCGACGTCGCGGGCAACCGCCGCCAATACCGAAAGCGGTGTCTTGAGCCCATGGGCGAGGTCACCGGCCCTGGCCCGTGCTCGCTCGACCGAAGCCTCCTGGGCATCCAGCAGCTCGTTGAGTTCCCCGACCAGCGGCGCGACTTCGTCGGGGAATTCGCCTTCGAGACGCTTGCGCCGGCCTTGAGCCACATCCTTCAGCCGGTCCGACAACGCTCGTAGCGGGCTGAGGCCAACCGACACCTGAACCCAGGCAGCGATCAGCAGCGCCAGACCGATCAATCCCAGATAATAGACAATCTGGCGGCTGAAGGACTCGACGGGCAGGCTCAGTTCGGAAAGATGTGTGGCTACCGTCAGTTCGAAGGCTGCTTCCTTGCCGTTGGCTTCAAGCCTGATGGTGCGGGTGCTGGCGATGAGCGGTTCGCCTTCCGGTCCGGTGACCGTGGCGGCGCTCGACTTCCCTAAAGTCACATCCCACAGCGACCGGGATGTGAGCGGCTCGCCGCCATCGAGCGGTCGGACTTCCCAGTACATGCCGCTGAGCGGCTGATCGAAACGCGGATCGGCCAGCGCGCTCTTGACACTGACCGTTCCATCCCGCCCGACGCTGAGCGCCGCAACGAGTTGCAGGAGATGGTTGTTGAGCTCCTGCTGCACGCGGTCGCGCACCTGTCCCTCGAAGATGCTGACCAATGCCATGCCCGCCAGCACCAGTGCCATGGTGATTGAAATCGCGGCGGCGACGAGTAGCCGGAGCCGCAGTGAGCCGCGGCTCATTCCCCGCCGTTTCCGATCAGGTACCCGAAGCCACGGCGCGTCGCGATGATATCCACCTTGAGCTTCCGCCGCAGCCGGCCCATGAGCGCTTCGATCGCATTCGAATCGCGCTCGCTGTCATGCGAGTAGAGATTCTCGCTCAATTCCGGCTGGGAAATGACTCTGCCACGGTTGTGCATCAGATAGCTGAGCAGGCGGTACTCGAGCGGTGTCAGCCCGACAGGAATGCCGTCGACCGTAACCTGCCTGATGCGCGGATCGAGGGCCACCGGCCCGACCTTGATCACCGGCTCCGGCCTTCCGCTGGCGCGCCGGATAAGGGCCCTCACCCGTGCCATCAGCTCCTCCATCCGGAAGGGCTTGGGCAGATAGTCGTCGGCCCCGGCATCGATGCCTTCCACCCGCTCGCTCCAGCTGCCCCGCGCTGTCAGCACGATGACCGGCGTCGTCACACCCTCCTGCCGCCAGCGTTTGAGCACCGTGATGCCGTCGATCTTTGGAAGTCCCAGATCCAGGACGATGGCTGCATAGGCCTCTGTCCCGCCGCGGAACCAGGCTTCCTCACCATCGCGGGCAATTTCCGCGATAAGCCCACCCGCCGCCAGCGCCTCCGCAATGTCGCCGGCAACCCGGCTCTCATCCTCCGCGATCAGCACTCGCATGCACTATTTCCCCGAAACCGTGAGGATTCTGCGGCTCTTGGCATCGACCGTGATCGACCACAGCTTGCCATCGTTGCCGAGCATCCTGATCCGATAGGTCAGGTTCGCACCACGTCTGAGCTTAACGTCAACGATCTCGCCGTTGTAGCGCCGGCGGATCAGTTTGAGGATATCGCGGAGGCTCGCCGCCTCGCCACTGCGCACCGCGTCTCGAGCCGCCTTGCGGTCGTCTTTGTCGTCGCCATCATCGTCGCGATCATCGTCTCTGTTGTCGCCGTCATCGCGATCGTCATCCTGGCCGTCGTCGCCGCCGCGTCCCTTGCCACCGCCATCGTCATCGCTGCCCTCGCCATCCTTGGCGGCAGCTGGCGCCGCCGCGGATGGCAGCGCCGCTAGTGCAAGCATCAGGGCAAGGAACCTCCGCCGGTCCATCGTCATCATCGTCAGTACTGCAAAGCCTTATGCCGTCCAAAGGGCACGCTCCGCGGAAGCGGGCCCAAGTCGGCTTGCAATAGTATAGGAGACCGCTGACGGCCCGCCCATGGGCTTTGTCAGCGATTTGTCAGTTTCGACTAAGAAACTAGCGCGGCGACAGGATCATGACGATTTGCCGGCCCTCGAAACGCGGCTCGGACTCGACCTTGGCGATTTCTGCGGTGTCCTTCTTCACCCGGTCGAGCAGCTCTTGGCCGAGTTCCTGATGCGCCATCTCGCGGCCGCGGAAGCGCAGCGTGATCTTGACCTTGTCGCCATCCTCGAAGAACCGTTTGATGGCCTTCATTTTTACATCATAGTCGTGGTCGTCGATCATCGGGCGCATCTTGATTTCCTTGATTTCGATGATCTTCTGCTTCTTGCGCGCTTCGTTCGCCTTCTTCTGTTCCTGATACTTGAACTTGCCGTAATCGAGGATCTTGGCAACCGGAGGCTTGGCGTCGGGGGATACCTCGACCAGATCGAGCCCGGCCTCCTCCGCAATCATCAGGGCCTGCCGGGTGGGAACGACCCCCCTGTTTTCGCCGGCGGCATCGATCAGTCGGACTTCCCGGGCTTCGATGCGATTATTGATTCTGTGTCCTTCTTCCTTGACAGGGGCTTGCGGTTGGCCGCGGCCGCCCATAGGCCTCCTCGGGGGTATGCTCAAGTGTCGTGTGTCTCCTCTGGTGGACCGGCTGAACACCACGATTCTCGCGGGTCCGGTTGCAAGGCGATGGTTAGACATTGAATATGGGGGTGAAGTCAAGGAGGGCTACTTCAGTGCCCAAGGAAGAATTTGCCCCGGGCCTGGACCTGGCCTGGCGGGCGGACGGCGCGGTCGATGACGGCCGCAGGTGCGGCTTTTTCTGGCTTGGCGGGTTCATGTCGGACATGACCGGCACCAAGGCGGAGGCCGTGGCGGAACTCGCCCGGCAAACGGACCGGCCCTGTCTGCGCTTTGACTATTCCGGCCACGGCGCCTCGGGTGGCGACTTTCTCGATGGAACGATCACCGGGTGGCTTGACCAGGCCGTTCACATGTTTGAGCGCCATACCACGGGTCCCCGCATTGTAATCGGTTCCAGCATGGGTGGTTGGCTGGCGCTGCTTCTCTACCGGCGCCTGGCGGGGAAGCGGATTGCCGGGCTGCTTCTGATCGCACCGGCCACCGACATGACCGCGGCCTTGATGTGGCAGCAGATGCCACCGGAAGCGCGGGAATCGATTGCCACCCAGGGCGTGTGGCATCGACCATCTGCCTATGGTGGTCCCTATGCCATTACCCGCAGGTTGATTGACGATGGCTATCGTCACCTTCTCCTCGATGGTGATATTCCAGTGGCCTGTCCGGTCCACATCCTCCAGGGCGACGCCGATATGGATGTACCCTGGCAACATGCCAAGCGGACCTACGACGCGCTGAAGGGCGACGACATCCGTCTTACACTCATCAAGGGAGGCGACCATCGCTTGTCGGCGCCGGGCCATCTCCGGATCGTGTCGGCGGCAGCAGACCAGCTTGCGCGGCAAGTGCAGTGAGGCCTTCCCGATAGTTGCGATAGAGCAGCCGGTAGCCGAGTTCTTTCTTGATCCGTTGGTTCGAGACCCGCTTGGAGTCGGCATAGAAACTGCGCGCCATGGGCGACAGCCTGGCCAGCTCAAAAGGAATCTCCGGTGGCAGCGGTCGTCCAAGCAGCTCTGCCGCGAACGCCACAACATCCTGCGGAGGCGAGGGTTCATCATCACAGACGTTGTACGCCCGGCCGGGGGCGGGCCGTTCGATCGACGCCAGGAGGATGCCGGCGATATCCTCGACGTGAATGCGGCTGAACACCTGGCCCGCTTTGATGACGCGGTGCGCGCTGCCGTCGAGAATTGCCAGCAGCTGGTTGCGTCCGGGACCGTAGATCCCTGCCAGCCTGAAGAGATGGACTGGCACCCCGCAGTCCCGATACAGGTTCAGCCAGCCGTTTTCGGCGTTGAGACGCCGCTGGCCTCGCGCTGTATTCGGTAGCAGTGGTGAATCCTCATCGACCCAGCCCCCGTCGGCATCGCCATAGACACCTGTTGTCGAGAGATATCCCGCCCAGGCTATTCTGTCGCCGAGTGCGCAAAGTTGCCGAAAATGCGCCTTCAGCACCGGATCGCCATCTTCCTGCGGCGGTGCCGAAGCCAGCACATGGGTTATCCGCTCGAATGCGCTTGCGGGGGCCGGGAAAGGCAATGCATGGCATCCCGCCGCAACGATCGCCGCCTGGCCCTCCGCACTGCGGGTCGTGGCTGAAACGTGCCACCCGCGTTCCATGAGATGGCGGGCTAGGTGGCGGGCGCTGAACCCGAACCCAAAACACAGCAATCGGCCCGTCATCCCGAACCTGACTCCCATTCGCGCCGCACATCCTTGTCGCGCTCGGACGCCATGCGTTGTGATCGCTCACCGGCAAAATCATGCGGGTCAAGTTGCGAAAGCGCCCACACGGCCATGGCGCGCACGAGTGGCGAAGCATCGCCAAGCAGCAGCTTGATGGCCGGGACGAGCGATGTGTCTTTCGAATTACCGGCAGCAATGAGGACATTGCGCGTGAACCGGTTTCGGCCGGTACGCCTCACTGGCGATCCCGCGAACAGTCTGCGGAAAGCGGCATCGTCAATTGCCAGCAGATGAGCCAGTCTCAACTCTTGGATCTCGTGTCGCGCCTGCAGTTTGGCCTCGCGCGCCGCCTTCGCAAATTTGTTCCACGGGCATACGGCCAGGCAGTCGTCGCAGCCGAAAATGCGGTTGCCCATGGCGGCTCTGAACTCCCTGCCGATATGCCCCTTATGCTCGATGGTGAGATAGGAAATGCAGCGACGGGCGTCGAGCTGGTAGGGTGCCGGAAATGCCTTGGTTGGACAGATCGCAAGGCAAGCCGAACATGTGCCGCACCGGTCCTGATACTCTGCGTCCCGGGGCATTTCCGCCTGTGTGAGAATGACACCGAGAAAGAACCATGAACCCAATTGTCGGGACACCAGATTGGTGTGCTTCCCCTGCCAGCCGATGCCGGCAGCCTCAGCCAGAGGCTTTTCCATGAGTGGCGCCGTATCAACGAAGACTTTGACGGCCGAATTGGTCTCGCGCGCCAGCCATTGCGCGAGGTGTTTGAGCCTTCCCTTGACCACGTCATGATAGTCGCGTCCCAGAGCGTAGACTGAGATGTTGCCGAGCCCGTGGTCTTGGAGCCGCTGCAGTGGATCGCTCTCGGGACCATAGTTCATGGCCACGACGACCGCCGTACGGGCTTCGGGCCAGATATTGTCGGGAGACTTGCGGCGGTCCAGCGTATCGGCCATCCAGGTCATGTCGCCGTGGCGGCCCTCACCGACGAACTGCATGAGCCGGCGCCCGGCCCGCTCGGGCAGCCTGGCGTCGGTGAAACCGCAAGCGTCGAAGCCGAGTTCCTTGGCGCGGAGTCTGAGGGCGTCTGCGAGCGCCGCGCCGTTCAAAAATCGAGATCCGCGTAGGATGAGGGTGGGGCAACGCCGCGCACGCTGTCGGCAAGCAAGGGTCTGAACGACGGACGGGACTTGATGCGTTGATACCAACCCTTCGCCGAAGGGAAGTCATTCCACGGCACATTGCCGAGATAGTCGATGGCCGAAAGATGGCCGGCTGCTGCTAGGTCGGCAATGGACAGGTGACTGCCGGCCAGCCACTTCCGCCGGTCGGCAAGCTGGCCGATATAGTCGAGATGCGCCTTGATCAGTTCCATTGCGCGGCGCACCCGCGTCATCTCGGGTGGCCCCCCGCCGATCTCGCGGGGCATGAACCTTCGGATGATCTTTTCCATCAGCATGGGTTCCGTAACTTCCGCATAAAACTTCGTATCGAACCATCCGGCAAGCCGCCGCACCTCAGCACGTTGCGCCGTATTGCCGGGAATGAGAGCCGTCTTTGACCCGCGGGTCTCCTCGAGATATTCGGTCAGCGCCTCGATGCCGCTTACGGCTGTTCCATCTTGATCGACCAGCACCGGGATTACCCCCGCCGGATTGAGAGCCATCAGCTCCTTGCTCGGCTCCCAGGGTTTTTCCTCGACCAGAATCGTTTCCTCACCGTACTCGGCGAGCGAGAGGCGCAATCTGCGGCTGAAAGGATCAAGAGGAAAATGGTGGAGGGTGGGCATGGTCGATTGAGAAAACTCTGGAAGCGAAACCGCGTTGGTCCGCCTTGGCTGGTAGTTTACTGCAATTCACTTGCGGCATTCGAATAGAGGAGGCTATGCGAGGTGGCAAGATTCGGCGTCGCTGCGGGGATTCGACAAAATGCCACTTGAACAGATCATCGTCCTGGCACTCATCCAGGGCATCACCGAGTTCCTGCCCATTTCATCGTCCGGTCATCTCATTCTTGTGCCAATTCTCACGGGCTGGAAGGACCAGGGGCTGGTAACCGACGTGATGGTACACATGGGATCCTTCATCGCTGTCATCGTCTATTTCTGGCGCGACGTGCTCAAGCTGCTGGGTGGAGCCTACGACTTGCTGCGCGGTCGTATCACGCCCTATGGCCGCCTTTCCCTGATCATCGTTGCGGCAACAATTCCGGCCGTCGTCTTCGGTCTGTTCCTTGAGAAGATGGGCTATATGGACCACTTCCGCTCCGCCCAACTCGTTGCCTGGAACGCGATCATCTTTGGCATCCTGCTCTACGCCGCCGATGCGTTCGGCACGACCCGCAAGACGATGGAGGACATGCGTTTGGGTCCTGCCGTGCTGGTCGGCATTGCCCAGGCCATGGCTATTGTTCCGGGCACCAGCCGGTCCGGAATTACCATGACAGTGCAACGCTTTATGGGTTTTTCGCGGCCTGAATCGGCACGCTTTTCGTTCCTCCTGGGTTTGCCGGCCATTGCCGGCTCGGGGGTTCTGGTTCTCGGCGATGCAATTGAGGAGGGCTCCGCCATCGGCTTTGATGCCATCTTGACGGGGTTGCTCACGATATTGACGGCTTTTCTGGCTATTGCCTTCCTGATGGCGGTGCTGCGGCGGTTCAGCATGCTGTGGTTCGCAGTTTACCGGGTGATCCTTGGGATTGTCCTGCTCGTCCTCATCCATTCCGGCGTACAGCTGGCGGCCGTTAGCTGAGGAGCGCCGCCGCGCAGCCGGTCAGTGCCGGATAGGAAGCCGTTATGACATAGACCGGGATGGGACGCATGAAATGCGCCAGCCGCCCCTTTTCCTGGAAGGTCTCGCGGAACTTGCTCTGGCGCAGGAAGTCCACGATGGTCGGGGCAATGCCACCGGCCAGGTAGACCCCGCCATAGGCTTGCATGGTCATGGCCGCATCGCCAGCCAGTCTGGCCAGCCAGATGACGAACTGCTCGAGTGTTTGTCTGGCAATGCTGTCGTCACCCTTGAGGCCGGCCTGCAGTACGGCTTCGGGCGTTTGGTGGATGGCCTCGACACCGCGCATCTCGGCCCGGGCACGATACATCCTGAGGAGGCCGGGCCCGGTCACCGCGTCCTCTGACTCGAACAGCACCCCGGGCAGGCTCATCGCCTCGCGCCAGTCGAACTCCTCGCGGGTCACAACGGGCAACGTGACATGGCCAAGTTCCCCGGGGATAGCCATCCAGCCGCCTCGGGGCGTGGGCGCCAGCGTGGCCATACCAAGCCCCGTGCCGGGGCCGAGCACCAGCTTGACCCCCGGTTTGTCGGGAGTCTTGCCACCGATCTGGGCCAGCTCATGCGGTTTCAAATGCGGCAGTGAGAGTGCCAGCACCTCGAAATCATTGAGAACCCGCAACTCCCCGGTATTGACGGCAGCCCTGAGCGAATCGCGCGTGAATGACCATGCGCGATTGGTGAGTGAGAGCACCTCGCCGGTGACCGGCGCCGCAATGGCGATGGCCGTGGCCTTCGTGGCGGCAATGCCCTTGGCCTTCAGATACGCCCGGGCTGCGTCTTCGAGTGATGGAAAATTGTCGTTCTTCAGGGCCTCGATATCACGAATATCGGTCGTGCCCGGCTCAACCAATCCGAAGCGCGAATTGGTACCGCCGATATCTCCGACCAGCGCGAGATCTCCCATTCCCGTCGTTTGCCATGAGCATTCTTTTAGGACAAGAAGAAATCAATGCACGCTGCGAAGCCGCGGGAAGGCGCGTTCAGGGCGATAGGTTGCGAAGCTCGCAAGTCGCTGCTGATTGCACTCCGTCTGCCAGCGCGAGCCCGCCACCACGGCCGACGCACAGCGATACTTTTGCCGGTAGACGGCCGTGACGGGGTTGTCCTCGATTGCTACGGCCGCCAATCCGACGACGATTCCGCCCTGGCGCTCGACCAGCCTGATCGCCCCATCCATGGTGCCCCCCGTTTCGACCCACTGGTCGGCCAGAAGCACGCGCGTTCCTCGGGCGAATGCCGGCAGCCGCATTTCAATCTCCTGAGTGCGGCCCGAATAGTTGGAAAAGCTGACCTTGTCGGTTTCGACGCAAAGTTTGCCCGCCTTGCGGATCGGCAGGAAACCGACGCCGAGCCGCGTAGCCAATGCCGAGCCAAGCACAAAGCCCATGGCGTCGAGCCCTGCCACCACATCCGGAGTTACACCGGACAGGTCGTCTGTGAGGTCATCAAGGAGGTCGTGAAAGGCCTCGCCATTGATATAGATCGAAGTCGGATCGAGCCACGCGAACTTGGGGCCCTTGGTGTTAGGCGCCATCAGGTTCAGGTACCACCGGTCGTCGCGCGGACCCTTTTCACGTGTCATTTGTGTGCTCCGTAATCGCGTGTTGTTGCGAGCAATTCCGTCAGTTTTGCCGCGGAAATGTTGTAGAAGTCGCCGTCGTCGTTGATGCCGGTCGCCACCATGAAGCAGTCGACATCGGCACAGTAATCCCTGGCATTTCCGGGCGTTATCCCGGATGCCAGCGCCAGCGGACGATCGCCGATCGCGGCCCGGAAGGTTTTGATCTTGCCGATCTCCGCAGCACAACCCGTCGCCGCTCCCGAGGTGCACACGACATCCATGAATTGTGCTGCGAGTCTGGCGGCCTCCGCGTACTGCCCGGCGGCCACCGCTCGCTGCTTCTTGAAGGCAGTGCCGCCGAAGTAGAGTCCCTGCCACGCCGATCGGTCGCGCATCCGTCTGATGTCTTCGGCGTCGGCCTGTTCCGCTGCGCCCCTCCGCTCGTCGATTCGTGCATCGTCAGCCCAATAGGCATCGATGCAGACACCATCCCGGCCGAGCCTCCCCAGGACCGGGAAGGCGGCACTGCCGGTCACGCCGAGGAAGTTCACGCCGAACCACAGTGAGGGAAACCGAACGCGTACCGCACGGATAATGGGAACAAAATGCTCGACGCCGAAGTCATGGTTGATCAGGAACACACCGGCCGATCCAGCGGCGAGAGCCTTCTCGACATTTCGGAGGGCCTGCGCACTGTCCAGCACATGGATGACGGGCAGCACCACGGGACCCGGCGATTTGAACAGTTTGTGAAAATCATCGCGAGTCATGCGGCAAGACTTAGCCCGAAACGACCCCTGTCGCAGTTGAAACTCTTTCGTTCGTGCCAGCGAAATTTCTCATGCAAGGCGACGTCAATCGATGCGGCGACTGCCGCTTCCGTGGGCGTCATGCCCGAATGCCGTTCAAAACCGCCAGAATGCGGTTTCAACTTGTCGATCGCACTGGACAAAGGCGCATTCGCGTGATCGCTTACTGACAGGGGCGATTGTAAGGACAGGATGAGCCGCAGGCCCGGCGGCGTGGGAGACGATCATGGAATCCAAAGTTGATCCGAAACTGAAGAAACCGACGCGCCGCCAGGTGCTCAAGACCGGTGGAACAGCTGCGCTGGCGGCGGCCCTTTGCACGCCATATGTGAGCCGTGCCTGGGCGCAGGTCACCGAAATCAATATGCTGGCCTGGTACGGTCATGGCGAGCCCGATATGGTGGGGGCTTTCGAGGCCGCTAACAATGTGAAGTTCAAGTCCAAATACTATGCCGGTGGTGACAATATGTTGGGCCTGATTGCCCAGTCTCCACCCGGCACCTACGATATCATCCTGTCGGATGCCGAGTTCGTTCAGCAGCTGAACGCCGCGGGATACATCGAGGAAATGAACCCTGCCGACTATCCGTTCGACGATATGCTTTACGACGATTTCAAGCAGTTTCCGGGCCACTGGAAGGACGGCAAGCTGTACTCGATGATGGTCCGCTGCGGTCATCTCGGCGTCGCCTACAACACAACGGCCATCTCGGAAGAGGAGGCGTCGAGCTACAAGTGCTACTGGAAGCCGGAGATCAAAGGTAAGGTCGGACACTTCGATTGGCACCTGCCGAGCCTCGGGCAAATGAGCCTCTACAACGGCAATGGTGCCAAGCTTTGGGACCAGGATGAAGCCGGCTGGGAAAAGATCAAGGAAACCACCATGAGTCTGAGACCGCAGGTCGGAGGATTCTTTGACTACGGCGGAACCTTCAATGGTCTCAAGAACGGAGAAATGATGGCCATGGTTGGGATTGGTGACTGGATCACCGGCGTCCTTGAAAAGGATGGTGCTCCAGTTAAGTCGGTCGTGCCCAAAGAGGGCGGCATTCAATGGACCGAGTCCTACTCCATAGGCAAGGGCACGACCAAGGCAGATATTGTGAAGAAGTTCATCCAGTACATGCTGTCGCCCGAGGGCCAGGCGATCTCCGCTCAGATGGCCGCCTATCCGGGATTTGCCATCACCAAAGGTGGCCGCAAGATGTTGAACGAAAAGAACCCCAAGGAAGCCCAACGCACCGGGCAAGTCGACGGGGCACCGAATGACCCTGTGACCCTGATCAAGGAGGGCCGCATTCACTACCGCGATATCCCGAAACAGCAGACCCTCGAGGATTGGAACGAGTTCTGGCAGGAATACAAGAACGCTTGACAGCATGAACTGACGTGGTCCTTTTCCCGAGATGCGCTGCCGGGAGCTGTGCCTCTCGGGATGAAGGGCGATGACTATGTCCAGATCCCCCGCAAGCAGGTTCGACGCCTATGCGATAGCCTGGCGACTGCCACTGGTCGTCTGGCAGGGTCTCTTTTTTGTCGGTCCATTGATCTTCATGATCGCCATGTCGTTCTTCCTGGTGAAGAACTACCGCATGGAGCCAGCCTTCGAGCTGACCAACTGGACCCGGCAGCTTGGCCGCGGCATCTTCTGGCAGACTTACTTCCGGACCCTGGGCTACGCATCTCTTGCCACGGTGCTGGGCAGCGTGCTGGCCTTTCCGGCAGCCTATTTCCTCGCGTTCAGAATCTCGGAAACGGTCCGTCGCTGGGCAATCTTCTTCCTGATCATTCCCTTCTTCACCAGCTACCTCGTGCGCATCTTTGCCTGGCAGGTGATCCTGGCGCAGGACGGCGTGATCAATGCAGTTATCAGACTGCTTGGCGGCAGTGCCATCACTATGCTGAACACGCCCGTGGGGACGATGGTGGGCTACATGACATTGTGCCTGCCCCTTGTCGTGATTTTACAAACATTCGCGCTCGCCAACACTGACCGCCGCCTGATCGAAGCGGCGCACAACCTCGGTTGTGGCCGGCTGCGCACGGTATTCAGCGTCATCATTCCGCTTGCCAAGACGGGTCTCGTGGTGGCGGCGGTCTTTTGTTTCATCCTGTCCTATGGCGATTTCGTAGCGCCCTATTATCTCGGAGGTTCAAAGCCGCCGACCTTGTCCATCATGATCGTCGATACATCGAAGTCGGGTCAGCAATGGCCGCGCGCCGCCGTGGTGGCATTGATGATGATCATGACCTTGCTGGCCGTCGCCTTCACGGCCATTGGCTATGCCTACCGGAGGCGGCGATGAAAGCCGGCTTTCTTCGCCTCTACACGGCCCTGGTCTTCATCTTCATCTTTGCACCCATTGCGGCGAGTTTCGTTTTCTCATTCAATTCCGACCGCTTTCCTACCATACCGCTCGGGCACTTCACCTTCGACTGGTACCTCAAGGCTTTTGGCGGGGAAGCAGTCTGGCCGGCCATCCGCACGAGTCTCCTCGTCGCGGCGACCACCGCAATGCTTGCCACGGCAATCGGCTTCTCCGCTGCCTATACCGACTACCGCTATCAATTCTTTGGCAAGAAGGCGTTTCTCATCCTCGCCCTCCTGCCTCCCACCATCCCGCTGATCATCATGGCACTGGCCATGTTGGGATGGCTCTCCATGTTCTACGCCTCGGGACTCACTGGATCGATCATCATTGCTCATACGGTGCTTTGCGCGCCTTTCGCGATGGCCGTCATCCGGTTGCGCCTCAATCAGATGGACCCCAATCTCGAGCCGGCCGCCTGGAACCTCGGCGCATCGGAGTGGGAGACCATGAAGCATGTCGTAATTCCCTTCACCCTCCCGTCGATTGTTGCCGCACTGTGCCTCACCGCTGCCGTCTCCTTTGACGAATTCGCCGTCGCCTGGTTCGTGTCCGGGCTTAACAAGACCGTGCCCGTGGTCATCCTGGAAATCCTTACCGGCAATGTCGATCCCCAGATCAATGCCATCGGTACCTTCGTCTTTATCGTGTCCATGACCCTCGTGATCAT
This sequence comes from uncultured Rhizobiaceae bacterium, assembly GCA_964543235.1. Lineage (GTDB taxonomy): Bacteria > Pseudomonadota > Alphaproteobacteria > Rhizobiales > Aestuariivirgaceae > JANMMJ01. The sequence continues at coordinate 3,200 of CAZIXE010000034.1, read as the reverse complement.
TGCTCAGATTCTCCTCATGACCCGTCAGAGAAAACCGGAGGCTGCATGAGCCGCGAGCCACTCGTGGTCTTCGACAACGTGGTAAAGCGCTTCGACCGTTTCGAGGCGGTGAAGCGCATGAACCTCGAGATATTCAAGGGGGAGTTCCTTGCGCTTATGGGTCCCTCGGGCTGTGGCAAGACCACCACCCTGCGGATGCTGGCCGGCCTCGAGGACCCGACCGAGGGCGATATCCGTCTTGCCGGCCGCTCCCTGGTCGGAGTGAAACCGCACGAGCGCGACACGCCCATGGTGTGGCAGTCGCTCGCCTTGTTCCCCTTCCTCAACGCGCGGGAGAACGTCGAGTTTGGCCTGAGGATGCGCGGGCAGGATGCACCAACTCGCAAGAAGAAGGCGCTCGATTGGCTGGAGCGTTTGGGAATCGCTGAATTCGCAGACCGTAATGTCGATCAGCTTTCGGGCGGCCAGCGCCAGCGCGTGGCCCTGGCCCGGGCGCTGGTCACCGAGCCGCAGATCCTGCTGCTCGACGAACCGCTTTCCGCTCTCGATGCCCATCTCGTCATCCGCATGCAGGGCGTGCTGACCAAGCTGCAGCGCGAACTGGGTATTACTTTCGTTTATGTCACCCATTCGCAGTCTGAGGCATTCGCCATGGCCGACCGCGTGGTCATCATGTCCAAGGGTGAAATCGCCCAGATTGGCTCGGCACGTGACATCTATCGCAGCCCCGCCAATCGCTTCGTCGCGGAGTTCGTGGGGCGCAACAACATCCTGTCGGGGACTGTGAGGAGCAAGGGCAGGATCGAGACGCCCGCCGGAACCTTCGCCGTGGAGAGCGGCGCGGCACCGGGCACGCCGGTAACCTTTGTGGTGGCTGCCGATCTTGTATCGGTCTCGGCTGCCAGGCCAAGATCGCCAAATGCGGTCTCGGCGCAGCTTATTTCCGAGGAGTTTGTCGGTTCGATGGTCACCCTGTTTCTCGAGGCGCAGGGAGGCACCGAATTCAAGGTACAGGTTCAGGAGCGCGCGCTTGCCGACCTGTCGCGCGAGCCCGGCGAGACACTCTGGCTGTCGTTTGATCCCGAACACGCCCATGTCCTGGCCGAAGCGTGATCCGCATGGAGCACTGAGATGATCACCAACCTCATCCCCTGGCCAAACGGCGCCCGCTGTGCCTGCGCCATCACTTTTGACATGGACGCCGACTCGCTGATTCACATCGCACGGCCGGCGGACGGCCATGACCGGCTCTATCCCGTCTCCATGGGCCGCTACGGCCCGACTGTTGCCGTCCCGCGCATTCTTGCGACCTATCGCCGTCTGGGTTTGAAGCAGTCGTTCTTCATTCCGGCCTGGTGCATCGAAAACTACCCCGCGGCGGTGGAAGCGATCCTGAAGGACGGCCACGAGATCGGCCATCATGGCTACATCCATGAGGACCCCGTCGACACGCGGGGCGAAACCCAGTCCATGGCCTTCGAGCGCGCCCTGGCCGTGCATCGCAAAGTCGTTGGCCGGATGCCGAGGGGTTACCGCGCGCCGGTCTACAATGTCACCCAGCAGGTCATCGATCTGCTGATCGCCAATGGCTTCCTCTATGAATCCTCGCTCATGGCCGACGACATTCCGTATCTGATGAGGACGGCGGCGGGAGATCTGTGGGAGGCACCGGTACATTGGGGCACTGACGACTGGCCGCCTTTCGCCCATTATGCCGAGATCGGCTACATGATGCCGGTCAAGGCACCTTCCGAAGGCCTCGGCGCCTTCTGGGAAGAGTTCGACGCCCAATATGAAGCAGGCGGCTTCTGGATGGGCATCTGGCATCCCTTCCTGACCGGCAGGCTGGCGCGCTGGCGCCTGGTTGAGCAGTGGCTGGAAAAGACCCTCAAGGAGAAGAAGGTCTGGTTTGCCCCGCTCGAGGACATCATCGGTCATGTGGCCGGGCTGGCAGCAGATGGCAGTTACCAGCCGCGCATCGAGCGGCTGCCCTACTATGCCGGGCCGCAAGTCTGACGCACTGCGCCGGGATCGGTGGGTGCGCTAGCCGGCGCTGGCCGTTACGATCCGGTACGCGCCCGGCGCATCGGCGGTGACGATCAGGTGGCGCGCCATCGATCCGCAGGTCAGGTGGATGCCCGGGTCTTCCGTCGTGCCGATAGACACCGTCTCGTACGGCCGCAGCCTGAAGCTGATGCGCATGGGTGGTGCTGTCTTGGCAAGCACCGGTGATGCGGCGCCCATTGTGACGGTGACATTGCAGCGGCCGTTGCGCGCCAGGTAATAGCCCGAGATCGCATTGCCGCCCGCTTCGTGCGTGAAGGCCTGGGCGGGCAGATACTCGTAAGCCTCGGCGGCGAGCGCGCTGGCGGAGATGCCAAGCCCCACTGCCAGGGCGGCAGACATGGCGGTCAGGTTCACGCTGTGGCGGCGGGTCATCGTGTCTCTCCTCGTCTCTGGTGAGGGAAACATGCGCGCCGCACGGTCTCCTGGCTGTGCTGCCTGTCACACCAGCTCGCATTCAGCCGCGGCCGCGATAGGGCGGAACACCCTGCTCCGGCAGCCACAGGCCGCGGGGCGGCACGCCCGTCTGCCAGAACACGTCGATCGGCATGCCGCCGCGCGGGTACCAGTAGCCGCCGATCCGGAGCCATTTGGGCTTGAGCGTTGCAACCAGCCGCTTGGCGATTGCCAGCGTGCAGTCCTCGTGGAAAGCGCCATGGTTGCGAAACGAACCGAGATAGAGCTTGAGCGATTTCGACTCGACGAGCCAGCGTCCCGGCACGTAGTCGATGACGAGATGCGCGAAGTCGGGCTGCCCGGTCATTGGACAGAGGGAGGTGAACTCGGGCGCCGTGAAACGCACCAGATAGAGGGCATCGCGCTGGGTGTTGGGCACGCGCTCGAGGACGGCCGCCTCCGGTGAGGCGGGCAGCGGCGCCCTAGCGCCGAGCTGTGTGAGGCCTGATACATCGGTCTTGGGCATGGGAACTCCTGTCGGGTTGCTTGCGCCTCTCCTGCGCCGGCCGGTCTGGAAGCGCAAGTCGCCGCGCTGGCGCATGATGTCCGCTTGGCGCAGACAGCGAGCGGATTCATCCGGGCAAGGCTCCGCCGCTGGTGGTTCCGGGATCAGGCGGCCGGAACTGGGGAGAACAACCTCCACCCGGCGGGTGGAGGGGCGTGGGGCAGTCACCTCACGC
>CAZIXE010000033.1:0-40980 GCA_964543235.1 uncultured Rhizobiaceae bacterium | reverse complement strand
CCATGGCTTGTTCCCTTCACCGATGAAAGGCAGATCGCGGATATCCGCCTGACCACGCGTGTTAACGGCGAAACACGCCAGGATGACCGCACCTCCCGCATGATCTTTCCCTTCCGCACGTTGATCAGCTACATCTCCACCTTCGCCACACTCCATCCCAACGACATCATCGTCACCGGCACGCCAGCAGGCGCCGGCGCCCGGCATGATCCGCCGCGATGGCTGAAGCCCGGTGATGTGGTGGAGGTGGAGGCTGAGGGTCTTGGCATCCTGCGCAACACCATCGAGGATGAGGAATGACGGACTACGACAAAGCCGCGCTGCTGCTTTTCGAGGCGGAACGAGCAGGAAAGCAAGTCGGCCTGTTGAGCAAGGCTTATCCCTCCTGGACGATGGACGACGCCTATGCCGTGCAGGCAGCCCTGGTGAAGCGCAAGCTTGCGGCGGGCCGCCGCAGGATTGGCTGGAAAATCGGCCTCACCTCCAAGGCCATGCAGGATGCGCTCAAGATCAACACGCCAGATAGTGGCGTCTTGTTTGATGACATGCTGTTTGCCAGTGGCGCGTCGATCCCCAAGGGCCGCTTCATTCAGCCGCGGATAGAGGCCGAAATCGCCTTCGCCTTGAAGGCAGATCTCTATGGCCCGGACTGCGGGCGCGAACAGGTGATGGCCGCAACGGATCACGTGGTGGCGAGCCTGGAAATTCTGGACACCCGCATCCTGCGTGTCGATCCTGAAACCAAGGCCAAGCGCACTATCGTCGATACGATCGCCGACAACGCAGCCAATGCCGGGATTGTGATGAGCGCGGAACGTCACAGGCCATCCGACTTTGACCTGCGCTGGGTCGGCGCAATAGTGAAGCGCAACGGCGAGGTGGAAGAGACGGGTTTGGGTGCAGGCGTTCTTGACGACCCAGCCTCGGGTATCGCCTGGCTTGCCAAACGTCTCAGCCAGTATGGCGATCACCTGCGGGCCGGCGATATCGTCCTGTCGGGTTCCTTCATCCGGCCGGTTGAAGCCACGCCGAGCAGCTTGTTCGAAGTTGATTTTGGCGCCTTTGGCACGGTGAACATTGCGTTTGATTGATGAAGAACTTCGGGTGATATCCAAGGGCAGCCCACAGTTTCACGCAGCACTCAAATGCTTGCTGCACCCGAAGCGCTCAAGCTGGTTCTTAACTAGTTGATCCAATTGGCTTGTCTGCCCCAACCGTCATGGGGGCGACGGCGGTAAGCTTGCCGGGCGCCAGCGGCGGCAGGGCTGTGTTCATGAGTTTCGTCCAGTGCAGGCGCCGGTACAAACACAATTGCAAAAGGCGCAAATTCCGATGGAAGCCAGCGCATCAGAAACGGCTCATGCATCCGGTTGTCAGTCTCCAACTCCTTTATTGCTGAACTGCGGAAGCTGATGGCGGTTGCAGGGCCTGCCCGGCTTCGAATATGGTCAACCGGTTGGCCCGGACTGCTCTCGAGAATTCCGATGAACGCTGCAAACTCCGGCACGCTCTTGCTGTCCGAGTGCCTCGGCGCCCTGTCTCTCGCGACGGACCTCGCCGACGGCCAGCCTGAAGGCTCTGCCATGGGTGCCACTGTCATCGCGACGCGGCTCGGCCAAAGGCTCGGCCTCGGGATCGATGAGGTAAGGGAGCTGTACTGGTCGGTGTTGCTGCGCTTTCTGGGCTGCACGGCCTCTGCGCCCGATCTCGCGCCTGCCGGGTTTGGCGCCGAACAGCCCGTCAACCACGCGTTCACCATCGGCGATCCGTACGACGTGGACAACATGCGGCAGCACCTGCGAGCCCATCTGCCGAGGCACGTGCCGGAAGCCGAGCGCGACAAGATGATCGAGGAGATCGCGGGGATGGGCGACAGGGCCTATCCGTTCGTCGAAATGCATTGCGAACAGGCGCGCGCCCTGGCAAGGCGGCTGCCGGTGCCCCAGGGCGTGCCCAACATCGTGTCGCTTCGCCATTCGCGCTGGGATGGCGCGGCACCACTCCACCCTTCGGGCGACGCCCTGCCGCTCAACGCCCGAATCATGGAATTTGCCACCGCCATGGAGTTACACCGCCGCGCTGGCGGACTGCGCAGCATGACGGATGTGGCCAAGGCGCGCTCGGGCGGACAGTTCGATCCGCGCCTGACCAAGGTGTTCCTCTCCGATGCGGGAGAGATCGTGTCAGGGCTCGGGCAATTCGCGGATCTCCAACTGTTTCAATCCCTCGAACCCGGAGAGACGATCACCATTGCGCCGCGGGACATCCGCACATTGGCGGAAGCCTTTGCCGATTTCATCGACATCAAGTCGCGCTACTCCTTTGGCCATTCCCGGAGGGTGGCTGCCATCGCCTACCGCGCCGCCGTCGCTTCGTCTGCTGACGAATCACTCTGTGATGCCGTCTTCAACGCGGCAATGCTGCACGATCTTGGCAAATCCGCGATCCCTACTGGTATTCTCGACAAGACGGCGCCGCTGACGCAGCTAGAGGAGATGCGGCTGCACTCATACTCATACCACACAGAGCAGATTCTCGCCATCTCGCCGGCATTCGATCCGCTGCGCGAAATGGCCTGCTCCGTCCAAGAGCGCAGCGACGGCACGGGGTATCATCGCCACATCCGGCTCAGCGAAGGTGGTGCCGCACTGATTGCAGTTGCCAACCATTATGACGAGCTAACCAGCGATCTGCCTTGCCGCGAAGCAATGAAGCCGGACGCCGCCGCGGAGGCCCTGCTGGCCGAGGTCTCGGCGGGCAGGATGCCGCGCGAAGCGGTGCGCCTCGTGCTCGACAGCGCCGGGCACCGGCGTGAAATCAGCCAGGCCGCTTTGCCGGACGGACTGACCAAGCGCGAAGCCGAGGTACTCCGCCAGCTGGCCCATGGGCTCTCCACCAAGGAAATCGCCCGCAAGTTCTCGGTCTCGCCAAAGACCATAGACAACCAGATCCAGAGCGTCTACCGCAAGACCGGCACCAGGAGCCGCACGACTGCCGCACTCTACGCCATGGAAAGCGGTATCTTCGCCGCTTAGGGAGTCCTCCCTATGGCGCCCTAGCCCGTGCCTCCCCTAGCATTCTTCCATGGGCAGAAAGCCGGAAGCCAGGTGCCTCCGGACAGCAACCAAGGGAGAGAAACATGGCACACAATGTTGGCGAGATCGCATTCGAAGCCGCCCGGAAGTACGGCGATCGCGAGGCCCTGGTCTTCGAAGGACGCACTTTCACGTTCCGCGAACTCGACGATCTGATCGGGCGCGCGGCGGCGGGGCTCCAGGGAATCGGCATCGGCAAGTCCGACGTGGTGTCGCTCTATGCCTCAAACTCATGGCAGTGGGTCGTCTCTTATCACGCCGTGCAGCGGCTGGGCGCCGTCGTGAATCCCGTAAACACGATGCTGACCCAGCCCGAGCTCGAATATGTCGTTAACGATTGCGGCGCCAAGGCAGTCATCCTGTCAGAAGACAAGCATGGCATGATCGCCGGCCTGCGAGTCAATACAAGGCTTGCGGCCCTGGTGAGTTTCGCCGATACACCGCCGGCAGGGATCGTAGGTCTGGCCGATCTGCTCATCTCCGGCCGCACCGCACCGGTGCCCGTCGCAGTCGATCCCGATGCCCTCTCAACCATCGGTTACACATCCGGCACCACCGGACACCCGAAGGGCGCGATGATGCCGCACAAGGCCGTGGTCCTGAGCGCGCTCGGAGTCGGCGTTCTGCAGAGCCGCCGGGCCGATGACATTGGCGTCTCTTCGCTGCCCCTGGCGCATGTCTATGGCGCGAATCTCATGAACTGCATGTTCCTCGTCGGCAACAAGCTCGTGCTGCATTCCCGCTTCGATGCGGCCCGGACCCTGGCGGACATAGCTCACCATCGCGCCACCATCTTCGACGGCGTTCCGACAATGTGGATGTTCCTGTTGAATGCTCCCGAACTGAAAACGGCAGATGTCTCGTCGCTGCGACTCGGCTGCTCGGGTGGACAGACCATCCCGGTCGCCACGCTGGAGAAGATCGAACGCACGTTCGGCATCGACATGATGGAGGTCTGGGGCATGACCGAGCTTGCCGGTGTTGCTTCGTCAACCATGGCCGGCGGGCTGAAGACCCCAGGCTCAGCGGGGATTGCCTATCCCTATTGCGAATTCCGTGTGGTCGATCCCGAGAATGCGTCTCGCGTCCTGCCGCGCGGCGAAACGGGCGAACTGATGTTTCGCGGGCCGCTGGTGATGCAGGGCTATTGGGGTGCGGAAAAGAAGACGAAGGAAACGATCGAACCCGACGGCTGGCTGCACACGGGCGATCTGGGGAAGTTGGATGAGAACGGCAGCGTCTACATCGTTGACCGGCTCAAGGACCTGATCATTACCGGCGGCTTCAACGTCTATCCGGCCGAGATCGAGCGGGTTCTCGCGGCGCATCCTTCCGTGGCGCTCGCGGCCGTCGGCAGGCAGCCGGACGAAATGAAGGGCGAAGTCGCCAAGGCCTACATCATTCTGAAGGAGGGCGCATCGGCCGATCCGGACTCGATCATGGCGCACTGCCGGGCGAATCTCGCCGCCTACAAGTGTCCGCGGAAAATCCAGTTTGTCAAAGATGTGCCACGCACGAGTTCCGGCAAGATCATGCGCCGCGAGCTTGCGAAAATCGACGACGAGGCGATGGCTCTCGCCAGCTGAACCATTGCCGTGCCAGTCCACATGGCCTCCGGCTGCACACATCGCGCAGCCGGAGTCTGTCAGCCGACTGTCTTCCCGGGACGGCCGCCGGTATCCATCATCAGGGCGACGGCGAAGAGTTTGCCGGGCGCCGCGCGCCGTGGCGTGGTGCGGATCATGGGGCGCATGTCGCGCGGGACGCGCACAATGCTCAACCGGCAAAGGCGAAAAAGCCCTGGCTGCTGCCCGGACGGGCAGGCTCAGGCGAGTTCGCCAACCTGCGAGCCCCAGCTGTCGGACAGGGCGAAGCCCCGCGGAAAAGGATCGGCGGACTCCATGCGCAGTTCCTCCCGGCCATAGATCCAGGCCTGGCCGGTGATGCGCGGCAGCACGGCGCGCATGTTGCCCACTGTCGTTTCGCCGATTGCCTCCACCGTGAACTCGCCGCCAATCACCGAGCGGGAGATGCGCCGGTCGCCGACCCTGATTTCGCCACGGGCGAAGGCTGCAGCGAGGTTGGCAGAGCTTCCCGTGCCGCAGGGGCTGCGATCCACTCGCCCCGGCTTCAGCGTCGTACAGGTGCGAATGGCACCGTCCGGTTCGCGCGAGCGAAACATCACATAGGCCAATTCATCAAGACCTTCGAGTTCGGGATGGCGGACCTTCACCTGGCCCGCGAGAAGCGCCTTCAGTTCGATTCCGGCCTCGGCCAGGGTGCGGGCATTTTCCGGCCTGATCTCGACACCGATCTGCCCGGCATCGACCAGCGCGTAGTACACGCCGCCAAAAGCGATATCGGCCATGACCGTGCCCCACCGCGGCGTCTTGACCGGCTGATCGAGGATCTGGGCAAAGCAGGCCACATTGTCGAGACTGACGGACAGGCAGCGGCCGTTCCTGCAGGTGGCGCGCGCAGTGACGAGGCCCGCCGGCGTATCAACCCGCACGATGGTCAGGGGCTCCTGCATGCTGACGCGACCGGTTTCCAGCAGGGCGGTCACCACACAGATGCAGTTGCTGCCTGACATGGGGTGGGCGCGGTCGGCCTGCAGGACGATAAAGCCGGCATCGGCCTGCGGATGCTTCGGCGGCACCAGGAGGTTGACCGACATGGCCACATGGGCGCGCGGCTCAAAGGTCACGAAGCGGCGCAGGCTATCGTCCACGGTATTGATGTGGTTCATCTGCTCCAGCAGCGTCCCGCCGGGAATGGGCGGCGCACCCCCGATGATCACCTTGCCGATTTCGCCCTGGCAATGGACCAGCAGCTGTTCAATGGAATTGTTCCACATCGCTTGTCCCCGTCAGAAACGACAGATGCTGAAGGGCCGCATGTCGATGGGAGGCTTCGCACCGGTAATCAGATCTCCCATCAGGCGCGCAGTGGTAGCTGCATAGGTGAGGCCAAGGTGGCCGTGTCCCGTGGCATAGAACACGCCCCTGGTCCTGGCGGACGCAGACATGACGGGAAGCGTGTCAGGGAAGGCCGGACGGTGGCCCATCCATTCGGTAAAGTCCGCGCATCGGAGATTTGGCAGCGCCTCCCGGGCGCGACGCACTGTCACCTTTGCCCGGCGGTAGTCCGGCGGCGCATCGAGGCCGGCCATTTCCACGGTGCCGCCGACGCGAATGCCGCCGGCGGTCGGCGTCACCATGAAGGCGCGGGCCGGCCAGATCAAGGAATGTCTCAATTCAATGCCGGGTGACATGATCTGCGTATGGTAACCCCGCTCGGTTTCCAGCGGGATGGGTTCTCCCAACATCCTGGCGAGATGAACCGAATGGGCACCAGCACAGATCACGACTTCATCGGCAGTGAGCCGGCGGCCGTCCTTGAGAACCACTTCGCGGATGCCGGCGCTGCGCGTGAAGCCGACTGCCTCGCCCTGTTCGATCCGGCCTCCCCTGGCCAAAAACCGCTCCGCCAGCTTCAGCACGAGCCGGTAGGGATCGCGCAGGGAGCGGTTCTGGGGGAAGTGCACAGCCATGCCGATCCTGTCCGAGATCTCAGGCTCCAGCGCCTGAAGGGCCTGGCGGCCGATGACTTCATGCGGAAAGCCGAAACGCTCGAGAACCTCAATATGCTCACGATCCGCCGCGAATTCGGCCTGGTCAGTGTAGAGCGAGAGGCAGCCCTGATCGGTCAGTTCGCCTTCAAGGCCGGTTTCGCGCAGGAGCGGCAGCAGGTCGTCATAGACGCGGGCGCAAAGGGCGGCACCTTGCGATTCCAGTTCGCGCAATCTTGCAGGGCGGGACGCCGCGATGAAGCGCAGGAACCAGGGGACCAGCCTCGGCATATATGACGGGCGCACGCGTACCGGCCCCTCCGGGTCCAGCAGCCAGCCGGGAATCTGCTTCCAAACGGAAGGGCGCGATGCCGGCATGAACTCGGTGACGGCAATTGACGCCATGTTGCCGAAGGATGCGCCACGGCCTGGCTGGTCGCGCTCGACAATGGTTACGCTACGCCCGCGCTTCTGCAGCTCACAGGCCAGCATGACGCCGATGACGCCCGCACCGATGACGACCGTCGTCATGGGACGTTACTTCCAGTTGATGACCGGCTCCATCGCCTTGCGGAATTCGGCTTTCTCCGCTTCGGTCAACGGCCCGAGGGGGCCACGCGCCAGGCCGACAGGGGTTCCCTGCAACTCGCAGCCGTATTTCACCTTCTGCACATATTTGCCGGATTCGAGAATGCTCATGGCGGTGAAGATCACGCGCATCTGTTCGCGGGCCCTGGCGAGATCGCCAGAGCGATAAGTGCGGTCGAGGTCACAGACAGCTTTGGCCATGCAGTTGGCGGGCCCACATATCCAGGCATCCGCTCCCCAGAACATGAAGTCGAGGGCGATGTCGTCGGAGCCCGAGACCAGTTGCAGCCGGTCCTGGTAGCGCGTCGCAATGGCGATGGCGCGCTGGAGCGAGCCCGAGCTTTCCTTGATCCCCAGCACACGCGGATGATCGGCCAGGGCATCAAGCACCTCGAAGCCCAATTCGATGCCGTCCTTGGCAGGATAGCTGTAAAGGACGATGCCGATGTCGACAGCGTCCAATACAGTCTTGAAGTGGGCGACCAATTCCTGCTGGGTGGGCTTGGTGTAGAACGGCGTGGCCAGCAGAACGATGTCGTAGCCCAAGGCCTTGGCGCGCCTGCAATTGTCGATGACGCCCCGGGTGTGCGGCGCATTGGCGCCGGCAATCAAGGTTTCACCCGGCGCTGCAAACTCCTTGACGAAGCTGAGCACGGAGTCGCGCTCGGCGTCGGACATCAGATTGTACTCACCGGTGGAACCGCACGGCACCCAGCCCTTTACCCCGGCCGCGCGCAAGTTCGTCATGAGCTTCTCAAACGCCCTGAAATCGATTTCACCTCTGGCGTCGAAGGGCGTGACTAGGGCGGGCAAAACTCCAGACAACTGCATGGGGGACTCCTGTTTGTCGACTTATTGTCGACATTTCGTCGACAAAGTCAAGAGATTCTGCTAAGGTCGACATTCAGGCCTGATTTCGCTACCGATATCATAGGGATGGAGGACGTCGCCTTGAGCAGGGACGGCAAGCGCACAATGAAAAGCGGCAAGAGCGCCGGGTGGACCGGCGTCTACGAGGTGCTGCGCAGGGAAATCCTGTCGCTCAAGCTGGAGCCGGGCGCGCTCCTCGACGAGACCAGCCTGTCCAAGCGATTTGGCTTTTCGCGCTCACCCATCAGAGAGGCGCTGATCCGCCTTGCGGGCGACAACCTGGTTGTCACGCTGCCCAACCGCACGACAATCGTGGCACCAGTCGACATCGCGCGCTTTCCCACCTATGTCGATGCCCTCGACATCGCCCAACGGGTCAACACCAGGCTTGCGGCGGAACTGCGCAGCGATGCCGACCTTGCCGCCATCCGGGATGCACAACAGGCATTCATCGCAGCCGTTGCCAGCAATGACCATCTTGCCATGTCGGAAACCAACAAGATGTTCCACATGGCCATCGCAAAGGCCGGCAAGAATCCCTATCTGGCCAGCTTCTACGAAAAGTTGCTGGATGAGGGCCGGCGCATCCTGCATCTCCACTTCGACTATATCGAGCGCACGCGCGACGGCAGGCTATTGACCGATGAACATGAGGACATGATCGAAGCCATCCGGCTAAGGGATGTCGAAAGGGCTGACCGGCTGGCCGCCGCCCACACACGCCAACTGCGCGACAATTTCCTGGAGTTCTTGCGCAGGACCTACGCGTCGGGGATCAAGCTCTAGCCGCAAGAAGCCCTGTTGCCGGCCGGACAGCCGCATTCAGCCATAGGTCCTGACTTCGTCGTAGCTGCAGGTTGCCATGTCCGGCTGCGACTCATCGATCGCCATGAGGCTGAAGAAGGCCGCGCATGCCGGCGAAGACATTTCGGCCGCGACGACCCTGTCTGCGGCCTCCCTGCTTTCGAACAGTACCAGATCGGCATAGCTGCCATCGCCGGCGCGAAGCAGATGACGGCGAATGATGCCCTTCTGCCGGCTCACAAAGTCCCGTTCGAACGCGTCGGATGCGGCAATCAAGGCTGCCTCGTCGACGCCAGGCTTCAGGCGGATGGGCGCGAATACAACATGCATTTCATACCTCCATAGGGCTGTTTGCCCCGTGCTATTCCTTAATATGCCATTTCATGGCATATTTTATGCATGGCGAAATCCCCGGCGCGTGCACAGCTCTCCCGGCTTGACCAGCTCAAGGGCACGCTGAAGGCAAGGGACCACTGCACTGCCCGAGAACTTGCAGCGGAGCTCGGGGTCAGCCTGCGCACGCTCTACCGCGATGTCGAATTGCTTCGCGACGCCGGCGTGCCAATCGAGTCAGACCGGGGGCGCGGCGGCGGACTGCGCATCCAGCGCAACTGGGCACTCGGCCAGGTGCATTTCAGCGCGGAGGAGGCAATCGGCCTGCTCCTCAGCATGGCGGTCGCGGAACAGATGGGTTCGACGTTCCTGCTCCGCCCGCTTTCGGCAGCGCGGCGGAAACTCGCCGCAGCTTTCAGCGAGTCCTACCAGTCGAAGATCAAGAGTCTCCGCAGGCGCGTGCTGATCGGAGCGCCCGCCTCGCCACAGATCGTGGCAACTCTCAATGCGCCACAGCCCAACAGCCTCGTGACAGTCAGCGAGGCCTTCTTCGGCCAGCGCTGCCTCGACATTTCCTACATCGACCAGGCTGGCACCAGGACCAGCCGGATCGTCGAGCCGCAGTTCCTCTATCTGTCCCGGCCGGCGTGGTACATATTGGCCTTCGACCACCGGCGCGAAGACATCCGCTCGTTCCGCCTCGACCGGATCGAGCGCGCCAAGACACTGGACAAGCCGTTTCGCCTCGCCCGACCCGAACCCTATCTGGCAGCAGCCGAATCCGGCATTGCGACACTGTAAAGGCGGCCTGCAGGCAGCCGTCTTTCCAGCTACGGCGGCAAGCGCGACGAGCTGCTGCACTTTGTTGCATTGCAATATTTTTTGTGCATGGCACAATGAGCCGGTGTCCGATGCCGACCTCGCCATCCTGATCATCGACGAAAATCGCTCGCGCGCGGCGATCATCGAGGCGGGCCTGCGCGAGGCCGGGCATGAGCGGGTAGCGGTTGTCTCGGAGATGGCCGGGCTGGTGCGGCGCATCGAAGAGGAGGCGCCGGACGTGATCGTGATGGACCTTGGCAATCCCAATCGCGATTTTCTCGAACACATGTTCGGGGTTTCACGGGCCGTCAGAAGGCCGGTGGCGATGTTCGTCGATCACTCAGACAGCCAGGCGATGCGGGCGGCAATCGAAGCCGGCGTCTCCGCCTATGTGGTCGACGGCCTCAGGAAGGAGCGGATCAAGCCAATCCTCGATCTCGCCATCCTGCGCTTCCGGGCCTTCGAAGCGTTGCGCCAGGAACGTGACCGGGCGCAGCAGGCGCTCGCCGAACGGCGGACGGTCGACCGGGCCAAGGGGTTGATCATGAAATGGAAAGGTGTTGCCGAGGAGGACGCCTATGCGCTGCTGCGGGATGCGGCGATGCGCAAGAACAAGCGCATCATCGACGTTGCAGAAGCCTTCCTGCTGTCAGCAGAGCTTGTGAAGGAGGACCGGAAATGACACCGATCCGGGCCGGATTCCTGCCGCTGCTGGATGCGGCGATCCTCATTGCGGCGCGCGAAGCCGGGTTCGCAGCGGAGCAAGGCATCGACCTCGTGCTCACGCGCGAGACGTCGTGGGCCAATGTGCGCGACCGCATCTCGGTCGGGCAGTTCGATGCTGCACATCTGTTGGCGCCATTGCCGATTGCACAGAACCTGGGACTGTCGCCGCTCGATGTGCCGCTGATTGCGCCTTTTGCGCTCGGCCTGGGCGGCAACGCCATCACGGTATCGTGGACGATCTGGCAGGAAATGCAGCGATGCGGCGCCGACCGGTCGGGCGATCCGGGGCGGGCAGGGGCGGCGCTGCGGGCGTGCGTGGCCGCCCGCCAGTCACAGGGGATGCCGCCGATCACATTCGCCGTGGTGCATGACTATTCAGGCCACGCCTATGAGCTCAGATACTGGCTGGCGAGTTGCGGCATCAATCCGGCACGCGATGTCCAGATCACCATCGTGCCCCCTCCCCTTATGGCCGATGCCCTGGCGAGCGCCGCCATCGACGGCTTCTGTGTCGGCGAGCCCTGGAACAGCATTGCCGCCACCAACGGCAGCGGCATGATCGTGACGACAAAGGCGGCGATCTGGAAGTCGAGTCCCGAGAAAGTTCTGGGCCTGCGGAAGCACTGGGCGGAGGAAAACGAGGAGACGCTGGCGCGCCTCCTGCTGGCGCTTCATAACAGTGCCGCCTGGTGCGCGGCGCGCGAGAACCTCGACCGGCTGACGGAGATGCTTGCCGCTCCCCATTATGTGGGCGTCGCCCCGGAAATCATCCGGCGCGGGCTGCAAGGTCGCGTCATCGATGAGCACGAACAATCCGACTTCCTGTTCTTTGCGGCGCGGGCGGCGAATTTTCCCTGGCAGAGCCATGCACTGTGGTTCTTCTCGCAGATGGTGCGCTGGCGGCAACTGTCCTACTCCGCCGCAGCAGAGCGAATTGCGTTTGCGACCTATCGCCCCGATCTCTACCGGCGCGCCCTCGGGCCGCATGGCGTGGCGCTGCCCGGCGCGAGTTCAAAGATCGAGGGTATGCTGAAGCAGACGACCTATGTGCCCGCCACGCAGGGCCGCCTGGCGCTCGGCCCTGACGGGTTTTTCGACGGGATTGCCTTCGATCCCAACGACGTCGAGCGCTATGCGCTGAACAGCCCATTTTTTGGCGGCAAGCCCAATCATTGACCAGCAGAATGCCTGATCAATCGTCACACCGCCCTGCGTGCTGGACTCGCCCAATGCTGTCAAGTGCTTGCAGTTAAAGCTGAATCCGCAGATCCCGCAAACTGGCATGAAGCTTGCGACAGCACTGCCAACGTCTTCCCATGAAGGGGAGCACCGGCAGCGCCGCCGGCAGGAACGGATCTTGCCCAGCAAGATACCGTGCCCTGCAGGCGGCGCTTTTCATTTGTGGCGAAGGAGACACAAACGCAATGAGCCAGTTCAAAGGTCGATCGATTTCCCGGCGTGGATTTCTCGCCAAGTCAGCCGCCACCGCAGCCCTGCTTGCCTCGGCACGGTCGCTGCTGCCGCATGGGGCGCTTGCCGCCAGCGGGCCCGAAGTGCCGGGAGCCAGGCTGGGCTTCATCGCGCTGACCGACTCGTCACCACTCATCATCGCCAAGGAAATGGGGCTGTTTGCGAAGCACGGGGTTCCCAACGTGGAGGTGCTGAAACAGGCCTCGTGGGGCGCCACGCGCGACAATCTGGTGCTGGGAAGCGACGGCAACGGCATCGATGGCGCGCATATCCTGACGCCGATGCCCTATCTCATGACGGCGGGCACGATCACCCAGAACGGCGTGCCCTTGCCGATGACGATTCTGGCCCGCCTCAATCTCGATGCGCAGGGGATCTCAGTGGCAGCCACCTATGCCGACCTCAAAGTCGGCACCGATGCCGGCGCCCTCAAGGCCGTTTTCGCCGAAAAGAAGGCCGGCGGAGCGAGCGCCAAGGTGGCCATGACATTTCCGGGCGGCACGCACGATCTGTGGCTGCGCTACTGGCTGGCGGCGGGCGGCATCGATCCCGATCACGATGTCGAGACGATCGTGGTACCGCCGCCGCAAATGGTGGCCAACATGAAGGTCGGAACGATGGACTGCTTCTGCGTCGGCGAACCGTGGAACGCGCAACTCGTGCGACAGGGCATCGGCTACACCGCGGTCAATACCGCGGAGATCTGGCCCAGGCATCCGGAGAAGTCGCTGGCGATGCGCTCCGACTTCGTCGGAAAAAACCCGAAGACGGTCGAAGCGATCCTCATGGCCGTCATGGAGGCGCAGCAATGGTGCGACGCCGATACCAACAAGGAGGAAATGGCCGAGATCGTCGCCAAGCGCGCCTGGTTCAATGTGCCGAAGGACGACATCCTGGGCCGGCTTAAAGGCGATTACGACTATGGCAACGGCAAGCTGCTGAGCGCCAGCCCGGGCCTGATGAAGTTCTGGCGCGACGACGCCTCATTCCCATTCAAGAGCCATGACCGGTGGTTCCTGGCGGAGAACATTCGCTGGGGATACCTCAAACCCGATGTCGACGTGGCGGGGCTGGTCAGCAAGGTCAACGCAGCCGAACTCTGGCGTAGAGCGGCGAAGGCACTCGGCGTCGCTGCCATTCCGGCCACGGATTCTCGCGGCATCGAGACTTTCTTCGACGGCAAGACATTCGATCCCGACCGGCCGCAGAATTATCTTGCGAGCCTCGCGATCAAGCGCACGGTGTGACGATGGGCCGTTCCGCGAGAGCGGTTGCCATTGCCATGCGTGTCGAACCGAAACCGCAGCCGGCGGGCACGGTCCTGCCATTGCCCACGAGGCGCGAGCCGGTTGCCGCAACCGTGCTGGCAAAGGGAAAACCCCTCCTCGAAGCGGCGCTGCCGCCGGCCACCGTGATCGCCATGCTCATTGCCGTCTGGCAACTTGCGGCATCGCATCCCGGCTCGGCCCTGCCGCCGCCATCGCAGGTGTGGAGCGACAGCCATGAGCTGATCGTCAATCCGTTCTACGACAATGGCGGCAACGACAAGGGGCTGGGCTGGCATCTGCTCGCCTCGCTCAGCCGCGTGGGACTTGGCTATGCACTCGCCGCTGCCGCCGGCATCGCCCTCGGCGCGCTGGTTGGCGGCTCGCAGCTGGCCATGCGAGCGCTGGACCCGCTGTTCCAGGTGCTCCGCACGGTGCCGCCGCTCGCCTGGCTGCCCATTTCGCTGGCCGCGTTCCGCGACGGCCAGCCGTCAGCGATCTTTGTCATATTCATCACCTCGATCTGGCCGATCATCATCAACACCGCTGCCGGCATCCGCAACATTCCGGAGGACTACCGCAACGTCGCGCGGGTGCTGAAGCTCAGCCCGATCGAGTATTTCATCAAGATCATGATGCCGGCCGCATCGCCCTACATCTTCACGGGCCTGCGCATCGGCATCGGGCTCGCCTGGCTTGCCATCGTCGCGGCGGAAATGCTGATCGGCGGCGTCGGGATCGGCTTCTTCATCTGGGATGCATGGAACTCCTCGCTCATCGGCGACATCATCGTGGCCCTGGTCTATGTGGGCGTCGTCGGTTTCCTTCTGGACCGCCTTGTCGCCCTTGCCGCCCTGCCTTTCACCCGCGGCGTCGCCAGTGCGTGAGGGTTAGCGATGCGCAATTCCCATCTTTCCCTGTCACTGATCTGCAAGTCTTTCGAGCGCGGCGCGGCGGCCAATGAAGTGCTGCGCAACGTGACGCTCGATGTGAGGCGCGGCGAGTTCATCGCCCTTATCGGCCATTCCGGTTGCGGCAAGTCGACACTGCTCAACATCGTGGCCGGGCTCACCAGCGTCACGTCGGGTGCGGTTCTGCTCGAGAACAAGGAAGTGAGCGCGCCGGGACCCGACCGGGCGGTGGTGTTCCAGAACCATTCGCTGCTGCCGTGGCTCACCGTCTACGGCAATGTCCGCCTCGCCGTGGACAAGGTGTGGGCCGGGCGCAGTGCCGCCGAACGCCACGACTGGACCATGGCGAGCCTTGAAATGGTGCATATGGGCCATGCCAAAGACCGGCGGCCCGCGGAAATATCCGGCGGTATGAAGCAGCGTGTCGGCATCGCCCGGGCACTGGCGATGGAGCCCAAGGTTCTGCTGCTCGATGAGCCCTTCGGGGCGCTCGATGCGCTGACCCGCGCCCATCTGCAGGACCAGGTGATGGCCATCCATCAGAAGCTCGGCAACACGGTGATGATGATCACTCATGATGTCGACGAGGCCGTGCTCCTCTCCGACCGGATCGTGATGCTGACCAACGGGCCCGCCGCCACGATCGGCGAGATTCTGGAGGTCGGACTGCCACGGCCGCGACGGCGCCTGGAGCTCATCTCTGACAGGACTTACATCCGCTGCCGGGAGGCCGTCCTGAAGTTTCTGTATGAGCGCAACCGCTTCGTGGAGGCTGCCTGATGGGAGGCAAACTCGTCATCATCGGAAACGGCATGGCGCCGGGACGGATGCTCGAGCACCTGTTCGACAAGGCACCAGGCAAATGGGACGTCACGATCTTCAACGCCGAGCCGAGGGTCAACTACAACCGCCTGATGCTGTCGCCGGTGCTGGCGGGCGAGAAGTCCTACGAAGACATCATCACGCATGGCGACGGCTGGTATGCGCAGCACCGCGTCAGGCTGCACAAAGGCCGCAGGGTGACGGGCATTGATCGGGAAGCAAAGACCGTCACCGCCCAGGATGGCACCACCGCCCGCTACGACAGGCTGGTCATCGCCACAGGATCGGATCCCATCGTCATTCCGCTGCCGGGACATCAATTGCCCGGTGTCCTGACCTACCGCGATCTCGACGACGTGGAGAAAATGCTGGAGGCCTCGCGCGGAGGCGGGCGCGCGGTGGTCATCGGCGGTGGCCTGCTTGGCCTCGAAGCGGCGGCCGGCCTCAAGGCGCGGGGCATGGACGTCACGGTGCTGCACCTGATGCCGACGCTGATGGAGCGCCAGCTCGACAGTGCTGCGGCCCATCTGTTGCGGCAGGCCATCGAAGCGCGCGGCATCCGCGTCATCACCAGGGCCAATAGCCATGCCATTCTCGGCAGCGACAGGGTCGAAAGCGTGCGGCTCGATGACGGAACCGAGATTGCCGCCGACCTTGTGGTGATGGCCGTCGGGATCCGGCCCGCCATCGCCCTGGCCAAGGCGGCCGGACTAGACTGCAACCGCGGCATCCTGGTCGACGACCGGCTCACGACCAACGACCCCAGTATCCTTGCACTCGGCGAATGCGCCGAGCATCGCGGCACGTGCTATGGACTTGTCGCGCCGCTTTACGAAATGGCGCAGACGGCGGCCGCGGTGCTCAGCGGCGAGCCCGCAGCCACCTATGCCGGGTCGGTCACCTTCACCAAGCTGAAGGTCACGGGGATCGACGTCTTCTCGGCAGGTGACTTTGCGGAGAGCGAAGGCAGCGAGGAGATCGTGCTGCGCGATGCCGCGCACGGCATCTACAGGCGCCTTACCATCAGGGACAACCGCATTGGGGGAATCGTGCTGTTTGGCGATACGGGCGACGCCTCATGGTTTCTCGATCTTCTCAAGAAGCGCGAAGATATCGGACCGATACGTGAGCGCCTGATCTTCGGCCAGGCCTTTGCCGGGAGCGCCCCGCTGGACCCTACGGCGGCCGTTGCAGCCTTACCGCCTGAGGCGGAGATCTGCGGCTGCAACGGCATCTGCAAGGGAAAGATCACCGCGGCGATCACCGCGCATTCTCTAACGACACTCGACAGCGTGCGCGCCCATACCAAAGCCTCGGCTTCATGCGGCTCCTGCAGCGGGCTCGTGGAGAAGCTGCTGATGCTAACGATCGGCGACAAGTACACGCCCAATGCCGTACAGCCGATGTGCAAGTGCACCGAACTCGGCCATGACGACGTGCGCCGCCTGATTGTGGCCAAGGAACTGAAATCAATTCCGGATGTGATGCAGGCGCTGGACTGGAAGACTTCCTGCGGCTGTGACAAGTGCCGCCCGGCGCTCAACTACTATCTTCTCGCCAGCTGGCCCGGCGAATACATCGACGACAGCCAGTCGCGCTTCATCAATGAGCGGGTCCACGCAAACATCCAGAAGGACGGAACCTATTCTGTCGTGCCGCGCCTGTGGGGCGGCATCACCACGGCCCGAGAACTCCGCGCCATCGCCGATGTGGCCGAGAAATTTGCCGTCCCCACCATCAAGGTGACCGGCGGCCAACGAATCGACCTTTTGGGCATCAGGAAGGGGGATCTGCCGGCCGTCTGGGCCGATCTCAACCGGGCCGGCCTGGTCTCTGGACATGCCTATGGCAAAGCCCTGCGCACGGTGAAGACCTGTGTCGGGAGCGACTGGTGCCGCTTCGGGACCCAAGATTCAACCGGGCTTGGCATGCGCATCGAGAAGTTCATGTGGGGCTCATGGACTCCTGCCAAGGTCAAGATGGCCGTTTCCGGCTGCCCGCGCAACTGCGCGGAGGCAACCTGCAAGGATGTGGGCGTCGTCTGTGTCGAGTCGGGATACGATATCCATTTCGCCGGTGCGGCGGGACTGGACATCAAGGGCACCGAACTGCTGACCCATGTGAACACCGAGGACGAGGCGCTTGAAATGATCGTGGCGCTCGTCCAGCTGTATCGCGAGCAAGGCCGCTATCTCGAGCGGATCTATAAATGGGCGAAGCGGGTCGGACTCGATTCGATCAGGCAGAATATCTGCGACAACGCCGATCGCCGCCGCGCGCTCTTTGCCCGCTTCGTCCATTCGCAGAAGTTCTCGCAATCCGATCCATGGGCCGAACGGGCCAGCGGGCGCGACGCGCACGAATTCACAACGCTTGGCAAGGTCCGGATGCTCGAGGCGGCAGAATGAACGGTTCGTGGACCGATGTCGGCCACGCCGACGAGATCCCGCTCCGCGGCGCTCGCATCGTCAAGACGGAGCGCGGCGATATCGCCGTATTCAAGGCGTTCGATGGATCGCTATTCGCATTATGGGACCGCTGTCCACACAAGGGCGGACCGCTGTCGCAAGGGATTGTGCACGGCCGCATGGTCACCTGCCCGCTGCACAACTGGGTCATCGGGCTTGAAACCGGTGAGGCCCAGGGCGCCGACAAGGGCTGCGCCCATGTCGTGCCGCTGCGGGTCGAGGCGGGGCGCATCCTGCTGTCGACAGGCAGCCCCGGAACATGACCGCAATCAAGACGACCTGTGCCTATTGCGGCGTCGGCTGCGGCATGCTTGCGACACCACAGGCCGATGGGTCCATCAAGATTGCCGGCGATCCCGAACATCCCGCCAATTTCGGCCGCCTGTGTTCAAAGGGCTCGGCGCTCGGCGAAACACTGGGACTGAAGGGCCGGCTGCTCTCTCCGCACGTGCGGGGTACGCCAACCGGCTGGGAGGAAGCAGTCGGCCTGGCCGCGGCGAAGTTCTCCGAGGCCATTCGCGATCATGGCCCGGACAGTGTCGCCTTCTATGTCTCGGGGCAACTGCTGACCGAGGACTACTACGTCGCCAACAAGCTGATGAAGGGGTTCATCGGCTCGGCCAATATCGATACGAATTCGCGCCTGTGCATGGCCTCGGCGGTCGCGGGGCATACGCGTGCCTTCGGCGCTGATGTTGTCTGCGGCAACTACGAGGACTTCGAGGAGGCCGACCTCGTGGTGCTGGTCGGCTCCAATCTCGCCTGGTGCCATCCCGTGCTGTTCCAGCGCCTCATGACCGCAAGGGAACAGCGCGGCACCGTCCTTGCCGTCATCGATGTCCGGCGCACCGTCACCGCCGATGCCGCCGATCTCTTCCTGCAGATCAAACCGGGAACCGACGTGGCATTGTTCGACGGCCTCCTGTGCAGTCTCCACCGGCGTGGCAACCTCGACCGTCGTTACGTGCTCAAACATACCGATGGACTCGCCGAGGCCCTGACAGCGGCAGCGCCGTGGAATATCGATGCGGTTGCCGCGACCACCGGCGTCGCCCCGCATCTCATCGGCAGATTCTATGATGTCTTCGCCAGCACGGCGAAGACGGTTACCGCCTTCTCCATGGGAGTCAACCAATCAAGCGCCGGCACGGACAAGGTCAACGCCATCATCAACTGCCATCTGCTCACCGGCCGTGTCGGCAAACGCGGCGCCTCGCCCTTCTCGATTACCGGGCAACCGAATGCCATGGGAGGCCGGGAAGTGGGAGGGTTGGCGACAATGCTCGCCGCACACATGGAGATCGGCAACGCCGCGCATCGCGACATCGTACGCAACTTTTGGCGGGCGCCCACCATGGCAGCGCAGCCGGGTCTCAAGGCGGTCGATCTCTTCACCGCGGTGCGCGCCGGCCGCATCAGGGCGCTGTGGATCATGGCCACCAATCCGGCAGTCAGCATGCCGGATTCAGACAGTATCGCGGAGGCACTATCGAGGTGCCCCTTCGTTGCCGTCTCGGACGTCACGGCGGAAACCGAGACGGCGCGCCATGCCGATGTCCTCCTCCCTGCGGCGGCCTGGGGTGAAAAGAACGGCACTGTCACCAATTCGGAACGGCGCATCTCCCGCCAGCGCAGCTTTCTCGTGCCGGCCGGCGAGTCACGGCCCGACTGGCAGATCATCTGCAGCGTTGCCCGCGCCATGGGCTTTTCCGGGTTCGATTTTGCAAGTCCGGCCGAGATCTTTCGTGAGTATGCCGCGTTGACCGGGGCCGGCAACAACGGTACGCGCAGTCTCGACCTCAGCCGGTTTGCCGGTATCAGCGACGCTGACTATGACCGGCTTGATCCCTGGCAATGGGGCGGGGCGCGCTGTTTCGGCGATGGAAAATTCCGGACAGCAAGCGGGCGCGCGCACTTCGTCGCGACTCCGTTCCGCCCACCGGCATCGGCGATTTCCAACGCATTTCCGATGGTGATGAACACCGGCCGCATCAGGGATCAGTGGCACACGATGACACGAACCGGCCTGTCGCCGCGGCTTTTCGCGCATCAGGCGGAGCCTTTCGCCGAAATCCATCGCTCGGACGCGCAGCGCCTGGGGCTGGCGGAAGCGGGTCTTGCGCTTGTCGAGGCGAGCGGCGCGCGCGCGATCCTGCGGGTCTTGACCACCGACAGGGTTGCGCGCGGCGAAATCTTCCTGCCCATGCACTGGAGCGCAACCTTTGCCGGCGAGGCCAAGGCCAATCGCCTCAGCAGGGGACATGCAGATCCGGTGAGCGGCCAGCCCGAATTAAAGTTCGCGCCCGTGCGGGTGCGGAAGTACGATGCGCAATGGTATGGATTTGGCGTTTCGGTGAGGCGCCCCGCAGCCGGACCGGCGTATTGGGCCGTCGCCCCAATCGCGCAAGGGTTTCGCTTTGAATGCGCGGATTCCACCGCACCGCCAGACTGGCGCAGCGTTCTGGGCGCGGGGCCGGATGCCGAAGTCTCGACGTATCGCGATCGCACCTCCGGCGCACTCCGGTGCGCCATCCATGAGGAGGGGCGGCTGACGGGTGCCTTCTATGTGAGCAGGGAGCCCATCGAGGCGGCCCGATCCTGGGTCTGCGATCAACTCAACAGCGCGGGTCGCAACCGGCTGGAAATCCTGGCCGGCCGCCCGGCCGATCCGACTGCCGACCACGGCGCGATCGTGTGCGCATGCATGCATGTCGGCGCCCGGCGGATTGCCGCCGAAGTACGCTCGCGTGCCGGGTGCACGATGGAAGACATCGGTCTGGCGACGACGGCGGGGACGGGGTGCGGCGCCTGCCGGCCGGAAATCGCGCGCATCATTCACGACAACATGCGGTTCGCAAGCGCTGCTGAATAGTGGAGTGACGGCCGCCATGGATGCCCGGCGACCGGGCTCGTGCCCCGGAATACCTGCCGGTCTGATGCCTTTCAACCTCCGAACCTTGCATGCCAATGGCGGGCGATATCGATGCGGCGGGCGAGCCAGACATGTTCGTGCCCCTGTACATAGTCGACGAAGCGGGCCAACGCCTGGGCCCGGCCCGGCCGTCCCGCCAGCCGGCAATGAAGGCCGACCGACATCATCTTCGGTGCGCCGCGCCGGCCCTCCGCGTAGAGACAGTCGAAACTGTCTTTCAAATAGGTGAAGAACTGATCACCCGAATTGAAGCCCTGGGCGGTGGCAAAGCGCATGTCATTGGCGTCGAGGGTATAGGGGATGATCAGGTGACGGCCGCCCTGGGGCCGCGGCAACCAGTAAGGGAGATCATCAGAATAGTCATCGGATGAATAAAGAAAGCCGCCCTCCTCCATGACCAAGCGGGTCGTGTTCATTGAGCAGCGGCCGGTATACCAGCCGAGCGGGCGCTGGCCGGTCATCTCGGTATGAATCCTGATAGCCTCGAGAATGCTGGCGCGTTCTTCGGCCTCCGGCATGTCCCTGTGTTCGATCCATTTCAGGCCATGGCTGGAGATTTCCCAGCCCGCCTGCTGCATGGCTTGCACCTGTTCAGGGGCGCGCTTCAGGGCGGTGGCGACACCGAAGACCGTTACCGGGATCCGGCAGCCGGTGAACTGGCGCCACAGCCGCCAAAAACCGGCGCGGGCGCCGTATTCATAGATCGATTCCATGTTCCAGTGACGCTGCCCCGGCCAGGGCTGAGCGCCGACGATTTCCGACAGGAACGCTTCGGACGCAGGATCGCCGTGCAGGATGTTGCTTTCGCCGCCCTCCTCGTAGTTCAGGACGAACTGCACAGCGACGAAAGCGCCTCCGGGCCACTGCGGATCGGGCACGGCCCGCCCATAGCCCCTCATGTCACGCGGATAGTCCACTGTTCACCGTCCCCTTTCTCGCCGACGCCACGGGGTGATTTAGCATCGGGGCACCAGTGGCGAGAAGACGGGGTGCAGAATTCTCCCGGCGCAGCACCCGATTCCACCAGGCAGCCTTATCTGTTAGGTGATCGAATCCGATTCGGCCGCGTCGCGGTCAGAGGGCCCCATGGATTTCTCTTCATGACAAAGGCGCTCCCAAAGGGCGTCCAGTTGACGGACAGGCCATCCGTTGGCCAGGGTCATGTCCTGACGCCGCAAGCTCTTGCCTTCGTGGCCGAGCTCCAGCGGACATTCAGCGGCGCACGACGGCAGGTGCTGGCCGAGCGCGAGGACCGCCGCCGGCGCATGGAGAAGGGCGAATCGCTGGATTTCCTTCGCCAGACCGCTGCCATCCGCGCCGGCGAATGGATGGTGCGGACACTGCCACAGGATTTGCTCGACCGTCGCGTCGAAGTCATTGGCCAGCCAGACCGCAAGTCCACCGTCGATGGCCTCAACTCCGGCGCACGCGTCTACATCGCCGACTTCGAAGATGCATTGGCGCCCGGTTGGGAGACGCTCATGGAAGGTCAGGCGAGCCTCCTTGAACGCTGGACGGGCAAGCTTGCATACGCCGATCCCGCAAGCGGCAAGCGCCACGGCCTCCACCGCAAGGTTGCCACACTCATGGTGCGGCCGCGCGGATGGATCCGTCTCGAAGAACGGGTGCGGGTCGACGGCATGGCTTGCTCCGCGAGCCTGTTCGATTTCGGACTAACCCTCTTTCACAACGCGCGCGCCGCCGTGGCACAGGGCTCGGGCCCGTATTTCGTCTTGCCCAAGCTCGAGTCGCACGGCGAGGCGCGCCTGTGGAATCAGGTGTTCGTGCATGCACAAAGCCTCCTGGGCCTGCCGCTTGGTACCGTCCGGGCAACGGCCATGATCGAGACGCTGCCTGCGGCGTTCGAGATGGACGAGATCGTCTACGAGTTGCGCGATCACATTGCGGGACTGGCCTGTGACCGGCGCAATTACCTGGCATCGCTGATCAAGACGCTGGGACCTCAGCTCAAAGATGTGCCGGACTTCAACAGCCGGCCGGACCTGCGTCCCGCCTATCTGGCCGCGCACGCAGCCGAACTGGTACGGGTGTGCCACCGCCGCGGCATCCTGGCCATCGGCGACGTTTCAACAGAAATTCCCGGTCCGCCCGGTCGCGACGCCCGCAGCCGCGCCCTCGAACGCGTCAAGCGCGACAAGGAACAGGAGGCCATCACCGGCTTCGACGGCAGCCGCGTGGCGCATTGCGAATTGGTGCCTGTAGCCTGCAAAGCCTTCGATGACCTGATGCCGACGCCGAACCAGCTGTATTTGCGGCGTGACGGCGATAGCGTTGAGCGCAAAGCCTTGCTGGACCTGCCCAAGGCCCCGCCAAGTGCGGCAGAGTTCGGCGCAGCCGTCAAGACCGGCCTGCAAGGGTTGGCGGCGTGGCTGCGAGGCGAGGCCACTGTGGTTCTGGGTGGTGTTCAAATCACCTTGGCAGATACGGATGTGGCACGTTCGCTGCTTTGGTTCTGGCTCAAGCGCGGTGTCAATCTTGACGACGGCAGCAAGGCAAGCCGTGGAGTCCTGGATCAATTCCTCGCTGATGAGATGAAGGAACTTGCCCACAACCTGCGGGCGGCGGCCGTCAAGAAGGGTCGATACGAGGATGCTCAGGCGCTGCTCAGGACGCTGGTGACGGCCAGCCGACCGGACCTCAGTCTCGAGGCAGCGGCGCGCAAGCGTGGCTGACGGCCATCCAGGAGCAAGAGGCAGCTGCGCTGTTTGCGCCAGACGCCGCATTGGGTAAACTGACCCTCCGCAGTCAGTCGTCCCAAGGATTTGCGAGATACTGGTTGGCACAAGAGACAAGCTCTGCGCACAAAACAGTCGTTCTCCCGATCGGGCTTGCCGAAGCGCAACAGCTCAGACTGCAGTTGTGTGCCGCCTACGCCGCGGTGCATGTCTTCGTGCATTGGCTCACGCATTTCATCGAGAGTTCGGCACTCAGGACCACACCGTGGAATCCCGAGGCGGGTCTGACCGTGGTCGCGGGCGCACTTTTTGGCTGGTACAGCGTGCCGTTTGCCTTCATCGCGCGGCTCACAGGTGACGTCATCACCAAGGGAACCGGGGCCCTTGCGCCGTCACTGTTTTACGGGATTGCCTACGCCCTCATTTTTGCCGGATCCGCCTCACTGTTCCGTCATGCGCAGGGAAAAAGCGGCGCGCAATCCACCCGATACCTTGCCCGGTTTCTGGTCCTGTCCGTGGCGCTCTCAATGGCCGCAGCGCTCGCCTATGGCGGGTTGGTCTGGATTTTCCGCACCGCACCAACGAGCGAACTGGCCGGCAAGCTGCTGTCGCGATCAGTGGGCGATACTATCGGAATTCTCACCGTGGCCCCGCTCCTCCTGATGGCCGACCGCAAGGACAACATTCTGAACCTCCTGCGCGTCAATCCGCTGCAACTCACCGGCGCCGCAGCCGGAATCTGCGCGGTCGCGTTCGTCGTGTTCGGGCTCGAGAATACCGACGAGTTCAAGTACTTCTATGTGCTGTTCATTCCGCTCATCGTGCTGGCCATGAAATATGGGCTGACGGGGGCCGCATTCGGGGTCATTGTGAGCGATCTGGCAATGATGGCCATCGTCGCCCAGCGCGATTTTTCCCGGACTACGGCTATCGAACTGCAAATCCTCATGGCTTCGCTGGCCATGACGGCGCTCATTCTCGGGAGTGTTGTCAACGAGCGCGGGCGCCTGTCCTCTGAACTGATCAAGAGCCATGAGCGTTTGCGCGACCGTGAACTCGCCCTCATTCACGCCTCGCGTCTATCTCTGGTAAGCGAGATGGCTACTGCACTCGCTCATGAGTTGAATCAGCCGCTCTCGTCGGTGCGAAACTACGTGCGGGCCATTCAGCGCTTGCTGGAACGGCCCAAAATCGACCGCAAGAGAGTTCGGCATGTGATCATGCAGGCCGTGACGCAGATCGACAGCGCCAGCTCACTCATCCAGCAGACGCGGCGCTTCCTGCGGCGTGGCGAGGTGCCCATGGAGCGGGCGGACTTGCGCCAGATCATTGTCACCAGCCTGGAACTGCTGCGACCCGAACTGCGCAAGACTGCGATTACGCTGCGCACCGAAATGCCCGACTATGTGCCGGCCGTAAGCGCCAATGCCATCCAGATACAGCAAGTGCTGCTCAACCTGCTGCGCAACGCCAAGGAGGCCATCATCGAGTCCGACGGGTTTCGCCGGGAGATCAACATTGCGGTTTCGACCGGCCGGCGGCCGGGCTTTGTCGAGATCGCTGTGTCCGACACGGGTGGCGGCATCGCCCCAGAAGCCCGGCAGAACCTCTTCCGGCCTTTCTTCACCTCCAAGCAGGAAGGGCTGGGACTGGGCCTGGCGCTGTGCAGCAGCATCGTTTCAGCGCATGGCGGTGAGTTGTGGCTCGATGAACAGTCCGCATCCGTGACAAGGTTTGTCTTCACCCTGCCCTATCACCAACGGCAGACGCCAGAGACATGAAGAAAAAGGTGATGATCGTCGATGACGCCGAGGCGGTCAGGTCCTCGCTCAAAGCAGTACTGGAAACCTATAACTACGATGTTGTGACCTACGGGGATGCCGGTTCGGCGATCGAATCGGTATTCGACGAGAAGCCGGACTGCATCCTGCTCGACGTCCGGATGCCCGATATCGACGGGCTCACCGCCCAGCGGCAACTGGCGGCCGCGGTGCCCCATGTGCCGATCATCCTGATCACCGGCCATGGCGACATTGCCATGGCCGTCAAGGCCATGAAGGCCGGGGCCCGCGATTTCATCGAGAAGCCCATTGACGACGAGCTTCTCGAGCAGTCGATCGCCGCCGCAATCCAGGACCGCTCAAAGCAAGAAAGCCGCATAAGGGAGGTGGCAGCACTTTCAGAACGTTACAGCCGGCTCACCGAGCGGGAGAAGACCGTAGCCAGCTTGGTGGCAGAGGGCCACTCCAGCGCCGCCATCGCCTCTATCCTGTCGATCAGCATCCGCACCGTCGACCATCACCGAGCCAACATCCTGGCCAAGATGCAGGCCACGAGCGTGCCGCACCTGATCAAGCTCATTCTGCAAGTTTCCGGTTAGGTCCGACCGCCGTAGTACAAGGCGGCACGGGCCGCGTGCCAACATGCGGGGATCGGGGGGATCGGAACGCAGCCCGTGCCTTGCGGGCTCTGGATGAGGGGATTGAGAGCCAGCGATGGTTGGACTCTGGACCGGGCACGTGAAGTTGAAAATAGGCAATGCTACCTATGTAAACGGTATCGTCGGCCGTTCAGGCTAGGCCGCGCTGGGTTTTGATGCGATCGACCCAGGCCGTAATCAGGCGGTCTGCCACAATGCCGATGAAGGCGATGGCAAGGCCTGCCACAATGCCTCTGCCGGCATCGGCCTTGGCCAGGGCCTTGAATACCTCCTGCCCAAGATCGCGGGTGCCGATCATGGCGCAGATGATGATCATGGCCAGCGACAACAGGATGGTCTGGTTAATGCCGAGCATGATCTCCGGCATCGCCACGGGCAACTGGACCCGCCGAAAGAGCTGCCACTTCGTACAACCTGAAACGATGCCAGCCTCGATCAATTCCTGGGGAACCTGGCGGAGACCGTGATTCGTGTAGCGAATCGCGGGGACAATCGCGAAGGCGACGGTGGCAATCATGGCCGTCACGTCGCCAACCCGGAACAGCATGACCACCGGAATGATGAAACAGAAGGAGGGGATGGTCTGAAGGGTATCGATGATGGGCGTCACCACAGCCGCCACGCGATCGTCGCGGGACGCCCACAAGCCAATCGGTATTCCCAACGCAGCCGCGAACAGGGCGGATACGCCGCAGAGGTACAGGGTCTGCATCGCGGGTACCCAGACTCCGGTGACCGCGCAGAAAGTGCAGAGCGCGGCCAGGGTAATGGCCAGCCCCCTGCCCCCCAGCCTCCAGCCGGCAGTCGCAATCGCCGCCGTGACGCCCAACCAGGGCAGGCTCTCAAAGGCACTCCGCAGCGGATTTAGGACAAAGAGCAAGAGGGTGGTCCGGAAGGTCTCGATCACGTCAAAGAGATTAACGGTCAGCCAGTCAATGGCAGCCTTCCACAAGGGCGCCGTGGTGAAGGTCATAGCCTCCGGCACCTTGTCGAAGGCCGGGATGAATACCCCGGCGAGCGTCGTGGCGGCCAGCACCACAAGTGCCAGGACAAGATTGCCGTGGCGATCCCATGTGGTGGCCCGGCGCGCAGTCGCTTCCGGCCGGTGCTGGGCGATTGCCTGGCTCAGGCGATCAAGAACGATGGCAATGATCACTATGGCAAGACCAGCCTCCATGGCCTGGCCGACCTTCAGGGCGCGCAGCGCCAAAAGCACGTCATAGCCCAGGCCGCCGGCGCCAATCATCGAGGAAATGATCACCATGTTGAGGGCCAGCATGATAACCTGGTTAATGCCGATCATCAGCGATGGCTTTGCTGCCGGAATCAGAACCCGCCACAGTTTCTGCCGCGCCGTGCAGCCGGCCATGTCGGCAAAATCCTTGATCTCCTGGGGGACCTTGGTAAGGCCGAGAATGGTGGCGCGAACCATGGGCGGTGTTGCGAACAGACCGGTGGCCAGCAAGGCCGAAACCGGGCTGGTACCGAACAGGAGCAGCATGGGAATGAGATAGGCGAAAGTCGGCATGGTCTGCATGAGATCCAAGACCGGGGTGATGAGGTAACGATTGGCCCAGCCGGACCGATATCCCCAGATACCAACGAGGAGGCCCGTGACGGCGCAAAACGGCACGCAGATCACGATAAGGGCGAGGGTCAGCATGGCATTGTCCCAAACTCTGAACAGAGCCAGAGCGAGGAAACTCAGGCCACAGAGTACTGCCAGCCGCCTGCCGCCATAGAGATAACCGAGGAATCCCATCACAAAGCAGATGCCGACCCAGGACAGGCGCGGGAGCATCGTTGCGTCCGGCCCAGCCTCGAGCTTGAAGCCCTTGGCGAGCAGCGAGAAGGCAAAGCGCAGCGGTATGTCGATGACGGCAGCAATGGTGCGGGTGAACACCGACAGGTTCACCTTCATCCATTGCATGACGGCGGCGATCATATCCTTGATGGGCAGGATCCAGGCATCAGGATACTGGACGGCAGCCGGCAATATGTCGCGCAACACATAGAGTGACAGGATCAGCACGAGGGCTGCCAGCCACCAGGTGCCGGCCGTCAGCCTGGCCGGTATCGAGGTTGTGGTGGACAGCGCGTGATCGGTCATCGTCCGGCGGACCTATCACTTCCCGCCAACAGGGAAATCACTGCAGGCGCAGTAATCTCGCCGATCACCTCACCGCTCACGGCGGTCACCGCAAAGGGCTCGGCGGCCTCGACAATCTCGGCGGCGAAACTGGCGATCTTGGCACCGGCAGGGACTGACCTGGCATACCTGGCGCGCCGCCGCGCCGGTCCCATGAGGCTCTGCGCCGACATGACCTTGGCACGGTTCACATCGCGGGTAAATTCGGCGACATAATCGGTGGCCGGGGAGATGACCAATTGTTCTGGTGTGCCTATCTGGATGATCTCGCCATCCTTCATGATGGCGATCCGGTCGGCGAGCCTGATGGCCTCATCGAAGTCATGGGTAATGAACACGATGGTCTTCTTGAGAACACTCTGGAGGCGCATCAGCTCGGTCTGCATCTCGCGCCGGATCAACGGATCAAGCGCTGAAAACGGTTCATCGAGGAACCAGATCTCCGGCTCAACAGCGAGGGAACGGGCAATGCCGACCCGCTGCTGCTGGCCACCGGAGAGCTCTCGCGGATAATGGTGCTCGCGACCGATCAATCCCACCAGTTCAATCATCTCACGGGCGCGGGCTTCGCGCTGCTCCTTGCCGATTCCCTGGATGAAGAGAGGAAAGGCAACGTTCTCGAGCACTGTGAGGTGGGGGAGGAGCGCGAAATGCTGGAACACCATGCCCATCTTGTGACGGCGGATCTCGATCAGTTCCGCATCGCTGGCGCGCAGGAGATCCCTGCCGTCGAACTCCACCGTACCGGCGGTCGGCTCAATCAGCCGCGACATGCATCGCACCAGAGTGGATTTTCCGGAGCCCGACAGGCCCATGACAATGAAAATCTCGCCTTCATGCACGTCGACGGTCGCGCCGCGCACAGCAGCTATGAGCTTGGCATCAGCGAGGTCCCTGTTGGACACATCGTGCCCGCGTGCTGCGAAAAACTCCGCAGCCCCGTCACCGAACACTTTCCAGATGTTCCGGCAGGCAAGCTTCACTGGGCGGGTTAGCAACTGGCCCGCCGGCTGATCATTCATGCTCACTACCCCGGGAAGACAACCGGCGGTACCCAGTCGCTGGCACCACCGGCCGGCCGTTCACTCCGCCCAAGCCTTCCACTTTGCTTCATTCGCTGCAATCCATGCTGCAGCAACTTCTTCGACCGTCTTGCCCTCGAGATCCACCTGGCCGGTCATGGCGTTCAGTTCCGCCGCTTCGAGCTGATAGTTCTTGGCGACCTTATGGGCGACCGGCCACTTGTCTTTCATGCCACCCCAGGCGTACTTCCAGATGTCCCCGTGCGGCTTGCCGCAATCATATGCCTTGTCGGGGTTGCTGCCCCATTTCGGGTCGGTATAGCACTCGGGCGTGTATTCGGGGAACTCGATCCACTCTCCCTCGTACTTGGCAGGTGCCCAATGAGGGGAATAGACCCACAACATGATGGGTCCCTTGCGCTGGTAAGCGGACTCGAGCTCGGCGAACATGGCTGCGTCGGTGCCCGCATGAATGACCGTGAACGGCAAGCCGAGCGCTTCAACGCGCTCGTCGTCAAAACCCTCCCAGGTGACCGGCCCACCAAGGTACCGGCCGTTCGGCGCCGTTTCCGGCGTGGAGAATGCCTCGGCACAAGTTGGATCCTTCAATGCTTCCCAGTTCGGCAGGCCGGGGCATTTTTCCTTCATGTAGAGGGGGTACCACCATTCCTCCTTGGCTTTCGGCCCCAAGGAACCCAGCCGTTCGACCTGGCCGGTTGCATCCGCCGCCTTCATGGCTTCACCGGCCGTGGTGTCCCAATACTCGACGCCGATCGTCAGGTCACCAGTCGGCAGGCTGGTGGTCAAGCTGGAGAGATAGTCGGCGGTGGGATACTCCACCGTGTAACCCAGCTTCTCGAGGATACCACCGAGAATCTTGGCATTGATGGTAATGCTGGTCCAGTCGAACAGGGCAATCTTGATCGGATCGTTGGATTCGACGGCGGCGGCCGGATACGGCGTCAACGCCGTTGCGGCCATGCCCAACAGGCCCAAAACTGCGAAACTGAAATTGCGCTTCCTCGCCATTGGCTTCCTCTTCTTTCGGTTTGGGGGCACTGGAACAAAAGGCTACTCGTGCGACCGGGGATCTGACAAGACGGCAAATCGTGCAAAATCCATAGATAATCCTGCATGACCTAACGATAACCTGTGCGGAAGTGGTGACTTTTTCGATACTTGGCGCAAAGCGGGCGAGCCTGCCTGGGACAGAGTTGCGCTGCGAGCGGCCTCCACATAATGTGTCATTCGCAACTGCATTCCACCATGAAGCGCTGATTTGAGGTCCGTGCCGACACAGCGATCAACACGGAAACTGCTGTGTTGTCTGTGGTATGCCGGCGGCCGACCACTGCCATCGGGCAACCAGGGGGTTCTGCTTCGCCGCCGCAAATCCGTGCCGGTTCGCAGGGGTTACGAAATGCACACTTGTCGATTGAGGACGTTCTGTGACTGATGCTTCCATGGTGATTATCGGCGGCGGCAAGGCGGGGGCGCGGGCTGTCGTCGGCTTGCGCGAGCACGGCTGGACGGGCCGCATCGTACTCGTCAGCGACGAGCAGCTTGCACCCTATGACCGCCCTCCCTTGTCCAAGGCATCAATTCTCCAGGAAGAAGAGCCAGAACCGGTCTACCTTCTCGACGAAGGCATGATGGCTTCTCTCAAAGTCGACCGGATCGCCGGGGTGGCGGCGACCGCCATCGATCGGCAGCGAAAGCTGGTCGGGCTGGCTGACGGCCAATCGATTGCCTATGAGAAACTCCTCATCGCAACAGGCGCCAAAGCACGCAGATTGTCGATGCCTGGCGGCGAGCGCGCTATCACGCTGCGTGACTTCGCCGACACATTGCGGCTGCGCGAGGTATTTGCGCCGGGGCGAAGGATCGGCATTGTCGGCGCGGGTTTCATCGGACTTGAACTGGCCGCCAGCGCCAGCAAGCGCGGTTGCCAGGTTGCTGTCGTTGAAATGCAGCCGCGAATTCTAATGCGCGGAGTTCCAGAGATAATTGCGGAGACCGTGGCAAGACGCCATGCGGCTGCGGGTGTTGCAGTACACACGAGCGCAAGTATCGAGAGAATCGAAGCCGATAGCATCTGGCTGAAGGACGGCCGAAGGATCGAGGCGGATGTCCTGATTGCCGGTATTGGCGCGGTCCCCGAAATCCGGCTTGGCGAGGCCGCGGGACTTGCCATGGACAATGGCATTGCGTGCGATGCGCGCATGCGAACCAGTGATCCAGACATCTATGCGGCGGGGGATTGCTGCTCCTTCCCGCACCCGGTGTTCGGCAATCAGCGGATGCGGCTCGAGGCGTGGCGAAGTGCCCAGGACCAGGCAGCCGTTGCAGCACAGAACATGCTGGGCGGGAACAAGGACTTCGAGGCCATCCCATGGTTCTGGTCTGATCAGTATGAATTGTCATTGCAGATTGCCGGCATGCCATCGCTCGGGACACGTGACGTAACCCGCAAGGTCAAGGAAGGCGCGTTCATTGTATTCCACTTGGACGATCACGGCACGCTGGTCGGGGCCAGCGGCATCGGTCCGGGAAACTCCATAGCCCGTGACGTACGCCTGGCCGAGATGCTGATGGCCAGGAAGGCCAAGCCCGATCCCGTCAAGCTTGCCGATGTGAACTTCCAGATCAAGGCCATGCTGAGCGCCTGAAGAAGCAACGCCTCAGGGCAACCGGCGCAGGAAATGTTCGAGCTGTTCCGCCAGATCAGTGGTGGTGGTGACGATCGCATCAGCGCCGGCAGCGGCCAGGCGCTGGCGCTGCGTTGCCGTGGTGATGTGGCTTGCGCCGGCAAAGCCAAGCACCGTCATGCCGGCCGCCTTGCCTGCCACTACACCGACGACGGTATCCTCGACGACGATGCAGGATGATGGCGGCAGGGCGAAGCTGCGGGCGACATGGCAATAGAGGTCCGGTGCGGGCTTGCCGGCGGGCACCATTGCGGCGCTGAACAGGCGCACGCGGTATCGCGCGGCCAGGCCGGACAAGCGCATGCAGGTCTCCATACGGTCCAGGCCGCTGTTCGATGCCACGCACCAGGGCTGGGCTGCGAGGCGGTCCAGGACATTGCGGATACCACGGACCGGAACAACATTGCGGAAGACTTCGCGGCGCACCTCCATTTCGATCTCGCGCGGCAGGGAGGCCGGGAATGTCCTTGCTGTCTCGCCCGCTATCGTGTCGAGGATGCCACGTACGCCGGTGCCGATGAAGCGGTCAATCACCTGTTCTTTCGATATCTCATATCCTATTCGGGCGAAGACGCGCACCAGCACTGCGGCGGCGGTTGACTCGGTGTCAATCAAGACACCATCGAGATCAAAGATTACGAGCCCGGGCACACGTTTGAACCGCTACCAACAGCAATAGCCTCCGTCGGCCAACACGATCGAGCCGGTCATCAGGCTGGAAGCATCGGAGGCAAGGAAATGAACGACTGAGGCAATCTCGTCGGGTTGACCCACGCGACCCATGGGCGTCATTTCCAGCCAGGTCCGGTACATCTCCGGATTGTCGCGCATGCCAAAGGCAGTGAGCGGGGTTTCGATATAGGTGGGGGCTACGGCATTCACCCGTACGCCGCGGCCAGCCCATTCGGCGGCCAGCGACCGCGTGAGGTGGTGAACGGCGGCCTTTGAGGCATTGTAGAAGGCCTGGGGTTGAGGCTTGTTGACGATGTAGCCTGACATCGAGCCGATGTTGACAATCGATCCCTTGCCGGCCTTGAGCATTTCGCGGCCAAAGGCGCGGCAGCACCAGAAGAGTCCATCGAGATTCACGGCAAGGACGCCACGCCAGTGCGCGTCACTGGTATCTTCGGCGCGGACACCACTGTTGGCGACGCCGGCATTGTTCACGAGAATGTCGACATGGCCGTGCTTGCCCATGACGGCGTCACATACCTTGTCGACGTCTGCCGAACTGGTGACGTCCAAGGTATGTCCGGTGACGGAGATCCCCTGCTTCTCCAGTTCCGCGACCGCCCGCTCGACCCGCTCCGGCAACATTTCAGCAATAACCACTTTGGCGCCTGCTTCGCCCAGGGCCTGGGCGCAGGCATAACCAATACCCTGGCCCGCTCCGGTAATCACTGCCACGCGGTCATCCAGCTTCAGCTTCTCGAGGTACATTCCCAACTCCCTACTACTCTCCAACGATGCAGGTCAGAGGCGCCGACGCACGGCTCATGGCCTGGCGTCGAGATAGTCCCGAAGGGTCTTTTCTACGCCGTTTGCCCACAGGCTTGCGAGGGCCCTGGTGAAGGCCGCTGCGAATTCCGGTGCCTTGCCGGCATCGCCATAGATATCCGCCATGGCGATCCAGGCGGCGGGATTGTCCCTCGCCTGCCAGGCGGTGTCGCGCAGCCGGTCCCAATTGGGATCATTGGGTTCGATGGTTGCGCCCTGGTCAGTGGTGCCATAGCAGTAGCGGCACCAGAGGGCCGAAACCAGGGCGAGACCTCCAACACCGGCCTTCGCCTTCAAGCGGTCGTGGATGCTGGGCACAATGAATTTGGGCTGGCGGTTCGAGCCGTCGAAGCACAGGCGTCCGACTGTGTCGCCGATCTTCGGGTTCGCGAAGCGACGCTCGATGAGACGAAAATAATCCCGGAGATCGGTATTCGGAACGGGCGGCACAGTGGGAACGATCTCCTGCAATTCGATTCTTGCCAGAAAGGAACGAAGCAGATCGTCAGCCATGGCATCGTGGACGTAGTGAACCCCCAGCAGCCCCGCCGGATAAGCAATGGTGGCATGGCCACCATTCAGGATCCGTATCTTCATTTGCTCGTAGGGCGACACATCGTTGACGAAGTCTACTCCGGCCAGCTCCAGTGCCGGACGTCCCGAACAAAACCGGTCCTCCAGCACCCACTGCCTGAACTCCTCACAGAATACGGGCCATTCATCGTCGATCCCGAAGGTTTCAGCCAGGATGCGCCGCTGGCGATCGGTCGTGGCGGGGGTGATGCGATCCACCATGCCATTGGGGAACGCGACGCTATCTTCGACCCACCGGCCCAGTGCCGGGTCCGAGAGACTGGCCAGCCCAACAACGGCATTGCGGGTGACGTCACCATTGTGGGGGACATTATCGCAGGACATCACCGTAAACGGTGCGGTTCCGGCGCTGCGGCGGCGGGCGAGGCCGGCCAAGATCAGACCGAAGACCGTCGCCGGCTCATCAGGCGATCCGGCATCACGGAGGATAGCCGGATTCGCCGGATCGAATTGACCGGTGGCGGGATTGATGAAGTAACCACCCTCCGTGATAGTCAGGGATACGATGCGGATGGCGGGATCAGCGAGACGGGAAAGGAGCTGCGCCCGGTCGCCGCCGGGAATGAAGTCCACCATGGATCCAATGACGCGCGCCGCGGACCGCTCAGCGTCCTGTTCGACGACGGTGGTCAGATAATCCTGGTGGGCCAGCTTCTTTCTGACGACTTCGTCGGCAGCCATGACGCCGGCGCCGACCACGGCCCAATCGCAACCGCGCCCCTTGTTGAACAGTTCATCGAGATAGACAGCCTGGTGGGCGCGATGGAAGTTGCCCA
Source organism: uncultured Rhizobiaceae bacterium (assembly GCA_964543235.1). GTDB lineage: Bacteria > Pseudomonadota > Alphaproteobacteria > Rhizobiales > Aestuariivirgaceae > JANMMJ01. The sequence continues at coordinate 6,421 of CAZIXE010000033.1, read as the reverse complement.
CGCCGAAGTGGACAATGCCGGGCCGCAGGGAGCTTCGCCGGTAGTTCGGCACAGCGGCCTGTCGGCCAATCCCGCCCAGATTCGCAAGTGAAAGGCGCACCGCTAAGACGGTCCTTCCGGCCTGTTCGATGCTGTGCGGGGGCCCGTCAGCTCATCCATTGTCCGCCATCGACATTGAAGGTTTGGGCGACGATGTAATCGCTTTCGGCCGAGGCAAGAAAGATCGCACAGCCGACATGGTCCTCGGGCTTTCCCATGCGGCCAAAGGGGACACCCTCCCCGACCAGCCGCTTTTTCTCGCCAACGGGACGGCCCTCGTACTTTGCAAACAGCGCATCGACTTCGTCCCACATGGGTGTGTCGACGACGCCGGGCGAGATGCCGTTGACGTTGATGCGATGCCTGATGAGAGCCAAACCCGCTGACTGCGTTATGCTGATCACCGCCGCTTTGGACGCACAGTAAACGGCAACCAAAGGCTCGCCGCGGCGGCCCGCCTGCGATGCCATATTGATGATCTTGCCGCCCTTGCCACGCGCGACCATTGCCTTTGCCACGGCCTGCAGCGTGAACAGCACGCCCTTCACATTGACGGCAAAGACCCGCTCATAGCTCTGCTCGGTGATCGCTTCGATCGGGCCCATGTCGAAAATCGCGGCATTGTTCACGAGTATGTCGATGCCGCCGGCCCGCCGCTCGATCTCCGTAACGGCCGCACCAATCGACGGCAGGCTGGTCACGTCCATCGCACATGAGAAAGCTCCGTTGCCGATCTGCGATGCCGCCTCCGCTGCAGCGTCTTCTTCGATATCGGCAATGCAGACCCTTGCCCCTTCCCGTGCGTAGGCTTCGGCGATTGCCCGGCCGATGCCCCTGGCACCGCCGGTCACCATCGCGACTTTGCCCGCCAGCCTCATCACCTGATGGCCCTTCCGTCCTTGTCAAAGCGATGAATGCGGCCGCGCTCGGGCTTGAGCCATACCTTGTCGCCGGGCCCCTGCGCATACTCACCCGCCGCGCGAACCGTCAATTGACCGTTCGCACCGGCATCGACATGCAGGAAAGTGTCAGCGCCCAGATGTTCCGCCAGCATGATCGTGGCCGGCCATTCGCCGTCCTTCTCCGAGAGAGTTATATGCTCGGGGCGAATGCCGATCGTGGCGGCCTTGTGTTGGGCGGCAACCGCGCCATTGATGAAGTTCATCTTCGGACTGCCGATGAAACCCGCCACGAAGAGCGAGTTGGGGCGGTTATAGAGCTCGAGCGGCGATCCCACCTGCTCGATGTTGCCCTGATTGAGCACAACGATGCGATCAGCCATGGTCATGGCCTCCACCTGGTCGTGCGTCACATAAATCATGGTAGCGCCGAGCGACTGGTGGAGCTGCATGATTTCGATGCGCATGTTGACTCGCAGTGCTGCATCGAGATTGGAGAGCGGTTCATCAAACAGGAAAGCCTTGGGCTGGCGGACGATGGCGCGGCCGATCGCAACGCGCTGGCGCTGGCCGCCCGAGAGCTGCCGCGGCTTGCGGTCGAGATAGTCCGTCAGATTGAGCGTGGCGGCGGCCCTGGCGACTTTTGCCGCGATCTCTTCCTTGGGGACTCCAGCCATCTTGAGCCCAAATGCGATGTTGTTGCGCACGCTCATGTGCGGATAGAGCGCGTAAGACTGGAACACCATTGACAGGCCGCGCTGTGACGGCGGCGTATCGGAGACGTCCTTGCCATCAATGAAGATCTCTCCGGATGTCAGGTCTTCCAGGCCGGCAATGAGGCGAAGCAGAGTCGATTTTCCGCATCCGGACGGGCCGACGAACACAACGAATTCGCCATCGCCGATCTCGAGATCGGCCCCCGGGATGATCACGACATCGCCGAATGCCTTGCGAACGTTCCTGAGAGTGATGGTGCCCATTATTTCACCGCTCCGAATGTGAGGCCGCGTACCAGTTGCTTCTGCGCGAACCACCCAAGGACAAGGATGGGCGCAATGGCCATGGTTGAGGCTGCCGAAAGTTTGGCCCAGAAGAGTCCTTCGGGACTGGAGTAGGATGCAATGAACTGGGTCAGGGGAGCCGCGTCCTTGGTTGTAAGGCTGAGAGTCCAGAAGGCCTCATTCCATGCCAGAATGACGTTGAGCAGTATGGTCGAGGCGATGCCGGGCACCGCCATTGGGGTAAGCACGTAGAGGAGCTCCTTGCCGATCGAAGCCCCGTCCATGCGCGCCGCCTCGAGGATCTCGCCCGGAATCTCCTTGAAGTAGGTGTAGAGCATCCAGATGATGATCGGCAGATTGAGCAGCATCAGCACCGCAATGATGCCGCCGCGGCTGTCGAGGAGCTGGAAGTCGCGGAAGATCAAGTAAACCGGTATGAGGGCGCCGACGGGTGGCATCATCTTGGTGGACAGCATCCACATGAGAAGATCCTTCGTCCGCTTGCCCGGCGCAAAGGCCATCGCCCAGGCGGCGGGGATGGCGAGGAGCAGCGCGAAGAACGTCGAGCCCAGCGCGAGGAGAATGGAATTGAGTGCAAAGAGGAGGTAGTTGGAACGCTCCTGAACGACACCGTAGTTCTCCACAGTCCAATCAAAGAACAGGAACTTGGGAGGCAGTTCGATCGCGTCGCCTTCAGTCTTGAAGCTTGTGAGGAAGGTCCAGAGAATCGGGAAGAAGATGACGAAGGCGATGGCCCAGGCAAGCGCCGTGAAAAGAATGCGTTTCTGCTTTGGGACAGCGCGTGCCATGGCTCAGCCCTCCAGGTTCTTGCCGATCATCCGCATCAGGAAGAAGGCAACGATGTTGGCAAGAACGACCGCGACGATACCGCCCGCCGAGGCACCGCCAATATCATTGGAAATGAGGCCGTACTGATAGACAAGGAAGGGCAAGTTGCCGGCGCGGCCACCGGAGCCAGTGACATAGATCTCCGCAAAGACATTGAGCAGAAAAATCGTTTCAATCAGCACGACAACGGTAATGGGACGGGCCAGGTGCGGCAGCACCAGGTACCAGAAGTAAGCAAGAGGTGGCGTTCCATCCATCTGCGCGGCCTCTTTCTGCTCCTCGTCCAATGACTGCAGCGCGGTCAGAAGAATGAGTGTCGCAAACGGAAGCCATTGCCAGGCCACCATGATCACGACGGCCGTCATCGGGGCGTGTGCGAACCAATCGAGGGGCTGGAGTCCGAAGGACTTTGCGAGCCAGGCGAGAAGCCCGGACACGGGATGCATCATCATGTTCTTCCATACCAAGGCGCTGACAGTCGGCATGACGAAGAACGGCGCAATGATCATCAGTCGCACAAAGTTGCGCCCATAGATCGCCTGATCCAGGAGCAGGGCGAGCAGGGTTCCGCCGACGACGCTGATGGCGAGCACCCAGCCGACCAGCTTCAGCGAGTTACCCATGGCACGGAAGAAGACCGGATCAGTCAGGAAGTAATAGTAGTTTGAGATGCCGGCCAGGCAGCGGTTTTCGGGGTCGGTCAAGGCGCCCGGGGTAAGGAGTGAGCAGGCCGGGTTTGGATCGAGCAGATTGAAGCGCAAAAAGGAGAACCAGATCGTCATCGCCAGCGGGACGATCATCCAGAGAAGAAGAGCTATTACGGAGGGAGCGACGGCCAGGCGGCCGAGCGCGCGCGTTTGTTGCGTCGCCATGGCGAGTGCCCTTCAACAGGTGGTACGTTGTGTTCCCGAAAGTCGGCTGTCCGGTGTCACCCGGACAGCCAGGCTTCCACGGGAGGAATGGTTACTTTATGTAACCGGCCTTGGTCATCTCGCGAGTAGCCGCATTTTGCGCTTCGGCAAGTGCATCATCCAGCGACTTCTCACCGGCCAGCGTTGCCGAGAAGATCTGCCCGACAGTCGTGGCAATGCCTGCGAACTCCGGAATCGCAACGAACTGGACGCCGACATAGGGTACCGGCTTGACGGCCGGAGCGGTCGGATCCGCGGAATTGATCGAATCAAGCGTCATCTTCGCGAACGGAACTTTGGCATATTCCGGGTTGGCATAGAGCGACTTGCGGGTTCCCGGCGGCACGTTGGCCCAACCTTCCTTTGAAGCCACCAGTTCCGTATAGTGTTTGCTGGTTGCCCAGGAAACGAACTTCTGGGCGGCGTCAACCTTTTGCGATCCGGCCGGTATGGCCAGCGACCAGGCCCACAGCCAGTTGCCGCGCTTGCCCAGCCCGTTGTCAGGCGCCAGGGCGAATCCGACCTTGTCGGCGACCTTGGATTCCTTCGGGTTGGTGACGAAGGATGCGGCAACAGTGGCGTCGATCCACATGCCGCATTTGCCTGAATTGAACAGCGCCAGATTTTCGTTGAAGCCGTTCGAGGAGGCCCCCGGGGGACCGGCATCGGCCATCAGTTTGAGATAGAACTCGAGCGTGTTTCGCCATTCCGGCTGGTCAAACTGAGGAACCCAGTTTTCGTCGAACCAGCGCGCGCCAAAGGAATTCGACGTGGCCGTGAGAAAGGCCATGTTCTCACCCCATCCCGCCTTGCCTCTCAGGCAAACGCCATAGATCTCATTGGCCTTGTCGGTCATGGCACGGGCGGCCTGGCCGATGAACTCCCATGTCGGCGCATCCGGCATCTTGAGGCCCGCCTTCTCCATCAGATCGGTGCGGTACATCACCATGGAACTCTCGCCATAGAACGGCGCCGCATAGAGTTTGCCGTCCACCGTAAGACCCCCGCGTATCGCGGGCAGAAGGTCGTCCGGATCGTCCACTTCCGTGAGCTCCACCAGCCAGCCCTTCTTCCCCCAGATCGGAACTTCATAAGTGCCAATGGTCAGCACGTCGAACTGGCCACCCTTGGCAGCAATGTCCGTGGTTACTTTCTCGCGAAGCACATTCTCCTCGAGGGTCACCCATTCGAGGCTGATGTCGGGATTGGCTGCCGTGAAATCGCCCGTCAGTCCTTGCATGCGGATCATGTCGCCGTTGTTGACGGTGGCGATGGTCAATTTGGTCTCGGCAAGGGCGGTCGACGCCATTGCAATCAGTGCCACGGCACCAATGGTGCCGGTGATAAGCTTCCTCATTCGTAATCCTCCCATTTGCCTGATTGAGCATTTGCTAATGAGGCGGGCATAATCTCACTCAAGATGCGACAAAGAGTCAATGCAGATTCGATCTTGCACTGCAGCAATTCTTTCGGGAAACGATCAGTCGAGGAGAGCGGTGGCCATGTCCTCGTTGGTCACCAGGCCGTTGATCAAATGGCCCCGAAGAGCGCCGAGGATCGATGCCTGCTTGATCCGGCCGGCGGCCGCGCCGATGACCAGGCGCCCCTCGCCCGAGGACAGCGGCACGCTCGTCACGCGGTCATTGGTTAGACCCTCAATCAGATTGCCATCCTGGTCGAATGCCCATCCGATGACTTCGCCGACCGCCCCGGCCCTCACAAGCGCCCGCAGTTCCTGGCTGGTTACGAAGCCGTCGCGGTGAAGGCCGCCGCCTTCGGCGAGGTGGCCGATACCCACGAATGTCACGTCGGCGTGACGCGCAAGATCGACGACATTGGTAACGGAACGCTGCGACAGAAAAAAGTCGCGCTCGTGCACGGAGGTGGCGATGACCGGCAAGGGGATGGGATAATGTGGGGCCTGAATGGTATCGGCCATGCGCATGATCACATCGTAAAGTATCGCCGTGCCGTCGGTAGCAATGTTTCCGACCGCGGAGACAATCTTGTGCTGCGGACAGTCCATGCGCTGCAGATTTTCAACCGCCAGCCGAAGCGTCTTTCCCGAGCCGACCGCGACGACGAGCGGATGCGTCGATTCGAGCCGCCGCTCGATCTCGGAAGCGAGGGCCTGCGGCACGCCGGTGTCCGAAGACGGATTGTCCGGATCGGATGGCACCACTTCGCAAAGTACCAAACCAAAACGCTCGATCATGCGTTGCGAGAGGTCCAGGCAGCGTGCGATCGGATGATCGAGCCGGACCTTGATCAGCCTTTCGGAGACGGCAAGCGAGACCAGACGCTGGGCCGACTGCCGCGAAATGCCGAGTTTCCGGGCAATTTCCTCCTGGGTGTTTCCGGCAATGTAGTAGAGCCAGCCGGCGCGTGCGGCGTCATCCAGGCGTGTGGCATCATAGTCTGGGCTTCTGCTCATGCCTTGAACTTCTTCCCAGCGAAAAGGGCCGGTGTCAACAGGGTTTGCGATCAATGCCCCGACCCTGCGGGCTCGCCGATGCACGATTCTCACTTGGAGCCTGTGACGTTAACCCGTCATGTATGGACGGTCCCCTGTTGGCAAGGGGCTTCGAGCGGCTGATGGCGGAGAGGTTGGGGCAGTTCTTCAGGAGGCAAAGGCGGGCACTTCCGGATGGCGTTTGACAGCCACGCGCAAAATCCTCCTTGACAGTTTATTCCCATGCTGTATGTTCCTTGTTTGTTCACT
>CAZIXE010000032.1:0-43242 GCA_964543235.1 uncultured Rhizobiaceae bacterium | reverse complement strand
AAGCGGTCAATTCATGTGCTACATAAACCGGACAACTTCAGCCGCTCTCTACAGGAAAAGCAGGGGCATTCTGGCCAGGCCAGCCTGCCGGCGGCTGGCAGCCTTAACCGCCGGAATTAAGAGTCTGGATTCCCGCATCAAGGCCCGCTCAATCAATCGAGTCGCTTCTGCATTGCTGCCAGGGTCTCCTCACTGACATGATGCTCGATACCTTCCGCATCGATCTTTGCCATGTCAGCGCTTACCCCGATGCTCAACAGGAAGTTCTCGACGATCCGGTGCCGCCGCCGTCCGTTGGCTGCGAGTCGCCGCCCCTTCTCCGTCAGATGTATGGGCCGGTAGCGCTCCTGCATGATCAGGCCGTTGTCCTGCAAGCGTTTCAGTGTCTTGACGACCGTGGCATTGGCGACGCCGAGCTTGATCGCAATGTCGCTGCCTCGCGCCTCGCCGCGCTCTTCGATCAGGTCGGCGATGAGCTCCACATAGTCCTCGGCTATCTCGCCCTGATGATCGGCCCTGATCCGCGAGAACGCCGCCGATCGTGGAGTCTCGGCCCGTATGGCATTGCGTTTTGTCCGCACTGTTCTGCCCGTGTTGCTGCGTTGCGAGACTAAAGCATTGACATAAATTTAGCCAATGCTAAATTTTTCTGGAACAGTGGTGGTGCGCATGAGGCAGATGAGGCTGGGAAGCATTCTTGACCGGCGCGGATTTCTTCAATCCGTGGCGGCGGCCGGTGCCGCCGCGCCGCTTGTCGCCAGCGCCGCCGCCGATGAGCCCTATCCCCGGCAAGCCGGTCACGGCCTTCACGGCCAAGGTGGCAACGACGTTGTTGGCGAAGTGGACCACGCCAGGAACGGTTTCGATCCTCATGCCATTCTGACAGACTGGGATAGGGGAACCGTCTCAACCGACGCCGACGGGCTCAGGGTGCGCGAGTGGACGATCACCGCAGTAGATCATCAATTCGAAGTAGCGCCCGGTGTAGAGTTCGCCGGCTGGTCGTACAACGGCCGCATACCTGGCCCGACGCTACGCTGCACAGAAGGCGAGCGCCTGAGAATCCGATTCATCAATGGCAGTAGCCATCCCCACTCTATGCACTTTCACGGCATTCACGCCGCGCGCATGGATGGTGTACCGGGGGCCGGCATGGTCGAGCCCGGCCATGAGTTCACTTATGAATTTGCGGCCAAGCCGTTCGGCTGTCATCTCTACCACTGTCATGCCCTTCCGCTGAAGCGCCACATCCACAAGGGGCTTTACGGTGCCTTTATTGTCGATCCCGATCCGGCGCGCCATCCGGAGCACCGGGAAGTTGCCGCCTCGCGTCTCCTCGGCTCGCCCGAGAATGCCCGCTGGCAGGAAATGATGATGGTGATGAACGGCTTCGACACAAATTTCGACGACGAGAACGAATTCTACGCCGTTAATTCCATACCCTTCGCCTATTTCCGCAAACCCATTAGGATCGACCGGACGCGACCGGTGCGGATTTATCTGGTCAATTTGACCGAATTCGATCCCATCAATTCCTTTCATCTCCATGCCCATTTCTTTGACTTCTATGACCACGGCACCACCCTTGTGCCCACCCACCGCATTATCGATACGGTCATGATGTGCCAGGCCCAGCGTGGCATCCTCGAGTTCTCCTTCGCCGATCATGAACCCGGAATCTATATGTTCCACGCTCACCAGTCGGAGTTTGCCGAACTCGGCTGGATGAGCCATTTCGAGGTTGTGTGATGTCCGGCTCACGGTTGTGGCTGGCCCTGCCTGCTGTCCTGCTGGTCGGCGCCGTCGCGCTGTTGCTGTGGTGGCGGCCGCTTGACCAGCTTGCCGCTTCAGCCCCTCCGGTCGAAGAGGCAGCCGTTGAATCGGTGCGCCTCACGCCCGGCCTAATTTCGCTGACATTGCGTACCGATGGTTCCGAGCCTGTCACCGTGGCCCAGGTGCAGGTCGACGGCGCCTACCGCACCTTCACAATTGCGCCTGACCGTCCGTCGGCGCGGCTCGGATTAGTCCGAATCGAAGTACCCTACCCCTGGATCGCCGGGGAGGCCCATCACATCGCCCTCGTCACTCGCACTGGCGTCGTTTTCGAGCACACGATTGACGTCGCTGAGGCGACGCCGGTCCTCTCCGCACCGTCTCTACTGCTGCTGGCGGGGGTCGGAACGCTGTTGGGCATCGTACCTGTTGCCATTGGCCTCCTGACCTGGCCTGCCATGCGCACGATGTCGCCGCGCGGTGTCGACTTTCTCCTTGCCTTGACAGTAGGGTTTCTTGCTTTTCTGCTCATCGAAACCATCGGCGAGGGCCTCGAAAACGCTTCCGATACTGTTGGGCGATTGCGCGGCACTGCGCTGTTCTGGGTGGTTTTTGCCTTGGCCGCCGTCGCCCTTCTGGTCCTCGGTCGCCGCCAGGGCAGGGCACCTGAAGGCATGGCTCTGGCCATGTTCATTGCCGTCGGCATCGGCCTCCACAATCTGGGCGAAGGGCTGGCTGTGGGCGCGGCATTGGCCACCGGTTCCGCCGCACTGGCGACCTTTCTGGTGATCGGGTTTACCATCCACAACGTCACCGAAGGCATCGGCATCGCCGCGCCGCTGGCCCGCGAGCAGCCGCCACTGCTGCGATTCGTGCTGCTGGCGGCAATCGCCGGTCTCCCTGCCATTGCCGGCACGATTCTCGGTACCCAGGCCCCGGGGCCGCTTTGGACCGCCGTCTGCTTTGCAGTAGGTGGCGGCGCCATTCTGCAGGTGATCATCGAGGTGACGGCACTGATCCTGCGTCGCGGTCCCGAGGCGCGGCTGACAGATCCCGCACTCGCCGGCGGCGCCTCTACCGGCCTGTTGCTGATGTATGTGACGGCTCTGCTCGTTTAGCGGCCTGCCGCAGGCGTCGCCGCCAGGCGTGCCTCGCACGCTGCAATGGCCGCGCCAACCGCTTCATCTATGTCCATGGCCGAAGTGTCGATGATGATGGCGTCCGCAGCGGCGACAAGGGGGGCGGTGGCGCGCGTACTGTCGCGCAAGTCGCGCGCATGGATTTCTGCCAGCACTTCTTCGAAAGAGAAGGTGCTGCCGCGATCGTTGAGTTCCTTGCGCCGGCGCTCTGCCCGCACCTCTGGCGAAGCCGTGATGTAGAGTTTCACGTCTGCGTTTGGGCAGACGACCGTGCCGATATCGCGGCCGTCGAGTACTGCGCCCGGCGGTTGCGCCGCAAATGCGCGCTGCAGATCAAGCAGCGCCACCCGCACCTCCGGAATGACAGCCACGACGGAAGCTGCCGCCCCGACCTCTTCGCTACGCAACGCACTGTCCGGGAAACGGCCGGGGTCGAGGGTCTCGGCAGCTCGTATGGCCGCCCGCCGGTCCTGCGGATCCCCACCGGCCCTCAGTACCGACAGACCCACCATGCGATAGAGCGAGCCGGTATCGAGGAAATGATAACCGAAATGGCGCGCAAGACCCCGCGCCACCGTCCCTTTGCCGGCCGCCGCCGGGCCATCGACGGCAATGATCACTTGCCGTCGGGCGCGCCGATCCGCGCGCCAAGACCGTTCATGAGACCCACGAAATCCGGAAAACTGGTCGCAATGAAACTCGCATCATCAACGCTCGCATAGATGCGCGACGCCATGCCCATCACCAGGAACGACATGGCGATACGGTGGTCCATATGGGTGCTTACCCTGCCGCCGCCCGGGGCGCCGCCACCCGATACCTCGAGCCAGTCTCGTCCAGAACTGGTAAGGACGCCGTTTGCTGACAGCCCGGCCTGGACGGCCGCCAGCCGGTCGCTCTCCTTCACGCGCAGTTCCTCGAGTCCTTCCATCCGGGTTGTCCCGTCAGCAAACGCCGCCGCGACAGCGAGGATTGGATACTCATCGATCATCGCTGGCGCGCGTGTTGCAGGAACCCTGATGCCGTGCAGCCGTGAGGTCCGGACGTGAAGGTCGCCGACTTCCTCCCCGCCGGCAACGCGACGGTCGACAACATCGATCGCCGCACCCATCTCGATGAGTGTTTCAAGGAGGCCGGTGCGGGTCGGGTTGAGCATCACGTTCTCGATAATGACCTCCGATTCCGGTGTGATCAGCGCTGCCACAAGTGGAAAGGCCGCAGAGGAAGGGTCTCCAGGAATGGCAATCGATTGGGCCCTGAGTTCATGCTGCCCTTCAATGGCGATACGGCGTGCGCCATCCTCCTCCGCAATCGCAATACGGGCGCCGAAGGCCTTGAGCATGCGTTCGGTATGGTCGCGCGTTGGCACCGGTTCGATGACGGTCGACAGGCCCGGAGCGTTCAGGCCGGCCAGCAGGACTGCCGATTTGACCTGGGCCGACGCCACGGGCAGCGTATAGGTGACAGGGACCGGATCGGCGGCGCCGTGCAGCGTCAGTGGCAGGCGGCCACCCTCGGTGGCTTCGAAACGCGCACCGAACTGTGTCAGCGGAGCGATAACGCGCCCCATCGGCCGCCTGGAAAGCGAAGCATCCCCGGTGCATCGCGCGGTGAGGGGCGTGGTGGCCATCAATCCCATAGCCAACCGGACGCCGGTGCCAGAATTGCCGAAATCCAGCGGCGCGGCCGGCGACGTCAGCCCGCCGACACCCACGCCCTGGACGTGCCAGGTGCCCGCATCATCCCGGTGGACTTTGGCACCAAGTGCGCTCATCACCCGCGCCGTGTTGATGACGTCCTCGCCGTCAAGCAGTCCCGAAATCACGGTCTCGCCGATCGCCACGGCACCGAGCATCAGCGCCCGATGCGACATGGACTTGTCTCCGGGCACCCGGATTCTGCCTTTGAGACCGGACGATTTGCGCGAGATCAACGGTTGTGGAGTGCCTGTCGACAAGATCGTTCCCCTCCGAACCGCGCCTCGTAACATGGGCAAGAAGTCCTGTCACCTTTGCTTTTGACATGACGCTTAACCCGTGGCATGGGACGCGCCCAATCTTCACAGCCGTTCCGATTTGAAAAGGAGAGTTCCGTGGTCAAGGCCGAACTCGGTACCAAGCGCACATGCCCAAGCTGTGCCGCGAGGTTTTACGATCTCTTGAAGGACCCCATAGTCTGTCCGAAATGTGGCGTGAGCTTTGTTGTGGCCACCCTGCTGCCGTCAAAGGCCGAGCTGCCGCAGGTTCAGCCCAAGGCTGTTAAGAAGGTCGACGTTGAGACAGAGGAGCCGGCCGATGTCGAGCTGGTGAGCCTGGAAGACGTCGAAGAGCCGGATACCGATGACGAGACCGCCGGCATCGAAGATGTCGATCTGGGTGAGGACTCCGACGTCGAGGGCGGCGACGAGGACGACACCTTCCTGGTTGAGGAGGAAGAGGACGGTGACAACGTTACCGGCCTCATCGACGGCGGCCAGGGCGGCAAGGAAGACGAAGAGGAACCTTGATACCTTTTTTTGTTGATTTGCTGGCGGGGCGGAACTAGTTTCCGCCCGCTTTGTGGCGGGCGCCGATCAAGCCCGCGGCAGAAGTCCCAAGACTTGTGGGGTCATAGCTCAGTTGGGAGAGCGCTTGAATGGCATTCAAGAGGTCGGCGGTTCGATTCCGCCTGGCTCCACCAAAATCCCCCAATCTCCGATTGCAGCTGACTAGACTTCCGGACGGAGAAACCGTGGCATTTCCCGCTCAACAGGAGCTGCCACCATGATCGATTTTCCTTTGGTCGACACCCATGTCCACCTGCTGGACACCAGTCGATTCCGCTATTCCTGGGCGGCAAACGAACCGAAGCTGCGGCGCGATTGGACGCCGGATGATCTCACGGCGGCTGCCAGCCCCTGTCGGATCGAGAGCTATGTATTCGTCGAAGTCGATGTCGACATGCCGCAATACCTTGCCGAAAGTGAGTGGATTGAGGCGACCTCGGCCCATGACCCGCGGCTGAAGGGCTGCGTGGCCTGTCTGCCGCTGGAACGGGGCCCTGCCATAGAAGCCGATCTGGAACGCCTCTCGGGGCTCAGGTCGGTGCGGGGGGTGCGAAGGCTCATCCAGAACAAGCCGGATGGTTTTGCGATGCAGCCATCCTTCATTGCCGCAGTCAAGCTCTTGCCAAAGTACAACTTCACCTTCGACATCTGTATCTATCACCACCAGCTGGCCGACACGATCGCCTTCGTGAGGAGCTGCCCGGAAGTTTCCTTCGTGCTGGATCACATTGCCAAGCCTGCCATCAAGTCTGGCCTCATGGAACCTTGGGCGAGTCAACTGCAGGAACTGGCATCCCTGCCGAACGTGGTCTGCAAGATTTCGGGCGTCATGACCGAGGCCGACCACCACAGCTGGACACGAGAGCAACTGCGACCGTACATCGACCATGCCATTGACTGCTTTGGATTCGACCGCATCATGTATGGTGGCGACTGGCCGGTTTCGGTCTTGGCCGGCACCTATGCCGGTTGGGTTGATGTTCTCGATTGGGCGACAGCCGGCTGCAGCGACAGCGAACGGCGCAAGCTCTTTCGCGACAACGGGATACGTATCTACAGCTTGGAGTGACGTCTCTCAAAGTAAGGCCATGCCCTCGTGTCCGCTCTGCCGCTGTATCGCCGCAGCGGATGCTTTATAGTCAATCATGGCGATGGTTTTTTTCCGTGCGCCTACCCAGGCGGCAGACGGGCCGCTCGCCAGAACTGACCCGGACGATCACCCATGAATGAAATCAAGCCAATTGCGAAAGACACTGAAGCGGCGCCCCGCGCGCGCAACCGGGGAACGGCCCTGCACCTCGACTGGCTGGAAGACATCAGGATCAATCTTCCTGCCGCCGAACGCCGTGCTTCAACACTGCTCCAGCGCCGCACGGTCAAGAAGGAATATCAGGCCGCCTGGCTGGTGAAGGCCATCCAATGCATCGACTTGACTACTCTGGCGGGTGACGACACGCCAGGTCGCGTCCACCGTCTGTGCTGGAAGGCGCGGCGGCCATTGCGTGACGATCTGGTCGAGGCTTTGGGCCTTGCTGACTCTCCCCCGACATTAGGCGCGGTATGCGTGTATCCTGCTTTGGTGGGCGAAGCCGTCAGGGCATTGCAGTCAACCGCCATTCCCGTGGCCTCCGTTGCAACCGGCTTTCCCGCCGGCCTCACGCCGCTTCCGCAGAGGCTTGCCGAGATCCGTTATGCCGTTGATCAGGGAGCGCGTGAAATCGACATTGTCATTCATCGCGCGCTTGTGCTGACCCAGGACTGGCAAGCGCTCTACGATGAGGTCGCGGCCATGCGTGAAGCTTGTGGCGCGGCACATATGAAGGCAATTCTGGCAACTGGTGACCTCAAGACTCTCCGCAATGTCTATCGCGCCGCGATGGTAGCCATGATGGCGGGGGCCGACTTCATAAAAACCTCAACTGGCAAGGAAGATGTCAACGCCACGCTGCCCGTGAGCCTGATCATGGTGCGCGCGCTTCGCGACTTTGGTGAGCTCACCGGTTACAATATCGGCTTCAAGCCGGCAGGTGGCCTCAGGACGGCCAAGGACGCCTTGAGCTGGTTGATACTGATGAAGGAGGAACTTGGCTGCCGCTGGCTGGAACCCGACCTGTTCCGGATCGGCGCGAGCTCCATGCTGGCCGATATCGAACGCCAGCTCGAGCATCACGTCACCGGCCGCTATGCGGCTCTCCACCATCACGCACTTGCCTAGGAAGATCTCCAGATGCCCGCCATCAAGGATGTGCTCGCCACCATGGACTATGGCCCGGCCCCCGAAGCAAACAGCCACGTCGCAGCATGGCTGCAGCAGCACCAGTCGGGCTTCGGTCACTTCATTGCAGGTGAGTTCGCTGCCTCGGACAAGTCCGCTCTTCTTGAAGTAAAAGATCCCGCCACCGGGAATCGGCTTGCCCGCGTCTCGCAGGGCTCAGCCGATGATGTCGATGCGGCCGTGAAGGCCGCGCGCGGAGCTTTTGCTGACTGGTCGCGGCGCAGTGGCCACGAGCGGGCCAGGCACTTGTATGCTCTGGCGAGACATATTCAGAAGCGCGAGCGATTTCTTTCAGTCCTTGAATCGATGGACAATGGCAAACCGATCCGCGAAGCCCGCGATATCGACATCCCGTTGGCCGCACGCCATTTCTACCATCACGCCGGCTGGGCGGAACTCTTGGCCAGCGAGTTTCCCGGTCACCGGCCCGTTGGTGTGTGCGGTCAGATCATTCCCTGGAATTTCCCGCTGCTCATGCTGGCCTGGAAGATTGCGCCGGCCCTCGCCGCCGGCAACACGGTGGTCCTCAAGCCGGCCGAGTACACACCGTTGACGGCACTTGCCTTTGCCGAGATCTGCAGCGAAGCGGGCCTGCCGCCGGGGGTTGTGAACATCGTAACCGGTGACGGCAAGACCGGCGCCCTCCTTGTTGAGCATGCGGGCGTCGACAAGATCGCCTTTACTGGCTCGACCGAAGTTGGACGGCTCATCCGCCGCGCCACGGCGGGTTCGGGCAAGAAGCTATCGCTGGAACTCGGTGGCAAGTCTCCATTCATTGTCTTCGAGGATGCTGATCTCGATGCCGCAGTCGAGGGCGTGGTCGATGCCGTCTGGTTCAATCAGGGCCAGGTCTGCTGCGCGGGCTCGCGGCTCTTGGTGCAGGAAGGCGTGGCCTCGCGCTTCATCGCCAAGCTGAAGCGCCGCATGGATACGCTGCGCATCGGCAATCCCCTCGACAAGTCAGTTGATATCGGCGCCATCGTCGATCCGGTCCAGCTTGCCCGCATCCGCGAAATCGTGGACAAGGGCAAAGCTGAAGGCGGTACGCTCGTCGAAGCGTCCTGTCCGCTGCCGGAGCAGGGTTGTTACTTCCGGCCCGGCCTCTTTGTCGGCGTCGACACCACATCCACCGTCATGGAGGTCGAGATCTTTGGGCCCGTGGCAGCGCTGATGTCATTCAGGACCCCGGATGAAGCCTGTCAGCTAGCCAACCACACGCGCTATGGTCTCGCGGCCAGTATCTGGTCGGAAAATATCAGCCTTGCGCTGGAGACTGCCGCCCGCATCAAGGCCGGCGTCGTCTGGATCAATTCGACCAACCTCTTTGACGCTGCTTCGGGATTCGGGGGCTACCGTGAGAGCGGCTTTGGGCGGGAGGGTGGCCGCGAGGGCATGTACGAGTATCTTGCTCCCGCCTGGGAGACGGATCGCGCCTCGCCGGCCAGCGACTCCATGGCGGCACTGATTGCAGTGCCGTCAGCGAACATCGACCTCAAGTCCATGCCCTCCATAGATCGAACGGCCAAGCTTTTCATTAGGGGCAGGCAGGTGCGGCCCGATTCGGGTTACAGCTATGCCATCGTCGGGCCGCGTGGGTCGGCAATTGGCCAGGCGGGTCTCGGTAACCGCAAAGACATCCGCAATGCCGTGGAAGCGGCAGGAAAGGCGGCATCCTGGTCGGCAGCCAGCGGCCACAGCCGCGCCCAGGTGCTCTATTACCTTGCTGAGAACCTTTCCGCCCGGAAGCTCGAGTTCGCCGGTCGCCTGCGGGCGCTAGGCTGTAGCCAGAAGGCGGCGGCGGCTGAGGTCGAGATGGCGTTGCGGCGGATTTTCTTTTATGCAGCCCAGGCCGACAAGTTCGATGGCCTTGTCCACGCTACCAAGTCGCGACATGTGACGCTCGCCATGCCCGAGCCATATGGCACCATGGGCATTCTCTGCCCCGACACGGCGCCGCTTCTCGCCTTCGTCTCCCTTGTCATGCCGGCAATTGCGATGGGCAATCGCGTGGTGGTCGTGCCTGCGCCGGCCAAGCCCTTGGCGGCCACCGATTTCTATCAGGTCGTCGAGACCTCGGATGTGCCGGCGGGTGTCATCAACATTGTCACTGGCGTACGTGACGAACTGGCGCGAACCCTTGCCGAGCATGATGATGTTGCTGCGCTGTGGTATTTCGGCGGTAGCAAGGGTGTCGCAATGGTGGAAGAAGCCTCTGCCGGCAATCTGAAATTCACCTGGTGCGAAGGCGGCAGGCGCCGCAATTGGCTGGACTCCGTCCAGGGTGAGGGCCGGGACTTTCTGCGCCGCGCCACGCAGGTGAAGAACATCTGGATTCCCTATGGCGAATGACCATTCGCGCCGCAGGACGCGGCCGCTCAGTCCTGGGCCTGGATCGTTTCGAGGTAGCGCACGATCCCCATTACGCGTGCCGTAACCCTCTCTTTGGCAATCCTTGCCGCCTCCATGGATGTGCTGTCCTCCATCTCTTGGTCCATCAGCCAGTCACCCCAGATCGGCATGTCCCGCGTGCCATGCGTGTGAGGCATTTTGAGCCCGATGATCCAGTCGAAGACCGCCGTGTCGTCAAACACTCCGTTCGCCCTCTGTTTAATGCGTGTTAGATCCGGCGGCGGGACATGGAGGTTTCCCGCGAGTTCACCGCCGCCTTTCGCGTCCCAACCGTGGCAATCCGCACAGAGTTCAAGGAAGTCCGCCCGCGCGGATGCTGGTGCGGGATCGGTAGCCGTTTGCGCCACGCTTGGAACAGCGCCGGTGCCGAGCAACAGCCCCAGCAAAGCGGCTATCTTGCCTTCCACGACGGATCCTTTTCACCTGCGCCGCAGGTTCCGCGCTGGCGGTCGGGACCGGCTATTCCTGGATGGTCACGTCAATGTTTTTGGCGGACAGGCTTTCCAGCCTGAGATTGGCAACAGCGCTGGAACCGTCGATGATCTTCACGATCTTGACCTCGCCAAGCTCATCATTGCTACAGGCGATCGGCAACACCATGCCGGTCTTGAGCCTGCCCTGCGTCCCCACCTTGCGGCCGACGCAGAGATTTCCGTCGCCGGAAAACACTTCGATCCCCTCAAGCGAAGAGTAGACGGCCTCATAGGCGCCGTCGGGGAGTTCCTTGGGCGCCGGCTCGGCGGCCGCAATGTAAGCCGCATCTTCGTCCTCGAGAGATTGCGGTTCGGCCGCGACAGGCTGAGCCGCTGTCGCAGCCGGCGCCGGCTGGTCGGCGGTTCCTGTGGCTGAAGGCTCCTGGGTGATAAAACCCTGGGTGGCAGTTGCGACCGCCTGCGGTGCATTGATGGGCGGCAGTTCACTCCGAGCCACCGCGAAGTTTGCGGCAGGTGGTGCGCTCAGGGCGCTCGGCGGATCTTCGAGGCTTGGCATTGCAGTGCATGCCGAAAGCAACAGCGCGCTCACCGCGACTTCGGGCCTGAGCGTGCCGAAGAAACTCGGCTTGGGCCATCCCAACCTCAATCGCCAAACCTTGCGCACCTGCTGAACCATCCCCTGCTCGCCCAAATCTTCAACTTGCCGGTTCATAGTGTATTAGTTTTTAGCATGAAATTTGCAATAAATGCATAACACTGCGGACCGCTGCTGCCACGGAAGGTTAAACAATTGAAAAGGCGAGATTTTGACTTTGCGTCTGACTATGATGTCGCGCTTTGGCAAGGGGCACCCCTCGCTGCGGTCCTGACCTTGCTGGTCTGTTCTGGCCTTGTGCTTGCGGCAATCCTCTGGGCCCATTGGGCACGGATCGATGAAGTGACGAGGGGCGAGGGCAAGGTCATACCTTCGAGCAAGACCCAGCTTGTCCAGAGCCTCGAAGGGGGCATCGTCAAGGATATCCTGGTCCGAGATGGCGATCACGTGAAGAAGGGCGAGGTGCTGGTCCGCATCGACGACACCGGCTTTGCCTCGAATCTGGGTGAAATGCGCGCCAAGCAGCTGGCGCTTACGATTCAGATCGCCCGCCTCGAACATGAGGCGAGCGGCGACATTGCAAGTCTCCCGGTAATACCGGAAGCATTGATGACGGAGGCCCCCGTCGTCGCCTCGACGGAGATCGAACTCTTCCGGGCGCGCAAGGCCGGTCTCGACTCGCAGACCAAGGTCTTGAACGAGCGTGTCGAGCAGCGTCAGCGCGAGCTGTCCGAACTCGCAGCCTCACTGAACCGCCTGGCGACCGACCTCGACCTCGCTCGCGATGAGCTCAACATCAAGCGGCCCCTGGCGGAGCGGGGTATTGTCGCCAGAACCGATCTCATCCGCCTGCAGCGCGATGTGGCAAATCTCGAGGGTCAGATCGGCATCCAGCAGGCAACGCGCGGAAAGCTGGAAGCCGGCATCCGGGAGGCTGAGGCCCAGGTTGCCGAGCTGCTCCAGAAGTTCCGGCAGGATGCCCGCCTCGAGCTGTCACAGAAGCAGGCCGAACTCAGTGTGATCACCCAATCGATGCGCGCAGCAACGGACCGCGTCGTCCGCGCTGATATCCGTTCGCCCGTCGACGGCATCATCAACAAGGTTAACACCAACACGATCGGCGGTGTTGTGCAGGCGGGCCAGATACTCATGGAGATCGTGCCGATCGAGGACTCGCTGTTCGTTGAAGCGAAGATCAGGCCGAGCGACATCGCCTTCGTGCATCCTGGCCAGCATGCCGTCGTCAAGATCACGGCCTATGACTTCTCCGTCTACGGAGGACTCGAGGGCCGGGTGGAACGCATTTCCGCGGACAGCGTTTACGATGAAATCACCCGCGAGAACCACTACCTGGTTACGGTTAAAACTTTAGGAAATCAGCTAAAGGGTCAGCAAGAGAGCCTTCCTATCATCCCCGGCATGGTCGCTTCGGTCGACATCCTGACGGGGGAAAAGAGTGTTCTGCAGTACCTGCTCAAACCTATCAACAAAGCCAGGTACGAAGCGCTTACTGAAAGATAGTTCGCGCCCGCGCGCAGCAACCGTCGCTCCGCCGCAGACCGCATTCATCCTCATTCTGGGGCTCATGACGGTGCTTATGGCGCTTGTGCTGCTGCAGGGGGCCACTTCGGCGCGAGCTCTGACTCTTGATGAGCAGTCGCCAGCGGGGGCGTCACAGTTGACCGGTGCCTTCGGCTCTCTTGAGTTCCGCACCAACGCGACCAAAGGCCTGGGCGAATGGCAGCGCCTGCTGGCCAGACTTGGCAAGCAGGCCCGCCTTTACCATGACTGCGACAAGGGAAAGGCCGATTGTCCGGCCTACTTGCGCGACTGGCGGAAGAACCTGAGAGCCTGGTCGGACCTCGATACTCTCGGACAGATCGTGCGGGTCAACGCATACGTCAATAGCCGCATCCGCTATGCCGACGATATCACGGTGTTCGGCAGGCGCGACTTCTGGGCGACGCCCGCTGATTCGTTGAAAGGCCGGGGCGATTGCGAGGATTATGCTATCGCCAAGTATGAGAGTCTCCGCGCTTTGGGGATACCGGAGCACAGCCTGCGGCTCGTCATCGTCGACGATTTGCGCCGCAAGCTTGGACACGTGGTGTTGACCGTCAACACTTCCGCCGGCCTGTATGTCCTCGACAATCTCCGGTCCCGGCCGTACCTGCACGGCCGCGTGTCGCATTATGCCCCGATTTACTCGATCAACCGCACCGGCCGGTGGATCAACGTTGCCGCCCGCCGCACCGCCCCCGTCGCTGTCGCCACAATCACACGGGACGCCGAAGGGAGCTCCCTAGCGGAAGCTCTGCGTCCGGCGCTTGACCTCGACGTCGCGGCCGACCCTTTGACCCTGCGGCCCAGCCTGACGATTGAGCCGGCGACCGGCAGCGATCTCGTCACCGGTTCCGAATGAGGCGCCGCACGCCATCGCCCCGCGTCCGGTCACGCCGGCCCCTTTCCGCCTAGACGGTACCGTTCTGATCCGTCGACGTCGAGTTGTCGTCGTAGATGATGCTCACAGGCGAAGTAGTGTTGAGTGTCGCGATTGTCGTCCAATGGTTGCCGCCGGTTGCGCCATTGACGTCGACCTGCAGGGCATTGCCGCTCATCTGCACATAGTTCGACAACGCCTGGCCACCGGCCGTATCCACAGTGAAGAGGTCGCTCAGGTCAATTGAGTCCTGGCCCACCACATAGTCGGTGATCTGGTCGGCAGCGTCGAAGGCGGAGGCATCAAAGTAGATTGTATCACTGCCGGCACCGCCGGTCAGCGTGTCCTTGCCGGCACCACCCACCAGCACATCGTTGCCGCCGCCGCCGCTAAGCACATCGTTGCCTCCCATGCCGATGAGGATGTCGTTGCCGCTGCCTCCATTCAGCACATTA
This sequence comes from uncultured Rhizobiaceae bacterium, assembly GCA_964543235.1. Taxonomy (GTDB): domain Bacteria; phylum Pseudomonadota; class Alphaproteobacteria; order Rhizobiales; family Aestuariivirgaceae; genus JANMMJ01. The sequence goes on along the minus strand of CAZIXE010000032.1, from coordinate 29,177 downwards.
TTGCCGCTCGTGCCCTGCTGAGTCTGCGTGTCCGGGCTGAGATACACATTGATGTGTGAGTTGATGGCATCGCCGTCGGCGTCGCTGCCCGTCACCGGCAGCAGGACATTGAAGGGCTCGAGTACGTTCGTCGTTTCCAGCGTTATCGCCCCCAGCTTGAAAGGCCTGCCGGTCTGGTTCGAATACTCGACGATGGAGAACGGATCGCTCGACGTAACCTCGATATATTGGCCCTGTTTCACCCCGGAGATCACGACGTTGTTGTCGGTGTCGCTGAACGTGGCGACCGGCACAGGCGAGCCTGTAGCCGGGTTGCTGTCGTAAATCTTAACGGTGATGTTGCCGGCATGTCCTTCGCCGCTGGCATCACCCAAATAGGCATAGTCGTTGTCGCCGTTGCGGATGGTAATCGTCATGCCGGCAGTGTTGCCGCCGCCGCCCTGTACGAAGCTCACCAGCTGGATGAACGAAGCGACCTCGTAGTGCCCCTGATGCGCGAAGCCTGTGTTGCCATTGCCTGGCCCCGGCGCCTGGATCGCGAGATTGCGCAACATGTCGAAGCGGATGACGTCGCCGGATCCAATGTCGTTGCCGCTGCCGATGCCAATCTCGGTTGCGTTGGTGTTGACCGACCCGTTGCCGGAAATGAGGATATCCTCGCTGCCGCCGCTGCCGACGCCCAGCGCCTTGTAGGCAACATTGCCGCCTCCGACACCTGTCACATTGGTGAACGAGAACTGCGAGATGTTGAACAGCGTTCCATCGAGATCGAAGCTGTAGCTGTTGCTCGCAGGATCGAGCGTGGCCACGAAGGCCTGCGCGCCGCTTGCGGTCTTGCCGATCAGGACATGGGTGTCCGATCCGCCCGAGCCGTAGTAGAGATAGACTTGCTCGCCGTTGAGCTGGACTGAAGCGCCCTTCGCATCGGTCAGTGCCTGGCCGCTCGTGATATTGAAAACGACATTGCCCACGCCATCGCCGCCTGCGGCTTCGGCAAAGTGCAGACCGTAGCTGACGGGCCCCTGTGGAGTGTTCTCGATGAAGGTTGACTCGGGGAAGAACAGCACGGGCACGTCATCGTCGATCTTGACCGAGACAACCCCGTTGCCTGTGCTGCCGTCGCTGTCGGTTACAGTGTAGGCAAGGTTGAAGGCCACGTTGGCCGTTTCATTGTTGTCTGCAGCATTGGCCGCATGGTGGTCGATGGCGGCGAGCAGGGCGAACACGTAGGCGCCGGTTGCCACATTGGTTATCTGTAAAGTGAACACCTGATTGGGGACACTGGCGGGATTGGCGCCGGTGTAGCCGACGAGTGTGTTGCTGCCCGCGTTCCAGAAATAGTGGACTGCCTGGCCCTTCGCCGTGAATGGCGCCAGCGACCCATTCATGCCGGCAAAGCTGATTGAAGAGATCGCGTCATTGCCGGTGTTGATCGGCAGGAGGCCGGTGAGATTGGCTTGCGCGTCGTCGCCCGTCACGGTGTCCTTGTTGCCGTTGGGCAAGTCGTCTTCATCGGCAACGATAGCGACGGCGCCGATCACCGGCTGCGAATCCGGCCGCAGATTGATGGTGACCGTGGCGGTGGAACTGTCGCCGTCGCCGTCGACGATTGTGTAGGTGAAACTGTCGCTGCCCTCCGCGCCGGGGGAAGGCGTATAGGTGAACAGGCCGGTCCCGGTGTTGTAGGACACACTGCCGAGCGATCCCTGTGTGAAGGTCACCTTGACAGCCGGCGAGTTGTCGATGTCGACGCCGTCGGCGCCGAACACGTCATTGCTGAACGCATTGAAGGTGACAGCCGCGTTTTCGGCACCTTGGCTTATGGTGTCATTGCTGGCGGCCGGCACGTCGTCGATGATGCGCACCGACAGCGTATCGGATGCCGACGAGCCGTCGACATCCGTAAGCTCGATGAGGAAATCTTCAAAGAGGGGTGCGCTGCCAGCCGGATGGATCTCGTTGTCGGCAAGGGTATATGTGTAGCTGACGACACCGCTGATCGGATTGAAACCGGTGATGGCCAGCGTGTTCCCGAGGGGCGTCGTGATAGTCTGTGCCGTGAACGTATCGCCACTGATCACGGTGACGCCGCCCACCTTGAGAAGGTCTAGCCCGTCGGGTGCCGAAACTGTGAAACCGCCGTTCTGGGACAACGCGCCGGGATTGGGTGCCGAGCCGTCGGCCAGATTGGCTTCATTGACGGTGGCATCACCGCCTTGTGCCTTGGGCGTCAGGTCTGTAATCGTGACGCCGTCGTCGCTGCCATTGATAATGATGGTCAGCGTGGCGTTCGACTTGTCGCCGTCGGCGTCGGTGATCGTGTAGGTGAAGGTCTCCGACCGCTGTTCACCGGCTGACAGGCCCTGGATCAGCGGGTTGCTGTTGTCGAGGCTGTAGCTGTAGCTGCCGTCCGGGCCGACCGTAAGCATGCCGTAGGTACCGGCAACGCTGTTACCCGCCTGGTTGTCCCAACTGATCGCGACGACGCCGTCCGCGCCCTGGACATCCTTGACGCCATCGGTTGTATTGCTGTCCGCCCCGCCACTGCCTGTGATGACATTGCCGTCGGCGGTCACGCTCGTATCTTCGGTCACCGAATCGGTGTCGTTATTGGCCGTCGGTACATCGTCGATGATCCGGATCGACAGGATGTCCGCGGCCTGCGAGCCGTCCACGTCCTTGACCAGCACCGAAAAGTCCTCAAAGACGCTGTTCTCGCCCGAACCTGTGCTGTGCGTCGTCGGGCCGTTCAGGGTATAGGTATAGGTGACGGCGCCCGTGCCGGAATCGAAACCGGTGAAACTCAGCGTGTTGCCACGCGGCGTCGTGATGCTCTGCGGCGTGAACACGCCGCCCGAAATCACCGTCACGCCTGCCACCGACATCAGGTCGAGGCCGTCCGGCGCGGAAATCGTGAACGTCCCGGTCTTGGTGAGGTTGGCAGGAACCGGAGACGAGCCGTTGGGGAGATCGTCCTCGTTCAGGATGAGATCGCCGCCGCTTGCCTTCGGGTTGAGATCGCTGATTGTGACGCCGAGGTCATAGGTAAGCGTCAGGGCAATCTTGCCACTGACATTGTCACCATCGCCATCGGTCAGCTTGTAGGCAAACTCGAATAGCTGCGATTTCTGCAGGGGCCCATGACTGATCGGCGCGTTCTGGTCGATCTGGTATGCGCCGGTGACGGGATCGAGGCTGACCGTCAAGACCGTGGTGCCGCCCTGCTGAACCAGGAGCTTGCCGCCTTGCAGCTGGTAAGTGAAGCCTGCCGGTGCGCCGTCGGCGAGCAGCGTCGCCAAACCGCCGTCGGCACCGAAGCTTGCGGCCGCGCCCGGACCGGCGATCAGATTGCCGCTGACGAGCGTCTGCGACGTGAAACCGGTAATGACCGAGGAGAGATCGGCAAGGTTGGTAACGACGATTCCGTCTTCGTCGGTGCCGGCCGCGCCGTCATAGGCAATGGGATTGAGGAAGTCCTGGGTGAGACCCGTGCCGAGACCCAGCGCATGCGACGAGATCTTGTTGCTGCCGAGGAAGGCGACCCAGTCGGCCTCCTCGCTCGGGTCGATGCCGACGGTTGGCGTCGGGTCGTTCGGCGAGTCATTTTCGTTTGGCTTGCCGTCCGAGAGGAAGAAGGAAATGTTCTGGGCGTTGGCGGAAGTGAATTTGCCAGGATCGTTGAAGGCATCCATGGCCACTCGCAGCGCCGCATCAAAATCGGTCTGCGCGCCGGGAATCGCGGCTAGTCCGGAAATGATAGTCTTCGCCGCATCGGCCGAGAGCCACGTGGCACCGGCCACACTGCCGTCCGAATTGAACGTGACGATCCGCATCATGACGCTGCCGAGCAGGCCATATTCGTCAATTGCATCCAGCATGGCCTGTTTGGCGACATCGAAACGGGTTGCAAAGCCCGGGACGCCCGAAGGATCGCGCATGCTGCCCGACGTATCGAGAATGAACATCAGGTTGAATTGTCCGGAAGCCGCCTGCGCCGTTGGCGATTCGATGGCCCGGACTTCGGGGGTATCGTCGTCGGTCGTGACGGTCAGTTTGCCGGACGCCTTGTCGCCGTCCCGGTCCGTCACGGTGAAGCCGAACTCAAGCGACAGGTCGTCTTCCGAGTTGGGATTTGCAACGGGATGCACCAGTGCCGCACCCTGCGTGAAGACATAGGATCCGTCGGCATTGATCGTCAGCTTGATGGCCTCCTGGCCGCTGATACTGCCGCGTCCGATCAGCGTGACGTTGCCGTTCGCATCGGTGGCGACAGGATCGTACACAATGGTCTCTTGTCCCGGTGAGCCGTCGGCCTGCTGGTAGATCGCCTTGATGCCCTGGGGACCCGTAACGGCAATGGATTGGATGCCGTCGGCACCGGGCACAAACAGGCTGCCCGTCGGCCCGCTGGCACTGCCGGGCGATCCCGGTACATCGCTGTCTGTGACGTCTGCTGTGATTTCGCCATCGTTCGATGAGCCTGCAAATGCGCCCTTGCCCTCGTCGTCCGTCATAGTGCCGGCTACAACGGTGAAGGCCACCGGAGCATCGTCAATGATCTTGACGATCAGCGTTGAGCTTGCGCTGGACCCATCCTTGTCGGTGAGCGCAACGGCGATATTGTCCAGAATGGCGTTCTTGCCATTGTTGCCCGGGCCGTGGTCGAGCGTATTGTCGTTCAGCGTGTAGCTGTAGGACACGGTGCCCGTACCCAGGTTGATTCCGGTGATGGTCAGCGTGCCATAGGGCGTGGTGATCGGCGTGTTGAGATTCTGCACCACACCGTCTTGGATCACCAGTGTGCCCCCGATGCTCAGGTCGCCATAGCCGTCGGGTGCCGAAATCTTGAACGAACCCGTCTGTGTCAGCGCCACGCCATTGGGCGAAGTACCATCCGCCAGGTCATCTTCGCGGACCGTCTCGTCACCGCCTTCGCTGCCAATGCCCGTGATCGTTACACCATCGTCCTTGCCATTGATGGTGATCGTGAGTGTGGCAGTGGACTTGTCACCGTCCGCGTCGGTGATCGTATAGGTGAATGTTTCGGTAAGGCTTTCGCCATCCGAAAGCCCTTGCACTGCCGGATCGTCGTTGTTGAGCGCGTATTTGTAGCCGCCGCTGACGCCGACTTTAAGCGTGCCGAAGGCGCCGGTGATCGTATTGCCGATCGCATTCTGCCAGCTGATGCTCGCGACACCGTCGGCCCCCCTGGTATCGCCACCGCCATTGCCCTCGGCATCGGTAATGACATTGCCCGTGGCTGTCGTCGGCCCATCTTCGCTGACGGAATCGGCATCGTCATGCGCGGTCGGGACATCGTCGACGATGCGGATTGACAGGACGTCGCTTGTGCTTGATCCATCTTCATCGGCAAGTTCCACTGCGAAATCCTCGAACAGATTGTTCTTGCCGCCGCCGGAGGCGTGGGACTCGCTGTCATTGAGCGTGTAGGAATAGCTGACAACACCGGTAATCGGGTTGTAGCCGGTGATGGCAAGCGTATTGCCAAGCGGAGTCGTGAAGGTCTGGGCTGTAAAGTCGCCACCGGATATCACCGCAACCCCGCCAACCTTGAGAAACGCTATTCCATCCGGCGCCGAGATCGTGAATGTTCCCGTCTGCGTCAGTGCTGCCGCATCGGGGGAGGTGCCGTCGGCAAGATTCGCCTCGAAGACGCTGGCATCACCGCCCTCCGACTTGGGTGTCAGGTCGGTAATGGTGACGCCATCGTCCTTGCCGTTGATGGTGATCGTGAGCGTGGCAGTCGACTTGTCGCCATCAGCATCGGTGATCGTGTAAGTGAAGGTCTCGACCAGCGTCTCTCCTTCTGAGAGTCCCTGCACGGCCTTGCTGTCATTGTTGAGAATGTAAGTGTAGCTGCCATCGGCGCCGATGATCAGTACCCCGTAACTTCCGGCAACGCTGTCGCCGGAGGCGTTCTTCCACTCGATTGCGGCAACGCCGTCAGCACCGGCAGTGTCCTGGCCGCCATTGCCTTCGGCATCGGTGATGACATTGCCGCTGACGTGGGTAGGCCCGTCCTCACTCACCTGATCGGTGTCGTGGATGGCCTTCGGCACATCATCGACGATACGGATGGCAAGCTCACCCGTCGTCGTATCGCCGTCGCCATCGCTGAGTATCACCTCAAAACTGTCGAAGACGCTGTTATTGCCGCTGCCGCTGGGATGGTCGACCGGGGCGGTCAGCGTATAGATGTAGGTGATCTGGCCGGTACCGGCATCGTAGCCGGTCACAACCAGCGTCCCCAGCGGCGTCGTGACGGTATTGCCGGTCAGTATCCCATCGGCGAGGATCGCCACGCCATTGATGGTGAGCGAGATACCGCCATCGGGCGCCGAGATGGTGAAGTTTCCGGTCGCGGTCGCCGGGCCCGTTCCACCGTCCGATCCGCCCTCGAGATCGCGCTCGAACACGGTCGCATCGCCACCCCCAATGGCAGGAGTGAGGTCGGTGATTGTCACGCCATGGTCGCGCTCGACCAGCAGCGGTTCTTCCGGCTTCTTGTCCTCGAAAACCCGGCTGAACTCGGTGGGTCGCAGCAGATCGCGGATGGCAAAGGGATCGCCGATCTTGCCGAACGGTGTGAGGAAGTTGTTGCCGCTCGACGGGAGTGCTTCGGGTCCCGCTTCGGGGCCGGCCGCCGGTAAGGTGACGCCTGCGGCTTCGAGACTGGCCTTGAGCGCCGGCCCGGGAATCTCAATGTCGCCGACAACGATCGACGGGATGTCCTTGAGCCCGCCCTTCACGACAATAAGCGACCCGTCTGCAAGTCTGATGACGAGATCTTCGCCGCTGACCAGAATGGCCGCGATTTGGTCCGCCTTGCCGAGCACGATCTTCTGGCCGGCGGCCGCCTCGATCGTCTGCCGCACCGCGGCGCCGTTGTAAGTGTCGACCTTCTCGACATTGAGCCCCGGGGGCTGAGACTGGGGCGTCACCGCGTTGGGGGCCTGGGAACTCTCGGCCGGCGCAGCGGTCTGCGACGGGGCCTCGCCCTCTGCCTGGGCCAGCCGCAGGGCGGAACCGGCTCCTTGCGACTCGAATGCTTCGCTGTGATCGACCATTTGACGCTCCAATTCCAAGGGGGCCGGGTTTCTGCGGCCGGCTCAAATCAATTCAAATTGTGCCAATTGCTGCGCCGGGAGGCGAGGCGGGCAGGGAGCGGTTTATGTAAAGTCGTAGTAAATTCGATATACTCTGCTATATAGGTTGGAGGGTTTTCCGCTATTAACGACCGGCGGGGCGCGATCCGGCTCGACTTGGCAATTGCAGGAGGGCAGAATCTACATATGATAGTATATGGCTACCATGGATTCGCCTGCCACCGAGACAAGATCACCCCACTACCGCTCGACCCTCCGGATTCTCCAGAGATCCGGCCGGCGGCTGGCCATAAGACTGGAAGACATTTTCTGGTCACAGCTCAGGGAGTTTGCCGCCGAGGACGGAAAACGCCTGTCAGGCTTGGTCTTCGAGATCCTGGACACCTTGTCCGCTGATGCCAACCGCACTGCGGCGCTGCGCTGTTACTGCCTTGATCGCAGCCGCAGGCGCGCCAGTGAGGTACGGCTGGGCCAGCTCAATTTCGACATGCTGGCCATCATTGCGGCCTGTCCGACCCCGGTTATCGTGCTCACGCCGGCGCGCCGCATTGCCGCCTTCAATCCGGCCTTTTCTACCAATGTCCTGAAGTCGTCCGACAGCCGCAAGCGGCAGGACCGCCGCCCCATAAACCTGACATTCAGCGAGCCATTGCCGCAGATTTATCGCCGGCTCCTGGACGATCCCCGGCACATTTCCGTCTATCAGATCGGCGTCAGCGACGGCGTGGTGACCAGCCATCATCGTGCCCGCTTTGCCCTGCTCGACCGCAGGCTGGGCGACCAATCGCATCTGATCGTCTATCTCGAGCCCTGACTCCGCGGGCTCCCCTGGGTCTGCTGCCTGAGGGCTTCCAGCACCTGGTCCTTTGGACCATCAGCCACAACTCGCCCGTTGGCAAGCACCACCAGCCGGTCGACGAGGTCGAGCATGGAGTAGCGGTGCGTGGAGACGATGACAGTCTGCCCCTGCTGCAGAATTCCGCGCAGGTGTTCGATGAGCTGCCGCTCGCTGGCAAGGTCCATGGCGCTCGAAGGCTCGTCGAGGAAGATGACCTTCGGCCGGCCGATCAGCGTGCGCGCCAGTGCGACCGACTGCTTTTGCCCGCCCGACAGCGCTTGGCCGCGCTCGCCAACCGGCATATCGAAACCGGCCGGATGCCGCCTGACGAAATCGTCGACGCCGGCGAGCCGCGCCGCCTCCACAAGGTCCGCGTCCGTTGCTTCGGGACTGCCGAGCAGGATGTTGCTGCGCACCGTACCATGAAACAGGTCGGCGTCCTGCCCCAGCAATCCGATGGCGCGTCGCACCTCATGCGGGTGAAACTGCCGCATGTCGATCCCGTCGATCAGTATGGCGCCGTCCTGCGGCTCGTAGAGCTTGATGAGCAGGCGGCCCAGCGTCGTTTTCCCCGAGCCGATCTTGCCGATGATGCCGACCCGCTCGCCTGGCCGAATCGCAAGGTTGAGGCCGTTCAGGGCAGGCACGGTGGTGCCGGGATAACTGAATGTGACATTCTGGAACTGGATGTGGCAGTCGCCGATCGGTTGCGACAGGAAGTTGCGTCCCGCCGGCCGCTCGCTCGGGATTTCCATCACCTTGTTGAGGTGCCTCAAGGAAGTCAGCGACTGTTGCGATCGGGCCGCAACCAAGGCGAACTGGCCAAGCGGAGCCACCGAGCGGCTTGCCAGCATCACGCAGGCGATGATGGCGCCGGTCGATATGGCGCCCGACTGAAACAGATAGGCGCCAATCACCACGACTGCCACGCTGACAAGCTGCTGGATGGTCATGGTCAGATGATTGAGTCTTGCCGTCAGTGACCGCACCCTTTCGACCGTCCGTGACGAGGCGCCGACGAAACCCTCCCAGAGCTTCTGGAGATGGCTCTCGGCGCGGATCGCCTTGACTGTCTCCAGTGACGCAATTGTTTCCACCAGCAGGGAGTGCCGCTGCGCCGTCTCTGCCGCATTGGCGCTGGCCGCCCGGTTGAGAGGCAGTTGGAAGATGAGGGCGATCACTGCGATTACCACCGCGGCAATCGCTGGCACATAGGCGATGGGACCGCCGATCTGCACAATGACGAACAGGAACACGAAGAAAAACAGCATGTCGGTAAATGTTGCGATCGTGCTCGACGTGAAGAACTCGCGGACCTGTTCGAACTCCTTCAGGTGGCTTGCAAAGCTGCCGGTCGTCGCCGGCCGCGCATGCAGCTGGATGGCCATGACATGGGCATAGATCCGGCTCGCCAGCAGCACGTCGGCGCGCCGCCCCGCCGAGTCGATGAGCCAGCTCCTCAGCGCCCGCAGCGCCAGGTCGAACAGCAGTGCAATTGCCATGCCCGCGGCCAGCACCCAGAGCGTCGGTATCGCCTTGTTGGGCAGTACCCGGTCATAGACGTTCATGGTGAAGAGCGGCGAAGCGATGGCCAGCACATTGATGAAGGCGGCCGCCAGTGCGACATAGGCATAGGTCGGCCACAACCGCACGATGGCACCCCAGAACCAGTGCTCGTCGTGTCCGTGAACCGCAGGGACGGCACCTCCGGCGGCTCGGTCGGCGCGCCGCGCCAGAATCACCTTGCCGCTGTAAGCATCGAGGAGTTTCGCTGTGGCGATTTCGACGGCGGCCCCGATTTGCGGGTCATGTATCGTGCAATCCGCCGAGCGCCTGGCAATCAGGATTACCGCACCTCCGTCACGTGTCAGAAGTATGGCGGGAAGCAGGATGTCGCCGATATCGTCTAGCGATCGCCTTGCCAGTTTGGCGGCATAGCCGCCGCGATGCAGGGCACGCACTGCAAGGGCCGGTGTCAGGCGTCCCTTTTCGAGCGGCAGGCCGGCAATGAGTGTATCGAGCGGTTTGGGATCGCCATCGCGCGCCATGAATGCAACAACGCATTGGGCGAGCGTGTCATCCCGGATTGCGGAACCCTGGGCCCGTTTCTCAACAGGGTTGGTGTGTTCCCGGCCGGCGGTAAAATCGTCATCCATTGCCCTGCGGCCTTCCGCGGGCAGCGCCCCGGCAGGTGATCCGCCACCGCCCGCAGGTCTCAGTTGGATTTCGGCGGGGGAGGATCGACACGCTGGAAATCACCCGGAGATGGCGTCGGCGGTACCTTGGCGTCCTTGCGGGCATAGGGTTTGGCATCCTTGGGAGCGCCGACCCCGATCGCCTGCAGCAGATGCCCCTGCGCCGCCAGGATGCGATAATCCGCGAACTTCACCGCGCTGTCGCCGGTGGCCACCGCAACCTGCAGCGCAAATCGCGTGTTCTGATTGTCGAGGAGATCGAGCAGCGACCGCTCGCCGATCTTGAACTGCTCGGTGTAGGAAGTCTGCAGCTGTTCCGTGGCCGACAGCTGCCTTAGCAGTTCTTTGAGCCTGCGGCTCTGCTGGCTGCGCCGGTTCCACGATTGCCGCACGCCTTCCTCGACCTCACGGGTGATCTTGTGGAGGCGGTGATAGGCCTCATCGACGTGACGGATCTGCTCCTGCTTGTTCGCCGCATCGATGCCGCCATTGTAGATGTTCCAGTTGACGACGAGATTGCCCTGCAAATCATTGTCCGTGCCGCGCACACCGCCCAAATCCTCACCGAGCGAGCCGCGTCCTTCCAGCGACACCCTGGGGTAGAACTTCGATTCCGCCGCCTTGACGAGGGCCGCCGCGGCATCGATGTCCGCCTTGGCGAATTTGACCGACGGATGATTCGCCCGTGCCGCCTTGAGTGCGGCCTCCAGCGACTTGGGACCCTTTCCTTTGATATCGATGCGCGGGCCGATCTTGCCGATCTCCTTGCCGACAAGCTTGATGAAAGTGGCTTCCGCTGCCTTGAGGTCTTCCTCGAATTCGACGAGGGCAGCCCGTGCTGCAAACACCCGCTCCTGAGCCTGCTGGCGGTCGGCAATGCTCAGCGAGCCTTCGCTGGCCCCCTGTGAAATCTCGCCGAGTATCTTGTTGTGATAGGCAATGTTCTGCTTGGTGATGCCGATCACCCGCTGCAGCCGTGCGATTTCCAGATACTCGCGGATCACGGCAAGAGCAATGAATTCGGCCCGCTCGCGGATGCGCAGCGACGCACCGTCGACGCGTGAAGCCTGTCGCTCGACTTCGGCATCGATTCCGAAACCGTCGAAAAGCGTTTGGCGCACCACGATGCTGGCTTCACGCCGCAGGAACAAATGATCCTCGTCATTGTTAGCTCGCGTCGTGTCGCTGTTGCGGATTTCTCCGCCGATACTGCCTTCGAGATCGACACGCGGACGGTACAGTCCGCGGCCCTGCTCCAACTCGAACTCGATTGACTGCCGGTTGGCGATGGCTTCGTTGATTTCGGGGTTGGTGCGGAGTGCCTGCATGACGGCCTCCTTCATGCTCATCGCCGATACGCTCGGGACGGCAAACATGGCCAGGGCCATGAACGACACGCCTGCCACAAACGTCCTGTTCTTACGCATACCCATCCCCACCGCTGGAACTGCTGCCAGACACCGCCTCCGCTGACGCATCTTAGCCGATTGCCTGCGGCTTGCAGTTAACACGCTCATGCCTGCAGGCTCAATTGGTTAAGAATGAGTAAAGCTCCATATTCGTCCAAGCGTTGCAAATTTGCCAACGTTGGATCGGAAGGAGAGCGGATTCGATTGTAGGGGGTGGCAGGGCGGCGGCACGGCCCGGCTAATGGGAAAACAGGACCGGCCGGTCAATGTGGTCGATGACAAAACGGGTCGCGCCGCCGAAGACAAACTCAGCCAGACGGCTGTGACCGTAAGCGCCCATCACCACAAGTCCCGCTCCCGTCTCCGCTGCTTTGCTGAGCAGTGCCTCACCATGGTCCAGGCCACCGGTTGCAATGCTTTCTGCTTGGCATTTCACGCCGTGGCGGCTGAGCGCCTCCGAAATGTTGATGCCCGCAACACGGTCCCGGAACTCGGGATCATCCTGTGGATCGACGATGACGATTCGTACCTGTTCGGCAAGGCGCAGCAGCGGCAATGCATCAAAAACCGCACGGGTTGCCTCGCGTGCGCCGTTCCAACCCACCACCACCTCCTGCACTGAAAAGGCCGCCTGACCCGAAGCCGGCAGCGCGATGACCGGCCGTCCAGCCGCCATCAGCACGTTTTCCACGAAATCCGTCTCGATCCCGGCGGTTGTCTCGCCTTCGGGGACGGCAATAACGGCGATATCCGCGCGCCGCGTGAATCTCAGCAGGCCGCCTGCAACCGCCGGCTCCTTGGCGTCAACGCATTCGAATCGATGGTCCTGGCCCGCCTTCTGCATGGCGCTTTCGAAGGCTGCCCGGACGCTGTCAAGCTTCTCCTTGAAGAATTGCCTGTGCCCGTCGAAGACCTGTGGCACGGCTTCGAAGCCGATCGAGGGATAGACCTGAACGGCCGGAATGACATAGACCCCATTAACCTGCGCGCCGAATCGGCCGGCAAGCGCTGCCGCATAGTCAAGCAGGCTGTCCAGCCGGTTGATATCGTTGAGGCTGACGGCAACGGTCTTGATCGTCATTGCAGTGCTCCATTCTGTGCGCAAACTCGGAGTCCGAACTGCGGATGTTGACCAGGCCTGAGCCGGAACTGCTCAGTCCAGCTCGTGCGACCAGGGCGGATCGGCGCCCGGCCTGGATACTGTAACCGCTGCGGCGCGCGCTGCAAGTTCGATTGCAGCGACAAGATCTTCGATTGACAGGGCGGCGACCGCCGCCTTGCTGAGCAACCCCCGCCTGTGCAGGCCCGCAAGGATCCCGGCCGTGAATGTGTCTCCCGCGCCAACTGTATCGGCCACCCGGCATGGCACAGCTCCGACCTCGACTGCACCGGCCCGCGAAAAGGCAACGGCACCTTTGCCGCCCCTTGTCACGATGACCGTCTTGGCGCCTTTCGCCAGCCAGGCCTCGGCAAAGCCTTTGGCATCGCCGGCGCCACCCAGCCATGCCAGGTCCTCGTCAGACATTTTGACAATATCGGCCATGCCGGCGAACCGCTCGATCCGCGCGATATGGCCGGCACGGTCCTTGATCAGCCCGGCACGGATATTGGGATCGAAGCTGATGACCCGTTCGGCGTGTTCGCGTGCGCAGAGATGTTCCAGCGTATCTCCCGATGGCTCGGGGACGATCGAGATCGAACCGAGATGCAGCGCCGCCACTTCGGGGCCGAGCTCCGGCAGCTGCTCGCGGCTCAGCATCCGGCAGGCCGAACCCTCGTCAATGAATGAGTAGCGCGCCTGCCCGTCCTCGAGCTTGACGAAAGCTGCAATGGTGTATCGATCGGATACCGGCGAAAGCGCGTAGTCGACATGGGATGCCTTCAGTGTCTGGCGTAACTGGTCGCCGAAGAAGTCACTCGAAAGGCCGCCGAAAAAGCCGGTCGGTACGCCGAGCCGGCCCAGGGCGATCGCCGTATTGAGGATCGAGCCGCCCGAGAACGGTTGAAATGCCAGGTCCCCGGCCTTGGTCTCGCGCGGCAGGAAGTCGATCAGGGCTTCCCCGCAGCACAGGATGTTGACGTTCGCCATCGCGGCCCCCTCCGTCCCATTCGCTCAGGCAGCGACTATGATGTCAAGCGCTGCTCACCGTCAATAATTCATTCGGATTGATTTATCTCGGGCTTGGCCGCAGCAATTTGATGCGAAACCTCTGAAAATCCATCCTGAGTCAAGAGTTTGTCACGATCTGGACTCCTTGTGGTTACGGTTTCTAAACCATGGCCGGAGTCCGTGCTCCGGGGAGCCTATTGCTTACACTGTAGTCTCTCATCCTAAATCCTTTTTAAGACTTCCTACCTTACTCCTACCGTCAAGAATTTTGCGACCGAGTGGCTGGCCCGGGTGAAGAGCGGGTCTGTCGTCGTCGAAGGATTTTTGCGCGGTTCACCCCACCCGGACGGCGCAGGCAGCAACCCAGCTTCGAGGAGAGCAACACCCATGGCAACATTCACCGGCACGAGCGGCGCGGACTCAATCGACGCAACCGGATCTGGCTCACTTGGCACGTTCACCGGTGGAACACTTGCCGAACTTATTGACGCAAATGGCGACACCATCAGCGGCCTTGGCGGCAATGACACCATCATCGCTGGTATTGGCAACGATTCCATTCTGGGCGGCGATGGTGACGACTCGCTCAACGGTGGTGACGGCAACGACACGATCCTGGGCGGTAATGGAGCCGATACGATTCAAGGCGGAAGTGGTGCCGACTCACTGAGCGGTGGTGCCAACAACGATAGCATCACCGGCGGCTCCGATGATAAAAACGACACGCTGGACGGTGGCACCGGCGACGACACGATGGCCGGCGGCAATGGCAACGATGAGTATTACGTCGACAGCCTGTCCGACGTCGTAAACGAGAACGGCAGCGGCGGTACAGATACCATCCGGGTCAGCGTCAACAACTATACGATGGCCGACAACACCGAAATCCTGATCATGTCGGGTGCGGCGGTATCGGCGACCGGCAACAGTGACGCCAATACAATCTATGCCCAGACCGGCAACTCGAATGATTCTATCAATGGCGGGGCCGGCAACGATGAACTGCACGGCGATGGTGGCAACGATACATTGAACGGCGGCACCGGCGTTGACAGCATGGCCGGTGGCGCTGGCGACGATACATACTATGTCGACAGCACGTCGGACCGTGTCAAGGAATGGACTGACAACGACGGCTGGAATCAGAATGAGGAAGGCACAGTAGATGCCGGCGGCGACGATACCGTATTCGTAGCGATTGCCAGCGCCAGCAGCACCTACCGAATGACCCCGTTCATTGAGAACGCAATTCTGGTCGCCGGTAACAACGCCCAGATCACCGGCAATGCCGTAAACAATACAATCACCGGCAACGACCTGAACAACAAGCTGAACGGTGGCTCCGGCAACGACTCGATCTCGGGCGGCGCCGGTAACGACACGCTCGACGGATCGGGAACCAGCGATCAGGCTGGCGCCGACACGCTCGATGGCGGTGATGGCAACGATGTCATCTATGTCGACAACGCCGACGATGTCGTTGTCGGCGGTGACGGTGCCGACACGGTGATTTCGCGCCTCGCCAGCTACACACTTACCGCCGACACTGAAAACCTGACCCTCGCGACCGGCGCCGCAGGCGTTCTCAATGGTACCGGCAACGACCTCGACAACGTCATGACCGGCAACAGCCTCAACAACACCTTCGAGGGCGGCGACGGCAACGACACCCTCAGCGGCGGCAGCGGCAACGACACGTTGAACGGCGGCGCCGGTATCGACTCCATGGACGGCGGCACCGGCAATGACACGCTCCATGTCGATGATGCCGATGATACTGTCACGGGCGGTGACGGCACCGACACGGTCGTCGTGTCTACCCTTGCCTCCTACACCTTGGGCAGCGACGTTGAAAACCTCACCCTCTCGACCGGCACGGTCGCTGGTACCGGTAACACCGGCAACAACGTCATCACCGGCAACGGCCTGGCCAATGAATTGAACGGCGGCGACGGCGGGGATACGCTCAATGGCGCGGGCGGCGCGGACACGCTGGATGGCGGCACCGGTGCCGACAGCATGTCGGGCGGCGCGGGCGGCGACAGCTATATAGTCGACAATGCAGGCGACAAGGCGGTTGAGGCTGCTGGAGAAGGCAACGACACCGTATTTGCATCGGTTTCCTTCACGCTCGACGCCAATGTCGAGAACCTCGACCTCAGCGGCGGCGTTGGCGACCTGTCCGGCACCGGCAATGCCTCGGCCAACGTGATCACCGGCAACGACGGCAACAATGCCCTCTCGGGCGCCGGCGGAGCGGACACGCTGAATGGCGGGGCCGGCAACGACACGCTCGATGGTGGCGCCGGCGACGACGCCATGGATGGCGGCGATGGCGATGACACCTATGTGGTCGACAGCGCCGGCGATAGCATCACCGACAGCGACGGCACCGACTCCGTCAAGTCCTCGATCGACTATACGCTGGACGCCGGTCTCGAAAACCTCGAGCTCACCGGCCTCGCCCAGAGTGGCACCGGCAATGCCAGTGCCAACCTCATCACCGGCAACTCCGCAGCCAATGCCCTGACTGGCGGCGGCGGCAACGATACGCTGAACGGCGGCGGCGGCAACGATACGTTGAACGGCGGCACGGGTGCTGACGCCATGGACGGCGGCAGTGGCAATGACACCTATATTGTCGACAATGCCGGTGACACGATCACTGACAGCGAAGGCATTGACCTTGTCAAGAGCAGCACCGCGTCAGTCACTCTCGGCACCGGCCTCGAGAATCTGGAACTGACCGGCGCATTGAACCTCAACGGTATCGGCAATTCCGCAGCCAACAAGCTGACTGGCAACGCCGGTAACAACACCCTTTCGGGTTCTGGCGGCAAGGATACCATCCTGGGCGGCGACGGCAGCGACTCCCTCCTGGGTGGCTCGGGCGACGACAGCCTGAACGGCGGTGCCGGCGCCGACACGGTGAATGGAGGACTTGGGGCCGACATCATGATCGGCGGCCTGGGCGACGACCTCTATACTGTCGACTCGACCTCCGACAGCGTCAGTGAGACGCAGAGCGAGGCCAATGGCGGCGGTATCGACGAAGTCGTTTCGTCGGTGGCCTTCACCCTGACCTCCTACCTGGAGAATCTCACCCTCATCGGCAGCGACAACATTGCTGGTAAGGGCAACACGCTAGCCAACGAGATCACCGGCAATGACGGCAACAACAACCTGGTCGGCAATGCCGGCGCCGACACGCTGAACGGCGGTGCCGGCGGCGACACGCTGAACGGCGGTGGCGGCAACGACGCCATGGCCGGAGACGACGGCGACGATGTCTATGTGGTTGGCCAGGCTGGTGACACCGTCACCGAGAATGCCGACGCAGGCACTGACACGGTCAAGTCTTCCGTCGACTTCACCCTCAGTGATAATGTCGAGAACCTGATCCTGACCGGAACCCTGGGTCGTTCGGGCACGGGCAACGCCCTCGCCAACGAGATTACCGGTAATGCGGGCGCCAACTCGCTCTCGGGTGCGGGCGGCAACGACACGATCGTCGGCGGTGGCGGCAACGACACCATCACTGGCGGTGCCGGCAATGACGACATCACCGGCGGTGCGGGCAAGGATCGCCTGACGGGCAATACTGGCGCCGATAATTTCATCTACACAGCGGTGAGCCAGTCGACGACGCTCAACTTCGACACCATCACGGACTTTGCCACGACCGTGGACAAGCTCGATCTGAGCGGCATCGACGCGAACACCTCCGTCGCTGACGACCAGGCTTTCAGTTTCGCAGCCACGACTCCCCCCGCCACTCCGGTTCAGGGCCGTGTCTACTACGACGCTGCCACCGGCACCATGACGGGTTACCTGGCTGACGGCGACACGACGGCTGATTTCGTCATCAAGTTCACGGCCGGAACCGTGATCGTCGCTGGCGACATCATCCTGTAATCGTCACGCCATACTCAATCTGGCCCGCGCCTCCTCCGGGGGGCGCGGGTTGTTCATTTCTGGTATCGGCCAAGAGTTGCGGTTGCCGGACCGGATATGGGCCTTTATATCTGGCCGGCCAACAACCAGTGGAGGAACCCCATCGATGGATCGCCGTAAGTTTATCAAGTCCGCGGGCGCCGCGACCGCTGCCACAGCCGCCCTCTCTGCCCCTGCAATTGCCCAATCCACGCCCCAGTTGAACTGGCGCCTGACATCGAGCTTTCCCAAGGCGCTTGATACAATTTACGGCACTGCTGAAGTTTTCGCCAGGTATGTTGCCGAAGCCACGGATAACAAGTTCCAGGTCCAGGTCTTTCCGGCTGGTGAAATCGCCCCCGGCCTCGAGGCTGCCAATGAAACCGGCAAGGGCTCGATCGAGATGTGTCACACGGCGAGCTACTATTATTGGGGTAAGGACCCGACATTTGCTTTCGGCACAGGTATCCCCTTCGGGCTCAATGCACGAGGCATTAATGGCTGGTTCTACTATGGGGGCGGCAATGATCTCCTGAACGAGTTCTACGCCACCCACAACCTTATCGGCTTTCCGTGCGGCAACACCGGTGCTCAGATGGGTGGTTGGTTCCGCAAGGAGATCAAGTCAGTGGCCGATATGCAGGGTGTCAAGATGCGTATCGGTGGATTCGCCGGCAAAATCATCTCCAAGGTCGGCGTTGTTCCCCAGCAGATAGCCGGCGGCGACATCTATCCCGCGCTTGAAAAAGGCACGATAGACGCCGCCGAATGGGTCGGTCCCTACGATGATGAGAAGCTCGGCTTCTACAAGGTGGCGCCTTACTATTACTATCCCGGCTGGTGGGAAGGCGGAAGCGCGCTGCACGTCATGGTCAACACGGCCAAATGGGCTGAACTGCCGCCCGCCTACCAGGCGATTGTCAAGGCTGCCGCCCAGGCAGCCAATTGCGACATGCTGGCGAGCTACGATCAGAAGAACCCCGAAGCCCTCAAGAAGCTGGTCGGCGGCGGAGCGAAACTGAGGCCCTTCCCGCAGGATGTCATGGAAGCGGCCTTCAACGCTGCCAAGGAAACTTATACCGAGATCAGCGCGAGCAATGCGGCTTTCAAAAAGATATATGACTCGGTGGCGGCCTATCGTGCCGATGCCTTCCTCTGGGAGCAGGTGTCGGAGAACACCTTCAACAGCTTCATGATGGGTCAACAGCGCAAGAAGATGCTGTGATCGAAGACTGAAAACGTTAGGCTGAGGGGGCCCGGGTGCCCCCTCTCTTGTTGGCGGAAAGGTGCAGCGATGGCGAAAGGATACTGGATTGCCCGCGTCGACGTAACCGATCCCGAAGCATACAAAGCCTACATCGACGCCAACGCCGCGGCCTTCGCCAGGTTCGGAGCGCGTTTCCTGGTGCGCGCTGGCGCCTTCGAGTGCCCCGAGGGATCAAGCCGTTCCCGGAACGTGGTGATCGAATTTCCATCCTACGCCTCCGCACTCGCCTGCTACCGCTCGCCGGAGTATGCGGAGGCACTTGAGAAGCGCAGGGCTGCGGCGGTCTCCGACCTCGTTATCATTGAAGGCTACGACGGCCCGCAGCCGGCGTGACTCTCAGTTGGGGTTGATTTCGGGTGGTGTGCCGAAATCGGGCGGCGGCACAATCTCAATGCCGCCTTGCGGCTCTTCTCCACCGATTGGCGGCAACTCGATCTCCACCTGCGAAGGATCGATGACTGCCGCGCTCTGGGTGATCGCCAGCCCCGGAAACGCCAGCACGATGCCGAGCATGATCAGCTGCAGGATGATGAAGGCAACCGCGCCGCGATAGATCTGTGTGGTGGCCACGCCCGCGATTTTCTGCCCGCTGATCTTGTCGACATAGGCTCTTATCGGTGCCACCGACCGCATGTAGAACAGCGCAAAACCGAACGGCGGCGTGAGAAAGCTCGTTTGCATGTTGACACCAAGAAGCACGCCGAACCACACGAGGTCAATGCCGAGCTTGGCCGCCACCGGCGCCAGCAGCGGCACCACGATGAAGGCGATTTCGAAGAAGTCGATGAAGCAGCCGAGAATGAAGACGAGCAGGCTGACGGCAAACAGGAAGCCCCATTCACCTCCGGGCAGGCCGAAGAACAGTTCCTCGACCCACACATGGCCGTTGATGCCGTAGAATGTGAGCGAGAAAACGCGCGAGCCGATCAGTATGAACATGACGAAGCATGCCAGCCGCGTGGTCGCTTCAAGCGCGTCACTCAGAACGTTTAACGAAAGCCGTCGCTTGGCGAAGGCGAGAATCAGCGCTCCCGTCGCTCCCATGGCTCCACCCTCGGTCGGCGTCGCAACGCCGAGGAAGATCGTTCCGAGTACGAGAAAAATGAGGGCGAGTGGCGGAATGAGGACGATCACTACCCTTTGCGCGAGGTCCGACAGCAGGCCGCCGTTGAACGAGCGGTCCGCAACGGCAGCGAAATAGACAGCGGCGATGGCGATGGTCGCCGACCAGATACCGGCGCCGTTCTCGAGGGAATCCTTGAGATACTGATAGGCGCCGACGCCAATTGCAATCCCGGCTGCGGTCAGAACGGCGAGCGGCAGTGGGCTTCCGGTAAGGATCCGCGCGTGCTCCGGCAGTGCCGGGGCAGCTCCCGGCTTAACAATCGTTACCGCAAAGACATACAGGCAGTAGATCCCGGTCAGGATGAGCCCGGGCAAGAGAGCGCCCGCATACATGTCGCCGACCGACCGCCCGAGCTGGTCGGCGAGCACGATCAGCACCAGCGATGGTGGGATGATCTGGGCCAGCGTGCCGGATGCGGCAATGACCCCGGTGGCAAGGGCCCGGTCATAGCCGTAGCGGAGCATGATGGGCAGCGAGATCAGCCCCATGGCAATCACCGAGGCGGCGACCACGCCTGTCGTAGCGGCAAGCAGGGCACCCACGATCACCACCGCAAAGGCAAGGCCGCCCCGTATCCGGCCGAACAATTGTCCGACCGTGTCCAGCAAATCTTCCGCCATGCCGGATCGCTCAAGAATGATTCCCATGAAGGTGAAGAACGGAATCGCCAGCAGCGTGTCGTTGCGCATGACGTCGAGCACGCGCCCCGGCAATGTCATGAGCAGTGGCCATGACAGCTTGATCTCGTTCGAGTAGGGTGAAAGTTCGACGGCAATGAAAAAGAACAGGAGCCCATTGGCGGCGAGTGAGAAGGCGACCGGATACCCGAGCAGCAGCAGCACGATCAGCGACAGGAACATGATCGGCGCTAGGTTGTGGGCGATCAGTTCGATCATTCGTTATGCCCGCCCTTGGGCGAAATGTCGGCTGGGTGGTGGCCGTGTTCTGCTTGCGGTTCCGGCTCTGCGATGGCCCCCGACAGAACTGCGATCCGCTTGATGATTTCCGAGAACGCCTGCAGCAGCAACAGGCTGAATCCGGCGAGGACGAAAAACTTCGAAGGCCAGACACTGAGCCCGCCGGCATTGGCGGACTGCTCGTTGCCGGTATAGGACTCCCAGAAGAACGGCCCCGACAGCCAGATCAGGATGAGCGCCAGCGGCGCCAGCATGAAAATGTGGCCGAACAGGTCGATCCAGTCCCGCGTTCGTTTCTTCAGCCGGTTGGACACGACGTCGATGCGAACATGCGCGTTTTTTTGCAGCGTATAGGAGGCAGCCAGCAGGAAGACCGCGCCAAACAGCAGCCACTGCAGTTCGAGCCAGGCATTGGAACTCGTGTCGAAAACCTTCCGGGTGATGGCATTGGCGGCGCTGATCAGGACCGCCGCCAGAATGAGCCAGCGCACGTGATACCCGATGAACCCCGTGACCGAGTCGATCACCCGGCTCAGCGCCAGCAAGATGCCCAAGCGAATCCCCTTTGTTGCGGCGGTTGACCGCCGCCTTGTTTGGCGACAGAGATTACGTGGAAATGCTCCCGGTCAACAAGCAGAATTGACGTGAAGCAGGCTCATCCGGAACCGCGCCCCGACGGGCGGCAGTCCGCGGCAGCCGCGGCCGTGCAGCGCGGCGTGGCCCGGCTGCTGCGGGCCACCGGCTTCGCGGTGCTCACCGAGTTCACGCTGCGAACCGGCCGCCGCGCCGATGTCATTGGCATGGATGCCGCCGGCACCATCTGGATCGTCGAAATCAAGTCCTCTCTTGCAGATTACCGCGCTGACCAGAAATGGCCGGAATACTGGGACTATTGCGACCGGCTGTTCTTCGCGGTGCCGCCGGAACTCGACGCCTCGATCATCCCGCAGGAGGCAGGCCTGATTGTTGCCGACAGCTGGGGCGCGGATATCATCCGGCAGCCGGAACCGGTGCCCCTCCACGCCTCGCGCCGCCGGGCGTTGACCCTGGCATTTGCACGCACCGCTGCACTCCGCCTCCACGGCCTCTACGACCCGCCGGTCGAGTGAAGCGCTACTTTGGGGCCCGCTTTGCCAGGATGCGCTGCAGCGTGCGCCGGTGCATGTTGAGCCGGCGCGCCGTTTCCGAGACATTGCGGTTGCACAGCTCATAGACCCTCTGGATATGCTCCCAGCGGACCCGGTCGGCCGACATCGGGTTTTCCGGCAGCGCCGTGCGTGTTTCCGTATGGCCGGTGAGCGCGCCATAGACTGCGTCTGCATCGGCCGGCTTTGCCAGGTAGTCGATGGCGCCCAGCTTCACGGCCGTGACTGCTGTTGCGATGTTGCCGTAACCGGTGAGCACCACCGCGCGTGCGTCTGGCCGCGCCTGGTGCAGCGCCTCGATCACGTCGAGTCCGTTGCCGTCGCCGAGTCGCAGGTCGACAACGGCGAATCCGGGAGGTGCCTTCCTGACCTGGGCGATTCCCTCTGCCACCGACTCTACGGCGCGAACCTCGAATCCGCGGCTCTCCATGGCGCGCGCCAGCCGGGTCACGAACGGCTTGTCGTCGTCCACCAGAAGGAGCGTACGGTCCTTCGGCAGTTCCTTTTCACTCATGATGAATTCCTGGTTGGTCCGACTGTGGTGTTACCGGCGCCCGGACCGAAAATAAACCCTCTGACCGCCATCTCAAGAACTAACTGAGGTCATGCTTCCGGCATCGATGCGCGCCCGCGGCCAGGCTACCCGGACAATCGCGCCGTGGTCGGGGTGGGGCAGGTTTGCCAGCGAAACATGCGCGCCGGAGCGTTCCAGCAGCGTCTTTGCAATGAAGAATCCGAGCCCCATGCCCTCGTGCTGGTCGATGCGCCCGGTTGGCGGTTCGGCCGCGCCGTAGCCGCGCCGCGTCGTGACAAAGGGATCGCCCAGACGGTCGATGACCTCTTGGGAGAAGCCGGGCCCGTCGTCGCGAACCGTGATTGTGATCTCATGCGCCGTCCATCGTCCCTCGATGGCGACCCGTGACTGGGCAAAGTCGATCGCGTTCTCGATGATGTTGCCGAGGCCGTAGATCACGCCGGGATTGCGTTGCAGTACCGGCTCTGTTACGGCCCCGGGCCTGCCCTCGGCGCGTGGCTCGACATCGATATCGACGGCCACGCCGGAGCCGCGCAGGGGTCCGACAATGTCCTCGATCATGGCGCGCAGGCCGACCTGGGCGAACATGGCATCGGCCTGTGTATCGCGATTGGCAAGGCGCGACAGGATTTCCCGGCAGCGAGCCGACTGGCTGATCAGCAGATCGATGTCGTCCTTGACATGGCCCCGGGCCCTCACTTCGCGCTTCAGTTCCTTGGCGACCAGCGCGATCGTCGCCAGAGGCGTGCCAAGTTCATGTGCCGCTGCCGCCGCCAGGCCGTCGAGTGCCGAAAGCCGCTGCTCGCGCGCCAGCACGAGTTCGGTCGCCGTCAGTGCCGCCGACATCTGCCGGGCCTCCTCGGCAATCCGCCGGGCATAGATGGCCGCGAACACGACGCCGGAGACCAGGGCGGCCCACATGCCGGCAAGATAGAGTTGCGGCAGCTGCAGGCGTTCGCCCGGAAACCACGGCAGCGGATAGTGCCGGAAGGCCAGTGCCGTCGTGCACACGAAAGCCAGGCCGCTGAGCCACAAGGTCCACTTGCGCGAGAGTGCGGAAGCCGAAACCGTGACCGGCACCAGGAACAGGAATGCAAAGGGATTCTGCAGGCCGCCGGTGAGATAGAGCAGCACCGCCAGTTGCAGGATGTCATAGCCGAGCAGCAGCGCGGCATATCGGTCCGGCAAACGTACTGTCGAGCGCCAGCGGATGGTGAAGAAGATGTTGAGCCAGGCCGATAGCGCGATGGCCGCAAGGCACCAGCCGAGCGGCAGCGGAAAGCCGAGCAGCAGATTGACGAAGAGCACCGCGCCGGTCTGGCCGGTGACGGCCAGCCAGCGCAGCCGCACCAGTGTCCTGAGCCGCAAGCCGCGCTCGCCCGTGAATTCCGCGCCAGGCTCTTCCGCCGCATACCGGGAACCGGCGCTCAGGCCGATTGCCTCAAATGCGTTCATGCCGTGGTCCTGCCATTGCCTGGCCGCGACTTTAGGCTATCGTGCGCCAGCTTCAAACTGTCTGTGCCATGCCAAGCCGCAAGAACGTCATATTCGCCGCCACCGTCCTGCTGATTGCCCTCGCCACCGGGATCGGCGCCATCTGGTTCTCCCTGTCTGACCGCAGCCGCATGAGTGGTGCGGGAACGGCTCTCGTCGGGGGTCCCTTCACCATGACCGATCACACCGGCAAGCGCGTCACCGACAAGGATTTTCTGGGCAAATACATGCTTGTTTTCTTCGGTTTCACCTATTGCCCGGACGTCTGCCCCACCGAACTGCAGGTCATGTCGGCGGCGCTGGACGAATTGGGCGAACTTGCCTCACGCATACAACCTGTCTTCGTCACCATCGATCCTGCGCGGGACACGCCGCAGGTCATGAGGGAATATGTCGCCAGTTTCCACCCCTCGACCATCGGCCTGACCGGCTCGGAAGCGGATGTCGCTGCCATGGCCGCCGCCTACCGCGTCTATTACGCCAGGCAGCCGGCCAAGCAGGGTGACTCCGATTACCTGATGGATCATTCCACCATCCTTTACCTGATGGGGCCGGACGGCAAGTTTGTCAGGCACTTCACCTATGGCACTGACGTCAAGGCTCTGGCCGGCGGCCTGCGCGAGGCCGTTTCGCGATAGGGAAAATCACCCGGTCACGAGCAATTGTATCCTTACCAATGGATAAGTTGTACTTCCTGCAAGGGACTGTTAGCTTTTGCAGCGCAGCATCCGGGGAACGGCCCCGGATCTCGGGGCAACTGGGGTGAATGAAGTGCTTTATCACATCTACGAGATGAATCACGCCGTGCTCGCCCCCTGGCGGGCCATCGCCGACACTGCTCATGGATTCTGGCAGAATCCGGCCAACCCCTGGTCCGGCACTTACATCGGCAGGTCGATGACCGCATCGCTCGAACTCTTCGAGCGAGTGACCCGCCGCTATGGCAAGCCCGCTTTTGGCATCTCGGAGACCATGATCGACGGCAAGAAGATTGCGGTTACCGAACAGGTCGTTTTCACCAAGCCCTTCTGTACATTGCTGCATTTCCGCAAGGAGTGGCCGAAGCGGGCGAGGCCCGCCAGGCAGGACAAGCTTCTCATCGTGGCGCCGATGTCGGGCCATTACGCCACCCTGCTGCGCGGTACGGTGGAAGCCATGCTGCCCTATGCCGATGTCTACATCACCGACTGGCACGACGCCCGCCATGTGCCTCTGGCGCTCGGCGCCTTCGACCTCGATGATTACATCGACTACGTGATCTCGATGTTCCACGAGCTTGGACCCGGTGCCCATGTCATGGCTGTCTGCCAACCGTCGGTGCCGGTCCTTGCCGCTGTCTCGCTCATGTCGTCCGGCAACGACCCTTGCGTGCCGAAATCCATGATCCTTATGGGCGGACCGATCGATACCCGCCGCAATCCAACCGTCGTCAACACGCTGGCCGTCAAGCGCGGTGTTGACTGGTTCCGCCGCAATGTCATTGTCAAGGTGCCCTTCCCCCATGAAGGCGCGTTCCGCGATGTCTATCCGGGCTTCATGCAGCTGACCGGCTTCATGACCATGAATCTCGACCGCCATATCGACGCCCACCGTGAACTCTTCTGGCATCTTGTTGAAGGTGACGGCGACTCCGCCGAGAAACATCGCGAGTTCTACGACGAATACATGTCGGTCATGGACCTCGCCGCCGAATTCTATCTTCACACCGTCGAGCGCGTCTTTGTCCGCCAGGATCTGGCGCGCGGCACCTTCAACCATCGCGGTGTGCTGGTCGAGCCGGCTGCCATCGCCAGGACCGCCCTGATGACGGTCGAAGGCGAGAAGGACGATATCTCGGGCGTTGGCCAGACCCAGGCCGCCCATGTTCTCTGCACCTCGATCCCGGCCACCCGGCGCATGCATCATCTCCAGAAGGGCGTCGGCCACTATGGTGTTTTCAATGGCTCGCGCTTCCGGAGCGAGGTCGTGCCGCGCATCGTCGGCTTCATGGCCGAGCAGGGCTGATCCGCCTTGAAGGCCCTGCTGCAGCGATGGCGCCGGGGCCGGAGCCCGGCCCACCTTGCCCCGGCGGTGCTTGACATCGCCGGCAGCAGCATTCCCGTCGCCTTTCGCCGCCATCGCCGCGCCCGCCGTCTCATCGTCAGGCTGGACCGTTCGGGGCAGGGCGTGCTGGTCACGCTGCCGCCGGGAGTCGGCCGTGACGAAGGCCTCGCCTTTGCTCTGCGCTCGGCCGGCTGGATCAGCACCCGCCTGGCCCGCGCCGGCCGCTCCGTCGAATTTCTCCACGGTGCCGTTTTCCCTCTGCGCGGCCACGACGTGACGATCGTTCACAGCCCGGTCGTTCGCGGCACGGTGCGGTTTGACGCGGACAGCGGCCAGCTGCATGTCGCGGGCGCAGCGGAGCACGTGCCCCGGCGCATCCTGGACTGGCTCAAGGCCGAAGCCCGGCGCGAACTGGTGGCGGCGACGGAGAAATACGCGGCCGCGATGAATGTGAGCTTCCGGCGCGTGACTATTCGCGACCAGAAGAGCCGCTGGGGTTCCTGCGCCTCGGACGGCAGCCTGTCCTTTTCATGGCGGCTCATCATGGCGCCGCCGCATGTCCTCGATTACGTCGCGGCCCACGAAGTCGCGCATCTGCGGCACATGGATCATTCAGTACGGTTCTGGCGTCTGGTTTTGGGCCACTGCCGGGCGGCCGCCACCGCCAAGGCATGGCTCAGGGCCAACAGCACCACCCTGCATCGCTACGGCCGCCGCATCTGAAAGGGTGTCAGCGCGGCTGCTTCTTCTTCTGCATGCGCTGGTAGGCGGTTTCGCCGCCTGCGCCCTGGCTGCTTTGCCGGGTATTCGATCCGCCGAACATGTCCTGGATCGACTCGAAGAAGCCACCGGTGCCGCGCGGTTGCTGATCATACTCGTCGGGCAGGGCGAAGACGTCATTGTCGCTGCCGGCGGCGATCTGCGGTTCCAGATCCTGCCAGGCTTCGCCCGGCAGCGGCACATGCGGCAGCCCGGCATGCGCAACTTCCATGACGTCCCGCCAGATGTCGGCGGGGAGCGACCCGCCGGTGACTTGCTTGGTGGGCGAATTGTCGTCATTGCCGACCCACACGCCGGCAGCCAGGTGGCTCGTGTAGCCGATGAACCACGCATCGCGGTAGTCCTGGCTGGTGCCGGTCTTTCCGGCAATGTCAAAGCCGCCGAACTGCGCCCGCCGGCCGGTACCTTCCGTTACCACCGCCCGCAGCATCTGGTTCATCGTGCCGACATCATAGGAGGAGATGACCGGCCCGAAACCGTCACCATGCCGCTCGTAGAGCAGTTGCCCGTCGCGCGTGGTGATGCGCGTGACGAGATGCGGCACCACCGGCGCCCCGCCGTCGGCAAAGGCCGTGAAGGCCGCGGTCAGCTCGAGCAGCGTCACCTCTGACGTGCCGAGCGCGATCGAGGCATCGATGCCAAGCGGCGAGGCGATGCCGAGGCGGTGTGCCGTCGCCACCACTGCCTCGGGCCCCACATTCTGCACCACCTTGGCGGCCACCGTGTTGAGCGACAGGGCCAGCGCCTTCTGCAGCGTGACCGGGCCGAGATATTTCCGCTTGTAGTTCTCGGGCTGCCAGTCGCCGATCCGCACCGGCTCGTCCACTTCGATCGAGTTGGCGGTGTAGCCCTGTTCGACGGCGGCGAGATAGGCGAAGGGCTTGAATGCCGAGCCGGGCTGGCGCTTGGCCTTGGTTGCCCGGTTGAACTGGCTGCGCGCGTAAGAGCGTCCGCCCACGAGGGCCCTGACGGCGCCGCGCATGTCGAGCACCACGATGGCGCCCTGCGAGACATTGAGCTTGCGGCCCTGCTCGGCGAGCCGCTTGCGCAGCGCCCGCTCGGCATGGGCCTGCAGCCCCGGATCGATCGTCGTTTCGATGACGATTGACTGGTCATAGGCCTTGACCAGCGTCGGCAGAAGCTCGGCGGCCCAGTCGACCACGTACTGCGTCGCCGGGACATAGTCGGAAGCCTTGACCGTGGCCGGCGCTGTCGCCACGAGCTCCGCTTCCTCGCTGGTGAGGAAGCCGCTTTCGACCATGTCATTGATCACCTCCCGCGCCCGCGCCTGCGCCCGTTCGGGATTGGTGATCGGGTTGTAGGTGGTGGGGGCCTTGAGCACTGCCGCCAGGATCGCTGCTTCCGGGATGGTGACATCCCGGGCCGAGCGCGCGAAATACTTGCGTGCCGCCTGCTCGATTCCGGTGGCGCCGGCCCCGAAATAGACACGGTTGAGATAGAGCTGCAGGATCTCGTCCTTAGAGAATTTGGTCTCGAGCCAGACCGCCAGCACTGCCTCCTGGAGCTTGCGCTGCAGCGTGCGCTCCGGCGTCAGGAACAGGTTTTTGGCGAGTTGCTGGGTAAGCGTCGAGCCGCCCTGCACCAGCCGCCCGGCCTTGAAGTTCTCATAGACCGCACGGATGAGCCCGACCGGATCGATGCCGAAATGCTGCCGGAACCGCCGGTCCTCGATGGCGATGATGGCATTGGGCACATAGTCGGGAAGCTCGTCGACCCTGACATCGTCGCCGTAGAACGCGCCTCGCTCGGCGAGGATCGTGCCGTCGGCGGCGGTGACCATGAGGCCAGGCTCGCGCTCCGGGATCTTCAGCAGCCCCTTCTGGTCGAGCGACAGCCACAGGTAGCCGAAACCGAGGCCGCCCGCCACGACGCCGATGACAATGAAGCTGAAGGCCAGGGAGAGGAGCCCGCCCATGAGCGAGCGCCGCCGGCGCCGCGGCCTCGGCTTGTCGCGGCTGGCAGACCCGCGGCTGCCGCGCCCGTCGAACAGGCGCGGCTCCTGCCGTTCGTTCCTGCGGCCGCGCGCTTTCTTTGGGCTGGACCTGAAGAACCCCATGATGGTCAGAATCGCCGCTGTCGCATGGCTGGATGGCCCGTTCTAAAGGGAAATGCAGGCAGATCCTCCTGCCACCGGCGTCTATCCTTGAACACCCCTTGCCATCCCGGCCCGCTGATGATCCGTAAATGCCCGGGAATCGTGGTCGGAAAAAGGCTTGGGGTGGAGGCCGGGCCACCGT